>NZ_JBFAXH010000012.1:0-49719 GCF_040680755.1 Nocardia sp. NPDC051990 | reverse complement strand
GGCGCCCTCCGCGGTCACGCAAGCTACCGCCGGCTGGCGCGTCGCGAGAGTCGCAGGAATCGCACGTAGGAACGAGGAGTCATGGCTGTAAGTGTCATAGCGTCGTCGTTGATGACCAGCGATTTGACCCCGCATCGCGCCCGTAGTGTCGGCCAGGAGAACTGGGTGGTTTCGTATTTGCCCGGACGCACGCTGACCTGCGACCAGGCGGTTGCCGCACTGAAGGTTGCCGAAGTGGTCCCGTCACTGTTCGCCGCGGTCGGCGATCTCGCGGACGAGGTCGGCCTGACCGTACTCGAGGCGGTGGGTATGGCGGTTCGACAGGCCCCGTGGGATCAGGGACCGATCTCCCGGTACACCCGACACGTTCGCGCGGTGCGACGACGGGCGGAGGTTGCCTGATGCAACTCACCCACCCACACATGCCGGTCGCATCGCTATTGGCCTGTGGAAACGATCCTGGCGTACTGACAACCGAACAAGCCCACGCCGCAATGCAATTGCATATCGACTGCACCGTCGACCGGTGCCAGGTCCGCCGTGCGGCGCGGACCACGCTGGTCGAGGCGGGCAAATGTGTGCTGGACGAGCGCGCGCTGCAGTTATGAGGCCTGCCGAGCCGCCGGGTGTACCGGAGGCGCTTGCCGACTGCATTCGGCTGCTGCGCTGGATGATCGCCGAATCCCTGGCGCATCGACGGCACAACGCGGCCGAGACGACATACGGCCTGCCGAAACGAGTTGTCCGGCGGATCCACTCAATGCCAGGTGTGATCGGTGAGCGGGGTGCGCGGACCGAACTTCGGCTGGTGCGCGTAACCGCTGACCTCCAGCAGGCGGATGGCCCGATAGCGATGTGGCCGTAGCGGTTCCAGATATTCGACCATCGCGTCATCGTCGATGGGCTCGCCGAGCAGTGTCCAGCCGACGATGGCGGCCAGATGGTAGTCACCGACCGAGAGGGCATCCGCGTCACCGAAGGCGCGCTGCCCGATCTCGGCGGCGGTCCACACTCCGATACCGGGCACTGTACGCAGGCGACGGGCGGCTTCCGCCGGATTTTCGGCCGCCGCCCGCTCCAGCGCGTCCGCCACCCGGGCCGCGCGCACGATCGTCTGCGCACGCTGCGGCCCGACATTGGCGCGGTGCCAGGTCCACGACGGGACCCGGCGCCAGGTATCGGCGTCGGGCGGCAGCAGCAGTCCGACCGGCGCTGGACCGGGAGCCGGAGATCCGAACTGTCGCACCAGCTTTCGCCAGGACGCGCGGGCCGAGACGGTGTGTACCTTCTGCTCGAGTACCGCGGGCACCAAGGCCTCGAAGACCAGGCCGGTGCGCAACATGCGCAGTCCGGGAAAACGGCGGTGGGCGTCGACGATCTTCGGATGTGCAGGGTCGAAGTCGGAGACGTCCTCGTCCAGGCACAGCATGCGGTCGAGGCGGTCGAGGAATTCGGCCGCGCCCGGACCCCAGGCTCGGGCGTCGACCGTGTGCCGATCGGCTTGGGTCAGGCGGTAGGTGACCGGGCCGGTCGGCATCCGAGAGGCATGCCAGTGCGCGCCGTCGTGGGTGATCTGATGGCACGGGTCGCCGCGGCCACGGGACAGGGGTGCGAGGGTGGACGCGAGATCGATCGGCCGCTCGGCCCTGACCGTTCTGGTCAGGCCGGCTCGGCTCAGCTCCGGCGCGGCCATCTGATTGCGCACCGACCCATTGTGCCCGGTGGGCCGGCGGCGCGAGCGCGGACCTCCCGCGGCATGTCGAATGTTGTCCGGCTCACAATTGTTTTCGATTCGAATGTACGACTTGCGATACCAATTCGACATAATCACAGATCGCCGCTCTTTGTAACGCAATGAGCAAGGAGAGCGATATTGATGCTGTTCGGCAAACAGCTGGCAGTCGCCATAGTGGAGGTACATAAATGATCACCAACGCGCTCAACTGGTTGCTCAATGCCTGGGGTGCGGTTTCCGCAGGCAGCTCGGGCTACCAGATTCCGCCCGGCACGTTGCCGTTCGGCAGCTGATTCTCATTCGCCGAGCAGGAATTGCGCCAGGTGCAGCCCTCGACGGCCGCTCAGTTGCATGGCCTGAGTTCGACACGAGAACCCATCGGCTATCAAAATCGAATCACTGTCGGCATTCCGAAGCGCCGGAAGTAAGCCATTCTCGGCTATGGCGACCGAAATATCGTAATGATTGGATTGCATTCCGAAGTTTCCGGCCAGACCGCAGCAGCCGGTGATCTCGGTCATATTAGCCTGCGTGCTGGCTAATAGTTGGCGATCTTTATCGAAGCCGAGTACGGCATGGTGATGGCAATGCGGTTGGACGACCACCGACTGTCCGGGCCGAAGTGGCGAGCGCCAGTTCGGCTGTTCGGCGAGGAATTCGGCGAGTGTGCGCACGGCGGCCGCGGTCGCGGCGGCGCGTGGGTCGTCCGGTAACAGTTCCGGCAGGTCCGAGCGCAGGACCGCCGTGCAGGACGGCTCGAGGCCGACGACGAGGCCGCCGCCGCGCACATGCTCATCCAGTTCGGTCAGTGTGGCGCGCAGCCGGACCCGAGCACCGTCGAGTTGGCCGGTGCTGATCCAGGTGAGCCCGCAGCACACCCGCCGTCGCGGTATGCGGACTCGGTAGCCGAGGGATTCCATCAGTCGCACCGCCGCGTGGGCGATTTCGGGGTCGAAGGCATCGGTGAAGGTGTCGATCCACAGCAGCACTTCGGGTGCCGAATCTCCCGACCTTCGATCCTGCCAGCCCCTGCGGAAGCTGCGATCCGCGAGTCGCGGTATCCCGCGGCGCGGATCAATTCCGCCCGCACGCAAGGTGATGCGGCGCAACCACCCGATTTCGGACAGCACGTTCACCACTCGCGGCATCCGGCCCGCGACCCCGAGCCAGCGCGGCAGCCAGCCCAGCGCGTAGTGATCGATGGGACGCGGGCGGCGCCGGTAGCGACGGTAGAGCGCCTCGGACTTATAGGTCGCCATATCGACGCCCGCCGGACAGTCGGAGCGACATGCCTTGCAGGACAGGCACAGATCGAGCGATTCGGCGACCGCCTCGGATGGCCAGGGGAGTGCGCCGCGCACCACCTCCTGTAGCACGCGCGCCCGGCCGCGGGTGCTGTCCTTCTCGTCGGCGGTGGCCAGATACGACGGGCACATGAAACCACCGGTCGCGCGGGTGTCGGCCCGGCATTTACCGACCCCGACGCAGCGATGGACGGCCGCGGCGATATCACCGTTGTCGTGCGGAAATGCGAAACCACCCGCACCGTCGACCGGTCGCACTCCGACCAGCCGCAGATCGGCATCGATGGGGCGCGGAGCGACCAGGACGCCCGGATTCAGCACATCGTCCGGATCGAAAAGCGCCTTGTATCCGGCGAATACGTCGAGTGCGTCGGAGGAGTACATGATCGAGAGCAATTCCGAGCGGGCCCGGCCATCGCCGTGTTCACCGGAGAGCGAGCCACCGTAGCGGACCACCAGCTCGGTCGCGTCCTGGATGAATTTCCGAAATCGTTGCGGCGCATCGGCAATCGGCAGATCGAGACGGACATGGATACAGCCGTCGCCGACGTGACCGTAGAGGAGTCCGTCCACGCCGTGGTCCTTTGTCAGCGTGGCGAAATCGCGCAGATAGGCACCGAGATGCTCCGGCGGTACGGCCGCATCCTCCCAGCCCGGCCAGGCCGGATGGCCCGCCGGAGTGCGACCGGCGAGTCCGGCACCCTCGGCTCGAATGCGCCAAAGTGCCGCGGCGACACCGGAATCGGTGACAATCCGGGAGTCCAGCGCGTCGACGGTTCGACACAGCTGCGCCGCCGCGGCATACGCCTGCGCGGGAGTATCGCCAGCGGACTCGACGAACAGCCAGCCGCTACCGCGCGGCAGTTCCGGCACACCGCTGGTGGCGCCACGGTGTACGCGCACGATATCGACCAGTCGCGCATCGATGCCCTCGACCGCGATCGGCATGCCTGCCATGACCGCCGCGACATCGTCCGCGGCCGTCGCGATATCGGGATAGCCGAGCACGGTGAGCACGGTGGCCCGCGGCAACGGCACCAGCTCTACCGTGGCCTCGAGCAGCAGCCCGCAGGTCCCCTCGGTACCGACGAACGATTTCGCGACCGCCGAACCACGTTCCGGCAGTAGATGTTCCAGTCCATAGCCGGACGCCTGCCGATCGAATCGGCCGAGTTCGGTGCGGATCACCGCGAGACTCGCCCTGGTGAATTCGGGCAGTCCGGGTATTGCCCCCGGGTCGGCCGCCAACGTCCGCTCCGCCCCGGTCCCATCGAGAATGCGCAGCTGACGCACATTATCCGAGGTGCGCCCCCAGGCCACGGCATGCGGTCCGCACGCATTGTTGCCGATCATCCCGCCCAGCGTGCACCGATTCTGCGTCGACGGATCGGGCCCGAATCGCAGCCCGTGCACACCGGCCTTTCGCTGCAATTCGGCGAGGACGACACCGGGCTGAACGCGTGCGATGCGCTGCTCGGGGTCCAGCTCGCGGATGCCATTCATATATCGGCTGAAGTCCAGCACGATCCCGGGACCGATGGCATTGCCCGCCACCGACGTCCCCGCACCCCGGGCGGTGACCGACAGACCGTTGCCCCTGGCGAATTCGAGCGTGCGCGCCACATCCTCGACCCCGCGCGGAAAAACGACCGCGGCCGGGAGCACGCGATAGTTCGACGCATCGGCGGAGTATTCGGCACGCCTGCGCGCGGACATGTCGACCTCACCCGCAATCCCGCGCCCAAGCGCCACCACCAATCGCTGCATATCCACCCTGCCAGCCTAGGCACGCGGCCCATCCCCACAGCCGCGGCCACCTCGGCAAACCGCGGGATTGGGTGGGTTCAGACAATCCGGCGCGGACGGCGCAGCAGCCAGGCCAGGAACGATCGCCGCGGCGGGCTCGGATACTTCGCCACCACGGCCCCGGAACCGATCTCCCCGTCGACGCGGAGCAGCGGCGACCCGGGCAGACTGCCCTCGGTGACCTTGTTCTTGACGGCACCGCTCCCGGCCTGCACCCGATCGAGGTCGACCCGCCAGCCGCGCGGCACGATCAACTGGACCGTGCCGGAACCCGCGGCGACATGCACCGCGACCTCGCGATGCGGGCACAGTGCCCGGGTGAAGTCGATGGTGATACCGCCGGAGCTGCATTCGGCCGTGATCTCGGCCGGGACGATCCACTCCCCATCCTTCACCCGCGCCCCGCTACCGGTGCGCAGTTCGATGGGTTCGCGCGCTGCGGCGAGCACCGGCAGATCGGAGGTGATGGCGAGGAGTTCCTGCGTCGTCTGCGCCGAATAGACCGCGAGCAGCCGTTTATCCAGTTCGAGCAGATCGAGTTGCCCGGCGTCGAGGGCGAGCTGCAGCTGCTTGGCCGCGACCTCGCGATCGATATCGCCGACCCGGACCGCGGGCACCGCGGGCAGGTTGTCCTGTGCATCGGTCATCGAATACATCCCCTGGCTCGTCTGCTGCGATCGTACGATGTCGGCTGCGCCCATGGCAGGAGCAACCGGCCCGGGGGGCGCATTTGCGCTGCTTGTCACTGTCATGCGGTAAGACATAGCTATGCCGAGGTGGCTGCTGCACGTCGATCTCGACCAGTTCCAGGCGGCGGTGGAGTTCCGTCGCCATCCGGAGCTGCGCGGCCTGCCGGTCATCGTCGGCGGTAATGGCGACCCCGACGAACCGCGCAAGGTGGTGACCTGTGCGTCGTATCCGGCCAGGGCATTCGGGGTCCGCGCCGGGATGGCCTTGCGCTCGGCCAAGCGCAAATGTCCCGACGGGATCTTCCTGCCGCTGGATATGGCCACCTACGAGGAGGCGTCCGACGAAGTCATGGCGCTGCTGCGGACCTTTCCCGGCCGCGTCGAGGTGTGGGGCTGGGACGAGGCGTTCCTGGCCGCCGATACCGACGATCCGGAACAGCTCGCACGCGAAATCCGTAGTGCCATCGCCGAATTGGAGTTGACCTGCGCCATCGGCATCGGCGACAACAAGCTCACCGCCAAACTGGCGACCGGCTTCGCCAAATCCGCCGGTAAGTCCTCGGCCGCACCCGCCGATACCGATGGCGCGGCGGCGGGCATCTTCCGCCTCACCGCGGCGAACTGGGTCGAGGTGATGGCGCACCGTCCCACAAATGCGCTGTGGGGCATCGGAAATCGGATCGCCGCGCGGATGGCCGACCTCGGCATCGAAACGGTCGCCGACCTGATGTCCGCCGATCGGCAGCGCCTGGCCGCCGAATTCGGTCCGAATACCGGCCCGTATCTCTGGGTGCTCGGCCACGGCAAGGGCGATACCGATGTGACCACCGAACCGCGAATTCCGGTGGGCCGCAGTAAATCCGAGACCTTCCCGCACGACCTGACCGAAACCGGCGAGATCCGCGCCCAGGTGGCGCGACTGGCCACCGAGGTGGGCGAGGAGATGGCCGCCGCGGGCCGCATCCCCGTGCGCGTCTCGGTGACCGTCCGCAGCAATACCTTCCTCACCCGCAGTAAACAGGAGAAACTCCCCGAGCCGACCACCGATATCGCGACCATCGTGGAAACGGCCCTGCGCATCATCGACCGATTCGAACTCGATCGCCCGGTTCGACTGCTCGGCGTCCGCCTCGAACTCGTACCGCAATAGCGGGGGCCGACGTGAAGATCCACCCGGCGCCGGCCGACGCTCGTATGCTCGTCGACATGGAGTTCTGGGCGATGGTGGCACACGAATCGGACAGTGGGATCGTGCTCACCCGGCAGCAGGTCGACGAGGACTTCCTCGGGCCGGGTGAGGTCACGATCAAGGTGCACTACTCGAGTGCGAACTACAAGGACGGGCTGGCGATCACCGCGGGCGGTGGCGTGGTCCGGAATTATCCGATCATCCCCGGCATCGATATCACCGGCGAGGTCGTCAGCTCCGAGGTCGACGATTTCGCGCCCGGCGACCAGGTGGTGGCGCACGGCTACGATATCGGCGTTTCACATCACGGCGGCTTCGCCGAATACGCCAGGGTGCCCGCCGACTGGGTGGTCAAGCTCGACGGTCTCAGCACCCGTGACGCGGCCGCGCTGGGCACCGCCGGTTTCACCGCCGCGCTCAGTGTGCAGAGCCTGCTCGAGCACGAACTCACCCCGGAGACCGGCGCGGTGCTCGTCACCGGAGCGACGGGCGGTGTCGGCAGCGTGGCCATCGATATTCTGTCGGGCCTCGGTTTCGAGGTGATCGCCTCCACCGGTAAGACCGATGCGGGGGATCGGCTCGCCGAACTCGGCGCGAACGAGGTGATCGGCCGACTGCCGGCGGATCCGAATGCGAAACTGCGTCCGCTATCGAAAGCCACCTGGGCCGGTGCGGTGGACAGTGTCGGCGGCAAGTCCCTCGCCTACATCCTCAGCGCGATCGGCTATGGCGGTGCCGTCGCGGTCAGCGGCCTCACCGGCGGCTCGGATCTGCCGACCACCGTCCTGCCCTTCATCCTGCGCGGCGTATCACTGCTCGGCATCGACTCCGCGTACGTCCCGATCGACAAGCGCCGCGCACTGTGGGCTCGCCTCGCCAATGATCTACGGCCCCAACACCTTTCGACCATCGAGAACTTCGCTCCCATCACCGACGCCGAGCATGTCCTGCGCGCCATGCACCACGGCAGCCACTCCGGCCGCACCGTATTCGGCGTCGCGGGCGAATTCTGACGCCTGGCGTGACCACTGCCGTCGCCCTGACCTCCTGCTTTTGCGTTGTCTCACACCGTGGCCACGGAATCGGTCTCAATTCCGTGGCCATTCCTCGGATCTTCTCAACGAGCTTGTGGTAGCGCACGCTGCTTTGACCAGCCCAGCCTCGTCCGGTCCTGGTGAACTAATGTCCCGTCCAGACAGGTCGCTGGGATGATCGTCGTCGCATCTCGATCGTCGGGCCGGATGCCGCCCTGCGCATCGGGCGCGCGTCAGTGATGAATTTCGCGGATCAACTCTCTGATCGTCTCGACGCAACGTTGGGTTGTCTCGGTGCATATGCGGCAGTGTTCGTGATGCTCGGCATGGGCACCGCACAGCCGACTGCTGCGCTCACAGGCCAGCAGGCAGGCCTCGAGTTGAGCGCTGAGCACGCTGCTGTCCGGGCCGGCGTGCCTGGTCAGCAGTCTGCGGGTGGCCGATACGACGTCCGCGCAATCCAGGTCGGCGACCACCGACGAGATCAGCGGACCCACGTTCGGTTCCGACAGCATGCCCGCCACGCACGCGGTGAGTGCCCCCTCGCAATCCTGGAGGGCGTCCACGCTGGTGGCGATGTGCTCACTGCGGAGATTGCTCTTGATTTTCAAGCTCTCGAAGAGCTCATGAGTATGCGACATGACATCCTCTCATCGGGAGGAACTCATTGGCCGCCTCTCATTCTTCGCCGCGAAACCGGTGTTGTACAGCAGCACCGCGACCAATCCTCCGCCCCGACAGTTACCGCATCGACCGTCCCGACGAGGCACTGGCCATGGTGTCGCCAGCTGATTGACCACCACAGTCGCCGAGGGCTACCGGTCGATGTCGATGTCGAACCGATCCCACAGGGGGAGTACACATGTCGCGCAAAGTCGGTGCACCCAAGAAACTGATACTCGCCGCCTTGGCCACCGCTGCGGGCGTCCGCATCGCGTCGGCAGGCTCAGCTCACCCCATCGCGGGTCCGTTCCGCTGATCGGCACAAGACAACCTGTAGGGCTGTTTGCGAACATTCCCGAACGCACAATGTAAGCCTATGGCAGGTTTAGTTACATCCTCACTGGGTTTTTGGCGCTGAAATGTAAGTCATCGGAGCCCCTGCGTGGCTCGAGCAGCGTGGCTGACCACGGCGGCCTCGGCGCAGGCGATGCGCAGCAATCGCCGAGGTCGGTACAGCTGCCCGTCCAGGCACCGCCCTGGGACCCGGTCATCGAACCGCGCTTCCCTCACCACCGAAGCCCGCCTCGATAGGATTGAGGCGGGCTGCGGTGGGTTGCTCAGGCCGCGACTTCGCCCGGTTCCTCCGCGAACTGCGTGCGGTACAGCTCCGCGTAGCGTCCGTTAGCGGCCAGCAATTGAGTGTGCGTGCCGCGCTCCACGATTCGGCCGTCCTCGAGCACCAGGATCTGGTCGGCCGCGCGAATGGTGGAGAGCCGATGCGCGATGACCAGTGCGGTCCGACCGTCCAGCGCCTCGGAAAGTGCCTCCTGGACAGCGGCTTCCGAGGTCGAGTCCAGCGAGGCGGTCGCCTCGTCCAGGATCACCACCCGCGGCTGCTTGAGCAGCAGCCGGGCAATGGTCAACCGCTGACGTTCACCGCCGGAGAGGCGGTAGCCACGTTCGCCGACGACGGTATCCAGGCCGTCCTGCAGCGATGTCACCAACTCACGTAACCGCGCCCGCTGCAACGCATCCCACAGCTCGGCCTCGGTCGCCTCGGGCCGGGCCAGCAACAGATTGGCCCGGATGGTGTCGTGAAACAGGTGGCCGTCCTGAGTGACCAGGCCGACCGTGTCCCGGATGGAGGTCGTGGTCAGGTCGCGCACATCGGTACCGTTCAGCCGCACCGCACCGCCATCCACGTCGTAGAGCCGGGAAACGAGTTGGGCCACCGTGGATTTTCCGGCACCCGAGGAACCGACCAGCGCGACGAGCTGACCGGGCTCGGCCCGCAGCGACACATTGTGCAGCACCTCCACCCCACCGCGGGTATCCAGCGTCGCGACATCCTCGAGCGAGGCGAGCGACACTTTGTCGGCCGACGGGTAGCCGAAGGTGACATTGTCCAGTTCCACGGCGACCGGACCCGGGGGCACTGCGACGGCATCCGGTGCTTGCTCGATCAGCGGTTTCAGATCCAGCACCTCGAAGACCCGCTCGAAACTCACCAGCGCGGACGTGATTTCCATCCGGGCACTGGCCAACGCGGTGAGTGGCGTGTAGAGGCGGGTCAGCAGCAGCGAAAGCGACACCACCGCACCGGCATCCAGTTGGCCGCGCAGTGCGTACCATCCACCGAGTCCGTAGACCAGGGCCAGTGCCAGCGCCGAAACCAAGGTCAGCGAGGTGACGAAAACCGTCTGCAGCATCGCCGTACGCACCCCGATATCGCGCACCCGACGCGCGCGCAGCGCGAATTCTTCCGACTCCTGCTGCGGCCGTCCGAACAGTTTCACCAGCGTCGCGCCCGGTGCCGAGAACCGTTCGGTCATCTGGGTGCTCATCGCGGCATTGAGGCCCGCGGCTTCCCGTTGCAATCCGGCCAGCCGATTTCCCATCCGCCGCACCGGAACCACGAATACCGGCAGCAGCACCAGCGCGAGCAGCGTGATCTGCCAGGAGATGCGGACCATGACGGCGAGTGTGAGCGCGAGGGTCACCAGATTCGTGACGACACCGGAGAGCGTATCGCTGAACGCGCGCTGTGCCCCGATCACATCGCTGTTCAAGCGGCTGACCAGGGCACCGGTGCGCGTCCGCGTGAAGAACGCGACCGGCATCTTCTGCACATGATCGAAAACCGCCGTGCGCAGATCCAGGATCAGCCCCTCACCGATGCGCGAGGACAACCAGCGAATGATCACCCCGAGCGCGGCATCGATCACCGCGAGTCCGGCGATGAGGATCGCGAGGGTGACCACGACGCGCGGCGCCGCGCCACCGACGATGTCGTTGACGACCCGCCCCGCCAGCACCGGCGTCGCCACCGCAAGCAATGCGGACACGATGCTGAACACCAAGAACGCACCGATACGACGGCGATGCGGCTGCGCGAACCGCAGAATGCGCCGCGCCGTGGCGAGCCGGAACGGCCGCTGTTCCTGCGGCGCGTTCGCGCGCCGATACATCTGGCTCCACGCCACCGATTCGATACTCACCGTACTGCTCCCTCTCGCTCCCCACCCATCGAACACTTGGCCACCGACACTAAGACCTCAACAAAGGTTGAGCACAAGCCGATTCCGCGTACAGCGAAACCGGGGTGTTGCCCCGACCGCAGAACAGAACTAAATTCTGGCCATGCAGATTCGAGATCGGTTGCTGCTGGCGGCCGAGCGGCAGTTCGCGGAACGGGGGACACTGGAGACCACGCTGACCCAGATCCGCGATGCGGCGGGCGCCAGCGTCGGCGCGCTCTACCACCACTTTCCGGATAAGGCGGAGCTGTACCGCGCGGTGTGGACACATGCGCTCGCCGACTATCAGGAGCACCTCTGGGTGGTCGTCGGCGAGAGCACCGATGCGCGCGCGGGCGTTACCGCGGGTGTCGTCGAACATCTGCGGTGGATTACCGAAAATCAGTACCGCGCAAAGGTTCTCACCTCGGCCCGGCCGCCCGGTGTCCGCGACAGCGATAGCAACCGCGAATTCCTGCGCAATGTCTTGCGCTGGTGGCGCACCCATGTCCGCTACGGCGCGGTGCGCGATCTCGATTTCGACCTCGTCTACGCACTGTGGCTCGGCCCGGCGCAGGAGTACTCCCGGCACTGGCTCGGCGGCGAAATCCGCACCGCCCCCATCGCTGTTGCGCGTGAACTCGCCGATGCCGCCTGGCAGGCGCTGGGCACAACCGACCACTGACCTACACAACGGAGCCATCCATGCCAACGACCACCCTCGACCTGAATCTCGCGAAGCAGGTGCTGGCTGCGCAGCCATTCGCGCAGCTGATCGGTACCGAGATCACCGCATTCGGTGACGGCGCGGCGACACTCGTCGTTCCCATCCGTCCCGAACTGGGCCAGCAATTCGGCTTTGTGCACGGCGGTGTGGTGTCCTACGCGGCTGATAACGCACTCACTTTCGCCGCGGGAACGGTGCTCGGCGCCAATGTGCTTACCGGCGGCTTCACCATCACCTACCTGCGTCCTGCCGCCGGTACCCGGTTGCGCGCGGCGGCCACCGTCACCGGGGCAACACGCCGCCAAGCCGTCGTCGCCTGCGAAATCTATGCCGAACGTCCCGACGCCGAACCGGTGCTGTGCGCGGTGGCTCAAGGCACCGCGCGCTCGGTCGAGCGCAAACTCGGCGGCGACTGAGCATCCGCCGACCAACCCATAAGCGCCCGCAACACAGCGCCAAGCGAATTGGGATACATGCCCTCGTCGGAGCGCGCGGCCACATGTCCGTCCGGACGCACCAGCAGCGCACCACCTTCCGGCAGATCGGTGCACGTACCCCATTCGGCGCCCAAGCCGTGTACCGCGATCTCGATACCGGTCTCGCGCTGCGCATCGGCCGCGGCGTCGCGCCAAGCAGCCGAGTTTCCGGCGATCAGTATCGCGTAGCCGGGCCCGCACAAATCCAGCGTCGAGGTGGTGTGCTCGGCATCGAGCCACAGGTGCGGCAGTCGTGTTCCGATCTGTCCCGCCAGCCGATCGACATGCGGCTCGGCCCATTCGACGCAATCCACGGGTCTACGCGATACCGCACTCGACGAGTATCGGAAGCGCGACATGACCGCGCCGTGGTCCAATCGCTTCGCCAAAATGTCTGCGTTGGCGGGCGTTTCGATGCCGTAGCGGGTCTCGAAGTCGTCGCCTAGATTGGCCTGTTCGGCGGCGACGATCGCACGTGACCATCGTTCGGCCCGATAGGTGTCGAGCAGTGCGGGGCCACCCGTACCCGACAGCACAGCGGCCAGTTTCCAGACCAGATTGTGTGCGTCGGCGACACCGGTATTGCCGCCGAATCCACCCCACGGCGCGTGCCGATGGGCGGCGTCGCCGGTGAGGAAGATTCGACCGCATCGATACTTGTCGGCAACGAAACAGCCGGTATCCCAAGCACTTCGCGCCAGCACCTCGACATCGATATCGGGCACGCCGATGACGGCGCGGATCAGCTCGACACAGCGCTCGTCTGGATAGTCCGCCGCCGTCTCGCGGGCCGGATCGTATTCGAGGTGAAAGGACCATTCATCGGTGTTGTTCTTGGACAAGATAAGTGCGCGCACCGTGTCATTGCTGATCTCGCACTGGCTGAAGGTGCGACCGTCCAGCACACCGGTAAGGTCCGTCCGCACAAAGACATTGATGTAGTGGCGGGTCGGTGGTAGTTCCCATCCCGCGATACCCAATGCCGGACGGATCGCGCCGGCCGCGCCATCTGCCGCGATGAGGTAGTCGGCCCGGATAACCGAGCTGCGGCCCGATTCGTCACGCAAGGTTGCCGTGACGCCCATGTCATCGGCTTCGAAGTCGATGAGCTCGATCCCGAATCGGAGATCACCACCGCGTTCGCGGGCCTGCGCCGCGAGCACCGGCTCGAGCAGCGCCTGGGGCAGGAAACAGAACTGCGACGGGCTGGGATCGGCTGCCGCCATGGCCGCCCGCATGTGGCTGATGTCCAGCGGCTGCGCCGCGATCAGGCTGGTGCCCCGGCTCGCGCCACCGAAGCTACCCGCCCGCAATGCGGTCACGGCGGCCTGCCGGACCCGCCCCTCGACGCCGACTTGGCGGAACAGCTCGGAGGTCCTGGCGTGCAGGCCGCGAGCCTTGGGCAGCGCCGAACTCTTGGTCCGCTTCTCGACGAGAACATAAGGGACATTGTGATACTCGAGGAACAGCGCAGCCGACAGGCCGACCAGGCCACCGCCGACAACGAGAACGGGAATCCGCTGTGTAGAAGTCATGCCACGATCATGTGCGCACAAGCTTGCACCGCCCTTGCATCGCAGTTACGGCGACCATGCACATGAAACAGGCCGTACCCGCAGGCACGGCCCGTTCCAGGCGATTATCAGGCGCTGGCCGCGAAGGCGGGAGCCTCGAGGGCCGGTTCGGCGACCGGCTCGATGGCGTAGGCCAGGATGTCGGCGACATCGGCGACCGGACGCACATCCAGGGCGACCAACACCTCCGCTGGCACGTCATCCAGATCCGGCTCGTTGCGGGCCGGGATGAACACCGTCTTCAGTCCCGCGCGCTGCGCGGCCATCAGCTTCTGCTTCACTCCACCGATCGGCAGCACCCGGCCGTTCAGAGTCACCTCACCGGTCATGCCGACATCCGCGCGCACCTGCCGGCCCAGTGCCAGCGACACCAGGGCGGTGACCATGGTGACACCCGCCGACGGCCCGTCCTTCGGCACCGCACCCGCCGGGAAGTGGATGTGGATATTGCGATCGAGCACCAACGGTTCGATGCCGATCTCGGCCAGGTGCGAGCGCACGTAGGTGAGGGCGATCTGCGCCGACTCCTTCATGACATCGCCGAGCTGACCGGTCAGGGTGAGCGCGCGCTCGCCCTCGGCGCCATTGGCCTCGATGTAGAGGACATCGCCGCCTAAACCAGTGACCGCCAAACCCGTTGCCACACCGGGGACTGCGGTGCGTTCCACCGAATCCGGGGTGAACCGCGGGCGACCCAGGTAGTCCCTCAGGTTGTCCAGATCGATGCTCAGCGACCCGGATTGCACCAGCGCGTCGTAGTCCAGCTCGGCGTCATGGCCCAGCGGCACCACGGTTTCGTCGGTGGCGGAGTCGGTTCCGTCCTCGGAGAGCCGAGTCGCGGCCTTGCGCAATGCCTTCGCGATCAACCGCTCCATCTGCCGCACCCCCGCTTCCCGGGTGTAGTTGGCCGCGACCTCGCGCAATGCTTCATCGGTGATCGAAACCTCCGCCGCGGTAAGCGCATTGCGTTCCAGCTGCCGTGGCACCAGGAAGTCGCGAGCGATGGCCACCTTGTCGTCCTCGGTGTAACCGTCGACGGTGATCAGCTCCATCCGGTCCAGCAGCGGGCCCGGAATGGTTTCCATGACATTCGCGGTCGCGATGAACAGCACATCGGACAGGTCGAGGTCCAGATCCAGGTAGTGGTCGCGGAAGGTGTGGTTCTGCGCCGGATCGAGCACCTCGAGCAATGCCGCGGCCGGATCGCCGCGGAAGTCCGAGCCGACCTTATCGATCTCGTCCAGCAGGACAACGGGATTCATCGATCCCGCCTCCTTGATGGCACGCACGATCCGACCCGGCAGCGCACCGACGTAGGTGCGCCGGTGACCGCGGATCTCCGCCTCGTCGCGCACACCGCCGAGGGCGACGCGAACGAACTTGCGGCCCATGGCCCGTGCCACCGACTCACCGAGCGAGGTTTTGCCGACACCGGGCGGACCGACCAGCGCGAGCACGGCGCCGGAACCACGTCCACCAACGACCTCGAGTCCACGCGCGGCGCGGCGAGAGCGCACGGCCAGGTACTCGACCATGCGATCCTTGACCTCGTCCAAGCCGTGATGATCGGCGTCCAACACCCCGCGGGCGGCCGAAACATCGGTGCTGTCGGTGGTTTTCACGGTCCACGGCAGCTCGAGGACGGTATCCAGCCAGGTCCGGATCCAGCCGGACTCCGGGCTCTGATCGCTGGCCCGCTCCAGTCGACCGACCTCGCGCAACGCCTCGGCGCGCACGTCATCGGGCAGATCGGCCTGCTCGACCCGGCTGCGGTAGTCGTCGGCGCCGTCGGGCTCGTCCTCGCCGAGTTCCTTGCGAATGGCATTGAGCTGCTGGCGCAGCAGGAATTCGCGCTGGCTCTTCTCCATGCCGGCGCGGACATCCTCGCTGATCTTCTCGGTGACCTCGGCCTCGGCGATATGCGCCTTGGTCCACTCGATCAGCGTGGTCAAACGCTGTGCGGTATCCGGAGTTTCGAGCAGCTCACGCTTCTCGTCGGCGGTCAGGTACGGCGCGTAGCCCGCGGTATCGGCAATCGCGGACGGATCGGTCAGCTGATTGACCGCGTCGATGATCTGCCAGGCCTCGCGGCGCTGCAGCACCGAAACGACCAGCTTCTTGTATTCGGCGGCAAGCTCTTTGGTGCGACCGTCGACGGCGGGCGGCTGCACCGGTTCGGCCTCGACCCACAGCGCGGCACCCGGCCCGGTGACCCCGTGGCCGATCTTGGCGCGCCGTTCGGCCTTCAGCACCGCGGCGGGCGCGCCACCACGCATCCGGCCGACCTGTTCGATGGTGGCGACGACGCCGTAGGAGGCGTAGCCCTCGGTCAATCGGGGTGCGAGCAGCACCGCGTCGGTATTCGCGGCGCGTGCGGCGTCGATAGCGGCCTGCGCCGATTCGTCCAGTTCGATGGGCACGACCATGCCCGGCAGCACGATCGGATCGGTCAGGAACAGCACCGGCAGGTTCTGTGGTGTAGTCACGTGTTCGACCCTTCCAAAAGTTGAGCGATGTCCAGTCAACCTCGGGCCATCTACGTTTGTTCCGCCCCGCCGCCCACGTTCGCTCAAAGCGATCGGCGTTCGATGCGGCACTAGAATTCGGAGCGTGCTCGAAGTCATTGCGCAGCCGGTGTTCGGACCTGTTCGCTGCGACAACCCGGACGGCCTGAGTATCGGTGAGGCGGCCCGCCGCACCGGGGTCAGCGCGCACACCCTGCGCTATTACGAACGCGCCGGCCTGGTCATCACCCCGGTCGACCGCACCGCCAGCGGGCGCCGGCGCTACCACCAGCTCGACCTGGACTGGATCTTCGTATGCACCAGGCTGCGTGCCACCGGAATGCCCATCCAGACCATTCGTCGCTACGCCGAACTCGTGGCCGCCGGAAACGGCAACGAACCCGAACGCATCGCGCTGATGGAAGCGCACCGCGCCGAGGTGGTGGCCAAACTCTCCGAGATCCAGGAAAACCTCGCGCTCATCGACCGCAAACTAGACATCTACCGAGGACGAATCGCCATCGGCGACCCGAGGCCGGGTTGATCGGTGAACTGCTGCATCTGCACGGCGCACTGCTCGGCTTGGCGGTCGGCGCCGCCCACCTGACGATTTTCGCTGGTAACCGGTCCTAATCGGCTAGGCCGTTCGCCCGGGCAAAATACAAGCACGCATGCTTGCATTTTTTTGAGCCCGCTGGGATGCTGAACCACGACGGTGTACGCAGCAGTGCGCCTGGACGGGACAGGGATCCGATGGCCGATCTAAACGCGCTCCTGCGCGATTTCGCCGACGACTGCGCGGAACTGGAACGAATCGTCGCGCCGCTGACTCCGGCGGACTGGTCCGCACCGACACCGGCACCCGGCTGGAGTATCGCCCATCAGATCGGCCATCTGACCTGGACCGACGAGGTCGCCACGCTGGCCGCCACCGATCCGGACGGTTTCGCGAAACTGGTCGAGGAGGCCGGTCCGCGGGCATTCACCTTCGTCGACGAGGCCGCCGAGGCGGCGGCCACCGCACCGGCCGCCGAGCTGCTCGACCGGTGGCGCCGTGGCCGCACTGAGTTGATCGAGGCCCTGCGCGCGGTGCCGTCCGGCGCCAAACTGCCGTGGTTCGGACCGCCGATGAGCCCGGCATCCATGGTCAGCGCGCGCATGATGGAGACCTTCGCCCACGGCCAGGACATCGCGGACGCGCTTGGGCTGACCAGGACACCGACCGCCCGGCTGCGCACAGTCGCCCATATCGGCGTACGGACCAGGAACTTCGCCTACACCGTGCGCGGCAAGACCGTACCGACCGAGGAATTCCGGGTCGAACTCACCGCACCGGACGACAGTGTGTGGTCATGGGGTCCCGAGGACGCCGCGCAGCAGGTGACCGGTCCGGCACTCGACTTCTGCCTGCTGGTGACGCAGCGCCGGCACCATGCCGATCTCGCGCTGCAAACAGTGGGTGCGGACGCCGCCGAATGGCTCACCATCGCACAGGCTTTCGCGGGACCGACGGGGGCTGGGCGGTCGGCGGGCCAGTTCGCTTGACCCGCCGCACCGAACCGGACAGGTGCGGGCGAGCGTCACACTTGGGTGCGCCGTTCGTGTCGGCCGGACGCCGTTGGCCGGGTGTCTCGATGTGGCAGTCGAGAATGACGCTCGCCAGCCAACGATATTTACCCGCTTGTCAGCTCGCGGAAACATGAACGACGCCATTCCGCACGAATTCCGGATCGCGCGCGTTCATCGGCTTTTGTGATGCCGATCTCCCCCACGAGGCGCCACCCGCGGCCGCACCTGTAACCTGGACGAGAGCGCGGTTTTCAACGATGCGGGCCGCGCGGTGAGGGGATCAGGGAGGACGGAAGGAACGCATCGTGCCAGCACATAGGCCTGCCCAAATCGCTCGGCATACCGCCATCGTGCTCGCCGGCGCCGCCAGCCTCGGCCTCACGGTCGCCGCGGGGGCCTACATCGCCCATCAGATGGCCGATACCCAGCACGCCGCCAATAACGTCGCCGCACCACCATCGGTTCGGATTCCGGATATCGGCACCTACCACGGACCCGCGCTCTCCGATGCCGTGCTGAGCGGCAGAAGTCGCGACCTGCCCGCACAATTCGGCCGCTTCCCCGCGGAGCCGGCCGACGGCGCCGTGAAAATCTCTCAGGCCCATACCGATTCATCCGCCACCGCCGGAATCGGCGGCGAACTGCGCCTCGGCACCGCCTATGTCGGCGCACAGGTGACACCCGGGCCCGCGAATTCCGTCGCCCTCACCGTGGATACCAATGCACTGACGGTACTGACGGATTTCCTGCTCACCGAACCGGATCGGGAGCGACTCGGCATCCACGCAGACCCGTGCGCCGTCACCGAGTTGCGTACCGAGGTCGATACGCACAACGGCGAAGTGACATTCGCCTTCTCGGATCCGAACCTCGGTGCGCACGACCTTCGACTGGACCGCGATCCGTCGCCCAGCACCAGCACGCCCGACGTAGCGAAATCGACGGTTCCGGAGACGAACAGTGCCATCACCATGTGACAGATTGCCTGCCCGAGGCGACAACTGATTTCGTATACACATGGGTAACTCACCGGGCACGCCCAAAACCCAACCCCACACTGAACGGTCGGCCCGCAACGGAACCTACGAGGCTCCCAACGGCCGGCAGAAGGCTCGGGGAGGCGAATATGCCTTCTGTGTCATCGGGGGCGGGATCGTCGGAGTCGCCACGGCGCATCGGATTCTGCGACGTCATCCGGGCGCGAGCCTGGTGCTCATCGACAAGGCCGATGCCCTCGCGACCCATCAGACCGGGCACAACAGCGGCGTCATCCATTCCGGCATCTACTACCCGCCGGACAGCCTGAAGGCCCGCCTGTGCCGAAACGGCGCCGCTTGGACGAAGGAATTCGCCGCGGCGCACGGCATTCCGTTCGAGGTCTGCGGAAAACTGCTGGTGGCCACCGATGCCGTCGAGTACCGGCGGATGCTCGCGCTACATGAACGCTCGGTCGCCAACGGTGTCGATGTCGAGCTGATCGATTCCGCCGAATTGATCCGCCGTGAACCGCATATGACCGGTGTCGGCGCACTGTTCGTGCCCGCCACCGGCATCATCGACTTCACCCGCGTCACCACCGCGCTCGCCGAGGAGGTCCGGGCCGCGGGCGGCGAGATCGTGCTGAACGCCGAGATCACCGCACTCACCGAAACCGCGGACGCGGTCACCGTGGCCGGTCCCGCGGGGTCCTGGACCGCGCGCACGCTGGTGGTCTGTGCGGGTCTGCAGGCCGATCGCATGGCCGCACTCGCAGGTCTGCGCACCGATTTCCGGATCGTGCCGTTCCGGGGCGAGTACTACCAGCTACCGCCCAGCCGTTCCGGACTGGTGCGCACGCTGATCTATCCGATTCCCGATCCGAAGCTGCCTTTCCTCGGGGTGCATCTGAGCCCGATGATCGACGGCACCCTGACCGTCGGCCCCAATGCGGTGCTCGGCCTGGCCAGGGAGGGCTACCGCAAGGGCAGCTTCGACGCCCGCGACGCCCGCGCGATGCTCGGGTTTCCTGGCTTCCATCGGGTGGCTCGCACCCATGTGCGCACCGGACTGCGCGAATTGCGCAACTCCCTGTTCAAACGTGGCTACCTGGCCGAATGCCGAAGGTATTGTCCGGATCTCACGGTCGCGGACCTGCAGCCGCGGGAGGCGGGCATCCGCGCGCAGGCGGTACTGCGCGACGGCACTCTGGTGCACGACTTCCTGATCGAACGCACACCGCGCTCGATTCATGTGCTCAACGCACC
This sequence comes from Nocardia sp. NPDC051990, assembly GCF_040680755.1. Lineage (NCBI taxonomy): Bacteria > Bacillati > Actinomycetota > Actinomycetes > Mycobacteriales > Nocardiaceae > Nocardia > Nocardia sp. NPDC051990. The sequence goes on along the minus strand of NZ_JBFAXH010000012.1, from coordinate 29,690 downwards.
ATCACCGGCGGCGACTTCCGCCATGCCGATCGCCGAGTACATCGTCGACCAACTGTGACTCCGCCGCGTTAGGTGGGTCGCGCGTGCCAGCAAACCAAACCACCCGGTGGGCTGGTGTTTACCCACCCCGACGGCTTCGCCGGCTGCCATCCCCCATGTGGAAAGCCCGCCAACCAAATTCCGGACAATCTCTCGAATAAAGAGGAAAGCTGTAGTACTTTTAGCGGCAGCCAACAGGGAGGGGCCCTATGGGCCACATCAAGTACGCGAGCGACGTCGGAGCCCCGGTCGAGGTGGCCTTCACTTATACGGACAACCATCGGTTCGTGCCGGATTGGATGTTCGCCGTCGCCGCGTTCGAGCCGAAAGACGAGCTCGACCAAGGTATCGGTGCGGTCTTCACGACTCGGATCCGGCTGGGGCCTTGGCGGCCGACTGTTGACTGCGAGATCACCGAATACCGACGCAATGTGGTGATCGGCTACACATTGCGCGGGCGATTGTCGGGCACCTTGACGCTGCACTTCGACCCGCTGGGCTATGGACGCTCGGTGCTGACCTCGGAGGCGGAGTACGCTCCACCGAGTGGGCTGTTCGGTCGGCTGTGCCTGCGCTTGGTGGATTCCGCCGTGCGGTCGGCGCTGCGCCGCACCGAATCCCAGTTGCGAAGGGAGATAGAGGAATTCCACGGTACCGATCTTGTCGGTCGGATTGCGTAGGGTGCCATCCATGATCATCGTGAGCACCGACGGATCCTGCCTCCGCAATCCCGGCGGCGCCATCGGCTGGGCTTGGGTCAATCATCAGGGCGGTTCACGCAGCGGGGGAGCCGCCACCGGAACCAATCAGGTCGCGGAGTTACGCGCGCTCCTTGAGGCGGTGCTCGCCCACCCCGGCGAGGAACCGCTGTTCATCGAGAGCGATTCGCTATACGCGATCAAATGCGCCTCGGAATGGATCGCCGGCTGGCGGACCAATGGCTGGCGCACCGCCAGCGGCGGCGCGGTGAAGAACATCGAACTCATCAAGCAGATCGACCGGGCCATCGCCTCCCGGCCGGGGCCGGTTCGGTTCCGTTGGGTGCGTGGACATGTCGGCAATTACTTCAACGAAATGGCCGATACCCTCGCGGGCGAGGCGGCCAGAAAGGCCGCGGCCTCCGCGGCCGCCGGTGAGATCCCGACCGCGGAACTCCGTGAGCTGCAACCGGTGCTCGAGGACTGCTCCGACAAGACCACAAAATCCGCCCGACCGCGGTCCGCGGGGAAGCCGGTTGCGCCAGCACCTCAGGCATTGACGTTGTTCTGAGTCCGCCGGGCGCGACCGGGCGCAAGACCGCCGGAAAGAACCTCCGGGCGGGTGGTGCCATTCCCACCCACCCGGAGGCGCTTTTCGCGGTTGTTCGGGTAGTCGATCAGTTGCCCATCTGCTTCAGGATGGGCAGGTCGAACTTATCGACCAGCCACTTGTCACCGACCTTCTTCAGACCGGCCACGACCACCAGCTCCACCTTGCTCGGTGGCTTGTTCGCGGCGGCGATATTCACATTGGTGGTGGTCTGACCGATCACCACCAGCACATTCGCGCTCTCGGTATCGCCGGACTGGAAGCCGCACTGCATGTCGTAGGTGGACGAGGTGGCCTTGGCATCGATGACGACACCCTTGAGGTCCTGGCCGAGCTTGGCGAACTGTTCCCTCCAGTCACCGGTCGACGCGGCATCCACCTTCTTCAGGTAGTCGTCGATGGTCTGTGGATCGTAGGTGGAGATCAGCCTGCCGTAGTCGCACGCGGCCGAGGTGGCGGCGGCGTGCGCGTCCAGCTCGGCGCCGCGGTTGCTCGCCTGCCGATAGAACACCACGATGGCGGTGACCGCCGCGACGAGCAGCACACCGGCGACGAACGCCGCGACGATCGGGACAAGCGCGCCGCCTTTGGCGCCACTGTGGGCCACGGGTTGCGCGGCACCCTTGGCCAGATTGTCCGTGGTCTGCTTCGGCTCGGCGGGCTGCGGGGCCGCGGCGGCTACCGCATCGGACGACTTCTCGATCTCGACCGTCTTGTCCTGCGCAGCCGCGTCGACGGTGGCGTCGGCGTTCTTGGCATCGGCTTCCTCGGCATCCGCGTTCAGCTTCCCGGCGCCGACATCATCAGTGGGCATCGATACAATCCTGCACTTTCCCGGCGCACCCGAGCGCACCGATATGGCCTAGTCGGTCCGCATCGGACGAACCGTTCGCAGTCTGGGGGCGAGTATCGCTGTGGCTGCTCACCGCAGCGGCGGCGGGGTCATTTCATTCGGATCCACTCCCGGCGGCATCTGCGCGCCGTTGTCCGGAACATTCGGTCGCGGCGCATTCGCCGAACCGCGAACCTGCAGTCCGGGCGGTGGATTCTCGCAGTAGTTCCACTTGGGCAGCGAGCCGTCCTGGATGACCTCAGTGCGGATCGGCACGTGCCTGTACTGGCAGATCGGCCGAATCCAGACATCGAGGACCGTGTGGAACTCGTTGTCGTGGGCGGGCACACCCGCGGCGGAAAACCCGAGGTTCAGCGCCGGGAACAGCGCCTGCAGCGCCGGAATCCGCAGCTGCGCGGCCTTGGTCATCGCCGCGAAATTGGCCGCCAGACTGGTGATCGGATCGGCCGTCTTGTCCAGGACCGCCCCGAGGCTGGTCAGCTGTCCCGGCGCCTTCTCCAGGACCGCCCGCAGTTCGGTGTTGGCATTGTTGAACTGATCGAACAACTGACCCGAATTGCGGGTCAGCGTCTCCAGATCGGGCTGCGCATGCGAGGTGGTGCTCGCGATGGTGCGCAGGTTGGTGATCAGGTTCTGGGTCTGCGGGAGCAGATTGTCGAATCCGGCCATGGCCAGGCTGATGCCATTGACCAAGCCGCGCAACTGATCCGGGCCACCGCTCAGCGCGGTGTCCAGATTGGCCAGGATGACGCTGAACTTATCCGGATCGATCTGGGAGATCAGCGCGCTGGAGTTGTCGAGCACCGACCAGATCGGGGTCGGCGTCTTGATCTTCTCCGCAGTGAACTGGATGACCGAACCGTCCTTCAGGAACGGTGCCTGCTCGGTATTCGGCCGGAAGTCGATGTACTGCTCACCGGCGCCGGAGAGCGCACCCACCGAAATATCGGCGTCGACCGGAATCTTGAACTTCGAGTCGATATCGGCCTTCGCGGCGATGGACTGCCCGCGGTCGACCAATTCGATCGAGGTCACCTTGCCGATCCGGAAGCCACGCAGCGTCACATCGTTGCCGGGTTGCAGACCGCCGGACCGATCAAGATGCACTGTGACGGCATAGGTCGATTTCAGCGGGTTCACCCGCATGACGCTCACCAGCAGATAGGTAGCGCCCACGAGGAACACCAGCACCAGGCCGATGGTGGACAGCAGCAGCTTGCGCTGCAGCAGCTTGCCGAGCCAGCTCACCGGTGCCCCCCTTGCAGTCGTCCCTGAATTGCCTGCAAGACGGTGATCAGGCTGCCCGCGAAGTCCGCGAGATCGCGACCGTCGAAGAACTTGCCCTGCGCCGGATCCGACAACACGCTGAAGTTGTGGATATTGGTCAGCGTGGCGTAGACCGCGAGGCTATTGCCGCGGAACGACGCGTCGACCGGACCGCGCATCTCGTGCAACGCGTCCAGCGCGGGACCCAAAGTCTGCTCGGTCTGCGACAGCGCGTCCATCAACTTCTTCACATTGTCGAGTAGATCGGCCAGCTGATCGCTTGAGCTGTTCGCGTAGTCGCCGAGCGCCGCGCTGGTCACCGAAATCTTTTGCAGCAGATCGCCGATGGCCTGGTTGTTCTCCGCCACCGCGCCGATCATCTGCGGCAAGGTGTCGGCCACCTGGCCCAATTCCGAATGCCGCCCCTCAATGGTGCTGGCCAGCGCACCGAACTGGGCGAGCACACTGTCGACTCGAGCGCTGTTCTCGTTCAAACTGCCGACCACGCCGGTCATTTCAGTGATCAGATGGGCGATCTGATCACCGCGACCGCCGACGATCGAATCCATTTCCGAGGTCAGTTTGGCCAGTGCGGCCACACCACCGCCGTTGAACAACATGGAGACCGAGATCAACAGCTCCTCGACCGTAGCACCCGCCGAGGTCTTGTCCCGGCCAAGTGTGTCGCCGTCGTGCAGCACCGGCGCACCCGGATCCGCCTTGGCCTTGGACACCGCGACGAACACATCGCCGAGCGGGGTGGCCTGGCGCAGTTCCGCCGTACTGCCGACCGGAAGTTCGATGTCCTTGCTGATCTTCAGATCGACAATGGCCTCGAAGTTCTTGGTCTGGATATTGGCGACGACACCGATATCCGAGCCACCGATCTTCACCTTCGCTTGATCGGGCAGATTCAGCGCATTCTCGAACTTCGCGTGCACGGTGTAGGTTTCACCGACCGTACCTGGTTTGGGCAGCGGCAGCTTCTCCACCGTGAGACCACAGCCGGAGGTGATGGCCACCCCGGATACCGCCGCCAACGCGATGAGCGTGCGGCGGGCCTTCATCGTGAACCGGTCGCTCATTTGGTCATCCCCAGCAGTGCCGCCGTAATACCGAGGTCCGGACCGAGATCCTCCAGCTTGCCGGTGCGGCAGCCATCCGAACGCATCTGAATCCGTTCACAGAACAGGCTCAGCAGTTCACCGTTGAGGAAGGTCGGCAGGTTGCCGTGCAGCCGGATATAGCCCAACTGCCGGTTCATCGAGCGATCCAGGTTCTGCATGAGCAGCGGCGCGAGATCGACGACCTCGGTGACGCCGCGGGCGTTGGCGCGCAGCTGATCGGTCACGTTGGTCAGCCCTTCGAGCGAACTACCCAGCTGATCCTGATACTGCACGAAGACCGAACTGGTATTGGCCAGAAAGTCGTTGAGCTGTTGCAGCGTCGCCGCCAAGCCGGGGGCCTGATCGCTGAGCAGTCCGGACAGCTGCGTCATCCGATTGCTGAAATCGCGTACGGACTGGTCGTTTTCGGCCAGCATGGTGGTCAGTTCGTTCAACTTGATGATGATGCTGGCTACCGCGTCCTTATTGTCGACGCCGATCTTCAACGCACTGGAGAGCGCGTTGAGGGTGTCACGCATCTTCTCGCCATTGCCGTTCAACATCGGATAGAGCACCCGCCCCGACAGCGGACCGATGCCCTCGGTGCCCGGTTTCGGCTCGAGCGCGGCGGCGAACTGATCGATGGTCTTCAGCATCGTGTCCAGCTCGACCGGTGTCTTGGTTTTCGCCTTCGGCAGATGCGCACCGTCGGACATGGTCTCGCCCTGGGTGTAGGCCGGGGTCAGTTCGACGTGGCGGTCGGTCACGATGGACGGCGAAATGATCGCGGCCATCGCATCTTTCGGGATCTTGACGTCCTTATCGATCACCATGTGCACCTCGACCATGGTGCCCTTGGGAATGATCTTGTCGATCTTGCCGACCTGTAGCCCGAGCACCGTGACCGGATTGCCCTCGAAGACGCCCGCGATGTTCTCGAAGTCCGCCGTGATCGTCATGGTGTTGCCGAGTGCACTGTTCACCGAGCTCGGCACCAGCGAGCAGCTGCCGATGGCCAGGGCCGCCGCGCTGATCATCAGGGGTCTGGCGATGCGCCCGATATTCGGGCGCCGCAGGTTGATTCGCATCGGTTTCATCCCCGGCACCCCTCGATCAGATGGGCGAAGCACAACCAGTTGTCCGGGAAGACCCACGGCAGGCCGACCTCACCGTAGGGACCATTGCCGAACGTATTATTGAAGGTGCGCACCGACACCGGCATGATCTGCAGCATCCGATCGAGGTTGTCCTTATTCTTCTGCAGGCCTTCGGCTATGGTGTTCAACTGCTTGATGGTCGGGCCGAACTGGTTGTGGTTGGCCGCGCCGATCTGCTGCAGCTGGCGGCTCAGTGTCGACACATTGTCGAGCAGCTGCCGCAGCAGAACCTGGCGCTCCATCACCCGGTTGGCGATGGCCTCGCCCTGGGTGATCACCAAGAGCACGCTATTGCGGTTGTCGCCGAGGATCCTGGTGACCCGGTCGAGATCCTCGAGCAGGCTGTCGACCTCTTCCTTGCGCGAATCGATGATCTTCGCCAGCGCGCCGACGCTGTCGAGCGCCTGCACCGTCAGCGCGGGCGAATCGCCCATCTGCTTATTGATCAGATCGAGCGAGGTCGCCAGCTGCTTGGTGTCGAGTGCCTCGAACTTCGGGGTGCCGTACTCGACCACATCGGCCAGGTTGTACGGAACCGAGGTGTTGGACAACGGGATTCGGCCGCCCCGCAGCCCGGATCCGTTACCCGGATCGAGATCGACGTAGCGCGCACCGAGCAGCGTCGCCATCTTGATCGATGCCCTGGCATCTGGTCCGAGCTGCACATCGTTGTTCACGCTGAGGGTGAGCAGGATGTGCCCGTTCTCCAGCGTCGCACCGGCCACATGGCCACTCGGGACACCGGCGACATTGACCTTGTCCCCGACCTTGACCCCGGCGGTCTGCGCGAATTCGGCCTTGACCGTCTGCTCACCGACGCCGATCAGCTTGTAGGCACTGGACCCGATCAGCAGCGCGATGACGAGGACACCGCCGATGACACCCAGCCAGAAGTAGCGATTGCTGTCGAACCTGTCCTTGATCTTGGTCATCATGGGCGGCACACCGCCGACTGTCCGTTACCGCCGATCATGGGGAGCAGGCCGCGGGGGAGCAGGATGCCGTACAGCGAGATATCCAGCTTGCAGACGTAGGCATTGACGTAGGCGCCGTCCTGGGTGGACTTGCCGAGGTCGGCCAGCACCGCTGGCAGGTCGATCGCGGCTTGGTCCAGCTTGGCGCCGTTGGCGATCAGCACCGTCAGCGCGGCGCTGGTCGAATCCTGTGCGCCGGCCAGCTTCGGCTGGATCTTGGCCAGCATGTCCACCAGCCCGCTGGTCGCATCCGCGATCTGCACCGTGGACGCTTGCAGCGACTTACCCTGGTCGTACAGGCCGCCGATCAATGCCCGGGTCTGAGTAACCAGGGTCTCCAATTCATCACCTCGCTTGGCCAACCCGGACATGACGCCGCTGAGGTTGGTGATCACATCGCTGAGAATCGCGTCTCGGCGCTGGAAATCCGTGGCCAGGGTCGCGGCCTGGGTGATGAACGAGCTCAACGAAACACCGTCACCCTGCAATGCCTGAATGAAGGTCTCCGAGAGCCGGTTCACCTGTTCGGGCTGTAAGACCTGGAACAGCGGCTGGAATCCGTTGAGCAGCGCGGACACATCGAAAGACGGTTCGGTCCGCTCCAGCGGAATGGTGGCCTTGTTCTTCAACGCCGCCGGGCTCGCCGCCTTGCCCGGGGCCAGGGCGATATAGCGCTGACCGATCAGGTTCTGGTAGCGCACCAGCGCCTTGGTGTCGTCGTACACCGTCTGGTTGCGCTGCACGATGAACGTCACATTGGCGACGGACTTCTTGGTCTTGGCATCGCGGGTGAGTTCGATCTTTTCGACCTTGCCGACCCGCACACCTGCCATCCGGACGTCATCGCCCTCGCGCAGGCCGAGCACATCGCTGAAGGTCGCGGTGTAGGAGTTGGTATCACCCGCCACGATCCGTGCCAGCGTATTCCAGACGACGACGGTGACCAGGATCGAGACGATCGCGAAGAGGCCGAAGCCGATCAGTGGCTTACGAATGCTCATTCGGCGGCACCCCGGACCTGCAGGGTGCCCCCGCGCATTGCCGAACCGAGCAGCAGATATTCGGCCGCCGTCGGCCGACGTCCGAGCAGCGCCACGATCGCGGCATCTCCTTCGTAGGAAATCGGACCGGCGGTTACGGGCGCACTCGCCGGTTGGGCGGGCGCGGGCTGGTCGGCGGAGGGCGGCGCATTCGGCGCCGGATTCGGGAACAACCCCTCCAGCGGCGTACCCGCGAACGGGCCGGCCGGCTTCGGCTCGGCGGAGGGCGGCGCGAGCAGATCACCCGGCGAGATCAGACCCGGAATCTCCGGGAAGCCCGCGGGCAGCGGCAGTTTCGCAAGACCCTGCGCGGTTTCCAGCGAACGCGGCTTCATCGAGTCCGGCAGATAACCGGGATCGGAGACCGCCGGTGCGGTGGCGCAGCTCGGGCCGGCCAGATCGCCGTAGCGCGGGCAGTCCGCCTGTTCGTAGGGCCGGTATGGGGTGAGCGTGATACCCGCGTTCCAGACCATCTGCCGCTGCGGACCCCAGTGGAAGGTCTGACCGAGTTTGCGCAGCGAATTGTTCAGTGTGGCAATGGTGTCCGGGATCGAATTCGCATCTGCGGCGATCGCGCCGAACATATCGCTGGTGCCCGCGGTCACCTGCTTGCCGATATCGCCGTTGCGAGCGAACAGCGCGTTGACCGTATCCACCGTGCCCGCCGTACCACTGATCAGGGCGACCAGTGCGGACCGGTGATCGGCGATGGTCTGCGCGGTCTTCACCGCACTGCCGAGCACATCGAGCAATTCGGGCGCGGACTGGTTGAGCGCGCGGGCCGAGGCCGCGAAATCATCGAGCAGCACACCGAGATTCGGGATGGACTCGTCCACCGAGGTAAGCCACCTGTCCAGCCGCTCGATGGTGGAGCCCGGCATCCGGCCGCTGCCGTCCAGCGCCTGGGACAGCGTGCCGAGCACCCGGCCGAACTGCACCGGGTCGATCTTGCTGAGGATATTCCGCACGTTGGTGAGGGTGTCCTGCAGCGCGATGGTGCCCCTGCTCTGGTCCTGCTCGATGATCGAGCCCTCGTGCAGGTACTTGTCCGCGGGACCGTTGAAAACCAATTCCACCGAGGTGACGGCGAACAGGTTGCTCGGCACCACTCGGGCGGTCACATTCGACGGGATATCGCCGGCGAACTCCGGCTTCAGGTCGATCTGCACCTTCTGCAATTCGCCCTTGTCGGCGATCTCGACGTCCTTGACCACGCCGACCAGCACGCCGCGGAACTTCACATCGGCCTCGCTCGGCAACCCGTCACCGGTGGTGGAGAGATTGGCGACCACATGCACCTTGGGTATGAAATAGCCTCGGTATCTTGCCATCAGGAAGCCGAGGATCAGCGCGAAGACGACCAGTCCGGATACGCCGGCGACCAACAGTTGTCGCATGGTGGGGCCACGCCCACTGGGATCGATGATCATCTCGTCCTACCCCGAGATCCGGATGCCGGGATTGACGCCCCAGATCGCCAATGTCATGAACAGGTCCGCGAAAACCACGACAATGATGCACATCTTGATGGCCCGACCGGCCGCGACACCCACACCCTCCGGACCGCCCGAGGCGAAGAACCCGTAGTAGCACTGGATGAACGTGGTGATCGCGACGAACACCATCGCCTTGAGCAGCGAGTAGAGCACATCCCCTGGTATCAGGAACTGGTAGAAGTAGTGCGTGTAGGTACCGCTGGGCGTGTTGCCGATCAACTGCACCGTGAGCGAGCACGAAATGTAGGCCATGGCCAAACCGAGGCAATAGAGCGGGATGATGGCGATCATCGCCGCGAACATCCTGGTGCTCACCAGATAGGGCAGCGGCCGGATCGCGATGGACTCGAGCGCGTCGATCTCCTCGGAGATCCGCATCGCACCGAGCTGGGCGGTGAATCGGCAACCGGCCTGGGCGGCGAAGGCGAGTGCCGCGAGCAGCGGGCCCAGCTCCCTGGTGGTGGCGAATGCCGAGATGGCGCCGGTGATCGGGCTCAGGCCGAGCAGATTCAGCGAGGTATAGCCCTGGATGCCGACCGTCATCCCGCCGAACGCACTGAGGATGAGAATGACGCCGATGGTGCCACCACCCACCACCAGACTGCCGTTGCCCCAGGTGACATCCGATAGCAGCCGCCAGACTTCCTTCGGATAGTGCCGCAGCGCCAACGGGATCGAGCCCACCGACCGCAGGAAGAAGAACACCTGGTGCCCCAGGCGCGCAACCATATCCACCGGGGCCTGCGCGGACTTCTTCATGTGCCGAAGTGGCCGCAGCAGCGGCGGTATGTAGGTCGATGACACCGGCTCAGACCACCTGTGGGGGGAGGAGAACGTTGTAGATCTGGGTGATGATCAAGTTCACGCCGAACAACATAATGGCGGAACTGACCACCGCGGAGTTCACCGAGTTGGCGACTCCGCCCGGACCGCCCCGGGTATTGAGCCCGGTATCACAGGCGATGATTGCGGCGAGCAACCCGAAGATCAACGATTTCACCAGTGCGACAAGCAGATCGATGGTGGTGGCGAACGAGGAGAAGGTGCCGACATAGGAACCCGGGGTGCCGTTCTGCGCGAAAATATTGAAAATGTAGCCAGTCAAAAATCCGACGAATACGACGAAGCCACAGAGCAATACGCTGACCAGCATGGCCGCACCGAGCCGAGGCGCGACCAGACGACGCAGCGGATCCACGCCCATCACCCGCATCGCATCGATCTCTTCGCGGATGGTGCGCGAACCGAGATCAGCGGTGATCGCCGAACCGACCGCGCCCGCGATCATCAGCGAGGTGACCAGCGGCGCACCCTGCTGAATGATGCCGAGACCGTTCGCCGCACCGATGAACGAGGTCGCACCGACCTGGGTGGCGACCGCCCCGACCTGGATCGAAACGATCACGCCGATCGGAATGGCGACCAGCAGCGTCGGTGCCGCGGCGACACTGGACATGAACGCGCACTGACGGATGAACTCACGGTAGGGAAAGCGGCGTCGAAATATCGCGATGAACAACTCCGCGACCGCCGCGAATCCCATCGTGATCTGTCTGCCGAAGGTCTCCAATGAGCGCTTCGGATGGTCTTCCCAGTAGGCCTTCGTCCAATCGACCGCAGCACGCATCCGTGACCGCGCTGGTGGACTCTTGGTCGACTGCACTGGCTAACCCCTCTCGACGCCGGTAACCAAACCCCGACGACTTGTTTGCTTGTGGCACCCTACTACGGAGTAGTGCAGAACACACGATCATCGTGTGATTGCAGTCACAGATTGGAGTCGCTGCGGGAAAACGCTATGAGCAGTGGCCCGATGCTTGGAACAGGTCCCAAAGTTAACGGTGATACTTCTAGAACGAGTCACAGTTCTACCGGCTCCGATCAGCATCGGATATGACTCGTTCCGCTATTTGCGCGGAAAATATTCATGCAAACTCTCGGCGCGATTCGAATGGCTTCTACAACACCGATCAACATACAACCGAGACGCAATCGCGCACTTTTCGACGATTACAGTAATAGACTTTTGCTATCGCGATAAAATGAGACGCTGAATCTGAAATGTCGAAAAGTGCGGTCTTCGCCGACACGTCCGCCATCGGAGGGCCGACCCTTTCGAGCGAGCCATAAGCGACTGTCACGGGATACAGGACGCGCCCGGAGCCGAATACTGAGACGATGGGTGCGACACATTGATATCGTGCGGACTTCCGACGTCTGGAGGGACATGTTCAGCAAACTCGCCAAGGTGGCCAACGCCGCCTTCGCCGTAGCTCTGGGTGCGGCGCTGGTCGCGACGGGGGCCGGGACCGCGGACGCCGCGCCGGGACCCCCCGTCATCGGCGGTGGGTCGGGAATCATTATCGATAATCAGTTCGAATGCACTGTCACGACCGTCGGCTACGACAGTGCGGGCCGGTTGGTCGGCCTGACCGCGGGACACTGCGGCGACCCGGGCGCTCAGGTGTACGCCGAAGCCGACCGCGACGCAGGCGCGATCGGCCGGTTCGTCTACTCCAACCACGACCTGGACTACGCCATCATCCAGTTCGATCCGGGCAAGATCGTCCCGGTGAACCGGATCGGCAATGTCACCATCACCGGGATCGGTGGCCCGGCCCGGTTCCCGATGATCGTCTGCAAGGAAGGCCGCACCACCGGCAACACCTGCGGCCTCGCCTACGGCGATATCTTCGGCACCAATATGGAGACCTGGTCGCAGATGTGTGTGGTGGAGGGCGATTCCGGAGCACCGGTCGTCGTCGGCACCACGCTGGTCGGCATGGTGAACGCCTATCTCGCCCTCGCCTGCTTCGGACCCGAGGTCGGCACCAATATGAGCTCGATCATGGGCGATATCAATGCCCGTGGTGACGTCGGGGCGGGCTTCCACCCGATCTAGCCAGGATCAGTCGAATACCGAATGAGCGGGTCGAATGACCCGCTCATTCCTTTTTGTGGAGCGGGGACAGCGCCGGACCCGCCACCCCGCACTGCGGCATGCAGTCGACATTGTCCAGTGTCGCGGCACGGCGCGGCGCGCGCAGCAGTACGGCCGCGATCAGTGCGCCGGTCACCAGTAGGCCGACGCAGATCCACATCGCGACACCGAAACCGCGGTCGAATTCCACTGGGTCGCTGAGCGATCCGGAGATTCCGGCGAGTCCGGGCAGCGCGGCGACGGCCAGCAACTGGGCGGTACGGGCGACGGCATTGTTCACACCGGAGGCGATACCGGCCGCACTGGCGGGCACTGCGCCGAGTACCGCGCCGGTGAGCGGTGCGACCAATATCGACAGGCCGAGACCGAAGACCAGCACGCCAGGCAGAACATCGGTCAGATAGGTGGTATCGGGTCCGATGCGCAGCAGCAATATCAGGCCGAGTGCGGCGAGGAGCGGACCGACCGTCATCGGAATGCGCGCACCGTGCGCCTGGGCCCACCGACCCGCGGGCGCCGAAAGCACCAACATGATCAAGGTAACCGGAACCGTGGCCACCCCCGACATCAGCGGGGTGTACTTCGCCACCAGTTGCAGCTGCATCACCAGGAGGAAGAACACGCCGCCGAGCGCGGCGTAGACCGCGAAGGTGACCAGATTCGCGGCGGTGAAGACGCGGGATCCGAACAGCGAGGGCGGCACCAGCGGATGATCGCTGCGCATTTCGATCACCACGAAGACCGTGAGCAGCAGTAGACCGACGACCACCAGCAGTGGCATCGCATCGATCAGACCGAGGGTCAGCGCGCCGAGAGCCACCGCGACCACCACTGCACCCCGAACATCCAGTCGCGCCGCGGCGGGAGCGACGGGCACGGAGGCGGCAGCTTGCGTAACCACGGAGGGCCCCGCGGACGCCGCTTTCGACACAGCATTCGGGTCGTGACTCTCCGGCACATATCGCAGCGTGACGAGCACGACGATCACCGCGAGCGGCACATTGATGAAAAAGATGGACTGCCAACCGGCCAACTCGATCAGCCAGCCGCCGAGGAACGGCCCGAGCGCACCGGCGACACCGCCGAAACCGGACCACAGGCCGATCGCCGCACCTTGATCGCGTTGATCGATGGACGAGGAGATCAGGGCCAGGCTGCCAGGGGTGAGCATCGCGCCCGCAACACCCTGCAGAATCCGCGCGGCGACGAGCATCTCGATATTCACCGCGACACCGCAGAGCGCCGAGGTCAGCGCGAAACCGATAATGCCCCAGACGAACACCTTGCGGCGGCCGAGACGATCGCCGAGCGAACCGCCGAGCAGGATGAACGAAGCCAGGGTGAGCATGTAGCCGTTGAGCGTCCACTGCAGGCCCGCGACATCGGTGTCGAGGGATTCGCCGATGCGCGGCAACGCGATATTGACGACGGTGGCATCCAACGAAGCCACCGACGAACCGAGGATGGTGGCCAGCAGGATCCAGCGGCCGGTGACCGAACCCAGCCGAGGTAACTCAGCGCTCACGGACCCAACGTAACCGCTATCGGCAGGTTTCGTGGCGGTCAGAGATTCTGGACGCAGACCACGAAGTGCCGGGTCGGGTATTCGAAGCCGCTGCTGCTGCCGCAGACGCTGGCGTCGTCGGCGTTCTGCTGGATATTGGTCACCTTCACGCCCTGGCTGACGCGTTCGGTGCAGTCGATGCGCTTGGGATCCTCGCCGCCGATATCCATGCAGCCACCGACGACCCAGTCGATGTCCAGGCAGATCGCGCCCTGTTGCGCGCCGTTCAGGGTTTCGAAGTAGGCGGAGTCGCGGTCGGCGACGCACTGCGAACTGGTCGCCGCCTTGCCGATGATCTTGTAGTTCGAGGCCCGGCTGCCGCAGGAAGCCTTGGCGATGGTGGCGTTATCCGTCGTGCCGCCGAGCGTCACGCAGTCACCGACATTGGCCTGGAAGTCGGTATTGCCGCCCTTGGTCGCCGAGGTCGTGGCCGTCGGCTTACCCGAGGTCGGGCGACCCGAGGTGGGCCGGGCCCCTGAGGTTTTCGGCGTATCGGTGGACGAGACCGCGTCGATGGTCCCGTCACCTATCGCGGGCTGGGCGGTGCCGCTGATTTTGTTGCCGCAGCCCGCTAGCGAGAGCGCGGCGACCACCGCGACCGCCGCGACGACCGCCGTTGCGAGGCGACCCGAGATCAGGTGACGAGACACTTACAGTCCTCCCGGCTGTAACGCTCCGAACTCATACCCCCGGGTCGGAATCCGAAGTGATCTAGCAATGCGTGAAATACCACGCCATGCATACACCACCGAGCGCACGTGCGTCGAGTCGACAGTGCCTGCCGAAGTGGTGGTTCGAGCACCGCCGCACTGCGGCCCACCAGCGGAATCGGCTTTCCAGCAACCGATCTGGGTATGGTGGGAATTCCAGTGTGAGAGGAGTCGTCCGTGAAGCTGATCAGCGCGATCACCTGCACCACCGCCGCATTCGGTGCCGCGCTGCTCCTTCCCGCGGTGGCCTCGGCAACCGATGTGCATTGCGTCTCCGACGGCGGGACGGATGTCACTGTAATCGACGGAAGCACCGCATGCCGGGCCGCGGCCGAAACCCACGGCCGGGCATGGGCGGTCGGCTATGACGGCGTCGGCTACGCCCATGCGAGCCTCGGCGCCGCCGCACTCGGCATCGGTGCGGCGGGCGGCGTCGGCGCCAGCGACGGGGTCGGCGGAATTCCGATCGCGCTCGGCTACGGCACCGATGCCATCGCGCTGACCTCGATCGCGGCTCCGACAACGGATTCCGAGACCGACCAACCGAGCCCACGCACCCCACTGTTCGCGGTATCGATCGCCTTGGACGGCTCGCGCGCACAGGTCACGACCGCCGACAACACGGTGGTATGCCTTGGCACGGCGGCCTTGGCGTGGCATTCCGCAACCGGTGCGACATGTCTGACCACGCCTTTCGGACGCTGGCAAACACCACGATCCGAGTTAGGCTGAGAATCCGCCCCCAGCCAGCCAGCAGGAGGTATGACGCGTGGTTTCTGCCTTCCCCACATCGGACCGGTGGCCAGCGGCGCCACGGGAGATGGTCGTCGATCCGAGGTTCGTCCGCCTCGCGGACCATTTCTTCCACATGTTCACCCAGCCGACGCGCGGCGGCGGCGCCCTGTCGATCTATCTCGACGGTCGCCCCGTCGTAGATATCTGGGCGGGCTGGGCGGCCAAGGATCGGCGCTGGAACGGCGACAATGTGGCGCTCACCTTCTCCACCGGCAAGGGCGTCGCCGCGACCGTGCTGCACCGACTGGCCGAGCGCGGGCTGATCGAATACGACGTCCCGGTCGCCACATACTGGCCGGAATTCGGCGCACACGACAAGGCCGAGATAACGGTGCGCGACGTGCTCTCGCACCGTGCCGGACTGCATCGGGTGCGCGGCCTGGTCCCCGGCCGGGAGGGCATCCTCGACTACGACGCCGTGGTGACGGCGCTGGCCGCGAGTCCGGCCGACCCGCGGCGGATCCGCACATCGGGCTATCACGCGATCACCTTCGGCTGGCTGGTTGCCGAGATTGTGCAGCGCGTCACCGGTGCTGCGTTCACCGATGTGGTGCGGCGCGAGATCGCGGAGCCACTCGGCTATGACGAATTCTGGTTCCGGGTACCGGAATCCGAGCGCTATCGGATCGCCAAGATCTTTCCGCATCTGAATCCACCAGGCATCCGTTGGAATACCGCGTCATCGGTGCTTTCCTGGGTGGGCCCGGTGCGCGGACTCGCGGAGGCGGGTATGCCGGAGAGCTTCGACGAACTCGTCCGCGATCCGCGGGTACACGATGCGGTGATGCCGGGCTGGAACGGCGTCTTCTCGGCGCGCGCGCTGGCCAGAATGTATGGGGCCCTTGCGAATAACGGCCGAGTCGAGGCGCTGCCCACCGAACGCGGTGGCGACGGCATCGACGCAGTGCAGTTCCTGCGGCCGGAGACGATCACGATCATCAATGAGACGCAGCGAGCCGACAGCCGCGACTATGTGCTCGGGGTGCCGCTGAAATTCACCCTCGGCTATCACCGACCGGTGGTGATGTCCAAGCAGCAGCCGCGAAATGCCTTCGGCCACTATGGACTCGGTGGTTCGGGCGCCTATGCGGATCCCGAACTCGGCATGTCGATCGCCTTTGTCACCAACCGGCTCGGCAATGCGGTGACCGCGCTCGGGGATGCCCGGCTCGCGCGCTTGGCCGCCCTCGCCAGCAATACGGTGCGCCGGTTGCGCCCGAAGAGGTCGGTCGAACCGGGACCACCGTGAATTCGTAGCTACAGCTATCGAGCAGGCGGTCGCACTCGACGAATCGGCGCCGCCGCGCGCACCGAGGATGGTGGTGGCGCACGCGGTGGCGGCGGGCATCGAGTTCGAGCGGTACTTCCGGTGGCGACTCCGACGCGAGGGCGATCCGTTCTCCGTGCGTTTTCCCAGTTTCGGCGCGGTGCTGTTCACCGGCACGGCCGACGGTGCCCGCGAACTCTTCCGCGCGCCGATCGAATTGCTCGAACCGCCGCGGCCGAATCCGATCGAACCGCTGGTCGGCTCCGCATCGCTCATCCTGGCCGCGGGCGAACGCCACCGGCGCGATCGGGCATTGCAAGCACCCGCATTCCACAGTGCACGGATCCGCGCCTACGGCGAACTCGTCCGCGCATCCAGCCGTTCGAATTCGCACCATTCGGCGGCGGGCATCGGCGGTGCGTCGGGGCGTCGCTGGCCGATTACGAACCGCGCATCGTCCTCGCCACCATTCTCGCTCGACTGCGGCTGCGATTGTCGCCGCGGTATGCGCGTGGGCGGGTACCGCCGTCGGTGCCGCATAACATCGCGACGGGTCCGCATAGGTCGATCTCATTCGATGTCATTGCGTGATTTACCTCACGAAGCGGTTTAGCGCGTAGCGCGGTCTGCCACTTTGGCGCCGGTCCGAGGCTAGCGAAACTCGCCGCCTGACCGGCAGATTCGCAAAAGGCGGTGACTCCGATGGCACATGTGGCGCTCGACACATTTTACGGACTACGCGAATCAATCTGAAACACCACTGGCTTCGGATGGCCTCGGCAGGTAGGAAGGACGCCAGGGGTCGGGTGCGTCATCAATAACCCGTGGGGTGCGTCGAGTTCCCCGCGCTGTTTTTCCGTGGGCGTTCGCGCGGAATCCACGAAGGGTCTTCGTGGAACCACCGTGCGAGCTCCACACTGAAGAGAGATCTCGCCGCGTCACCGGCGTAGGCGAGAGATGGATTGGACGAGAAACCTATGCATGCCGCTTTGCACACCGGGACGTCGACTGCTCCTCGTCGCGGAGCGCTAGCCCGCCGACTCCGGCAGGGCGTCCTGCTGTCGGCGGCGATCGCCGCGGTCGGCATCACCGCCGTCGCGCCGGCTCAGGCCGATCCGGTATTTCCGGATACCGGCTCCTCCGCCTCGCCTGCCACCGATCCGGGTGTGCAGGCGAACTTCGCCCCGCCGAGCATCAGCCCGGGTGACGGCGAAACCGTCGGCGTCGCGCAGCCGATCATCATCAACTTCAAGGAACCGGTGACCGACCACGCCACCGCCGAGCGGGCCATCAAGATCACCTCCTCGAATCCGGCGCCGGGCCACTTCTACTGGTTCAACGACAAGCAGGTGCGCTGGCGGCCGAACGAGTTCTGGCCGGCCGATACCGATGTGACGGTCGAGGCGGGTGGCACCCGCACCGCATACCGGATCGGTGACGCCTTCATCGCCACCGCCGACGATGACACACACACCATCACGATCACTCGCAACGGCGAGGAGATCATGACCATGCCTACCTCGATGGGTAAGACCAAGCACGAGACCCCGAACGGCACATACTTCGTCGGCGAGCAGCTGCGCAAGATGACCATGGATTCGTCCACCTACGGCGTGCCGATCACCGATCCCGAGGGCTACAAGGTCGACGTCGAGTACGCCACCCGGATCTCCAACAGCGGCATCTTCGTACACGCGGCCCCGTGGTCGGTTGCGCAGCAAGGTGTTTCGAATTCCAGCCACGGCTGCCTGAACGTCAGTACCGAGGACGCCAAGTGGTTCTTCGAGAACGCCAAGAAGGGTGACCCGGTCATCGTCCAGAACACCACCGGCGGCACCTTGAACGCCCGCGACGGCCTCGGCGACTGGAACGACTGACCGTCTGGTCGGATGCTCCCCGAGCTGAACTCAGCCCAAGCCTCAAAGGGCCTGGGCTGAGTTCTTTTTGTTCAGCAGATGGTGTTCGGGATTTTCCGGACGACAGACCAATTGGCAGTTAACCTCCCGAGTAGCGGAACGCTACAACTGATTTCGGGAGAACATGGGTAACTCGCCGGGTACGCCCAAAATCCGAACACCCGCACGACCGTCGGCCCGCCGGCAAGGTCGCACCACACCCCACGACCGGCAAACGGCCCGGGGAGGCGGACGAGCACATGGGTAACTCCTCGAGTACGCCCGACATCCAGCCACCCGCGCGACTGTCGGCCCGCGACGAAGGTGGCCTCGCACCCGACGACCGGCAAAAGGTCCGGAGAGCACGCGAGAAGTTCAGCGTATCAGCGTTCGCCGTTAACCGATTGTTTGCTACGCGCCGTAGAGTTTCGACCGTGCGAACCCGGCCGGAACGAGTGCTGCCCCAATCACGCGGACGCGGACTGCGCAATCGGCCGTGGCAAGACTATGCGCTGTTCCTGGTCTTGCTCGGGCCGAATCTGGTGCTGCTGACACTGTTCGTCTACCGCCCGCTGGCCGACAATATCCGGCTCTCGTTCACCGACTTCAATATCTCCGACAACTTCGTGACCTACATCGGGTTCGCGAACTACCGGGAGTGGTGGGGTCGCGACGACTCCTGGCAGATCGTCACCAATACCGTGGTTTTCACCGTGGCCGCCGTGGTCGGCAGCATGGTGCTCGGTCTGGCGCTGGCCCTGCTGCTGGACCGTAAGCTATTCGGCCGCAATGTGGTTCGTTCGGCAATCTTCGCGCCGTTCGTGATCTCCGGCGCGGCCATCGGCGTCGCCTTCCAGTTCATCTTCGATCCCAGCTTCGGGTTGATCCAGGATGTGCTGCACCGCATCGGCGTCGACCAGGTCCCGGACTTCTACCAGGACCCGCGCTGGGCGCTGTTCATGGTGACGGTCACCTATATCTGGAAGAACCTCGGCTACACCTTCGTGATTTACCTGGCCGCGCTGCAGGGCACCCGCGCCGATCTCATGGAGGCGGCCGAGATGGACGGCGCGAGCCGCTGGACCACCTTCACCAAAGTGCTTTTGCCGCAACTGCGTCCGACCACATTCTTCCTGTCGATCACGGTGCTGCTGAACTCGCTGCAGGTCTTCGACATCATCAATGTGATGACCCGCGGCGGGCCGCTCGGCACCGGCACCACGACCATGGTCTACCAGGTCTACCAGGAGTCCTTCCGCAACTTCCGGGCCGGCTACGGCGCGACGGTCGCCACCATAATGTTCCTCGTGCTGCTGGTCGTCACGCTGGTCCAGGTGCGCGTTATGGATCGGGGCGAGCAGTGAAACACGCTCGGCCGCAGCGACCGACGCGGAGGAGACAGCATGGGTAACTACGTAGCGACCCCCGCGGGCCGCCAGCGAAACAGCGTGGAGACTGTTTCGTATCGCCGCAGACAGCGGGCGGTGACCGTGCTCGGATATGCCGCGATGGTGTGCGTGCTGATCATCGTCGGTGTTCCGCTGTTCTGGATCTTCATCACCTCGTTCAAGGCACGTCCGGATATCTACACCCAGCCCGCGGTGTACTGGCCGCACAGTTGGCATCCGGCGAACTACCAGGACGCCACCACCACGCTGCCGTTCTGGACCTTCCTGCGCAATTCGCTGATCATCACCGGGATCATCGCGCTGGTGAAATTCGTGCTCGGGGTGTTCAGCGCATACGGTCTGGTGTTCCTGCGCTTTCCGGGCAAGACCCTGGTCTTCCTGGTGATCATCGCGGCGCTGATGGTGCCCAATCAGATCACGGTGATCTCCAACTACGCGCTGATCGCCCAGTTGGGCTGGCGAAATACCTTCCAGGGCATCATCATTCCGCTCTGCGGGGTCGCCTTCGGCACCTTCCTGATGCGCAATCACTTCCTCTCGCTGCCCTCGGAGGTGATCGAGGCGGCCCGGATGGACGGTGCCAACTGGTGGCGCCTGCTCACCCGGGTGGTGCTGCCGATGTCCGGACCGACGATGGTGGCCTTCGCGGTGGTCACGCTGGTCAACGAGTGGAACGAATACCTCTGGCCGTTCCTGATGGCCGACGACACCAGGGTCGCCACGCTGCCGGTCGGCCTGACCCTGCTGCAGAACACCGAGAATCCGAGCGTCACCAATTGGGGACCGGTGATGGCGGGGACGCTGCTGACCATGCTGCCGATCCTCATCGTCTTCCTGCTGCTACAGCGCCACATGATCAAGGGCCTCACCTCGGGTGCGGTCAAGGGTTGAGCCCGACCACCACCCTCACGGAATCGCTACGCGATGCTGAGTTATAAGGAGAAACCAGTGTCCACTTCACAATTCCCGGCACTGTCGCGGCGCGGATTCATCGGCCTGGCCGGTGCACTTGCGGCGGGTACCGCACTGACCGCATGTGCGGGCAGCGGCGGTGGCGATAAGCAGGCCGGTGACGCCAACACCATTACCTTTTGGTCGAATCACCCTGGCACCTCGAAGGAACTCGAGACCGAGCTGATCAACCGATTCCAGGCCAAGCATCCGGATCTGAAGGTCAATCTGGTCGACGCGGGTAAGAACTACGAGGAGGTGTCGCAGAAGTTCAATGCGGCGCTATCCGGCGGTGAGCTGCCCGATGTCGTTGTGCTGTCGGATGTCTGGTGGTTCAATTACGCGCTCAACGGCACCATCGAACCGCTCGACTCGCACTTCGCCGACGCCGGGGTCGAGCTCGGCGACTATGTCGATTCGCTGGCCGCCGACTATGTCTTCAACGGTAAGCACTATGCGCTGCCGTACTCGCGCTCGACGCCGCTGTTCTACTACAACAAAGACATCTGGGCGAAGGCCGGACTGCCCGACCGCGGCCCGCAGAGCTGGCAGGAGTTCGACGAGTGGGGCCCGAAGATCCAGTCCGTGATCGGCGACGGCAAGCTCGCCCACGGCTGGGGTGACGCCAAGAACTATCTGGCCTGGACCTTCCAGGGTCCGAACTGGACCTTCGGTGGCGCCTACTCCGATCAGTGGACGCTGAAGTTCACCGACCCCAAAACCATTGCGGCGGGTCAATTCCTGCGCGATATGATCCACACCAAGAAGTACGCCGGCATCAAACCGCAGATCGCCGTCGACTTCGGCACCGGTGTCATCGCCTCCACCATCGCCTCCACCGGCGATCTGAAGGGCATCCAGAAGAATGCCGAGGGCAAACTGGAATTCGGCACCGCATTCCTGCCGCATCCCAACGGCCCCGGCGTCACCACCGGCGGTGCCGGACTGGCGATTCCGTCCCGGATCTCGGATCAGCGGAAGGTGAACGCGCTGAAGTTCATCGAGTTCATCACCAATGCCGCCAATACCGCCTACTTCTCGCAGGGCACCGGATACATGCCGGTGCGCAAGTCCGCGGTGACCGATCCGAGCGAGGTCGACTTCCTGGCGAAGAATCCGAATTCGAAGGTCGCCATCGAGCAGCTCGCGGTGACCAAATCGCAGGATTACGCGCGGGTGTTCGTACCGGGCGCTGACCAGATCATCGGCACCGGACTGGAGCAGATCGGTCTGCAGAATGCCGATCCGGCAACGGCTTTCGCCAATGTGGCCAGTCAGCTGCAGGCCATTATCGACCGGCAGATCACGCCGAAGCTGCCCAAGTAAGCACCAACCAAGAGGGAGATCGACGCCGTGGCAACAGTGCACTTCGACGGGGTGACGCATCTGTATCCCGGTGCGCCGGCGCCCGCCGTCGACAACTTGGAACTCGATATCGCCGACGGGGAATTCATCGTCCTCGTCGGCCCATCGGGTTGCGGCAAATCGACCAGTCTGCGGATGCTGGCCGGACTGGAATCCGTTGCGGCCGGGCGCATCCTGATCGGTGGTAAGGACGTCACCGGACTGCCGCCGCGCGCCCGCGATGTGGCGATGGTATTCCAGAGCTATGCGCTCTATCCGAATATGACCGTCGCGCAGAATATGGGCTTCGCACTGCGCAATGCCGGAATGAACAAGGCGGATACCGCGGTTCGGGTGCGGGAGGCGGCGAAAATGCTCGAACTCGAGCAGCTGCTCGACCGCAAACCGGCGAAACTCTCCGGCGGCCAACGCCAGCGCGTCGCCATGGGTCGAGCCATCGTGCGCCGACCCCAGGTCTTCTGCATGGACGAACCGCTGTCCAATCTGGATGCGAAACTGCGGGTCAGCACCCGCTCCCAGATCGCGGCCCTGCAGAAACGGCTCGGCACCACCACCGTCTATGTCACCCACGACCAGGTCGAGGCCATGACCATGGGCGATCGGGTCGCGGTGCTGCGCGAAGGGAAACTCCAGCAGATCGCCAAACCCCGTGACCTCTACGACGACCCGGTCAATACCTTCGTCGCGGGCTTCATCGGCTCACCCGGCATGAATCTGCTCGACGCCCCGGTTCGCGACGGCGCCGCGGTCCTTGGCGAGCTGCGCATCCCCTTGCCCCGCACCGCAACTGGCGAGCGAGTCATTGTCGGTATCCGTCCGGAATCCTGGGAAACCACCACCGAGACCGCGAACAGCCTCGCCGTGGCCGCCGAACTGCTCGAGGAACTCGGCGCCGAATCCTTCATCTACAGCCACGGCGTCACCGAGGAATGGAGCAGCCGCTCCGGCAAAGTACTGGCCCGGGTGGACCGACGCTTTCAAGTGGCCCTCGGCGATCGCCTGCACCTGCGCCCGAAACTCGACGAGATCTACTTCTTCGACGGCGAAACCGAGGAACGCCTGCGCTGAGCCCGGCGTCCTCGCACCCGCCGCGTGATCACCAGATCTTGACGCGCTGCGCGGGCTCCAGATACAGCTCGTCGTTCGGCTGTACGTCGAAGGCCTCGTGGAAGCTGTCGATATTGCGAACCACCGCATTGCAACGGAACTCGGGCGGCGAATGCGGGTCGGTGGCCAGCCGGCGAATGGCCTCCTCGGTACGGGCCTTGGTCCGCCATACCTGTGCCCAGCCGTAGAAGACGCGTTGCAGACCGGTGAGACCGTCGATGACCGGCGCCTGCTTACCTTCGAGCGAAATCCGGTAGGCGGCCAGGGCAATGGACAACCCGCCGAGGTCGCCGATGTTCTCGCCGATGGTGAATTCGCCGTTGACGGTGTGGTCGTCGGATAGTGCCTTCGGCGAGAGCACGTTGTACTGGTCGATCAAAGCCTTTGTGCGCTTACCGAATTCGGCGCGATCGGCATCGGTCCACCAGTCGACCATATTGCCGTCGCCGTCGTACTTGGCGCCCTGATCGTCGAAACCGTGGCCGATCTCGTGGCCGATCACCGCACCGATACCGCCGTAGTTGGCGGCGTCGTCGGCGTGCATATCGAAGAACGGCGGTTGCAGAATGGCCGCGGGGAAGACGATTTCGTTCATGCCAGGGTTGTAGTAAGCATTCACCGTCTGCGGTGTCATGAACCATTCGGCACGATCGACCGGACCGCCGAGCTTGTTCAGATCACGATCGTGTTCGGCGGCATAGCCGCGTCGATAGTTGCCGACCAGGTCGGACGGGACGATGACGATCAAGGAGTAGTCGCGCCACTTGTCCGGGTAGCCGATCTTGGGGGTGAACTTCTCCAATTTGGCCAGCGCGGCCGCCCTGGTATCCGGCCCCATCCAGTCCAGCTCAGCGATATTGCGGCGATAGGCCTCCTGTAGGTTGGCTACCAGCTCGACCATCCGCGCCTTGGCCTCCGGCGGAAAGTGTTCGGCGACATACAGTTTGCCGACCGCCTCACCGAGCAGATCCTGCACCAGCGAAACACCGCGCTTCCAGCGTTCCCGGTTCTCCTGCGCGCCGGTCAGGGTGCGGCCGTAGAAGTCGAAATTCTCCTCGACGATCGGATCGGTGAGATAGGCCGCCCGCGAACGCAGCAGCCGCCACATCGCCCATGCCCGCCAGTCGGCGAGCGGTTCGGCTGCCCAGGTCTGGGCGAAGGTGCGCACGTAATCCGGCTGGCGCACAACCAGTTCGGCGAATAGATCGGGACCCGACGGCGAGATCCCCTCGGCGAGCGCGGCAGTCCAGGCGTGCCAGTCGAATTCCGGATGCTCGGCGACCAGCGCGTCGAAGGTGGTGAGGTTGTAGCTCAACTCGGCATCGCGGCGCCGCACCACATCCCAGTGTCCGGCCGCGAGCTTGCGCTCCAATTCGAAGATCCGCTGTCCGACCGTCGCCAGGTCGGCGGGCAGCAGGGCCGCGATCTGCGGTTCGGCGGCGGCCAATGTGAACATCCGACCGATGTGCTGGATGTATTCGGCCCGGATCGCGGCGAATTCGTCCTGCCGGTAGTAGGACTCGTCGGGCAGTCCGATCCCGGACTGGGTGGCGTGCACCAGATACCGGTTGGAATTCTTATCGTCGGTATCGACGTAGAAGCTGAGCGCGCCGCCGACACCGGTGCGTTGCAGGCGACCCAATAGCGCGGCGAAGGCACTGCGATCGGCGACCTCGTGGAGCTCGGTGAGTTCCCCCGCGATGGGCGCCAGCCCCAGCGCAGCCACCGTGTCGGTGTCCATGAAGCTCGAGTACAGATCGCCGATCTTGCGCGCGTCACTGCCGTGCTCCGCCGCCGAGTCCGCGGCCTGCCGGATGATCGTCTGCACATCCAGCTCCGCCTGGTCGTACAGCGTCCGGAAGGCGCCGTCGACCGCACGATCCGCCGGTATCTCATAGGTATCCAGCCACCCGCCGTTGACATGGACGAACAGATCGTCCTGCACGCGTACGGCGTGGTCGAGGTGCGAGAGATCGATACCGGAGGGACTGCTCAGATCGGAGGTCACGATCTCCAGTATGCAGAGATGGGGCGCGGGCCGCCGTCGCCGAGTAGGCCCCGGCCGCACGAACGGCCGGGGCGGCGCCGTCAGACGGGCACGATGACGCGGTCGAATTCGCCGTCGCGCGCGCCGGCGGCGAACGCATCCCACTCCTCGGCGGTGTAGGAGAGGGTGATACCGCCGTGGCGCAGGGTGGCGCTGCCGTCGGCGGAGGTGTCTGCGATCAGCTCGTTGTGCGATCGGCCGCTGTTGAGTAGGTGGATGAACGATGTCCAAAGGCTCGCGGTGACGGTGATGACGGGCTCTTCAGCAGGGCGGTTGGCCGGGTTGCGGCGGTATTTGCTGTCACGGATGAGCACCACGTCACCATCGAACCGGACCTCGACGCATTGATTGCCGTTGTTCGATCGACTCGACGTGAACCAGTCAGAGAAAACCGACCGGAGGGTAGCGGTGGTGGCCATGGGCAGGATTTTACACTCGTGCATACCTGCTGATCAGGGCCAATGATGCTGCACGATTCAACGATTGTTCCAGTGCGCGAACGTAAGCGAAGCTCAAATCGCGCACCTGTTCCGGATCGTCGACCGCTCCGCCGAAGACCGCGCTCTCGGCCCACGCGAAGGTCGGCAACTGTTCGCCGGCGAAGTCGATCAGGTGGAAGCTCGACCCGCCGAGCACCGCACCCGCCCGCGCCGCGAACGGGATGACGCGCACCTCGATATTGTCGAGCTGCTCGATCGACTTGGCCAGATACTCCAACTGCCCGCGCAGTACCTCCGGCCCACCGGTCTGTTGCAGCAGCGTGCCCTCGCCGATAACCGCGGTCAGTTCTACCGGTTTCTTGCCGCGCAACCGCTCCTGCCGCCGCATCCGGATGGCTACCAGTTGCTCGACCTGAACCGGCCGGATCATCACATCGGCACTGATGAGCGCCCGTGCATAGTCCTCGGACTGCAGCAGACCCGGGAAAACCAAACTGTCATAGCTGCGAATGCTCTGCGCGCCGTACTCCATGCCATACAGCCGCTGCAGTTCCGGACCGATCAGTGCCGACGATTTGGCCCACCAGCCGCGCTGCTTACTCGCCTCGAGCAGGGTCAGCAATTCCGTGCGTTCCTCAGCATCCACCTCGAGCAGTTCGAGCACCGGGCCGATGGTGTTCGTGGTGAGCACCCGGCGCCCCTTCTCGACATGCGACCAGTTGGCCGGGGTGAATCCGACCCGCTTGGCGAAGGTGGCCGAATCGAAGCCGCGCAATTCGCGCAATTCGCGCAGGCGCAGCACCAGCTCCCAGCGAGCGACGGTCGGCGAAACGGGTGCCATGGCCCGAGATGGTACGCCGGAATTTACCCGGCGTGTGACTATTGTCATGGAACTTGTGCGGGTTTACTGTCGATTCCAGCGGCAACTTCGGTTTTCACGTCGATCCACTCAGAGTCGAGGCGAGGTTCGTCATGAGTACGTCGCGCATGCAATCGCGTAGCTACCTGGCAGCCCAGCATTTCGCGGCGGCCCAGGACGCATTGGCGCGCTGTCGCTGCTACCGCAAGGACAACGGCCTGTATGGGGTCGTTGATCCGGCACTCGGACGAATCCTGTTGGAAATCGGCGCGGTCGGTGCGGTCGTCATGCCCGCCGCACTCGGCAAGCGGGTCCGCGCCCACCTCCTGGCCACCTCCGGGCAGACCGGACCGATCATCGCGCATCCGCGCTCGGACCGGTGGTCCTTCCTGACCGGCCCAACCGATAACTCATACCTGGATATGACGCTGTTTCCGGAGTTGTTCCGGGTCTGCGCCTCGGTGGCGCTGCCGGGCAGCCGGATCGTGCTGCCCTCACCGACCGATGAGCAGAGCGGCTACCGGATCTGGATCGCACCGCCGGATGGCGACTACCGCCCGGAACTCGGCGATGTCATCGCCGCCACCCGCACATGCGCGAGCAGCGGCCGCCGGTCGGTCGTCACGGGCATCAGGGGTGTTGTCAACGGGTCGGGTGTGGAGTGACCGTCACGCTGTAGCTCTGCTCGATACTGTGCTGCCACTTGTCCCGGCACTCGTTGAGCTTGGTCTGATCGTTGCCCGCCTTCTGCACGCAGTCCAGATAATCCTTACCGCCGGAGTCGACGAAGAAATGCCAGCCGACAATGCTGAGCACGATCGCGGCGACCAGCGAGAGCACACCCAGGATCAACCCGGTGGCCGCCATCCCGGTACCGCCCGCACTCCCGGAACGGATCTTGACCAGCGCGATGATGCCGAAGATCAACGCGAAGAAGCCGAACAGATAACCGCCGATCAGCGTCCAGCAAGTCAGGAATCCGAGAATGCCGAGCACCAGTGCGGTGATCGCCATGCCCTTGCGCTTCGGGGATTCCTGCCAGTAGTTCGGCTGCCCCTGATCCGGTGGCGGCGGGTACTGACCCGGTGGTGGATATTGCGTCATGAGGCTTCCTCTCAGCCGGTGCGCTTGTGTTGCGGTCGCCTTCTGATCGCACTCCCTGAGCAGGGATGTCAATGTGCCGAACACGCTACGTCGAGCCGAGCCGAGCGTGCATCTCCCAGACCAGGATCTCCGCGGGCCCGTTGGCGATCACCCGCTGGCCACCCGATCTGGTCAGGCGCACAGCGTCACCCGCGTACAGCGGACCGACGCCCTCCATCCCCACCTCGCCCCTGGCGACGAACAGATGCAGATACGGCGCGTCCGGTAGGTCGATCGCCTGTTCGGTTTCCCCGCTACCCACCAGCCGCGCCACATGCATCGCCGAATGGCTGCTACCGATGGCGATCGCGGTGCGATCGCGGTAGCGCGGCAGGCCGGAGGCCACGGTCACCAGGGTGCCGTGCGCCAATTCGTCGTCGATCTCCAACTGCTGATATCCGGGCTCCAGACCCGGTTCGTCCGGCACAACCCACATCTGCACGAAATGGACCGGCTCATCGTGTTCGGTGCCGCGGTCCAGGCGCCAGGAGTCGTTCTTCTCCGAATGCAGGATTCCGGTGCCCGCACTCATCCGCTGTGCCAGACCGGGATAGATGACGCCGCTGTGCCCGAGCGAATCCTGGTGCACCAAGGAGCCGCCGAGCACCCAGGTCACGATCTCCATATCCCGGTGCGGATGGGTTTCGAAGCCCTGACCAGGGGAAACAATATCCTCGTTATTGACGAGCAGCAGCCCGTGATGGGTGTTGTCCGGATCGTAGTGCTCCCCGAAGGAGAACGAGTGCTTCGAATCCAGCCAGGACACGCGCGTTTTCATGCGATCGCCGCCGCGATGGACATCGATGTGTGGTGTCGTGAGTGTGGACATCGTGGCCCTCCTCTCAGGACCGTGCACCGATCAGCTTTCAGGGTAGGAGCACTTATGACGTGGTACTCCGATTTCCTAGTAAGTTGTCCTGCACTCGGCAGTTTACGCGAGCCGATCTTTGCGAGTGACCTGCGAGCAGTCACCAGCGGCCGACGGTTGAACGGCGAGCGAGCAGTACCGACCGGTTGGGCGAACCTGCGGTCGGCACGGCCCATCACCGAACGACAGGGGTCTGAACGTGCGCACGGCGGATTCATAACATCATGTGCCACAACGGAATCGGAGGCGACGAACGAATGCGAACCGAGGTGCTCGCACACATCGAGCGGCAACTCCGCGATGCGGCACAGCGCGACGGCATCAGCGATTTCGTCGTCGGTGTCGCGGTATTCCGCGATCGCAAACTCCTGGTGGTGCGCCGCGTACCGGACGACTACCACGGCGGCATGTACGAACTGCCCGGTGGCGGAGTCGAATCCGGGGAAACCCTGGCCCAATGCGTGGTGCGGGAACTGTTCGAAGAGACCGGGCTGCGCGTCCGCGCCATCACCGAATTCCTCGGCGACTTCGACTACGCCACCAGGACCAAGCCCCGAGTGCGCAAGTACAGCTTCATCGTCGAGGTGGAACCAGGCGCGGTCGCGCTGGCCCCAGGCGAACACGACGCCTTCGCCTGGATAGATGCCGCGACATTGGCAGATCTGCCGATGGCGCCGGATATGCGCGAGACAATCAGCACACTGGTCAACTGTGTTTGAACCGTGACAAGCCCCCATTCTCGACCGCCACAGAGCGAGCCCCACAAGCGACGACTTCGCGGCCGACCCACACCCAGCTCCTCGAAGCACACACGCCACACGCACCGAACTCCACCGCCCGACACGTACACATCAAGCACCGAACGACCTGCCATCCGCGACCACCACCGAGCAAGCCCCACAAGCGAGAAGTTCGCGGGCCATCTCACATCCGAATCGTCGAAGCACATACGCCGCAGGCACTGAACTCGACCGCCTGGCGTGTGCACATCAAGCGCCGAACGCCCCTCCATCAGCCACCACAACGGAGCGAGTCTTACGAGCGAGGAGTTCGCGGCCCGTCTCGCGTCCGAGTCGTCGAAGCGCATGCG
>NZ_JBFAXH010000011.1:0-188651 GCF_040680755.1 Nocardia sp. NPDC051990 | reverse complement strand
AACATCCTCGGCCACAACATCATCCAGCATCAGCCGACAAGCTACCGCAGAATCAATCACCATGCAGCACAACGAAATACAACTGTCGTGCTAGTACTCCAGCATCACTTCGTGATGTGATGCCCGTCTTCGCTGGTAGTGGGCTTGTTTTGCCTGGTGTTGGTGTCTTCGTCGCCATGTCGACCAGCGGAGCAGCCGGGTGGGGTCCGGGAGTGGGGTGATCAGGCGTGCCAGGAGACGCTTGATTTCGCCGAGCGTGAGTGGAATGAGGCCGCTGCCAATGCTTTTGGGGAGATCGCGGCGGTGACGGCGAGGTAGGTGTGGGCGAGCTACGGCGCCTGGTACCGGCACATCACCCTGGCCGCGGCAGCGGTCCCGATCGGTGGTCATCGTGGGAAAAACCACCACCATGGAGTTCGCGTTCGGTTCTCCTGACCCGGCCAAACCGTTTCCGATCCCCCGCAACCCTTGGGACCCGACACGCTGGGCGGACGGATCGAGCTCAGGGTCGGCATCGGGATGCGCCGCCGGCATGTTCCTCGCGGCGGTTGGCACCGATACCGGTGCGAGCATCCGTATGCCATCCGCATTGAACGGAATCACCGGCATAAAGCCGACTTACGGGCGGGTGCCGAAGTCTGGATGCGTGCCCCTGGGATACACACTCGACTGCATCGGT
Source organism: Nocardia sp. NPDC051990 (assembly GCF_040680755.1). NCBI lineage: Bacteria > Bacillati > Actinomycetota > Actinomycetes > Mycobacteriales > Nocardiaceae > Nocardia > Nocardia sp. NPDC051990. Next base: position 187,972 of record NZ_JBFAXH010000011.1, on the reverse strand, counting down.
CCCATGGCGCGCAGCGCCCACGACTGCAGTGTGCTGCTCGCCGTCATGGCGGGCTCGCATGCAACGGACCGAACCACGGCCCAAGACGAGGTCCCCCACTTCCCGCACGCTCTGACCGGCGATCTGACCGGCTGCACGATCGGCGTCGATATGCTCGAGACGTTTTCGGGCGACGCCGATCCAACACTGAAACGGTTGTTCGCCGACGCGGTATCCACCCTCGAAACGGCCGGCGCGACGGTGGTGGATGTGACGTTGCCCCACTACAGCGGTAGCACGACTGTTCGACACTGTCGACCTCGTCCTCACTCCCACCGTCACCCGACCGGCACCTCGGGTCGAGGCCAGTGGCGCCTACACCGCGACACTGTTTGTGGGAGAGTCCTTTTCGTATCACACCGCGTATTGGAACGCGCTCGGAAATCCGGCGCTGTCGATGCCGATCGGCTTCGATTCCGACGGGCTGCCCTCGGCCGCCCAACTGATCGGCCGCCCCTTCGATGAGGCAGCAGTCCTACGCGCGGCAGATTCGTATCAACGCCATACCGATTGGCACCTTGCAACGCCGCAACTGCGGGAAGGAGTGACCAACCGGGACTGGGAAGACAGCGTGGTGCAGGGCGCCCCGGCGGACGAGACGCAGGGCTTCATCCACGAGACCTTGCGGAGAAGCGGCTACAACGTACCAGCGGGCGAACTCGCCGGCCTGGCCGCTGGTCCGCCGCAATTGCGACATCGTCCATGCGCTGGCTGATACGCGGTATGCGGATCCGGCAACCGTTTTTCGCGCTTGGGCACCACCGATGTCCCAATAATGTGAGCTGTGTGATCCGGTCACACGTTCGGCAGGCGCGTCGGGCGCGCAGGTTGTTGGGTTTGTGTGGCCGGACTCGGCCATGAGTTCGAGCAGGGCTGACACCTGCCTCGCGGACGCGTGTCAGGGCTATGATGAAGGACTAGGGCCGCCGGGTTCAGAAGTGGTGCCAACCAGCCAGTGGAGGTTCCGCCATGCCCATGTCACCTACCGTGCACATGTGCCTACGCGATGCAGGCGTCGAATATGAAGTCGTGCGACATCCGCACAGCCATAGCAGCACCGAGACAGCCGTAACGGCGGCTATCCCCAGCGACCGACTCGCCAAGACGATTCTCCTCGAGGACGAGCAAGGGTACGTCGGTGCCGTGCTGCCATCCAGTCATCACCTGCGGTTGCCGAAGCTGTGGGACCAAACCGGACGGCGTCTATCGCTGGCCAACGAGTCGGACATACGCGAAGTCTTCAAAGACTGTGAAGTCGGCGCCATCCCACCCCTCTGCACCGCCTACGGTATGAAAACACTGATGGACGAAAGCCTGAGCACTCAACCCGACATCTACTTCGAGGCCGGCGACCACGAGACGCTTATCCACATGCGTACCGAACAGTTCATGCGCTTGATGGAGCAGGCGGAAAAGGGACACTTCTCCTAGCGCGCGCAGCGTTCTGTCGTGATCTCGCACTGGCCCGCATGCCGTGTCGAATCCCCCTGAATCCGACGAGCAGACCGAGCCGTGGGGCGTGAAGGTCGACCTCGTCGATATCAGCGACGTCGAGATCCCGGCGGGCATGCAGCGTGCCATCGCTGGCCGGGCCGAGGCCGAACGCGAACGCCGCGCCCGCGTCATCCACTCTCGTGGCGAAGTCCAGGCCGCCGAAAAACCCGCGAGGCCGCCCAGATCGTCTCGGCCACCCCCGCGCCCTCCAACTCCGCCACCTCCAAACCTCGGCGAACCCGGCTCCGACGGCTGCTCCACCGTCGTATTCCCATTCCATAGACCCAGCTCGGACCGCACTCGCATACCCTCGCCGCTGATCCGGATGGTCAGCCGGTGACCGCGGTAGCTGATCGGGAACTCCAGCGAACCCAGGGATTGCGGCCAGTGCAGCGGGAATATCAAACGCCCGCTGCCGATCTCCAGCCCGGCCGAACAGCGCTCGGCCGGGTTTTCCGCAGAACGTCTTCGGCATCGGCGGCCGAGCCGAGCATCTCATAAGCGACGGTGAACAGCGGATTGCGGTGGGTGACAAACGCTTCGGTTGCGGGGTCTGGGCGACCGCCGTCGTCGCGACCGTCGGGTGGGGTCCGCATCGTTGCTGCCATGAGGCTGCTGCTTTCTCTCGACTCTGCCACCAGCGTGACGACGGCGCCCGCCGTTTTGTGACATGGAACCTGCGTGGTTCACATCACACCGCGGCGGCGTTATGTCAGCTGGAGTACCGCCGTCTTGTGATCGTCCAATTCAGCACTGCGAGTGAGGATCACATGATGGAACCCCGTTTCGACCTGAACGCCAACGAGCTCGGCGCCAAGATCGGCAAGCGCTTCGCCAACACCAGCCTGGCGATCCTGCAGTCGCCGCTGCCGAGACCTCTGATCGAATTGGTCGAGCTGCGCGCCAGCCAGATCAACGGCTGCGGATACTGCGTCGACGCACACGCCAAGGAACTGGCCGCCGCCGGTGAACCCGCCGTCCGAGTCAACTTGGTCGCCGCCTGGCGTGAATCCACGGTGTTCACCGAGGCCGAGCAGGCCGCGCTGGCCTTGGCCGAGGAGGGCACCCGCTTGGCCGACGCCAATCACGGTGTGTCCGAGGAGACCTGGGCCCTGGTGCGCAAGCACTACGACGACGACCAGATCGCCGCGCTCGTCTACCTGGTCGCGATGATCAACGCTGTCAACCGGCTGCTGGTGATCACCAAGACCAAGGGCGGCTCCTACCAGGCCGGCACCTTCGACAACGTGGCGAACTGACCGGCACGCGCAATCCCGGTCTGGCCCAGGACCATTCGATCCGGGCCGGACCGCGACCTGCGAAGCGGTCGTCCTTGGCGCGTTCAACCTGCGCCACTCACTCGCCAACGACACCTGAGCCTCACCTTTCCCCGAACACGACACGACCTGCCCGGAGCCATGTGGGGTCAGTGCTGGAGTCGTGCCGAGAGGGCATGTGGCCCGGGATATTGGGCTGTTCGCACCGCCGACCATGCCCGATCCTTCGTGGCGTATCCGGTCGTGGTGATTGCGTTTGCGCTGCACATTCGCCCGCTTGCGGAGTACGGTGAGTTGTTGTGAGGCGATGGCGGATAGCGTGGTGGCTGCTCACTGTGACTACGGCCGCGACCGTCAGTGGTTGCGGTTCCGAACAGTCGGCGCCGGATACGACGAGCCACAGCGCGGGCCCGGCACTGCATGTGGTTTCGGGACCATCGGTGACGCCGGCCGCGCGCGATTCGAATGCTGTTGCACCGCAATGTCGGACATCCGATCTGGCGGCCGGTCTGGGACCGGAAACCGTGGCTGCCGGAACTGTCGCCTTCCCGATCGTGTTCACCAACAACGGGTCCGGTCCGTGTGCACTCGAAGGTTTCCCGGGTATCTCCTATGCCACCGGACCCGACAGCGCACCCGTCGGTGCGCCCGCCGCCCGCGAGGGCACCTCGTCCGGTCCGGTTCAGTTGGCTCCCAGCGGCCAGGCGTCGGCGCTTGTGTTCGCGGTCAATGTGCACAACATTCCGCCTGAGCAGTGTCAGCCGGTGGCGGTGCCGGGGCTGCGGATCTACCCGCCCGACAACACCGCATCGCGGTATCTCGAGCGCGCCACGACAGCGTGCGGTAACGAGCAGCTGACCGCGACCCAGCTGAGGGTCCGCGCCGTCGTGGCGGGCGGTGGCGGGTAGCTCGAACGGCGACGGGTTTGGTTGGGGCGTTACCGGTTACGAGGCGGTCACGAGAAGTGGACTATCGATGACGTGACGGGCTGCGGCCCTGGAGAATTGGATAGCCACCACCCGAGATCCGGTCAGCTCGAGGGCCGGTCGACCTCTTGGAGGGGATTATGGTTGATTCCCTTTTCGCCGATGTGTCCGAGTTCCAAGTACCGGTCGATGACTCCTATCCGTATCAGATCTTTTCGTTTCGCTCGAACGATGGGACCTACCAGGACAACAACTTCTACTCGAACTATGCGTGGGCTGCTCGAGCCGCCGCCGCCGGCAGAATAGCCTGCTTCATCGTCTACTTCTATTGGCGGCCGAACTGGCTCGATACCGTCGACACCCACCGGAGCATGGTCGGCCAGGCGGGCGGCCCGCACCCGAAGATGATCTCCATGATCGACGTGGAATCGGGCGGCAATCCCGGCGGGGACCAGTCGGACGGTATCAACCGCGCCTATTGGCGGCTGACCGGCTGGCTGGGCTCCACCCGTCGGGTCATCGGCTACGCCAACCGACCCGATTTCGACAGCATGTGGCCGGTGCGCCCGGATGGGCTCAACATGATCGGCGCCGGCTACGGCGGCAACCCCAACCTGCCCGGCCAGATCGCACATCAGTACACCAACGGCCAGGGATACGGTGGTGGCCTGCCCGAGGGCGCCCCACCCTTCGGCAACTGCGATATGAACTCCGCCGACGGATTCTCGCCAGAGGACTTCGCCAACCAGGTCGGTGTCGGAGTCGTCGCGCCGGATCCGGTGACCGATATGTGGATTCAATTCATGGGTATCGGCGGTAACGGCTGGCCCCAACTGGCCGGTCATACACTCGTCGATGGTGTCGCCACCGTCGGGCAGACCCTCGGCCTGCCCGGGTTCGCACCACCGCCAGGGCCGACCCAGGTACCGCTGCCCCGTGACCCCGACGGCCGCATCCGCGACGAGTGGATCCAGATGCGGGGTGAACAAGGCAACGGCTGGCCACAACTCGGCGGCTGGTCCCTCGTCGACGCCATCGCGGCAATCGGACAGAAGCTCGATATCGCCGGCTTCCAGCCACCCGCCCGTTAGTCCCCAATGGAGTATTCGCATGCCGAATCGAGGAACCGATTCAGCCAGCCTGGTCCGCGCAAACGCCCACCCGCGCTGGAAACTCCCTCGCCGCAACCTCCACCGGAACCGGAATCGTTGCGGCGCAACGGGTATCGAGCAACCAGCACAGACTGTCCGTTGTCGCACCGGCCCCGACGCAGTTGAGTCACGGTCCCCTCGACCGCAATTGGTTTCGCCGTCCTATCCAGTACAACGGTGTTCATCGGCGCGATGATCGCCAACGGCAGATCCTCCGATAGGTGGACATCCACCGAATTCACCTCGACGGCGTAGATCTCGGGCCGCGCGCCGAGCATCGCGGCCAGCACCGACTGCTGGGCGCCGCCGGGTACAGCCCACCCACCTCGAGCACACCCTGCGCGGTCGACGCCGATCACCGAGCACGGCCCACCGAGCCGACCAGAAAAGCCACAAGACCGGCAAGCCAGTACCACGCTGCTGCTGACCACGATGGCGAATTGCCCCGTCTCCGGCGTTAGGAAAACGTCAAGACATAGGGTGGCGACAGTGATAGCTCGGCGAGTCGGCGGACGTGCTGCCGCGAGGTCGCCCTGGTCGAAGGGAAGTTCGTGCTCTTTTCGCTACGCGACGACACCGAGGCGGCGCTCGAGCATGTGAGTATGGGGCTCGGGTGGGATCCGGCGCGTCCGCGCCGCTGGTTCTCCGCCCGGGTCACCGACATTGATCTGAATGCGGCCGCGCTGTTGTTCGCCGGTGCGAACATCGTAGACGTCGTCTACCATGCACAGCTCACCTCCCAGGATGGTTCGGTGCGGCACCTCGGTGACAGTGTGACCGGTGAAGGCGATGGCGACAACGAGGTGATCGTTGTCGACCTCACTCGGCTGCCGCCGCAGGTCACGACGATCTTTTTCATTGTGACCTCCTACAGCGGTCAGACCTTCGATGAGATCCGGAATGCGTTCTGCCGCTTGGTCGACAGCGCCTCCGGCACCGAGATCGCCCGATACGAACTCACCGGCAGCAGGTCGCATACCGGGTTGGTGATGGGCAAAATGTTCCGCACCGACGGCGGGTGGCACTTCGAGACGATCGGCGATGGCATACAGGCACGGCATCCGGTCGAAGCTGTGCATCAGTTGAGCGCCTATGCCCATCACAACGGAAGGAGCTGATCACCGATGCCGGTGTCATGGTGACCAGCGTGCCCTGGCAGCTGACAACCCCTACGTCGCCATGAGCCCGCTCGTCACCGCCTTCACCATCGCCGTCGCCGCGCCCTATCTCTGGCTGCGCTACGTCGTATTCAGCTGAGGCACAACGCGATAACGACGCGAACGATTGCCTATGGGGTGACGAGTCCGGTTCGGTAGGCGATGACGACCAGTTGCGCACGGTCGCGGGCACCGAGCTTGACCATGGCGCGGCTGACATGGGTGCGGGCGGTAGCCGGGCTGAGAAAGAGTTCGGCGCCGATCTCGTCGTTGCTCATCCCCTGCCCCACCAGCGCCAGGACCTCGCGTTCGCGTTCGGTGAGGACCGCGAGCCGATGTTCGGCGGCCTTGTTCGCTGTGCGTTGTGCGGTGAACTGAGCGATGAGGCGGCGCGTGATGCGCGGTGCGAGCAGGGATTCGCCCGCGGCGATCACACGGATGCCGTGCAGGAGTTCGGCCGGGCCGCAGTCTTTGAGCAGGAAGCCGCTGGCGCCGGCTTGCAGGCCTTCGAAGACGTAGGCATCGGTGTCGTAGGTGGTCAGGATGAGGATGCGAACGGTGCGCAACGCGTCGGTGGTGGCGATCTCCCGGGTGGCCTGGATGCCGTCCATCTTCGGCATGCGGATGTCCATGAGTACGACATCCGGGCGCAGCGCACGGGCTTTGTCCACGGCTTCGGCGCCGGTGGCGGCTTCCCCGACCACCACGATGTCGTCCTCGATATCCAGCAGGAGCCGAAAACCGGACCGCACCAGCTGCTCGTCGTCGACGAGCAGGACCTTGATCGGAGTATCGCCGTTCGATGCGCATGTAGTGGCGTTCATACGTTCGCCGGTCCGGTCGGGGCCAAGGGCAGCTGGGCGGTGACCGCGAAGCCTCCGTACGGGAGCGGCCCCGCGTCGAGGTCTCCGCCCAAGAGCTGACAGCGCTCGCGCATCCCGAGGATGCCACGGCCACATGTGCCCGGGTGCGTACGGCCCTCGTCCGTGTGGTGAACTGCCCCATCGGTTTTCGAACTCGGCTGCCGGCCCGCGTCGGTCACCCGGACTTCCACGGTTTCGGTGCCGTAGTTCAGCGCGACCATGACCCGGGTCGGTCCGACGTGGCGAATCACATTGGTGATCGATTCCTGCACGATTCGATACACGGCATTGCCGACCACGCTGGGTACCGGTGTGGGCGGTGCGGTCATCTCGAGGTCGACGTCGAGCCCGGCCTCGCGCGCCATGGCGGAGAGTTCAACGAGCTGCGCGAGACCGGGGTGCGGGACGCGGCCGTTGTGGTCGTCGCGGAGGACGCCGAGGATAGCCCGCATCTCCGCCAGTGCCCGAGAGCTGGTCTGCTCGATGGCCTTCAGGGTCTGGCCTGCTCGTTCCGGTCGTTTGTCGAGCACGTGTGCGGTGACGCCGGATTGGACGTTGATGATGGCGATTGCGTGTGCGACGGTGTCGTGGACTTCGCGTGCGATCCTGAGCCGTTCGGCGTCGACCCGGGCGCGAGCTTCTTCCTCACGAGTTCGTTCAGCCAACTCGGCGCGCTCCAGCGCTTGTGCCGCAATGAATCTCCGCGAGCGGACACTCTCACCGAGGGCGGCACTCATGCCCGACGCACCGATCCGGAAATACACCCAGCCGATGGCGGCCGGTGGTTCGATGTCGGTGGCGGCGATCAGCCAGACCGTGGTCAGGGCGGCGATCCCCACACCGGCCAGCACCAGCGAGCGATGCCCGTCGCCGCGGGCGGTGAGGGTGTAGATGGCCACGAACAGGCCCAGCCATCCGGGCCCGTCAGGGAAATCGAGAGCGTAATAGGCGGCACTGGCGAGCACTGTCACAGTGAACACCGCGACTGGCCAGGGGCGGCGCACGACCAGGACCGCACCTGGGGCAATCAACAGGATGTAGCCGAGATATCCGAGGTCCGACAGTGGGCGCAGCACTGCTTCGGGCTGCCCGCTGTTGCGGACGACGGTGCCCTGGACCTGCATCACGGTGATGAATACCGCCAGCAGCACGTCTTGCGCCCAGGCAGGCAAGCGGAACAACGTGACGCGATCCTGCATGGTGCGATCATAGGGTTCCCGGCTGGCCGAACACTTCCGACCAACTGCGCGGCCGTCTACGTCGAGGAGCGCGTATCCGCGCCAGCTGCCTACGTCGAATGTCGTATCCGCTGCCGTCTGCCGACCGACGACGCTCCGGCCTCGAGACGCGACGATCGTTTGCGTCCATTCAACGACGGAGCCGGCCAGGAAGGCCCCGCCGTTCGATCGAAAGGTTCCGCAATGTCCGTGCTCGATCTGTCTGCCGTACCGGCCACGCACATCTCCGTTGTCGCCGCCGGTTACGAACTCGGCGTAGGGCGAACCGTGCCCAGCGTGGCAGCCGTGCTGGGGCTGATCAGCGTCATCGCCGGTGGGCTTGCGCTCGCCCGATCCCGCCGGCCCGGCACTGGGCGGGTCCGGATCATCGGGGCCCTGGTGCTGGGACCGATCAGCGCGATCGTCGGTGGGCTCCACGGTGCCAACGCCGCCGGCGGCCTCGGCACCGGCAACGGGCTGGCCGGCGCCGTCTTCGCGGTGCTACTCGGGCTGATCGGCACGATCCTCGGTGGGCTGGCGCTGGCGCGGTCCCGTCGGACCGACCATGCTGCCGGGTCGATGCCCGCATCCTGAATGCCGGCGCCAGAACCGATTCGACAAGCCTTGCCTAGCTCGACTGGGCTGGGTCTGGATCTCGTACTCGCCTGCGCCAGCAGTCGTTCCAATTCCGAGCTCGCCGGACTGCCCGTGGCCGAGGGGAGCTGAGAAATCGCTCAGTGCAGGTTCACGACATTGTCGAGGATGGTCTGTTGGGCGGCGGCCCATGCGGGTGAGGCGATGTCGGTGAACTCGGCGTGGCCGGTTCCCGGCAGGATTCGTAGGTTCGCGGGGATACCGGCGCGGGTGGCGGCGGCGATGTAGCGGCGGCTTTGTTCGGGGGCGACGACGCGATCCTTGTCCCCGTGGAGCGCGGTGATGTGCACGCCGATGGGTAGGTGGGCAATGGGAGAAGCCATCTGGTAGCGGTCGGGTACCTCGTCGGGCAGGCCGCCGAGTAGGTTCCGCACGAACGCGTCGTGCCCGCTGGTGGCGGCGAGTTCCAGATCCAATACCGCGGCCATGAGGGTAGCGCTGAGGACGCGCGGCATCGGGTGTGCGGCAGGCAGGTTCGACGCGGGGGTGCGTTGGCCGGCCACCCATGCGGCGAGCTGTCCGCCAGCCGAATGTCCGGCCACATGGACGCGGCGCAGATCCAGTCGCCCGCCACAGCGCTGTTGGACCACGGTGGCCAGGGCGTTGACGGCATCACCGACATCGGTGAGAGTACGCGGCCAGCCACCGCTTCCATTGACGCGCCGGTACTCGATATTCCATACCGCGACACCGTGTTCGGCCAGCGACTTCGACATCGGCGCGAACTGGGTCATGGTCCGGTTCTGCGACCACCCACCGCCGTGGATCAGCACCACTACCGGATAGTTGCCGTCGGAGCCATCGGCGGGCAGATACAGGTCACCGACATTGTCCGGGGTGTCACCGTAGCTGATCCGCAGCGGTGTGCCGGCGGCGGTCGTGGGAGCCGGGTCGGTGGCGACGATGGCCGGTGCGGCCCGTTCCACAGCTGCGTACATGGTCGATACCGCGAGCACCACCGCGACGACAAGACTTCTCCACCGGCCGCGTTGATCGGTTACCACGCTCAGATCCTCCGCGTCACTTCTCGACTCGCAGACGACGGTACCCCGCTGTGGTCAGCGTTCGTCAGGTCTATCAGGTACCTGGACGACTACCACCATTGCAGCACCGGCTGTAGTCGGCGACCGAGCGGTCCGGCCAGTGAGCGCGAATAGCTGGCGGTCAGATGGTGTTCGTCGTGGTAGATAAGGATATTGCCCTCGACGACCGGGCATACGTCCGCCTCGCACACGCCATCGGTGAGATCGATCGGAAATACGCTCGGGAATCGGGAGGCCGGTTCGAGCTGCGGATCGATCGGATCGAGGGCGTCCTCGCGGCGCATGCCGCAGCTGATCCGGTCACCGCCCTTGGCCAGGCAATCGGCGGCCTTGTAGCGGACGCCATCACGCCGTAGCCAGGGCGTGTCGCGGATGGTGATCACGTTCAGGCCGCGATCGGACAGCGCCGACCAAACATTGAGATAGTCGTCCGGAGTCTCGTCGCCGCCGTCGTCACGGGGGCGAGTGCCGGTGGTGAACACCCAGTCCGGGCGATCGATGCCGAGGCGGTCGATGACCTCGCGCGACCAGTCCCGGCAGTCCGGAATCGGTTCACCCTTGTAGGTCACATCGTCGTCCAGAGTGAGCGGGCAGCCCATCTTCAGATACACCTGGATACGGAACGAGTGTTCCTCGGCCAGCAACTGCAAAGCGGGGATCCAGTGTTCGACATGGGAACTGCCGACCAGCGCCAGCGTACGGTCGGCGTTCTGATCACCGTAGATACAGGTGATCACCTCGCGGGTATCCCAGTCGGCGATACAACCGTCCAGGGTCGGGGGCGGGACTTCGGCGGGGGCTTCGAACACCGTCGGCCGCATCCGTGCCTGCGGGGTGGGTGCGCCCGAGGCCAGTGCCTCGGCACCCGGGTACAGCAACGGGTCGAGTCCGTCCGCCGCTTGCGGCGGATGCACTTGCACCACCGCGACCTGCCAGACACCGGTCACACCGACCACGGCGGCGGCCAGCACCGCCACCACTACACTGGCCGCGCGCCGGTACAGCACCGACACACCGCTTATCGAAATCACCGGCGTGGAACGCAGCCGCAAGGGTTCCTCGATCCACCGATGGGTCACCACCGCAAGCACCACCGACACAGCGATGACACCGGCGCCACCGACCAGACCGGCGTGGGGTTGGCCGGTTTCGGCGAGGTAGAAGATCAGAATCGGCCAATGCCACAGATACAGCGGATAGGCGATATCACCGAGCCATCGTGCGAACCGCGTCGAGAGCATACGGTTCGGCCACGGCAGGGCGGCGTCATCGAGGTTGTTACCGGAGACGATCACCGCCGCGGCGGCGGCCACCGGCAGCAGCGCCGTAGGTCCCGGAAACCGGTTGGCACCGTCGAGGATCAACCACCCGCAACCCAGGACACCGAGCACGCCGAGCCCAGCCAGCACGACCCGCACGATTCGGGCTGGTGACAGATATCGTGCCGCGATCGCCAACCCGGCCCCGGCCAGCAGCTCCCAGCCCCGGGCAAAGCTGTCGTAGTAATTCCACCCCTGATGGGTGGCCGCACCACGCGTGGCCCACAGAAACGATGCCACCGCCGCCACTGCGACGATCACGGCCAACACCGCCCGCAGCGCCTCGGCCCGTCCGAATCGGACACACACCTTGGCCACCACCGCGACCACCAGCAGGGCAGCGAGGTAGAACTGGCCCTGCACCGACATCGACCACAGGTGCTGTAGCGGACTCACCGACGGATCCGCGGCCAGATAATCCGACCACGTCCACGCCAACTGCCAATTCTGGTAGTAACCCAGCGACGCCAGCGTTTGGGCGGCGATATTCGACCACTGGGTGTACGGGAGGAACAAGACCGTCGCGGCCACCACCGCCGCGAGCACCGCCACCATAGCCGGGAGCAATCGGCGCGCGGTACGCCGCAGCGTGAACACCACATCAACCGTCCCGGATGCCTCGGCGCGGCGCATCAGCAAGCCGGTGAAGAAGAACCCCGACAGCACCAAGAACACATCCACACCGCCGGAGACCCGGCCGAACCAGACGTGGAACACCACCACCAGCGCGATCGCCAGCCCCCGCAGCCCGTCCAGATCCGCCCGATACCCGACGCCCACGCGCCGATTGGACGCGACAGCCTCACTGCTGCGCGCGTTCGTGCCCATTGCCATGCGGCGCTGTCCTCCGATCACTGAAATGGGTACAACCGAACCGCCGTCACCGGACGACGACCACACGATACGAGGTAAACGAGGGATGACCGTGACACAACAATTCTCTTACCACGGGTAATGAAAATGCGTCCACTTCCTCACCTACCAAGATATTGGCCCCACCCCCGGCTTCGGCTACCAACCCCCACCTCGACTCGACCGCGGTACCGCACACCGGGTGCGAACGGCGACTGTCGGGTCGGCGCGGTTGTCTCGCATCGGTTTCCGCTGCTGCCAGGGTGGGCCCCGGTGTGCCGGTAAGCCTGGTCGGCGATCGCGACTCGTTGCGAACGACCGGAGAACTCGTAACTGCGCACACGGTTCTGATCGGGTATGGCAACACCGGCTGCGACGCCGCACAGGCGCTACCTGCTGATCAGCTCGACACTCTTGTTGTCATGGACACCGACCCCACTGCGTCGCACTCGCGCGACATATCGCGAGTCCATCGGCCTCGCAAGGACACCAGCCGGCTGGTGTAGGTTGCCGCCAGTTCGTTCAGCGTGCGGTGATGAACCGTCCGAGTTGCGGCACGGCTTCGCCGGGATGTCTGGCGTGGAATCCTTCGCCGAGTGCCTGCAGTTTCCAGTCCCTACCCACGCGGTACACCTTGGCCATGATCATGGCGGTGAACGGCATGCCACCGGCCAAGGTGTAGCGGGCCAGCTCGGCGTTGGTGGTGGCGTCGATGAGGCGACAGAAGGCGTTCCTGACCTGTTCGAAGGTGTGGCCTTGGTAGGAGGTGACGATAAACAGCAGGGTGGTGATATGCGCCGGGACCCGAGTGAGGTCGACGAGGATGACTTCGTCGTCGCCTTCGCCTTCTCCGGTGAGATTGTCGCCTTGGTGGCGGATGGAGCCGTCTTTGGAGGTAAGTTGCCCGTAGTAGGCGACATCGACCAAATGTGCATCGGCGAACACCGCAACCCACGCGTCGAGGTCGATCTCTATTGTGCGGCTTGCGAATAGACCGCCTTTCTTCTTCACCGGATCCCAGCCCAGCCCCATCGTGATGCGGGTCAGGGCGACCCCGCCCTCTTTGCGGAGCGTGACACGCTGGCCCTTGTCCAGGCTGACCGGACGGTCCTTGGACAGACTGACCTCACCAGACGGTTGTGGCGCTGCGGCTCGCGGGCCGGACGGGCGAAGAGAGCCTCGACTGGGCGGCGGGTAGCCGTGCCCCGGAGCCGCGGGATGGCCGCCCGGCGGCGGGTAGGTCGGCCCGGGCGGGGGTGTCGCGACCGGCGGGTATTGCTGGGCCGGGTAGACAGAGGTGGTGGATGGCGGATAGTTCGGGACCGGTTGGGCGGGCGGGGCCGGTGCGGCGGGCGGTGGGGTTCGCGCGGCGACTGGTTGCGGTGCGTCGTCGACGGTCACGCCATGGTCGGTGACCAGGGCGGCGAACCCTCCGGCGTAGCCTTGCCCGACCGCACGCACCTTCCAGGTGTTGTGGCGCCGGTACAGTTCCAGTGCGATGACGACGGACTCGGTCGCCAGACCCTCGATTCGGTACTCGTACAACCGATTACCCGCGGTGTCGGCCACCATGGCGGTCGGTGCGGGTATGCCTCCGAAGGTGCTGCGCGGGTCGTCGAGGGTGATCACCGCCCGGATCTGATCGATATCGGCGGGTACCGCATTCAGCGCTACCGCCAGCGCGGCGGATTGTCCGGGCGGGCCGGGCCGCAGCTCGACTCCGGGGCCGGTGGGCTGGTTGAAGAAGACGAAGTCGGCATCGGAGCGGACCTTGCCCCGTTCAGTGACCAGCAGCGCGGACAGATCCGCGGGCCCGGCGACCTGCACGCAGATCACTACATCGGGAACAGCTAAGGGACCGTTCTGGCCCTTCACCAGTGTCGCGGACAACCTCGCCCCCTCACTTGTCGGGTGCTGTCGAATTCCACTCTACGAGAACAACTCCATCGGCTTCGACGGCTCATTCCGGCAAGGCGGAAAGTGGCAACGCTGTGTGAGCGCGAGGTGTGGGCTCTGAAAGCGGGGTGCCGTCGATTCCGACCCGGGCGGTCCCGAGGTTCTTCGGGAACACCTCACCGATCGCGATGTCGACTGTGCCCGTGCCCCACCGGAAATGGGGAGCCGGTGCGGGGCACCGGCAAGTCGCCCACACCAACGGCGCCGAGTTGGCTCGTTACGACCTTTCCGAGGACGCCTCCACCGAGACTGCGATGGTAGTCGGCGAGCTCTACCGCAACGGCGCCGCGCGGAAGTCCGCGCCATCGGCCAAGGCCGCATCCGGACCGGCCGGAATCGCCCGCGACAACCGGGTCGACGGCTGAGTACTCGACGATGTGATGATCATCACCGTAGAGTGGTGCCGGTGGCCGCACTGCTGACGCAGGGACAGACCGGTGTAGTCGGCGCCGACGACATTACCGTGTCGGTGCATCACAGCGCCCGCATCGATCTGGCCGCGCTGCTATTGGACATCCAGGGCCGGGTGCGCGCCGACGCCGACCTGGTCTTCTACAACCAGCCCGCTGCCCCCGGCGTGCGGTTGATCCCCGGACAAGCCGCACTGGCCATCAACCTGCACGCGGTCTCGTCGGATGTCGTCCACATCCGCATCGTCATCACCCTCGACGACCGAACCACCCGCTTCGACCGGTATCCACCGCCACACGTCACCGTCACCGATTCCCAGGCATACCCGTTGTGCGAGTACACGATCGAAGGGTTGACCACCGAAACGACAGTGATCGCACTGGACGCGGATCGCACGGTGGCAGGTTGGCAAGTCCGCGCCGTTGGCCACGGCTACGGCAACGGGTTCGCCGCACTGTTATCCGCCCACGGCGTCACCGTCGGCATCAGCCCCCAACAACAGCCGCCACCGTCGATGCCAAGGACGTCCGCACCTCCGATGGGACCGGTGCTGGCAGACGGTCAGGACGTGGCGCTGGTCAAACACGGCGGCACCGAATTGACGTACGTGAAAATGGCACTGGGGTGGGACCCGGTTCGGGTCCACGGCCGATGGGGCAGCCGTGCCATCGAGATCGACTTGGACGTTTCGGCGCTGGTATTCGCCGACCGGGATCTCGTCGACGCCTCTTACCACGGTCAGCTCAGCACCCGCGACGGCGCCATCCGTCATTCCGGGGACAACCTGACCGGCGAAGGTGACGGCGACGACGAGACCATCGCCGTCGACCTGACCCGGCTGCCCGTCTACGCGACCGCCGTGGTGTTCGTCATCACCTCTTACGCCGGGCACACCTTCGAACGGGTCCGCAATGCCTTCTGGCGCCTTGTCGACGGCACCACCAACACCGAGCTCACCCGCGTCAACCTCCGCAGCGGCGGCCCGCACACCGGCATGATCGTCGCCAAACTCCACCGCGAACACCACACCTGGAAGTTGCAAGCCCTCGGCCAACCCATTCAAGCCGGCCACCCGCTCGAGGCCATCAACCAAATCGGCCCCTACCTTTAACCGTCCGGGTCACGGTTGCGCCGGGGCGGGTCACGATCCCGGCTCGGGCACATAGGGCAGGTGTCTCTGGTCGATCGCCCGCGCACCCTCGCCGGTCGCCGCGACGGTCGGCAGTGTCGCGGGTCCCGCTGTTCGATCGGGTAGGACGCCAGACTCGGCTCAACGCATTCGGTGCATGTTCCTGTCCGGAATCGAGGACGCGGTCGTGTTCGGGAAGCCGACGGCATCAATTCCATTGTCCGGCAACAGTATCTTCCACATGCCCGGATCGTCGGCACCGGCGTGTGGCAGCTCTATGGAGCGGTCCGACGACAGCATGTTCGGTAAGTCGATCCAGTCCGCAGCCGAACGCGCGGGTGAACAAAGACAAAGTCAGAAGGATGATCGCCGACCGCACCCTGCCCGGTTACAGGCTTCGAGGCCAGATTCGCATCGCGGTCGAAGACATCGATAACGCAATGCGTCCGGTGCAATGAGGTAGTTATCAATGCGAGGCAGCCGATACCAATATTGCATATATTGCACAAAATCTACGGACACTCGCAAAAGTACACGCATATCTGCTGGTTCTCTGTGGTCCCAGCTGGTTTCGAACCAGCGACCTTCCGCGTGTGAGGCGGACGCTCTCCCGCTGAGCTATGGGACCGAACTTGGTGTCGGAGCGGCGGCGGAGCAACCGTTCGAACGAGATGGAACCTTAGCACGCACTACCGGCGTCCCACCAAATCGCCACCCTGGCAGTGGTGATCGAGGTTTGCCGCGACGGCAGATACTGGCGCGGGTTCGTGGATTGCACAGTGGTGCAGCAACTCCCGAGCCGGGTCGTTCACATCGAATGCGCGGCCGTGAGATCACCCTTCGGGAGGCGGAAGGGAGTTCGCGGGTTTGCCAGTGCGCGCAAGGTTCGGCTTCGATCCCCTCGGCGGCATGGTCGGCGCTCGCGGACAACATGCTTGTAATTCAACTTCAGGCAGTTCTACCAGCGGATTTGTAGGTTATGCCGAACGTCGGCTAATGTTCTGTCTCGCACCACGGAGGGCCGCAAGCCCCCCGGAGATGCATATGCGGATGTAGCGCAGCTGGTAGCGCATCACCTTGCCAAGGTGAGGGTCGCGGGTTCGAATCCCGTCATCCGCTCGAAGAGTAGGGCCAGGCAATAGTAAAGCCTTCCCCCTTCGCACGGTGGAGTGGCCGAGTGGTGAGGCAACGGCCTGCAAAGCCGTGCACACGGGTTCGATTCCCGTCTCCACCTCGCGCGATTAGCTCAGCGGGAGAGCGCTTCCCTGACACGGAAGAGGTCACTGGTTCAATCCCAGTATCGCGCACCATCGTTTCACCAGATCAGCCCCGGTTTTCACCGGGGCTGATCTTGTTTGTGCCCAATGAGGGCCATATCAACGCGGATCTCGGCGAACTCATCCCGCCACTGGAATCCTGACGGATCGCGCCGCGGCTACCGGATTCCAGGTCGATCGAAACGTTCAGAGGTTTGTAGGCCGTCAGGGTGCGAGATCGAAGATGGTCCGCACGATCGTCGTTATCAGTGGAGGTCTTCACTTCTCGAATGCGCCGTCGGCCGTCCACTCGATCAGTCGTGCAGAGTACGCGGTTGTTCGACCAGTCCGGAGCGGGCCAGGACGAGGCCGCTGACCACGAGCACCCAGGCCGGAAACGCCAGGGCCACCCACATGCTCGTATCGCCCGCAATCAGGAGCGCCACACCCAGTAGGTAGCTCAGACCGGCGAGCCAGCGGGGCATTAGCCCGGTCTTCAGCCAGATCGTCGCGAGCGAGATCATGAACACTGCGGCCATGCGCAGGGCATAGGTCTTGGTCGCCGAAAGCATGATCCGCTTGCCGAAGTTGATCAACTCGGCATGAGCGGCCGGGTCGGTGACACCGGAGTTGCTTGTCACCAGGCTCACCAGACCGGCGGCGACGGCGGTCGCGACGAACATCATCGCCAGGAACAGCAGCCCGCTGCCGAAGAATACCGACGAGAAGAACCGGTCTTCATAGCGGCCGAATCCATCGCGCACGACGCCGATAAACCATAGAAAACTGATGCCGACAAAGGGCATCAGCACCGTCGCAATGGTGATCGCGCTCCGTCGGCTCGTCACCCAATCAGTCGAATCCTGAGCACCTTCCGGCATTCTGATGCGAATCAAAATCAGCACGGTAGCGAACAGCACCGCGAAGACAACTCCGGCAAATGCGGCAGCTCGCGGCGTTGACAACTGACGCAGAGCTGGTGCAGGCTTGTTGTGCTGCGGCGGTATCGACATGACGTCATCCTGTCAGAATCGGATGCCGGTGGCCGGGATTTCGCCATCTAGGGCCAACGGGATTCGAGGCTGAATTGCGCTGAACATCGATAATTGGAATCGTCGAACACTCCGTAAGGATGCACCGAAGGCTAGCTCGACACGCGCATGCAACCGAAAGGCGTTCAGCCATGCCAATGCGCGCAATCGTGCGACCAAATGAATGTTGACCGGTCCTACGCCTCGTCGCGACTGCAATTCTGCCCGTTGATCGGTTCTCCGATGATGCTGTGCCGCGTGGACACGCTGGTCTCGGTGTCGAGCTTCCTGCGAGGGTGAGGATAGGTGAAGACATGGCAGCGACTGACCGCGACTGGAGCAAACCGGCGGCGATGTCCATCCCCAAGGAGGGATATTTCGAACTGCAGCAGGGTAGATACGGCCCGGTTTATCCACGAACGCCGGCCTGCTACGGATTCTCGATCATCGCGAAGGTGAAACCTGGTCGGGAAGAGGCCATTCGCGCATACGGAAAGCAGATCGAGGAGGCGGTTGCGGCCAGCCCGGATGTGCTGGCGCCACTGCGGCTGCATTATCTACGGTGGGTGTTGTTCGATGTCGGCTCCGGACTGCATTTCCAATATCAGGGCATCTTCGATACAGATTTCGACAAGTACACCGAGGATGCCGTAATGCTGTTCACCCAGACCGGTATCACCACCGCTTTCACCAATCTCGAAGGGTTCCCGGAGGATTGGAAGGAAAACCCGACTGCGTTCATCGAATTCGTTCGAGCACACCAATGTCCGAGCTTTCTCGAGTACGGCGAGTACCCCTATGTCACCGCCGACGAGGTCAAGAAAGCGCTGCGACTGAAGGCGTCGTTCTCCGACATGCTCGATCAGATGCAGTGACCGACGCCGATGCTCGAGTTCGACGATATTCAGCACATGCTGCTGACACGCACCCCGGCGGTGACCGGCCGCTACGAGTTCCTGTCCTTCGGTGATCCCGCCGGGGGCCGGGCTTGGTTGACCGAGCTGCTCGATCGGGTTCAGTCGGCCGCGGACGTACGCGCCGCGATGGACAGTTCCGAGCGGTGGATCACGCTGGCCTTCACCTGGCGCGGGCTGCAGGCGCTCGGTGTGCCGGAGGAAGCGCTGTCCACCTTCCCCGACGCATTCCGCCAAGGCATGGCCGCCCGCGCCGGCATCTTGGGCGACACCGGCGCGAATCACCCCGATCACTGGGTTGGTGGGCTGGCTGGTGACGACCTGCACGCCATCGCGATCTTGTTCGCCCGCACCGACGCCGAACACCAGCGATGCACCGCGGTGCACCAAGAGCTGGTGGCGCGCAGTCCGGGTGTGCGCGTGCTGTCGTTCCTTGATCTGAACGCGACGCCCCCATTCAACTATGCCCACGACCATTTCGGGTTCCGAGATCGGTTGTCACAGCCGGTGATCGACGGATCCGGCGACGAACCGACGCCCGGCTCGGGTGCACCGTTGCAACCCGGCGAATTCATCTTGGGCTACCCCGACGAGGAAGGGCCGCCGCGCGCGCTACCGCAGCCGGAGGTGTTGTCCCGCAACGGCAGTTACATGGCCTACCGGCGGCTACAGGAACATGTCGGCGCGTTCCGGAACTATCTGCGCGAGCACGCGGACACCCCCGCCGGGGAGGAACTGCTCGCCGCCAAGTTCATGGGCCGCTGGCGCAGCGGCGCACCGTTGGTGCTCGCCCCGAACCATGACGACCCGGCACTCGCCGCGGATCCCTTGCGCAACAATGACTTCAACTACAAAGAGATGGACCCGCACGGCTACGCGGCACCGCTCGGCTCGCACGCGCGGCGACTCAACCCACGCGACACGGCGGTGAATATGAACCGCCGCAGGATGATTCGCCGCGGCGCCACCTATGGACCTGCGCTGCCGGAGGGCGCCCCCGATGACGGGGTGGATCGGGGCATTGCCGCGTTCCTCATCTGCGCGAGCCTGGTCCGCCAGTTCGAGTTCGCCCAGAACGTCTGGATCAACGACAAGACCTTCCATGAGCTCGGCAATGAACACGACCCCATCTGCGGCAGCCAGGACGGCACCCTGGACTTCACCATCCCCAAGCGGCCCATCCGCAAGGTGCTCGCGGGCCTTCCGGCCTTCACCACGCTGCGGGGCGGCGCGTACTTTTTCCTGCCGGGTATCAGTGCCCTGCGATACCTGGCCACGCTCGACACCCGAGAGGTGACATTATGAGTGACCTGTCGCCCGCACGCACCTACAACCAGAACCACATTCCGCGCAAACACGACGGACGGCGGCGGATGAGCATCTACTGGACGTGGAGCTATCCCTGGGAGGCTCAACGCGATCCCGCCGAAATCTACAACCGCTTCTCCACCATGACCGAAGTCCGCAACGTGGCGTGGCCGGGCTACGAGACTCCCGAATACGACGCAGCCCATTTCCTGCAAGGCATCGCCGGCACACTGGAGCTGTTCCATCGCTCGACGCTGGCGTTTCAGCGGCTGGCCGGCGAAGCGACCGGTCATCCCGTCGCCGTGTTCCAGCGCATCGACCAGGCCGGCTACCCCTTGCCGATCGACGAGCGGATCCTGGCCGACACGGACACGCTGATGGTGTTCGGGCTCGATCATGTCCTCTCCGAGCAGGAAGCCGCACCCGACGAGATCGCCGCGATCCGGCAATGGCTGCAACGCGAAGGCACCTGCCTGCTCTTGGCGCCCCATCACGACGTCGGATTCACCGACGACCTCGCGCAGCGACAAGTCGAATACGAGCATCATGGCGACCCGCTGGTACCTCGACAGCAACGATTCGGCCAATACACCCGCTCGCTGATGCGAGCACTCGATGTCCCCGTGCACAACATATGGGGACTGCGGCCCGCGGTCGTCGACGACACCAACGAGATTGCCGCACTTACCGGCTTCCGCGATCTGGACTCGATCCGGCTGCTGGACAATGTCACCACATTCAACTTCCACCCCCATCTGCCGCACTACGAGCTCACCGCACCGGAAAGCGACTCGCTGCGAGTGCTGGGCCGCCAGCGCGTGGAACCCAGGCGCCCGCATCCGTTCACCGCGGCCGGAAACACCGAATTCAACGCGTTGATCTGGATGCCACCCAATGGCGAACGCACCGGTGACATCGTGCTC
Organism: Nocardia sp. NPDC051990; assembly: GCF_040680755.1. Classification (NCBI taxonomy): domain Bacteria; kingdom Bacillati; phylum Actinomycetota; class Actinomycetes; order Mycobacteriales; family Nocardiaceae; genus Nocardia; species Nocardia sp. NPDC051990. Next base: position 167,052 of record NZ_JBFAXH010000011.1, on the reverse strand, counting down.
ATCGACTCAACCAACTTCACCACACTATTCGGCGGCACCGACAGCCTCGAGCACCTCTGGCACAACCTCGCCGCCATGCGGTGACCCAAGTCGACTCTCGTAATGGGCTCAGTGTCTTGGGTATTCGCAGCCGCGTGCCGACTAGGATCAACGGTGCGATCAGCAGCACCCCCATGGCATCACCGGTCCACCACACCGACCAGGTGCCCCAGAAACCGTGTGCCGAAATCGCACCGGCGACAACCAGGGTCACGGTGCCGAGTGTCGCACTGATCAACATAGCGGCGAGCGCACCGAGGAAGACGAGTTCGACTGCGTCGCGGACGCTGTCGAAATCGCTGCGGAACCCAACCCTCTTCAGCAACAGGTACGCGACCACCGGAGCTGCCGTGTTACCGGCGGCGATCATGACAACTGCGGGCAGGGTCGGCCCGAGCAGGGCATCGGCGGCCAACGCGCCCAGCGTGATCCCCGGCCAGACACGCAGGCCGAATAGAAACAGACACGCGACGGCGACACCGGTCGGCGGCCACAGCGGCGTGACCTGATTGCCGACCAAGGCCATCCGCAACCCCACCTCGGCAGCCGCGAAATAAGCGACCGCCGCGATGCTGATCCACAGCGCCGGCTCGGCGTGACTGCGGAAACGACCCACGACGTGAGCATAGAGCCATTGCACGGTGCGATCAGGGAATATCGGCGACGGTCTGGACAGCGCTGCCGAGTCGCGCGGACGCGGACGGGCGCGATCCGGCGGCTGATCGGTGGGATGGCCGAGCTGTCGGCGGTCGGCGTTAGGCTTTGACGCACATGTCGAGTGGAGCCGAGTCGTGGTCAGGGGTATAGGTGGCGGCAAGCGAGGCCGATGGGCGGGATCGGATCGCTGACGATGCCGACCCCGAGATGCTGGACGATATCGCCGGGGACGTGTCGTTCGATCTGGAGGAGATCAACGAGCTATTGGGGGAATTGATCGAGCTGCGGGGGGAACGCAAGCGGCGCGATGCCGACATCGTGGCATTCCGGCTCGGGGTGAGCGGGGAGGCACCGGAGACATTGGCGCGGATCGGTGCTCGATTCGATCTGTCGCGGGATCGGGTTCGACAGTTGCACACCCGGGCGGTGGCCCAGATGCTGCGGGAAGCGCAGTCGAGTGGACATCGAGCGGCCGAGGTGTTCGGCGCGCGGTATCCGGTAGGGGCTCGCGATCAGCAGTTGGTACGGGCGCTACTGGTGGAGACCTATGCGACGGATACCGATCTGGCCGCCAATGAGTTGGCGTATCTGAAGCTGCGGTTGGCGGGGCACGCGGGTGCGGATGCGAAGCGGGTCGCCGGATATGTCATGCAGCGGATCATGGCGTGGCAGAAGAAGACGAACCGGCGGTTGGCGAAACTGCACGAGCCGCTGGCGACGAGTGAGCTGAATTCATGGCTGGGTCACGTCGATTGGCCGATCTCCGCAGCAGATCCTGCTCCGCTGCCGATCGCATCGGCGCGCACGGTCGACGGCGATGACGAAGGCCGCGGGCGGTTCTATCTCGACAAGGTCGGACGCGATATCAGGTTTGATTCCGGCCTGGACGCTCGGCTGCTGCGGACGGTGAACGCGAGCGATCTGGTCGAGACGTTCCAGGAGCAACCAAGTGCGGTGACCTTCGAAACAGCCGGTTCGGAACACATCTATTACCCCACCATCGCCGCACGGCTGGCCGATGGCCGCGTGGTCCTGATCGATGTCGAACCGCTGGGACATGTCGGCTTCCGCATCAACCGGACCAAGTCCGCGGCAGGGCGCGCCCATGCGCACGCCAACAGCTGGGGCTGGCTGGTGTGGACCGGCAGCAAGATCGGGATCCCAGATCTATTGCGGCGCAAGGTACCCGCGGAGGCCGAGAGTCGACTCCGAGAGCTGCTCGAATGCGGACCGGTGTATTGGCCGGCGCTGCGGCAGCTGCGCGCGGAGGTCGAGCTGGAACTGCTCGACCTGATCGCGCTGGTGCTGCGCAACGAATGGGGTTGGGACCGTGCGCCGTTCCGCTTGACCGGCAGTCACCCCGACTGAACCCGCTCAGCGCACGAACATCGCCCCCGCGATGAAGGTCACGATCAGCATCATCGCGCAGTAGGTGATCAGCTGCCAGTGACCGATTACCTTCTGCATGCTCACGATGGCGGCGCGCAGGCTGGCGTCGACGCGGTGGTGATCGTCGAGCTTGCGCCTGACCTCGGCCAGCGAGTCCGCGTATTCCTGTGCGGACTCCTCGGCCCGTTCCAACCGGGTGGTGAGCTTGATGATCTGTTTCTGCTTGTCCCGCACGGTTTTTCGGGACAGAGCCAGGGTCGTGCGTTGGTTGACCAACTCCTGGCGCTGCCGGGCGATGACGCTGGCCTGAGTCCTGGTGTGGTGTTCCCAGTCGGTCACGGTGGCCCATCCTCCTGTCATCACATCGCGGTAGCCCCACGCGATTTCGCCTCGCACCCATCGGCACAGGAAATCGCGCAGTTCATAGGGTTCACGGCGCGGCACGGCGACCGCACTGTTCGAGGCGTCCAACATGCCGGCTTCGGCCCGGTAATCGCAGGCCGGCGGTGCGAAATCGGCGATGCCGAGCGCGGGCAGATGCTCGATCCAAGAGCCCGGCGGGCACAGCCACAGCACCCCGTCACATCCGGAGGCACGCAGCCGCGTCGTGTGGTGCTGCGCCGATTCCCGATCCAGCGGGCCGGTGCGGACCTCGATGGCGTACTGCCGCTCACCGCTGCGCCACAGCACGTCCACCGGGACACCACCCACCCGTCGGTCCACCTCGGCCACGTCCGCACCGAAGGATGCGAGCCGACCGCACAGCCAATACTTCAGTCGCTGGATATCCCATTGCGCGGCGGCACATTCCGGACATGTGCAGCCATATCCCCCGCCTCCCACCGCTGTGCCGACGAGTGCGCGGCCATCCAGCACCCGGCTGCCCGCGACGCGACTGTCCGACAACCCCAATTCGGCGAGCATCGCCCGACGCCCGCACGCCCGCTCGACGCGCTGCTTCGTTCTCACGCAACCTCACCCCTGCCCAAACCACCGCAGGTCGTCCACCTACGCCATAGATAAAGAGTGCGCCAGCTTTGGCGCGCCCGCCAGCCCCCTATACCCCGCGCTCGGGTGCGCCACCACCCGCGACCACGCTCCGACCAGCCGATGTGCGCTGCCTCACAAGCGATTTCCTTGCGACACGCGAGAGCATTGCCACAGTTATTCCGATGATTGATAGTTGCGGCGATTCCTGGGACACGGCCGGCCCCGGACCGATGCCGCCGAGTCAGCGGGTTGGGAGTCGCCGCATAACTGGACGAAAAGTACACCGCGCGTACGCAGCAGGTACTCGGACCGCGTCGGTACCCGATCGACAGATAGAATCGGCCGGTCACGAACGGAGTTTCGGGCAATACGGGGAAGAAGGTATGGGATGGACCGCGACGAGCGGAGTGGCGAATCGATCGGCGCAATCTTGTCGAGTCTTGCGACGACCCTGCGCGAGGTGAGCGATAAGCTCGACGCGGTCGCGGCCCACGTGGACGACAATCGTAATCTGGCCGACCGCTTGGCCAAGTTGGAGGCGTGGGCTTTCCGTACCGGAGAGGATGTTTCCAAGATCGGGTCACGGCTGGAACAGGTCATCGTTATAGAGCCGAGTGGCGAATCGGCCGAGCCCGCGCTGCGGATCCGTCCGGAACCCGCTTCCGTGTCCAAGGAACGACGCGAACCGATTCCATCACATCGCGACCGCCTCGATGCCGTCAACGGGCACGCCGGCAGCACGAGCCCGCACACCGAGACCGGACGCAACGGCCTCCCGGATATCACGACCGTACCCAGCGAAACGCCGATCGGGCGTAACAACCGCCCCGATACCACCGGAACAAACGAGCGCCTCGAACCCGCGACCGGTCGTTACGAGCGCGTCACACCGACGACCGGCCCCAACGGGCGCCCAGCAACCGCGACAGCACGTCTGGACACCCCGACCGGGCGCAGCGAGCGCCTCGAAGCGCCCGAAGATACCGCGCCCCGCACCGCACGGACCGAATTCACCGCGCCTATCACCCGTACCGAACACCTCGACCCCTTCGGACCCGCGACGCCCAACGACTCCCTGCCCCTCCCCTCGCGGACACCGCAGCCCATATCGCCCGCGGTCCCCCTGACCTACCGCGGCGAACCGACCTCGGCACCAACGACCCGCCCTGATTGGCTCGACTCGGCCACACCGGCGAGCGCCGAACCTGCGGCGCCGACCTACACCAACTCGCAACCCACGACTACCGGCGACCGGCTCGAATACGGCTCGATCGGCGCGAGCAACGGCCGCCTGGAGCCGCTCGCCTCCCCACCCAGCAACGGCTACGAATCCCCAACACCCACAACCCGTCCCGACACCGGCATGACCGCGCCCCGCGCTGAGGACAACGCCACACTCACCCCTGGCGCGCACCGCGCGGGCGAGGATACCTCCCACGTCGACAAGCTGCAGGCCATGCTCGATGAACTCAAGCGCAACCCCAACGGCCCCTTCGGCCGCCCCGAACCGACCTCCGCGCAAAACGAACTACCCGGCGTCGACCCGAGCTTCGCGATCCGCACCGAGGGCTGAGCAACTTACCGGCCTGGAGCGTTCAGCCCGGCGAGGGTGTCGCGGATCAATTCACGAAGCCATCGGTGGCCGTTGTCGGCGGTATTGCGGGGGTGCCAGGCCATGGCGATGGCGATTTCGGGGAGGGGTAGGGGAATTTCGAAGGCGCACAAGCCGAGTGCGGTGCGAGTTGTCGCGGTGAGAGCGGCGGGGACGGGGCAGATCAGATCGCCGAAGCGGACGGCCAGTAGCGCGCTGGTTAGGTCGGGGACGGTGGCCACGACGCGGCGGGTGCGGCCGTGCAGGGCCAGGCGGTCGTCGATGGGACCGCGGGCGCGGCCGCGGCGGGAGATGCCGAGGTGGGCGGCCGCGGCGAATCGCGCCACCGTCACGCGGTCGGTGATCAGCGGATGTTCGGGTGCGGCAACGCCGATTACCCGGTCGCGCAGTACGCGTTGCACGGTGGTCTCCGGATCGGTGTGCTCGATGACACCGACCTCGATATCGACGCGGCCGTCGCGGAGCGCGGCGGTACCCTCGTCGCGGTCCGGGAGCAGATGCAGTGTCACGCCGGGCGCCTGCGCGCGGACGGCGTCCAGCAGCGGCGTCGCCAATTCGCCGAGCACCATATCGCCCACCCGCACGGCGAAGTCACGCTTGAACGTGGTCGGGTCGAGTGTGCCGCGCTGGGTGAGCAGCGTCCGTCCCCGCTCCACCAGAACGCTTACCTCGTAACGCAATTCGAGTGCACGCGGCGTCGGCACCAGATTGCGGCCCGCGCGCACCAGCAGCGGATCGCCGAGCACGCGACGCAGCCGGGCCAGCGTTCGGCTCATCGCGGGTGCCGAGGTGTGCAGCCGGTCGGCGGCCTGGGTAACGCTGTTGGTCTCCAGCAGCGCATCCAGCGCAACCAGCAGATTCATATCCAGGGCATCCACACCTGGATTATCCAGAATGGAATGACTGGTCACCGACATTGCGTCGGTGATAATCCGCGAACGTTCTCAGGAACGCCCGGCCCTCCCGGGCGCGTTGCGGGCAATCGACCTACGATGTGTGCTGTTCGGCCGAGACCGGGGGCGCTGCCTCCGGCGCCACGGTTACCGCCGACCCCTTCGAGCGCTCCGCGAGCCCGCGATACGAAGACGGCTTGATCATGCGGAACCATTGCGCCGCACGGGTTCTGCGCGGCAACCGGAATTTCAGGTCGGCGAGCATCTCATCGATATTGTGGATCGAGAACGGGGTGATGGCGCCGCCATGCGCGTGATGGCCGCCCGTGCGTTCGGCCATCCAGCGCAGCCGCTCGTCGACATGCGCGGTCATCTCCTCTTGCGTCGGCAGAGCGAGGCGGCCGCGCAGCAGTGCGGCGGTCCAATGCGCGCCGACCTCAGCGCTGAGCGTGCTGATGACCGAGGAGTTGTACCCGGCGAAGCTCAGATTCGGCACGCCGATCGGCAGGATCTGCCGGTACAGACGGAAATTGCCGTCGTCGTCGGTGAGTTGACGTTGTACATACGGGGTCAGGAACGGCACCCGCTGGTGGAATCCGGTCGCGCAGATGACGATATCGGCCTGCAGGGTCGTACCGTTCGACAGTCGCACCTGGTTCGCGGCCAGCTCGCTGATGGTGCTGTCGCGGTGCACCGCGATCAGTCCCATCCCCACCCGCTCGAAGAAATCCTCCGTGATCAGGCTGACCGTGCTGTCCGCGATCGCCTCGAAGCGCCCCTCCGGCACCAGCCCCAGCTCGCGCAGATGTGCCTTCTCGGTGACGAGTTCCTGGATCACATCGAGGTTGCTGTCGCGGAAGCTGTGCCCGGAACCGTGCAGGAACCGCTCGATCCGCCCGAGTTCCTGATAGCGGAAGTGCGCCTCTCCCAGCCTGGTCAGCATCAGCCGCTCATAGTCGACCAGCCCACGCGCCAACCTGCGCGGCATCTTCCACAGCAATCGGCGGGCAACCACATTCGTCGAGTCCGCGACATGGCTGACCGCCTCGGCGATATCGCAGGCCGACTTACCGTAGCCGACCACCACGACCGATTTACCGCGCGCCCATTCGACATCCAGAAATTCCGAGACGTGCCCGATCTGCCCGCCCGACTGCCGGAACCGCTCGACGCCGGGATAGTCGGGCACCGCGGGCTCACTGAATATTCCGTTGGCGACGACCAGATGGTCACAGGAGGTGCGGTGGACACCGACATGGTCGCGGATCTCCAGCAACCAGCCGCTGTCCACCGGATCGGCCGCGACCACCTCGGTGCCGAGGCGCACGCTCTCACCGAAGCCGAAGTGCCGCACGTACCCGTCGAGGTACTGCTGCATCTGCTGTCCGTCCGGCACGCGCGGATAGTCGTCGGGCATCGGGAAGTCGGAGAAGTGATACGTGTGTTTGCTGTTTTGTGCGCGTAGGCCGGGGTACCGGCGCGTCGCGCTCCACACTCCGCCGACATCCGGGGTCCGATCGAATACCTCGACCGGAAATCCCTCCTGGCGCAACACCTTCGCGCAGGCGAGGCCTGCGATGCCCGCACCTACGATCGCGACGCGGTTCCCGCTCGTCATGGCACGGAGATTACGTCGCTCGCGCGAATGCGGCAAAGCCTCGGTGCGATTTCACGAAGTTGAACGGGGGGTGACTACAATCCTGGCCTTGTCACGCGGCACGATGGTGATATTGCGCACCCGCTCCCGTTCGGGTTTCGCGCCCTCCGGCGGGGCGAGGGTGTAGCGGGACAGGATCTCGCGCAGGACCGTGGTGCCCTCCATCAGCGAGAATCCGGCGCCGAGGCCGACACCGGTGTCATCGGTGGGCAGGCCACGGGCCTTGCGGCTGGCGTCGGTGCGCGGGTCCTTGTGGATGGCCGGATGACGCGGCACCGCGCGCGCGACGTCCAGATCCACCACCAGCCAGGCACGGACGCCGGTATTCAACTCGATGGGGTGTACGGGGCCTTCGGCGCGTAGCTCTTCGTAGAAGGCAGACGGTGTATCGAAGAAGTCCTGCGGCAGCTTTATCGTTCGACGGCCCTTCCCCGTTCGCGAGTTGTCTTGCGCCCCTTCGATGGTGGCACACGACGCCGATCTCGTGCACCCGCGCGCCGACCGTAGCGGTCGAATCTGACCAAAGGATGAACGCCGCGCGCGCCGCATCCGACGAAAGGATGACCGCGGCCGTTTCACCGGACACGGCGACGGCCGGGCCGATACTCTCCGCAGATGGGACCGATTTCTCCTGTCCTGCGCGGAGCCCGGATCGCGAATTCGTTGGCATTCGGGTTGCAGGGCTTTTTCTTCGCGGTGGTACTCACCGAACTGCCCCAGCAGAAGGACCGCTTCGGCCTGTCCGATGGCCTGATCGCGGGTTCGGTTGTGCTGGTTTCGATCCTCGCCGGCGTCGGCAGTGTGGCGGCCGAGCAAGTGGCCACGCGATGGTCGAGCCGGGTCACGGTGCGGATCGGACTGCTCGGCATCACGGTCACCGGATGCGCCATCGCCCTGGCTCCCAATACGCCCGTGCTGCTGATCACCCTCGGGTGCTACGGAATCACGGTCGGCATTGTCGATGCGAGCACGAATATGCAGGGCGTTTTCATTCAGCACGGATACGGGACATTCATCCTGTCCTCGTTCTACGCGGTGTGGAGCGCCGGATCGATCCTCGGCGCACTGTTCGTATCCGGCTGCGAGGCGTTGGACATCACGCTGCGCGAATCGCTGTTGGCGGCGGCGGGCATCGTTCTCGTGATCGGTTTGGTGCTCGGCCCCCGCCTGCTCGACGCCGCGGCGGCCGAGTCCGGTCCAGCTGAGGTGGCCGACAGCAAATCCGCAGCATCCCGCATGGTTCCACTCCGCATGTACCTCGCCTTCGGTATCGCCGCATCGCTCGTTTTCGCGATCGATCTCACGGTCAGCAACTGGTCGGCGTTGTATCTGAAGGAGGATCTGCTCGCCAGTTCGGCCACCGCGGCGTTGGCGTTGGCGGTCTACCAGTGCGCGTCGCTGACCGCCCGGCTGAGCGGAGATCTCTGGGTGCGGCGGCTCGGCGGACGTCGGGTGGTGCGCATCGCGGGGGCGATCGGCGTGCTCGGACTGGCCGTCGCGGTGGTCGCGCCCGGCCCGGCGGTCGCGATCGCAGGCTTCCTGATCGGCGGTTTCGGTACCGGCGTTGTCGCACCGCTGTGCTTCAGCGAGGCCGGACAGCTGACCAGTGGACGGCAGTTGGACGCACTCATCGCGCGTCTGAATCTATTCAACTACGTGGGCACGCTCGTCGGTGGCGGGCTGGTCGGCGCGATAGCCGCCGGGTTCGGACATCGGATCGGATTCGTGATCCCGGTCGTGTTCATGGCGGTCGTTATCGGGCTCGCCCGGGTATTCCATGCCCGTTTCGAACCGGACGACCTTCGCGCTTCGAGCGAAGGTCGTGCTGTACTGGACACATGAGCAACATCCCAGTCACCGTCGACCGGGCCGGATTATGGGACGCCGAAGCCCTCAGTGACGTTGCGGCCGCGACCTTTCCACTCGCCTGCCCACCGCACGCCACCGCGGACGATATCGAGAGCTTCATTGCCGAGGTGCTCTCCGGTGAACGTTTCGGCGAATATCTGACCGACCCCGCGCGGATCGTGCTCAAGGCGGTGGCGAACGGCGATATCGTCGGCTACGCGATGTTGCACTACGGGGATCCCGCCGATTCCGAGGTCGCCAAGGCCATCAACCTGCGGCCGACCATCGAGATCAGCAAAATGTACGTCCTGCCCGACCACCATGGAGCCGGGGTGTCGCAGGCGCTGATGAACGCGGCGCTGAAGCAGGCCCGCGACGAGGCGGTCGCCGGGGTGTGGCTCGGGGTCAACCAGGAGAATGTGCGCGCCCAGCGGTTCTATCTCGAGCACGGGTTCGAGCGGGTCGGTACCAAGACCTTCACCGTGGGTAGCCAGTTGTTTCACGATTTCATCATGCGGCGGGTTTTCTGACCGGATCAGGCGGCGAACTCGACCAACACCGCATGGAAGCCGGATCCACCACGGCCCTCAGGTGATCGCCGGGCACGATCCGCAACGCAGCGTCGGATAGTGCGGACGCGAGTCGATCGGACTCGGCGCGACTGGCAGCTTGGTTTTCGCCGCCACCCGACTGCGCCCATCTACGCCACGTTCTGGCGCAAGACCGTGAACTGCCACACCCCCGTGTGCAGCACGACCGGGATGCCTTCGCCTCCCACAGGCGGTAGTTGAACTCCAGCCCGTCCCAGGTCTCGAATGTCGTCATGTCCGGATCGCATCCGAACGATGGGTTGACAAGTTCTGCAAGTTCAGTCTTTACTGAACACATCAGTTCTTACAGAACATGTCGGAACTAGAAACCTTCTCGAAGGAGCATCATGACCACCGCCGCGATCCGCACCGAGGGCCTGACCAGGCACTACGGCAAACATGTCGCACTCACCGAGCTGAACCTCGAGGTCGACCAGGGCGAGGTGTTCGGATTCCTCGGGCCCAATGGCTCAGGCAAGTCGACCACCATCCGCATCCTGCTGGATCTGATCCGACCGACCGCGGGCCGGGTCGAGGTGCTCGGCATCGAGCCACGCGTCGGCGGTGCGCAATTGCGCAAGCGCATCGGATACCTGCCGGGCGAACTCGCGATCGAAGGTCGCAATACCGCACGTGACCTGCTCACCTTCCTCGCCGATCTACGTGGTGATGTCGCACCGAAGCGGATCGCCGACCTCGCCGATCTACTGGATCTGGATCTGTCCAAGAAGGTCGGCGCGATGTCCAAGGGCAATAAGCAGAAGGTCGGCATAATCGCCGCGTTCATGCACGATCCGGATCTGCTGATTCTCGACGAACCCACCTCCGGGCTGGACCCGCTACTGCAGCAACGCTTTCTGGATCTGGTCGGCGCGGCCAAGCGCAACGGGCAGACGGTGTTCATGTCCTCGCACATTCTCAGCGAGGTGCAGCAGACCGCGGATCGGGCGGTCATCATGCGGGCCGGCCAACTGCTCGGCAGCGAGAATGTCGAGGATCTGCGCCGGCGTTCGCCGCGCTCGGTCGAATTGGTCTTCGGCGAAGACATTTTCGGCGACGACTTCGCCAGACTGCCCGGCGTGCGCGATCTGACCGTCGACGGAAGAACCTTGCGCTGCACCACCGAAGGCGAGGTCGACGGTCTGTTCAAGATGGCCGCGAAATACCAACTGATGAGCGTGCTGTCCACGGAGCCGGATCTCGAACAAATCTTCTTCAGCAGCTACGGCCGTTGATCCCCATCACCCGAAACGTTTATCGCACAGGAGAATTCGCCATGACTCGATCGGTCCTCACCCAGACATTGAAAGAACAGCGGCGCGGCCTGCTCGGCTGGTCGATCGGCTTCGCCATCATTCCGATGATGTATCTGCCCTCCTACCAGTCGCTGAAGGAGCAGGGCACACTCGATATCAAACAGAACAAGATGTACGAAGCCATGGGCATCAGCGATTTCGCCAGCGCCAGTGGATATCTGAATGCGACAGTGTATTCGCTGATGGGTCTGCTGCTGATGCTGATCTTCGCGGTCATCTCCGCGAGCCGTTCGGTGGCGCAGGAAGAGAACGGGATGCTGGATCTGCTTCTCGCACAACCGATCAACCGGATGAATCTGTTGCTGCAGCGATTCGCCGCGCTGGCCGTGCAGATCGCGATCGCCACCACCGTGCTCACCCTGAGCGTGATCGCCGGGGTCGAAGCGGGTGGGCTGGGTGTCCCGACCGGCAATATCACGGCCGCCAGCGCGGGGCTGGGACTGCTGGCACTGGTCGTCGGCGCGATCACGCTGCTGGTCGGCGCGGCCACCGGAAAGCGTTCGGTGACACTGGGTTCGGCATCGCTGCTCGCGGTGGCGGGCTATCTGGCAAATAACCTCGGTGGCGACTTCGTACGCAAGCTGTCACCCTTCTACTGGGCCAATGGCGGCGCGCCGCTGGTGCACGGCTGGAACGGTATCCACCTGGCGGTGCTGGCCGTCGTGGCCGCCGTCGCCCTGGTAATGGCGGTGGGCGCCTTCGATCGCCGCGATCTGGCGGTCTGATCGACCGATACGGGGCGGGCCGACACGGTCCGCCCCGTTTACCGCTATCCACATTCTGGAAGGGATACTTCTCCGATGGGCACCACCGACAACGAGCAGACAACCGCGCCGACTCCGCAACAGTTGGCATTCGTCGAGGATTTCGCGCTTGTACTCGAGCGGATGGGCCTGGTACGGATGACGGGTCGAGCGGTGGGGTGGTTGCTGGTCAGCGATCCGCCGGAACAGACCTTCGGCGAGATCGCCGATGTGCTGCAGGCGTCCAAGGGTTCCATTTCGTCGGCATTGAAGACGCTGGTCACCATGCGCTGGGTGGACAAGATCTCCAAGCCGGGCGATCGCAGGGACTACTACTCGATCCGGCCCGGAATTCTGCCGGAGCTGACCCGTCAGCAGAGCAGCATGTACACCGACCTCACCCAGATGACCGCGCGCGGACTCGCACTATTCGACGACCCGAACGGTGTTGGCGCCGAACGGGTTCGGGATATGCACGAGTTCTTCGTATGGATGGGTAAGGAGCTGCCGGCCTTGATCGATCGGTGGTACGCGGAGCATCCCTGCTGAATCAGGCCAGCAGCTTCGCCTTCAGTCTGGCGATATCGGTGGCCGACAATCGCAAGCCATCGCGGACGTAGTTGTCGAAACTGCCGTAGCTCTGGTTCGCCTGCTCGAAGGCGGCATCCAGCCATGCGGCCGAGACGCCGTTGAGCGGATCGTTCGGGCCGGCATTGCGGTACTGGTTGGACAGCAGGAAATCCTGCGTGACGGTGTCACGGTCCACGCCGAGAATGGACAGCAGGACGGCGGAGGTCCAGCCAGTGCGGTCCTTGCCCGCGGTGCAGTGGAAGAGCACGGCGCCATCGGTGTCGATGATGTCGCGCAGCACCGAGGCAACGGCTTCGTTCGCGCCGGGCGCGGTGATGAACGCGCGGTACAGGTCGTTGCCGCCGGTGAGGATGGTGACCAGGGTTTGCGGCGGAGCCTGGCCGATGACGTCGTTCCAGTTCGCGACCGCACCGGCGGGGACACGGTCGGTCGCGATGGTGCGCTCGTAAACGGTGCGCAGATCGTCGACCACGCGAACCCGACGGTTCGTCAGCACAGCCAGATCGGCCGGCGTCGCATTGTCGAGCTGGCCGGTGCGATAGACCAGCCCGGTGCGCACCCAGTGGCCGTCGGTGGTGTGGTAGCCGCCCGCGTCGCGGCCGTTCCGCACGCCCTGCAGGTTCAGCGCGCGGTCGAAGGTGACCGGATCAGCGACGCTCACCGGGTCGGCCAGCGCGACGCCTGCCACCGGCCCGAAGGCGACGGTGAAACCGGCGGCGAGCGCCACCGGAATCCGAACAGAACGACGGACCATTACGGTGCTCCAATCATCGGAGTGAACGACACCTCGGTGTCAGCGGCGGCAATCCGCTAGACGGCAACCTCGAAGCGCGAAAGCGCCAGCAGACGCGAGATCGCGCGCAGGTACTTCTTGCGGTACCCGCCGTCGAGCATCTCCTTGGAGAAGATTTCGTCCAGCTTCGCACCCGAAACCGTGACCGGAACGCTCGCGTCGTACAGCCGGTCGGCCAGCACGACAATCCGCAGCGCGACCGCCTGATCGGTCACCGGATGGACATTCGAAATGAATACCGACGACACACCGGAGATCAGCGCGCCGTACTTCGACGGGTGCAGCGTGCTCAGATGCTTCAGCAGCGCGTCGAAATCGTCGAGCGTGGAACCCGGTGTGGCAGTGGCACGTTCGGTGAGCAGCTCTGGCGAGGTGGGTTCCGGCGCGGGCGGCAGATCGCGGTGCCGGTAGTCCGGACCGTCGACGCGCACGGCCTCGAAGATCGAACCGAGCTTCTTGATCTCGCGCAGGAAGTCCTGGGCGGCGAAGCGCCCCTCCCCCAGCTGGCCGGGCAGGGTGTTGGAAGTGGCGGCAATGGAGACACCGCGCGCCGACAGCTCGGTCAGCAGCCGCGAGACCAGCATGGTGTCGCCGGGGTCGTCGAGTTCGAATTCGTCGATGCACAGCGCGCTGTTCGCCGCGAGTCGGTCGAGAGCATTGTTGAAGCCAAGTGCGCCAACGAGGTTGGTGAGCTCACCGAAGGTGCCGAAGGATTTCGGTGCAGGCGCACTGTGGAAGATGGAGGCCAGCAGGTGGGTCTTGCCGACACCGAAGCCGCCGTCGAGGTAGAGCCCCGCGCCACTGATCGGTTTCTTCTTCCCGAACAGGCTCTTCCTGTTCACCGCCTGATGGATCTTGGCGACCTGACCGGCGAAATCCTCGGCCTTGCGAACCGCGGCCGCCTGGGTCGGCTCTTTGGGATCGGGAATGTAGGAGGCGAAACTGACCTCGTCGAACATGGGCGGTGGCACCATCTGTGCGACCAACTGGTCCGCCGGAACCTCCGGATGGCGATCGACAAGGCGCTCTTGCATGCTGGAAGCCTAATGACGTGGTGTGATCTTTCTTCATGCAGCGTGTCCACAATGCGATCCAGCTCACAGGACTGAGCCGGGACGAGCTCGCCGACCTATACGCCTACCCCACCGAACTCCGGGCCCCTTGGGTCCGTGCCAATTTCATCTCCAGCATCGATGGCTCCGCCACCAGCGGCAATCTCTCCGAAGGCCTCGGCACCCCCGCCGACAAAACCGTCTTCATGATGCTGCGCCAATTGGCCGATGTGATCGTGGTCGGTGCGGGCACCGCGCGGGCGGAGAACTACGGTGGCGCGGGGACGGACCCGGTCTTCCGGCAGGCACTGTACGACCGCGGCATCGGCGGACATCGCGACGGCGCACCGCCACCGATCGCCGTGGTCACCGCGAGCGCTTCGCTGGAGCCGCGTGCGCGACTGTTCACCGAAACCAAAGTACCGACGCTGGTCCTGACAACCAGCACAGCGCCGGAGGAACGCAAACAGCAACTCGCCGATGTGGGCGCGCGCGTGATCGAGGCGGGCGGTGTCGCGATCACCCCGCAGGGCCTGCTCAACACCCTCGCCGACCTCGGACTGCGGCGCGTGCTGTGCGAGGGCGGTCCGCATCTGTTCGGTGAGCTGCTCGAGGCCGATGCGGTCGACGAGCTGTGCGTCACCACCGCGCCGATCCTGGTCGGCGGCACCGCCCGCCGAATCTCGCTGTCCGCACACGAGTTCCGGGTACCGATGGTGCGCAGGCATATCCTGCTCGACGACGACGGCACCATGCTGACCCGCTGGACCCGTTCATGAACAAACCACACGAACCTGGCAGGCTGTAACGCATGCGCTGGACTCGTGCCGTCGTGCTGGCATCGACACTCTCGATCATGACCGCCGGATGCGGTGCTGGACCTTCCGATCGCCCCGGCGTCGCCGTCGAGCGCGGACCGCAGGGCGGGGCGGTTCCGCACCCGACCACGGTCATCGCGCCGACGCCGGATGCCGGCGTTCCCAAAACCGATCTCACCTGGCGCGACTGCACCACACCGACGCTCGATCAACTCGACCTCGGCCCCGCGCCGTCCGGCCTGGTCCTGGACTGTGCTGAATACACCACGCCGATCGACTCGACCGGTGGTGTGCTCGGCAACTTCCGCACGGGCGCTATGCGGGCGCGGCTGGCGCATACCCCGACCGATGTCGCGCCGCTGGTCATCACCTCCGGCTCGGACCGCTCCTCCACCGCGACACTGGCCGGGCTCGCCGTCGGCGCGGGCAACGGGCTGCTGGCCGGTCGCCCCATCGTCGCCGTAGACCGGCGCGGTATCGGCACCTCACAACCGATCGACTGCATGACCGTCGAGGCCCGCCGCGGTCTGGCCGATAACGGGCAATTCGGGCCGGGCGCAAGCGATCCCGTCGAAGCGGTAACCGGGTACAGCCAGGACGCCACCATCGCCTGCCGCGACTTCCTGCAACCCTATGAGGGCACCTTCGACGCACAGCACGCCGCCGATGACATCGAGCAGCTGCGCAGGCAGTGGCAGGTCGATCGGATCGATCTACTCGGTTCGGGCAATGGCGCGAAGGTCGCGCTCAGCTACGCGCGGAAATTCGGCGACCACCTGGCGCGACTGGTGCTCGATTCACCGGAGGCCGTCAGCACCGATGCCGTTACCCGCACCGAACAGCGCGTCCAGGGCGCGGAGGCGGCGGTTACCGCCTTCGCCCAGCGTTGCACAGGAATCGGTTGCTCACTCGGCGCCGACCCACGTGCGGCGATCATCGATCTGGTACGCAAGGCGAGCAGCGGCGGACTCGGTGATATTTCCGCGAATGCGCTGCTGACCGGCTTGTCGGGCTTCCTCACCAGTCCACGCGACCAATCCGCGCATCTCGCCGAACTCGCCGACGCGCTCTCGGTCGCCGGCCGCGGCGATCGCGGCCCGCTCGGGGCGCTGATCCAGCGCGAAGCCGCCGCCACCGCGGCCGACGGTCAGTTCGTCAACCGCTGCACCGATAACCAGCTGCCGCCGAGCCCCAGCAAGGCCAAGGAACTGGCGGACACCTGGGATAGCAAATATCCGGTCTTCGGCCGGTCGGCCGCGATCGGGATGATGGCATGTGTCGCCTGGCCGGTCACTGCCGCACCGCCGCTGCCGGAGAAGCTGGACCTGCCGGTTCTCGTCCTCGGTGGGGTCGCGGATCCGTTGGTCGGCGATGGCGGTCAAGCCTCGGTGACCGGTGCGCTCGGCGCCGCGGGCGCGCGCAAGGCCGCCATCGCCTGGCAGGGTTGGGGACATCCTGTTTTCGCCCATTCCGGTTGTGCGCAGCGGGCTCTCACCGACTATCTGAAGGACGCCAAGCTGCCCGCTGATGGAACGGCATGCCCCGCATGAGCGAGCGCAGCGAAGGCGCAGCCCTTTTAGGAGCCGAGCGCTAGCGAGGCGCAGTCATTTCCCCTGAAGGGGCGCGCCGGGTAGGTCCCGGCAAACGTCGCGTGCGGATCCGGTGTACCGTGCCCCAGTGTTACTTCGACAGCTCGAGCCTCGCACCGCTCGCACCACCGCCGAGGTGATCAAGTTCGCACTCTGGCCCCTCGCGGTCATGACTGTGCTCAACCGGGTCTTCATCAAGGCAGTCAACGGGTTCATCACCGATGACTTCAAACCGGTCTACAACGCGTCGTTGGCATTCCTCAACCACCGACCGGTGTACACGGCGAATTACAACATGGTGGATCCGCACTACCTGTATCCGCCGAGCGGCACACTGCTGATCGCGCCACTGGCGCTGATCGATCCGGAGAAGTCGCGCTGGTGCTTCATCCTGCTGAACGCGACCGCCATCATCCTGGCCTGGTATCTGCTGCTCAAGCTGTTCAAATTCACGGTGTCGTCGGTGGCGGCGCCGGTGCTGCTGCTGGCCATGTTCAGCTCCGAAACCGTCATCAACACACTGGTTTTCACCAACGTGAACGGCTGCATACTGCTGGCCGAGGTGGCCTTCATCATGCTGCTGCTCGCGCGACGGGACCTGTGGGCCGGTGCGATATTGGGTTTGAGTATCGCGGTGAAACCGACGCTCGCACCGCTGGTTCTGATCGCGGCGGCGCGCGGGCAGTGGAAGGTGTTCTACACCGCCGTCGGTGTCCCGCTGGCGCTCACCGCGATCGCCTGGCCGCTGTCGAAGGACGCCGACCAGTTCTTCACCAGGACGGCGCGCTACCTCTTCGAATCCCGGGACTACTTCAACAGCGCGATCGTCGGCAATGCCGCGTATTACGGTCTGCCGTTGTGGCTGACCTGGGGCATCAGGATCATCATGGGCGTCGCCGTCGCGATCACGCTGTGGCTGCTGTACCGCTACTACCGCGAGGACGAACTGTTTTTCGTGACGACCTCCTCCGGTGTGCTGATGACCGCGTTTTTCCTGCTGTCCTCGCTGGGGCAGATGTATTACTCGATGATGCTGTTCCCGCTGCTGATGTCGGTGGTGCTGCGCAATTCGGTGATGCGGAACTGGCCGGCGTGGCTGGCGGTATTCGGATTCATGTCCTACGACAAGTGGCTTTCGGATCGCTGGCAGGGCCTCGGGCGCGATCTGGAGTATCTGCGCATCACCTTCGGTTGGGGTCTGCTGCTGATCGTCATCGCCTGCGTGCTCGTCGATCGGTATCTGGCGGCGCGCCGGGAAGGTCGGCTGCAATTCGGAATCGATCCGGAGTGGATGCGCTCGGCGCCGAATTCGCGGGATGCCGGGGACGCGCCGCGGCCGGTTGAGCCTGAGACGGCAAAGGAAAGCACTCTCGACGCGGCGACGAATGGCGGCCAATTGCGGGACGAACCGCGGGCGAGTGCATTCAGGTAACGACGGAGCAGTCGGCGCAGGCGTCGAAAACCTATTAGCGTGGAGCAATGAGTTCTGACGCCGACACGTCCCTACCCGCGCCCCGGATCCAGCTGACCCCGCAAGAGTGGAAGGCCAAGCTGAATCCGGAGGAATACGCGGTGCTGCGACAGGCCGCGACCGAACGTCCGTTCACCGGCGAATACACCGACACCAAGGTCGAGGGTGTCTACATGTGCCGGGCGTGCGGGGCCGAGTTGTTCCGCAGCACCGAGAAATTCGATTCGCATTGCGGTTGGCCGTCGTTCTTCGACCCTGCCAAGTCGGAGGCGGTGATTCTGCGCTCCGACGACACACTTGGCATGCGCCGGGTCGAAGTGCTGTGTGCGAATTGCCACAGCCACCTCGGCCACGTCTTCGAGGGCGAGGGATACAACACGCCCACCGATAAGCGCTATTGCATCAACTCCATCGCCCTGCAGCTGCACCCCTCGGGCAGTGCAGTGGAGTAGAGCGACTGTGGCGCCGAACGAAAGATACAGACCGACCGGCTTGTTGCGCACGCCCCGAAAAACTAGGGCATGCGCGAGCGGCCGGTGATAGGGCCGGCCCCTGGACCAGGCCGGTCCCTCGATCAGGGGAGCGCGGCGATGAGTTTTTCGATTTCGACGCGCGGGCCGGTGAAGAAGGGGACCTCTTCGCGGACGTGCCGGCGGGCCTCGGTGGCGCGCAGGTCGCGCATGAGATCGACGATGCGATCCAGCTCCGGGGCCTCGAAGGCCAGAATCCATTCGTAATCACCGAGAGCGAAGGAGCTCACGGTGTTGGCACGCACATCCGGGTAGTTACGTGCGGCCTTGCCGTGGTCGGCGAGCATCTTGCGGCGCTCGTCGTCGGGGAGCAGATACCACTCGTAGGAGCGTACGAACGGGTAGACGCAGATGTAGTTGCCCGGATCCTCACCGGCCAGGAACGCCGGGATGTGGCTCTTATTGAATTCGGCGGGCCGATGCAGCGCCACATTGCTCCAGACCGGCGCGCTGGCTCGGCCCAGTTCGGTGGTGCGCCGGAAATCCGCGTACGCCGACTGCAGGTCCTCGACCCGTTCGGCATGCGTCCAGATCATGAAGTCGGCATCGGCGCGCATTCCCGCGACGTCGTAGATGCCGCGCACCACGACGTCGCGCTCAGCGAGCCCATCGAAGAACGCCCGCGCCTCCTTGATGGCGGCCGCACGGTCGTCCCCCAGCACCCCCGGCTGCACCTGGAACACCGAGAACATCAGGTAGCGGATGGTGGAATTGAGTGCTTGATAATCGAGTCGCGCCATGATTCCTATCGTGCCACTGCGGTTGGTTCGGATCTCCGCCCGGGCCGTCCCGACGCGGATGCTCGCGCCGCGGTTTCCGGCGCGAGCAGATTGCGTATTACACCGGGCAGGCGTCCACACGCCAGTCGGTCGGCGTGAACTGCTCGATGTGGATGCGTTCCTCGGGCACCCCGACTGCCAGCACCTGTGCACGCACCGACTCCAGGAACCCGGGACCGCCGCAGACATGGATATCGGCGTCGGTGGGCAGGTCGACCAGTGACAGGTCGAGGAGCCCGTGATGGGCGCCCTCGGCGTCCTGCTCGTACCAGAGCTCGACCGTGGTGGCGCGCAGCCGGGTGCCGAGCTCCCGCAGACGCGCCCGCAACGGATGCGTCTGCGGGGAACGATCGGCGTGCAGCACGACGGTGCGCCGGTCCGGGCTGTTGACCGCGAGGTGTTCGAGGATTCCGATCATCGGTGTCGCGCCGATACCGGCCGAGATCAGCACCAGCGGGGTGGTAGCCGCGGTGTCGATGACGATATCGCCGAACGGGAGCGTGACCTCCAGTGTGTCGCCGGGCCGCACGGTCTGGTGCAGCCATGACGAGACCTCGCCCGCCGGGCAACCGTCTCCGGCATCGATCCGTTTCACCGCGAAGGACAGCATGCCCTCGCCCGGCGCATTCACCAAACTGTACTGACGCAACTGCCTGGCGCCATCAGGTAGCCGCACGCCGACCGAAATGTATTGGCCTGGTAGAAAACTCGGCAGTGGTGCGGACGAATCGGCGGATTCGACGGTGAAGACAGCGACACCGGACGACGATTCGTTGGTGCGGTCGATAACGGTGACATCCCGGAACACATCGCCCGGCTCGACCCCGGCCGCCACGTAGAGCTGCTTCTCCAAGTCGATCAACATGTCGGCCATCAGCCAATAGACGCGATCCCAGGCCGCCGCTACCGGCGCGGTGACGACGTCCGCGCCGAGCACCTCCACGATGGCAGCGAACAGGTTGTCGTGCACGATTTGGTACTGCTCGGCGGTGATGCCGAGCGAGGCGTGCTTATGGCCGATACGCGCGAGCATGGCGGCCGGATGCGGGAGTTGCGGGTCGACCAGATACGTGGCGAAGGTCGCGATGGATGCGGCCAAGGCCCGGGCCTGGGAGCCCTGCGACTGGTTGCCGCGATTGAACACGTCGCGGATCAGTTCGGGATGGTTGCCGAACAAGGTTCGATAGAACACCGTGGTGATCGCATCCACCTGCGCGCCGACCAAAGGCAATGTGGCGCGGATCACTTCAGCGTGATGTGCTTCGAGTTCCGGTTCGCTACGGACCGTGCTGTTCATGACAACTCCTTGTTCACAGAACCGCCCGCCGCAGATGTGGCGAGCAGACGCAGCAATCCGGCCGTCGGCGCGTCGACGAGTTCCTCGAGGGTGTACCGATTCAATTCCCGGTAGAACGCCTGCTTGGCCTCGGCCAGCGCCCGGCGTAACCGGCAACCGCTCACCAGCGGGCACGGATAGTCGCCTTCGCAGACGACCACCTCCCGATCCCCCTCCAGTTCTCGGATCAACCACCCGATCGAGACCGAGCGCCCGGCCTCGGTGAGAAACAACCCTCCCGTGCGACCGCGCTGTGCCTGCACCAGGCCGAGATCGATCAGTCGAGAAACCGCCTTGGCCACGTGGTGTTCGGAAGCATTCACTTGCCGTGCGATGAGTCGTGTCGTCACCCGGCCGTCGGCCTCGTCACTCACCGCCAACCGCATGATGGCCCGTAAGCCGATATCGGTGAACCGTGAGAGCTGCATGAGCTCGACGCTACCGGCGGGCAACCACCGCCACATCCCCCAGCGACGGTGTCCTTAATTACGCGATATTGTGCGGTTTTTGGTCCAGGGACAATGCCCCGTTACCGGACCTGTCACCTTTGCGCGGGATGCACATCACATGCCTGGCATCTGAGCGAACACCTGCGCCGCATCCCGGCCCGCCGGCCCGGTTGCCCATGCCGGTAACCGGCTATTGCTACCCCGTAGCGGCAATCCCCGGAATCGCGGTCGCGTCGCGTCGGACTCGATCAGGGCACGGTATGGGTCAGGGCGGCGGATATGCGGTGGGCGGCGGCGGTGCCGGAGGCGACGCAGGCGGGGACGCCGACGCCGTGGAGGTAGGCGCCTGCTATGGCGAGTCCGTCGAAATCGGCTGTGGTGGATTCGATTTCGGCGACGCGGTCGAGGTGGCCAGGGGCATATTGGGCGAGGCCGCCGGGCCAGCGTTGCACTACGGCGGAGATCGGTTCGATGGTGGCGCCGGTGACGGCGGCGAGGTCTTCGGTGGCGGCCGCGATCAGGTCGGCGTCGGACCACGTTTGCGTGGAGTCGTCGCCGAATTTGCCGAATGAGACTCGGACGGCGGCGGTTTCACGTATGGCGAGATGGGTCCACTTGCGACTCGACAACGTGAAGGCCTTGGCACGCAAAGGTTCTCCCGTTGCGACCAGGATGCCGGAGTTCTGTGGCAGTGCGGTGTCACACGGAAGAGCAAGGGCCACAACGACGGACGAGGACAGTTCGATGCCAGCGGCGGCCGACGCGGCGGCGGGCGCGAAGGGACGCAGCAGGTTCGCGGTCACCGGAGCGGGTGTCGCAAGCACCACCGCGTCCACCGCGCCGACCGGTTCGAGTACCCAGCCATGGGTCGCGCGGGTCAGATGGGTGGCCGAGGTCGCGGTGACGAATTCCGCCCCGGACTTCGTGGCCAATCTGTCCAAGAGGACCCGGTAGCCGTCGCGAAGGCCACCAAAAACCGGCGCGTTCGAGGGTGGCGGCATGGCGGCGGCCACCGCCTGGGTGAGGCTCGACGCACCGTTGTCGAGGGCGGCGGCCAGGGTCGGCAGTGCGGCGCGCACCCCGATGGAGCGCGAACTGCCCGCATAGACGCCACCGAGCAGCGGATCGACGCTGCGCTCGGCGACCTGTGCGCCGAACCGGTCGGCGACCAGGCTGTAGACATCGATGTCGGCGTCCGGATACCAGGCCAGCGGCCGCCGCGACTCCGCATCGATCCGCTCGAGCGTCTCGGCATCGACCAATCCGCGCATCGACTCGGCATCGGACGGAATGCCCATCAATGTGCGTTCCGGCAGCGGATGCGCGCTTCCCTGCGCCCAGACCAGCGGCCGCAACCCCGCGGGCACCACCAACTGCGACTCCAGCCGGAGCTCACGCAGCAGCGCGGGCACCTCCGGCCGCCGCCCGACGAACGCCTCCGCCCCGAGATCCAAAGGCTCCCCGGCCAATTCGCCGGTGTACAGAATTCCGCCCAGCCGCGCGCCCCGATCGATGACCACGATCTCCGCTCGCGCCCCCAGCAGCCCTCGTAACCGGTATGCCGCGACAAGCCCGCTGATCCCGCCACCGACCACCGCGATTCTCATGTCGCGACCGTAACTCTCCCGCGAATTCGCACCGCCCACGACCCTCGTCTTCGTGACCGAGCACACCATCCACACCGTATTCCTACGGCAACCACCTGACGCTCGGCCAGAGCGAACCCGACCTCCCGAAATTGCGCTGTCACACGACCATCAACTGCCGCGCAGCAGGTGCAACCTGCGAGGCAGCTGCCGGTTGTGCGACACCGTCATCCGCTTGTGGAGGCGGTCAGGCCGCACCGAAGATGATCAGGTCTGCCTGGTCTCGGGTGTGGTCGGTGGCGAAGTGCTCGTCTTCGGCTGCCATCCATTGCTCCCACAGGGGCAGGGTGTGGGCACCGTCACGTTCGAGACCGCGTGCCAGACGCAGCGCGCGGGGTGTGTCGATCCAGACCGCCAGCGATAGCCGATCGCGGACGGCGGCGCGGGCCGAGGAGACGCCTTCGAGAATGAGCACTCCCCCGGGCACGACATCGTGCCATTCGGCCAAAGCCCGCTCATCCCAGTCGAATCGCTGATATCGGCCGGGGCGACCCTGCGCGATCGGCTCGAGCACTTGCTCCTCCAGCCGTGCCCACCCCGGGAGTTCGTTGTTTCCGTCGGCGAAGTCGTCGGTATGCACCACCTGCGCATCGCACAACACCGCCAAAGACGCTGCGAACGTCGACTTTCCGGCCCCGGCCGGTCCGTCTACCGCCACCAGGCGGATCGAACCGAGTCGCGGCGCAGTGGTGGCGATCCGACCCGCAATCTCCTCGATCACCGGACTCCTACCCAACAGCACAGGTCGGCCGCGGATCAGCAGCCACGACTAATCCGTCACAGCTCGTGGACGAGTTGCACCAGGGCGGTCAGCGCGCCGGGATCGGTATCGGGCAGCACACCGTGTCCGAGGTTGAAGATATGGCCGGCCGCGCCCATCGTGATCGCCTCATCGGCCTCATGTGCGATGCGCCGCGCCTCGGCTTCGATGGCGGCGGACCCGGCGAACAGAACAGCGGGATCCAGGTTGCCCTGCAACGCTTTTCCGGGTCCGACCCGCCGCACCGCCTCGGTCAGCGGCACCCGCCAATCGACGCCGACGACATCGGCGCCCGCCTCCCCCATCGCACCGAGCAGTTCACCGGTCCCGACGCCGAAGTGGATCCGCGGCACCCCGGCGGCGGCGACCTCCGCGAATACTCGCTCCGAATGCGGCAGCACGAATTCGCGATAGTCGGCCAGCGAAAGCGCACCGGCCCAGGAATCGAACAACTGCACCGCGTCCACGCCGGCGGCCAACTGCGCCTGCAGGAAAGCGATGGTGATATCGGTCAGAACGCCGAGCAACTCATGCCACGTCACCGGGTCGGCGTGCATCATCGCCTTGGTGCGCTCGTGATTCTTACTCGGACCACCCTCGACCAGGTACGACGCCAGCGTGAACGGCGCACCTGCGAAGCCGATCAGCGGTGTGTCGCCGAGCGCGTCGGTCAGCAGCTTCACCCCGTCGGTCACCGCGCCCACCTCTTCGGGCCGCAGCCGCGGCAGCGCGCGCACGTCCGCGATGGTGCGCACCGGCGCGGCGATCACCGGCCCGACGCCGGCCACGATATCGAGATCGATACCAGCGGCCTTGAGCGGAACGACGATGTCGGAGAACAAGATCGCCGCATCGACACCGTGGCGCCGGATCGGTTGCATGGTGATCTCACACACCAGCTCCGGATCGAAGCACGACTCCAACATGCCGATGCCCTTGCGCAGTTCCCGGTACTCGGGCAGCGACCGACCGGCTTGTCGCATGAACCACACCGGACGACGGCTCGGTGCGGCGCCAGTGGCGGCGGCCAGGAACGGGGCATCGGTCAACCGGCGGCGGGTCTGAGTGTTCATCACCGCCTATCGTATGCGGCCCGCAGGGCCCGCTAGCGGCGCGCCTCCGACTGCGCGAGGCACACAAGGTCTACCGTCGATTCCGTGACACCGCTCGACTTCCGCGACGGAGCCGCACCGACCGAAGGACCCAACGGCGAGCCAGCTCAGTTTCGCGCCGCGGTCGATGCGATGGGTACCGCAACCGTGCACCCTCGAATCGAGCTGGCACCGATCCGACCCCCACAACGCCTGGCACCGTTTTCGTACGCACTGGGCGCGGAAGTCAAACACCCCGAAACAAATGTGGTGCCGGTCGATTCCGAGGGCGACGCCTTCGGCAGGCTGATCCTGCTGCACGATCCCGAAGGCGCCGAGGCCTGGCACGGTGTCTTCCGCTTGGTCGCCTACATCCAGGCCGATATCGATGCCGCATTGGCCACCGACCCGCTGCTGCCGGAGGTCGCCTGGAGCTGGCTGGTCGACGCACTCGAATCCCGCGCCGAACCGTTCACCGCACTCGGCGGCACCGTCACCTCCACCAGTTCGGTGCGCTACGGCGATATCGCCGGACCACCGCGCGCACACCAATTGGAGCTGCGCGCCTCCTGGACCGCGATCACCACCGACATGCGCCCGCATGTGGAAGGCTTCTGCGAAGTGCTGGCCTATGCGGCCGGTTTGCCACCCGCTGGAATCACCCATCTGCGACCGGAGTCGTATACCAGCAACGACCACACCTGATCGCCACGTAAAGTTCAGGTTTATGCCGTTAGCAGACGAGTCCGAGCAAAGCAACACACCACCAGAAAGCACAGCGGAACCGCTGCTCGTGCCTGCCGACGGTGTGCCGCCCGTGCTCGTCACCGCCGATGAGGTCGCCGATGCCGCCGCTCGGCTCGCGGCAGGCACCGGTCCGCTGGCCGTCGATGCCGAACGCGCCTCCGGTTTCCGGTACTCGGCACGTGCATATCTGATCCAGTTGCGGCGCGCGGGCGCGGGCACTTTCTTGATCGATCCGATTCCGGTCGCCGATGCGCTCGCACCGCTGGCCACCGCGATCAACGATCTGGAGTGGGTACTGCATTCGGCCGATCAGGATCTGCCCGGACTCGCTGAACTCGGTCTGCGCCCCGCGCGACTGTTCGACACCGAATTGGGTGGCCGACTGGCCGGTTTCGAGCGCGTCGGACTGGCGGCCATGGTGGAGCGGCTGCTCGGCCGGGCGCTGCGCAAGGGTCACGGAGCGGCCGACTGGTCGACCCGGCCGCTACCCGATGATTGGCTGAACTACGCGGCACTCGATGTCGAATTGCTGCTCGAGCTGCGCGACGAGGTGGCGACCTCGCTCGGTGCCCAGCACAAGACCGACTGGGCCGCACAGGAATTCGAGCATGTCCGGATCACGGAACCCGGTACGCCGAAGGCCGACCGCTGGCGGCGTACCTCTGGCATCCACACCTTGCGCCGCACCCGCCAACTGGCCATCGTGCGCGAACTGTGGAACACCAGGGATACCCTTGCCCGCACCCGTGATATCGCACCCGCCCGCATTCTCCCGGACGCCGCGATCGTCGCCGCCGCGAATGCCGAACCGCGCACGATCGCCCAACTGCGCACACTGCCGGTCTTCGGTGGGCCACGCCAACGCCGCTACTCCCGTGACTGGCTTGCCGCCATCGACCGTGGGCGCACCCTCTTGGATACCGACCTGCCACCCCTGACCCAACCGTTCGAAGGACCGCCGCCGGTGAACCGCTGGGAGCGCCGCGATCCGGCCGCCGCGGCTCGGCTGGTTCGAGCGCGCGCGGCGATGGGCGAACTGTCCACCCAGTACGCGATTCCGGTGGAGAATCTGCTGTCCCCCGACCTGGTACGCCGTCTGTGCTGGGACGGACTCCCCGATTACGACCGCGGCGGCGAGCCGGACGACCTATCCGCCACGATCGACGGATTCCTCAAGTCGGGCGGTGCCCGGCCGTGGCAGCGCGAACTCGCCATCCCCCGGCTCGCCGCCGCCTTGACCCCGACCTCCGACGAGTAGGCCGCGCCTCGACTTCAGGGCATAGTCGAGACCGCATTCTCGACGGTCTGCTTGAACACTCGCAGGCCCTCTTCCATGGACACGCCGAATGCGTCGGCGAGTTCGTGCGGCAGGGTGTCGTGGATCCAGACGAAACGGCTGCCGTCGGCGTGCGGCCGTCACCCCCCCTGGGACAACGCACCGCCGAAACGGACCGGCACTGCGGAACGACCACCGCCTACCGAACCCGCGATCACCGGTCGAACGCACCGATGATGGTGCCGCCCACCCCAGTCGGCACCGAGCAGCAAGCTCGCTCAGCGCGCGTCGAGCCAGCCCGAGATGCGGCGGGCGATATCGGGGGCGGTCAGCCCGAGTTCCTCGTGCACCTCATTGCGCGATGCGTGGTCCAAGAAGTGCTGCGGCACACCGAGATCGCGGGTCGGCACATCCAACCCCGCGCTGCGCAACCGAGCGGAGACGGAGGAGCCGATGCCGCCCTGCAAACCGCCGTCTTCCAGAGTCACCACGAGACGGTAATTCTCAGCGAGTTTGACGACGGTATCGGAAACCGGCAGCACCCAACGCGGATCGATAACGGTGACCGAAATGCCTTCCGGCTCCAGCAGATTCGCCACCGCGACCGCAGTCGACGCGAAAGGCCCGACCGCGACAAGCAACACATCACCACGCTGAGCTCGGGCAGAGCCGCCGTCACGCTCGGGCAGCCGCAGCACATCGACCCCGTCGAGCCGCTCGACGGCCGAAATATCCTCGGCCACACTGCCCTTCGGGAAACGAATGGCGGTCGGTCCGTCATTCACCGCGAGCGCCTCGGCCAACTCCGCACGCAAAGTCGCCGCATCGCGCGGGGCCGCGACACGCATTCCGGGGATGATGCCGAGCACCGCCAGATCCCACATGCCATTGTGCGAGGCGCCGTCCGGGCCGGTGATTCCGGCACGATCCAGCACCACCGTCACCGGCTGCTTCAGCAGCGCAACATCCATCAGCAACTGGTCGAAGGCACGGTTGAGGAACGTCGAGTAGATCGCCACTACCGGATGCATGCCGCCGAGGGCGAGTCCGGCGGCCGAGGCCATCGCATGCTGTTCGGCAATGCCGACATCGAACATCCGCTCCGGGAAGCGTTCCCCGAATGCGGCCAGACCGGTCGGTCCTGGCATGGCCGCGGTGATCGCGACGATATCGTCACGCTTCTCCGCATGCGCGATCAGCTCCTGGGAGAACACCGAGGTCCAGCCGAGCGCCTTCGGCCCGCCGAGCGGTCGGCCGGTGAGCGGATCGATCGGATCGCAAGCGTGCATCTGGTCCGCGACATGGTTCTCGGCATGCGAGTATCCGCGCCCCTTCTGGGTCACTACATGCACGATCACCGGCCCGCCGAAATCCTTTGCTCGACGCAGCGCCGCCTCCAACGCGACGGTGTCGTGACCGTCCACCGGCCCGACATACTTGAGCCCGAGATCACTGAACAGCTCCTGCGGGCTCACCGCATCCTTGATCCCGGCTTTCACCGCATGCACCATCGAGTACGCGGACTCACCGACGCCCGGTATGCTTTTCAGGATCCGCTTACCCGCATCCAGCGCGTGCTCGTAGGCGGGCTGGGTGCGCAGCGCGGTCAACCGGTCGGCGAGGCCGCCGATGGTCGGCGCGTAGGAGCGGCCGTTGTCGTTGACCACCACGACGACGGGCCGGTCCGGTGCGGCGGCGATATTGTTCAGCGCCTCCCAGCACATACCACCAGTAAGCGCGCCGTCGCCGACGACCGCGACCACATGCCGGTCCTGCCCGGTCAGCGCGAAGGCCTTCGCCAAACCGTCGGCATAGGACAGCGAGGCCGAGGCGTGCGAGGACTCAACCCAGTCGTGGGCGCTCTCGGATCGGCTCGGGTAGCCGGACAACCCACCCTGCTTGCGCAGCGTATCGAACTGATCCTTGCGACCGGTGAGGATCTTGTGAACGTAGGCCTGATGCCCGGTGTCGAAGATCAACGGATCGGCCGGCGAGTCGAAGATCCGGTGCAGTGCGATCGTCAGTTCGACCACACCGAGATTGGGGCCGAGGTGCCCGCCGGTGACAGCGACCTTCTGCACCAGGAACTCGCGAATCTCCTCCGCCAGTTCACCCAATTCGGCAACGGTGAGCCGTCGCAAATCTTCGGGTGTATCGACCCGGGAAAGCACTCCCACGTGAACTCGCTCCCTCCGGATAACGCATCTGATCCGATCAGTCTACGGAGCCGCGCCAGCGGCTCCGCACGACAATGTCTCGCCACCAGTCGACTTCGCGCAGAAGTGTGAGCCTCCACACGAATCGCCGGCCCATCCGAAGACATGCTCGGGCGGACGAGTTCGCCGGTCCGCCCGACGTTACCCAGCTTAGAGTGGACCTGTGGCCCTGCCCGAGCAGAAGGTTCCGCAAACGGCCGACCCCGGCGTCGTGGCACGCATCGTCACCGATGTCTACGAATTGTGCCGCGCCGACGATTCCGGGGAACTCGCCGACTACATCCCCGAACTGGCTGCCGTACAACCCGATTCGTTCGGACTGTGCCTGGCCACCGCGGATGGGCGCGTCTACGGTACCGGCGACGTCACCACCGAGTTCACCATCCAGTCGATCTCCAAACCCTTCACCTACGCGCTCGCACTGGCCGATCGGGGCATCGCGACCGTCGACGAACATATCGATATCGAACCCTCCGGCGACGCGTACAACGAGATCAGCCTGGACCCGGTGACCGAACGCCCACGCAATCCGATGATCAACGCCGGCGCCATCACCGCGGCCGCACTCATCAACGGCCACGATTCGGCCGACCGCTTCGAACGCATCCGGCGCTGCTACTCCCGCTTCGCCGGCCGCGAACTCAGCATGAACGAGGCGGTGTACGCATCGGAGGCACGCACCGGATTCCGCAATCGCGCCATCGGCTACATGCTGCGCTCCTTCGGCGTCATCGAATCCGATCCGGACGAGGCGGTCGACCGATACTTCCGACAGTGCTCGATCGATGTCACCTGCCGTGACCTCGCGCTGATGGCCGCGACCCTGGCCAATAACGGACTCAACCCGCTGACCCACGAACGTGCGCTGACCGCGACGCTCACCGAACGCGTGCTCAGCGTGATGACCACCTGCGGCATGTACAACGCCGCGGGCGACTGGGTGGCCACCGTCGGCCTACCTGCCAAGAGCGGTGTCGGCGGCGGCATCCTGGCCGTACTGCCCGGCCAGATCGGCATCGCCGTCTACTCCCCTCGGTTGGATCCACACGGCAACAGCGTGCGCGGTGCCGCGGCCTGCCGGGCCCTTTCGCAGCGGCTCGAATTGCACTTCCTGCACGTCACCCGGTCCGCACGCACCGCGATCCGGGCCGCGTACACGGTGGCCGAGGTGCCGTCGCGGCTGCGACGCACTACCGATGAGTTGGACGTTCTCGCCGAATACGGGCACCGGGCCCGCGTCTACGAACTGCACGGCGACCTACTCTTCGCGGGTGCGGAGCGGACGGTGCGCGCGATCGAGGAGCAGGCGCGCGAATTGGAGGCACTGGTCGTGGACCTGCGGCGGGTCGGCGAGGTGAGCCGGATCGCGATGCGGATGCTCGATGCGCTGCAGTCCGAACTCGCCGCGACCGGATGCCGCGTCGCCATTGTCGACCCGGACGGCAAACTGGGGCATCTGGTCTCCAGCCTCGATCCGGCCGACCCGCGCGGGCGGGTATTCATCGATCGCGATATCGCGACCGAATGGTGCGAGGACATCGTCCTCGACCACCATCGGCCCGCCGACGAACCGGCGTGCACGTCCCTGCCGATCGAGGACCACCCAGCGCTCGCTGCACTCGCGCCGGACGATCGCGCTCGGTTGGCCAAGGATTTCGAGGTGCGCACCATCGCTCGCGGCGAGGTCATCGCCGCGAGCGGCAGCACCCGCTCCGGTTTGTATCTGATTCTCGAGGGCCGGGTCCGGATCACCTTCGAGGGCACGGATGCCCGAATTCATCGGCTGGTATCACTTACGGCGGGAATGTCTTTCGGCGAGATCCCGATGCTGGTCGGGACACCGTTCGTGAACGAGGCACGTGCCGAAAGTCCGGTGCGCGTCGCGGTGCTGCGTCCGGAGCGGTTCGACGTGCTGACCGAGCGAGCACCAGCACTGAAGCTCGCACTGCTAGAGCGACTGGCCGTCGGCGCATATGCGCAGATGGATGCGGCCGTGCGCGCGATCGCCGTGCGCGGCGGCGATTATTGACCGGTTTCGCCCGGCCCAAGGGGACATTTCCGACGCAGCGACCGTTGT
The DNA here is from genome assembly GCF_040680755.1 of Nocardia sp. NPDC051990. Taxonomy (NCBI): domain Bacteria; kingdom Bacillati; phylum Actinomycetota; class Actinomycetes; order Mycobacteriales; family Nocardiaceae; genus Nocardia; species Nocardia sp. NPDC051990. The sequence goes on along the minus strand of NZ_JBFAXH010000011.1, from coordinate 136,097 downwards.
ATCGGAAACCGATGAAGTCAGGAGAGCGCCGTGAGCAAGAACAAGTCCGACGACACCGCGGGCACGGTCACCACCTTCGGGTTCGGCAGCGCCCGTGCCACCCCTGATCTGATGCGCGTCACCATTTCCATCGAAACCCGGGCCAGCAAGGTCGCGCTGGCCTACGGTCAGGCTGGTGAGCGCGTCGCCGCCGTCACCGATTCGCTGCGCTCCGATGGCGTTCCCGGCACCGATATCGCCACCAGCGGACTGTCGGTGCGCACCGACACCGTATGGCTCGAAGGCGGTGGCTCCAAGATCACTGGCTATATCGCGACCACCGATCTCACCGTCGTGCTGCGTGATATCGGCGAAACGGCCGATCCAGGCCCCGCCACGATCATCGCCAACTGTGTCGACGCCGGTGGTGACGATGTCCGCCTCGGCGGTCTCGATCTCGGTTTCGCCGATCGGGAGAGCCTGCTCATCCGCGCTCGCGATGCCGCTTGGGACAATGCGCTCGCCAAGGCCGAACAGTATGCGGACCGTGCGCAGCGCACCCTCGGACCGGTCCTCGAAATCACCGAGAACACCACCTCCGCCCCGCCCGCCACGCCCCGGCTCATGGCCGTATCGGCCCCACTGAACGAGTCGTACGGTGGTGCGCCGGTTCCCGTCGAACTCGGCGAATCCGAAATCTCGGCGACCATCCGCGCGACCTGGCAGCTCGGCTGATTCAATCTGACCTAACTCTTGCTTGGGCGTAGGGAGGGCCTGATCGTGTCTGATCGACGAATGCCGCCATGGGGATTCCACCTGATCTTGATCAGCCTGTGCGGGCCATGGCATGACGGGTCAACGCTCGAGGAGGGCGAGGCATTCGACGTGGTGGGTGGCCGGGAACGCATCGAAAGCGCGCAGCTGGGCGAGGTGGTAGCCCGCCGACCGGTAGAGGCCGAGGTCACGGGCGAAGGCGGCCGGATCGCAGCCGATGTGGATGATCCGGGACGGGCCGCTGGTGGTCACGGCGGTGACGACCTCTTTACCCGCGCCCGCACGGGGTGGATCCAGGACGACCACATCCGGGGCGGCGCTACTGGCGTGTTCGCCCAGCCAGTGTTCGACACGCTGGGCGCGCAGGTCGAGCCAGGGCAGATCGCGCAGCGCTGCATTGCCGTCGGCGACCGCGGACCGCGTAGATTCCACCGCGAGCACCGAACCGGTCGGACCGACCTGTCCGGCCAACGCGGCCGCGAAAACCCCGACGCCGCTGTACAGATCCCAGGCCCGCCCCCCGAAACCGAGCCCGGCCCAGCCAGCGACCAGATCCGAATAACATTGCGCCGCACCACGATGCGCCTGCCAGAACCCGGTCGCCGCCAGCTCCCACCGCCGCCCGGCCACATATTCGACCGTCCGACCGCTTCCGCCCATCACCCACTCGTCCCGAGCCGCATGCGTCGCCGCCCGCCGCGCCGCAGCCCGCCGCCGAACCCCCTCGCCCCCAACCGATCCGGGCCGATCGCTGCCGCGCGAGCCGTCACCGTCATCGGGACGCCGCCATTCCGACCCATCCCGTTGGCCTTCGTCGCGGTGCCCGCGTGCGCCGGTGTGCGACCACTCGGCACTGCTTCGGTCGCCACCGGGTCCTCGCGCCGCGCCGCGCCGTTTTCCTGAGCTGCGGTCTGTCTCCCGTTTGCCGCGCCGATCCCCACCTCGCGCCGAGGGCCGTTCACTCCCACGCTCGGCCCGACCCGCGACCGTTGACGGGGCCAGCTCGACGATGTGTCGCATCCCATCTCCGTCCACCGCGATCACCAGATCCGCACCGGGCGTCCACAGTCGGTCCGCGATACTATCCATCGCACCGGGAACCGGCTGGGGGCAGCGCAGATCGGTGATCACTTCGGTGCTGCGGTATCCGTGCACTCCGGCTCGACCCTCGGCGTCGACGACCAAGCGGACGCGGGTGCGCCAGCCGCCCGTGGCGTCGGCCGGATATCCGGCGATCGGCTCCACGACGATATCCCGTTCGATTCCCGCGATGCGACGCAACTGCTCCGCGACCACTACCGCCTTCAGTCCCCGCTGCGCCGCCGGGGTGGCGAAGGAGAAATCGCAGCAGCCCGCGCCGCCGGGACCCGAAACAGGACATGTGGCGGGGACGCGATCCGGGGATGGCTCCAGAATCTCGATCGCATCGGCCCGGCAGAACGAACCCCCGCGATCCTCGGTGACCCGCACTCGAACCAGCTCATCGGGCAGCCCATGGCGCACGAAGACCACTCGGCCCTCATGCCGTGCGACACAGAATCCGCCGTGCCCGGGGGGCCCGAGCCGCACCTCGAAGGTGTTCGAACGCCAGTCGGTCATCCTCGGTCCTCATACCCGCGCCGCACCGCACCCGGCGCATTCACCACACCCGCCTGCCTGGCCTTCGCGGACGACGTCAGCTGCCACGGCACACTCGTCACCATGACACCCGGCTCGAACAGCAACCTGCCCTTCAGCCGCAACGCGCTCTGGTTGTGCAGAATCTGCTCCCACCAGTGTCCGACAACGTATTCCGGAATGAATACGGTCACCACATCACGCGGCGAATCGCGCCGCACCCGCTTGACGTAATCCAGTACCGGCTTGGTGATTTCGCGATAGGGCGATTCGATCACCTTGAGCGGCACCGTGATATCGCTGCGCTCCCACTCCCGTACCAGTGCCCTGGTATCGGCGTCGTCGACGTTCACCGTCACGGCCTCCAAGGTATCGGGGCGCGTCGCGCGTGCGTACGCCAACGCCCGACGCGTCGGCAGGTGCAGTTTGGATACCAACACGATCGAATGCGACCGACTCGGTAGTACGCCGTCCCATTCGTGCTCATCGAGTTCGCGGGAAACCGAATCGTAGTGCCGTCGAATGAGTTTCATCACAACGAAGATCGCAACCATGGTGCAGATCGCGATCCAGGCGCCGGCGAAGAACTTGGTGATCAGCACGATGACCAGCACCGTCCCGGTGGCGCTGAGCCCGATCGCGTTGATCACCCGCGAACGCATCATCCGCGCTCGCTGCGATGGATCGGTTTCGGTGCGCAACAACCGGGTCCAGTGCCGCAGCATGCCGGTCTGGCTGAGCACGAACGAGACGAACACCCCGACGATGTACAGCTGGATGAGCTTGGTCACCTCGGCGCCGAACAGCACGACGAAGGCGATGGCCGCACCTGCGAGAAACAGGATGCCGTTGCTGAACGCCAACCGGTCGCCGCGAGTATGCAACTGCCGCGGCAGGTAACGGTCCTGCGCCAGAATCGAACCCAGCACCGGGAAGCCGTTGAACGCGGTGTTCGCCGCGAGCACCAGGATCAGCGCGGTCACCGTGGTGATGAAGTAGAAGCCGAGCGGGAACCCGTGGAATATGGTCTCGGCCAGCTGCGCGATCAGCGTCTTCTGGTGATAGCCCGCGGGCGCGCCGATCAACTCGGATTCGTCGTGCGCGTACACGATCCCGATCTTCTGGGCCAGGATGATGATGCCCATGAGCAGTGCGATCGCGATGCTGCCGAGCATCAGCAGCGTGGTCGCGGCATTGCGCGACTTGGGTTTCCGGAATGCGGGCACACCATTGCTGATCGCCTCGACACCGGTCAATGCGGCGCAGCCGGAGGAGAACGACCGCGCGATCAGGAAGGCGAACGCGAGTCCGTATAGGTGCTCCTCCTCGGCATTGAGCTGGAAGCCCGCCGATTCGGCGCGCAGATCGTCGCCGAGCACGAAGATGCGGAACAGTCCCCACCCCAGCATCGCGAACACACCGAAGATGAAGGCGTAGGTCGGAATCGCGAAGGTGACACCCGATTCCCGGATGCCGCGCAGATTGATCGATGTCAGCACGGCGATGGCGACCACCGCGAACAACACCTTGTGGTCGGCGACGAACGGTATCGCCGACCCGATATTCGACGCCGCCGAGGAGATCGATACCGCCACGGTGAGCACATAGTCGACCAGCAGCGCACTGCCGACGGTGAGCCCGGCATTGGGCCCGAGATTCGTGGTGGCTACCTCGTAGTCACCACCGCCGGAAGGGTAGGCGTGCACATTCTGCCGATAGCTGGCGACCACCACCGCCATCACGAATGCGACGGCCAGACCCACCCAGGGCGCATAGACGTAGGCCGAAATGCCTGCCGCCGAAAGGACGAGGAAGATTTCCTCCGGTGCGTACGCCACCGAGGACATCGCGTCGGAGGCGAACACCGGGAGTGCGATTCGCTTCGGCAGCAGGGTATGGCCCAGCGCATCGCTACGGAAAGGCCTGCCCAGCAGCACACGTTTGGCTGCCGTCGTCAACTTGGACACCGGATCGAGCATAGATCCCCGCAGGATGGAGCGCTCCCTCGGCCGGTTCGCGACGTATGTTTGGTCTACCGGCGGAGGGGGAAGTTGGGCCATGGAAACATCCGGCGGGTACGGTTCGATGCCAGAGAGAGCAAACCGAACGCCCTGCGGCGTGAGTTCACGGCCCGGAAGAGGAAGCTTGCGTAGCCACGCAGGGCTCGCGAGCGCCGCCAATTGAACACAGTTTCCAGGAACGAGGTTGCGGTGTACATAGTGATCATGGGTTGCGGACGGGTCGGCTCGTCCCTGGCACGCGCCCTGGTCCGAGTCGGCCATGAGGTCACCGTGATCGACCGGGACCCCAGCGCCTTCCTGCGCCTCGGCGAGGACTTCCCCGGCGAGCGGGTGGTCGGCGTCGGCTTCGACCGGGATGTGCTGACCCGCGCGGGAATCGAGCGGGCCGATGCCTTCGCCGCGGTCTCCTCCGGCGACAACTCCAACATCATCTCCGCGCGGGTGGCCCGAGAAACGTTCGGCGTGCAGCGTGTGGTCGCACGCATCTACGACGCCAAACGCGCCGCCGTCTACGAGCGCCTCGGCATTCCGACCATCGCCACCGTGCCATGGTCCACCGACCGCTTCCTGACCACGCTGATTGGGGACGGTGGCACCACCACCTGGCGTGATCCGACGGGCACCGTCGCGGTGGCCCAATTGGTATTGCACGAGGAGTGGTACGGGCGCACCGTGCGCGATCTGGAGCGCAATGTGGGCGCCAGGGTCGCATTCATCATCCGGTTCGGTCAGGGCCTGCTGCCCGACAGCAAGACCGTGGTCCAAGCCGACGACATCGTCTATGTCGCAGCCACCTCCGGCTCCGTCGGCGAGGCCGTCGCCTTGGCCGGTAAGCCCCCAGCAAGCGAGGACTGAAATGAAAGTGGCGATCGCCGGAGCCGGCGCCGTCGGCCGATCGATAGCCAGGGAGCTATTGCGCGGCGGCCATCGGGTAATGCTGCTCGAGCGCCAGCTCGACCACATCGACCCTGCCGCCATCCCGGATGCCGTCTGGGTCCATGCCGACGCATGCGAACTGGCGCTGCTCGAGGACGCGGGTCTGCAGACCTACGAGGTCGTCATCGCCGCCACCGGCGACGATAAAGCGAATCTGGTGCACAGCCTGCTCGCCAAGACCGAATTCGGTGTGCGCCGGGTGGTGGCGCGCGTCAACGACCCGCGCAATGAATGGCTCTTCGACGCCTCCTGGGGTGTCGATGTCGCAGTGTCGACGCCGCGGCTGCTCGCCTCGCTGGTGGAGGAGGCGGTCTCGGTCGGCGATCTGGTTCGGTTGATGACGCTGCGGCAGGGTCAGGCCAATCTGGTCGAGATCACCCTGCCCAGCGACACCGCGTTGGCGGGCAGGCCGGTCCGCACGCTCACCCTGCCGCGCGACGCCGCACTGGTGACGATTCTGCGCGGTGGCCGGGTGATCGTGCCGCAGCCCGACGACCCCTTCGAGGGCGATGACGAGCTGTTGTTCGTGACCTCCGTGGAGGCCGAGGAAGACCTGCGGGTGGCGCTGGCCACGCACGGCATCAAGCCCTGACTCCCCGACGGGGCTGATGCGGATCAGCTCCGCCCTCAGGATGCGGCCGCGAGCTGCGCGCGCAGCTTGTTCAGCGCGCGATGCTGCATCACCCGAACCACGCCGGGACTGGTGCCGATGGCCTCGGCGGTCTGCGCCGCGGTCCAGCCGAGCACGATCCGCATCACCAGTACCTCGCGGTGGGCGGGGGCCAGGATCTTCATCAATTCCCGGGTGGCCTCGCGACGTTCGGACGCGATCGCCCATTCCTCCGGACCGGCGGCGGTCGATGCAGTATCGGGCACCTCGTCGACCGGGTACATCGGGTGCAGCTGCGAACGCCGGAACGCGTCGGCCACTTTATTGGCCGCGATTCCGTAGACGAAGGCCAGGAACGACTTGCCCTGATCGCGATAGCGCGGAATGGCATTGACGGTGGCCAGCAGGACCTCCTGCCCCACATCGTCGGCCGTGACGTACAGATGTGCGGTATTGCCAAGGCGCGCACCGCAATACCGGCGCACGATCGGGTGGATCAGCCGGATGATCTCGGCGACCGCTGCACGGTCGCCCGCGGCGGCCGGACCGATCAACTTATCCAGTTCGGCCGATACTCGACGGCTCTCCGACAGGGCCGGATTGTGGTCGGGTTGTTTCTTCGACGGCGCCGCAATGTTGTGCTCGGTAGCCAACTTCCGAGTCCTTCCTCGTCGATCGTGCTTTCTTGCTTGCACTGATCGTCTGACGAACTCGATGGCCCAACCAGGCACCCCAGGGTGGGTACTCCCCCACCTCCGGCGGCGATTCGTTGACACCCCGGCGCGCCCCCTCGAAGACGGGGGCGGGAATCTCTAGGCCGTTTCGGCGGCCGTACCCCGGCTCACCGGCAGATGTCCGGCCCGGCGCACCGCCCACACGGTGACGGCCAGCGCGACGGCGGTCAGCGGCCAGCCCATCGCGATGCGTGCGAAGGCCAGCCAGCCGGTGCGATCGGTGTCGTAGAGCTGTGACTGCACCAGATAGCGCGCGCCGAACACGACCACCCAGGTGGTGGTCGCGAGGTCGTAGAGACACACGACGCGGCGATCGGACCGCCATTCGGTGCCGTGGCCGTTGAGCACACCCCAGACCACGCCGACCAGCGGCCAGCGCACCAGCATCGACACCAGGAACACCCCGGCGTACACCAGGCTGGTGTAGATGCCGAACAGGAAGAAGCCCTTCGCCTCACCCATCCGATAGGCGATGAACGCGCAGATGCCCACCCCGAGAAAACCGGAGATCGCGGGCTGGATGGGACTGCGCCGCACCAGCCGCCACACCAGAATCGCGGCGGCCACGCCGAGTGCCGACCAGATCGCCACAGTGAGCCCGGCAAAGGTGTTCATGGGCACGAAGACCAGCACCGGCAGGGTCGAGTAGATCAGGCCGCTGAAACCGCCCAACTGCTCGAGCAGGGTTTGTTCGGCCTCTTCGGTTTCCGCGTCGACAAAGCGATCCACGACGTCGGTTGGGCCCGCGTCGAACGGCTCACGACCTTGGGTGTGGATCTCGGCGGCGTTCTCGTTGCTCGATGGCATACGTCAGCTGTTCTCACGCAGTTCGTAGTAGGGGTTGTAGATCACTTTACGGCCATCCCGGTCACCTACTCGACCGCGGACGAGGATTTTGCGTCCCGGTTCGATACCGGGAATGCGTCGGCGACCGATCCACACCAGACTGATGGCATCGGTGCCGTCGAAGAACTCTGCCTGCACACTGGCGCCGACGGACTTCGGACACGCCTCGACACTGCGTAGTCGGCCGAGCATGGTGGCCTCGTCACCGCGCTGACAGTCCGAAGCCCGGCAGGCACCTGACGCATCAGCCGATTCGGCGAGTTCCTCGGCGTCCAATTGATCGATATCTTCGGTCAGCCTGCGGCTCAGCCGGCGAAAATAACCTGAGGCAGCGGATGACATGTAACGCTCTCCTGCGTGGAGCAAGACGACGTGGGTCACACGTCATCGTGGTTGTTCCGGTAACGACCGGCTATTGGCCGTATACCCGCCACTGTAGATGCGCAACCCTCCCCCCGCTACGCTCGGACCGGTGTTCGACTCCCCACATTTCGCGCCGGACCTCGGCCGCCGCGCCCCGATCGCCGTGGCGTTGCCAGGAACCGGCTCGGATTCCGACTTCGCGCGCCGTGCCTTCGGACCGGCTTGTGCGGCACGCGGAATCGAATTCATCGCCGTCGAACCCGATCCGTGCGGAGTAGTTGCCAGCTACCGGGCGGCGCTCGACGCAGCCGCCGGCCGCGGCAAGGTCCTGGCCACCGGGATCTCCCTCGGTGCGGCGGTCGCGCTCGAATGGGCGGCTGAACATCCGGAGGCGGCAGCCGGCGTCGTGGCGGCGCTACCGGCCTGGACCGGACCCGATACCGCCGCCTGCCCGGCCGCGCTGAGCGCCGCCGCCACCGCGGCCCAGTTGCGTGCGGACGGTCTCGACACGGTCGTGGCACGGATGCGCGCGAGCAGTCCGCGCTGGCTCGCCGACGCGCTCACCCAGTCCTGGCATTCGCAATGGCCGCAACTGCCGGCGGCGCTGCAGGAGGCGGCCGACTACAAGTGGCCCGATGCCGAACGCCTCGGCACCGTCGAGGTGCCCGTCGCGATCGTCACCGCCGTCGACGATCCGGTGCATCCGTTGTCGGTCGCCGAGGAATGGGCCGAGCTGATCCCGCGTGCCGCGTTGATCCGGATCACCCTCGATGAGCTCGGTGCGGATCCCGCGATTCTCGGAACCGCGGGACTCGCTGCGTTCTAGTTCAGACCGAGCTGCTGCATGGCGGAGCCGTCCGCGCCGCGGCGCGGTTCATTCGGCATGCTCGGCGGTATCAGCGGCTGGGGTGTGGGCTGGACAGCGGCCTGCTGTGCGGCCAATGCCTGCTGCTGGGCCTCCACCTGCGCCTGATGCGCGGCGGCCAGTTGCTCGGCCAGCTCCGGTGGCAGCACGACGGCCAGCGGTTCACGCACCGGCATCGGATTCTCACCGCGTCGAATCACGGTCTCGGTCAAGATCGCACGCGCGGCCCGCACCAGCGGAGCGCCGTCATCGGCCGCGCCCTGCGGACCCGCGGCCACCAGTCGCACCATCCATCGCGGACCATCCACCCCGATGAAGCGCAGATCCGCGCCCTCGGTGATGGCGAGCACTTCCCGGCCCCACGGTCCGGTCTCCACCGCGACCCTGGCGCCGTCCTTGCGTAGCGATTCGGCGAGATCCGCTGCCACCGAACGCCATTGGCCCGCCGACTTGGGCGCGGCATAGGCCGCGACGGTGATCCGACCGTGTTCGGTCGCCAGGTGCACCGCCTGCGGCGTGCCGTCCGGAGTCATCTCGACCTGCAATTGGCCGCCGGGTGGCACCGGCAGGATCACCGAGCCCAGATCGAGGCGCTGATCGGAGACGTTGTCCAGCAGCTCGGCGACCTCGTCGTAGTCGTACGGGCCAGATTTCGGCATCTCCGCGACGTTGTCATCGTCGTAGTCGTCATCCGGTCCGTCGTCGTAATCGGGTTCGTCACGGTAGTGCGCAGCGATGTAATCGGCTGGGACGATCGGATTCTCGTCGGTGATCGGATCGATAATGGGATTCTCGTCCGTGATCGGATCGATGATGGGGTTCTCGTCCGTGATCGGCTCATCGTCGTAATCCGCGTCGCCGTAGGCGGCGTACTCGCGGTATTCGTCGGCGTAATCGTCGTCGTAGCGATCCTCGGCGTACTCGTCACGTCCGCCGGACTTGTGTCTCTTCCCGAACATTCCCATCATGCCTCCTTGCCGAGCGTGCCCGCCTCGTCGGCCGGCGCGGCCAGACTCGCATGGCCACCGCTCGACCCATATCCGCCCGCACCCCGTGTGGTGTCGTCGAGGACATCGACCTCCACGAAATCGACCAGTTCCACCCGCTGCACCAGCAGCTGCGCGATCCTATCTCCGCGGCGCAATTCGATCGGGGTGCGCGGATCGTGATTGATCAGGCACACCTTGATTTCGCCCCGATAGCCCGCATCGACGGTGCCCGGCGTATTCACCACGGACAGACCGGTTTTCGCGGCCAGCCCGGACCTGGGATGGATCAGGCCGACCGTGCCGACCGGCAGTGCGACCGCGACGCCGGTGCCGACCAGCACACGTTCCCCCGGTTCGATGATGACGTCCTCTGTGGTGCACAGGTCCACGCCCGCGTCGCCGTGGTGGGCACGCGTCGGCACGGGGATGCCGGGATCAAGCCGCAGCAAAGGTATCGGTGCAAGGGCGCTCATGACTGCGCCTCGCTAACACTCGGCTCCGTCATAACCGCCCAGGTTGCTGTGTTGATTAATCGCTCGCTGCGCTCGCTCACATTGCCCGAGCCTACGCGTATGCCCTCGACCTCAGTGAATTAGTGTTGAGTCGTGTCGGACCAGCCCAACCCAGTGACTATGGACCAACAACCCCGAAGCTTCGAGCCCTACCGCGAGCGCCTGTGGGTGCCGCTGTGGTGGTGGCCGATCGCGTTCGGCATCACGGGGTTGCTAGCCGCCGAAATCCATATGGCCGCACCGGGCCTGCGCGCCTGGTTGCCCTACGCGTTGTTGTTTCCCATGCCGGTGTGGGTGTTGTTGTGGCTGAGTCGCCATCGGGTGGAGGTCGCCGAGGATGCCTCCGGCATCCGTGAACTCCGCGCCGATCACGCACATCTGCCGGTGAATTTCGTGGCCAAATCGGCCACGGTGGCCCCCACCGCCAAGAGCGCAGCGTTGGGCCGCCAGCTCGACCCCGCCGCCTATGTCCACCATCGGCCATGGGTGGGGCCGATGGTGCTACTTGTACTCGACGACCCGGACGATCCGACGCCGTACTGGCTGATCAGTACGCGACGGCCGGACCGGGTATTGGCCGCGCTTGGCATACCTGGCTGAAGCCGGGCGTGCCGAGCGCGGGCTGGCCGTTGATCTCGGTCTGGAGATCAGATCTCGCGCCGGAGATCAGGCTGCACAGTCCATGCAGATCAGCTGACCGCCACTGTCACTGGCCAGCCTGCTCCGGTGATGGACCAGGAAACAGCTGGAACAGGTGAACTCGTCGGCCTGCTTCGGGATCACCCGAACTGTCAGGACCTCCTCGGACAAGTCCGCGCCGGGAAGCTCGAACGACTCCGCGGTATCGGATTCGTCGATATCCACGACGGCGGACTGTGCCTCGTTGCGACGAGCCTTCAGCTCCTCCAGCGAATCTTCCGACACTTCGTCGGATTCAGTGCGCCTCGGTGCGTCATAGTCGGTTGCCATGTCGTCTTCCCCTCGTCCTTACTCCGTATATCCCGGACCGGGCCACTCACCCCGATTCCCTCGAATCGGAATGACCAGCACCGCCCCGCCAGTGGTGCACGTCACATGTACACCGGTCCCCTATCAGGGCGGACCATGCGGACCCACCTTTGATAGCGCTCGGTAAACGCAGGACATGCCCTTCTTGTTCCCGCGACCGACCACCGATTCAGGCTGCGATGATTCGATCTGGGCCGCCAGACAATAGCGGACGCCACGGCAAAAGTCGCAATCAAAACACAGACGATTCGAAATTGAGGGGTAATCGACACCAACCGTGAGCTCACCGAGACCTTACGCACTGTTTTTACCCACGCCTTTTACCCACGCCGGCCGAACCCACCGACCTGCCATCCCTCAGACCCCGAAACACTTTCGTAGAGTGTGCACGTGGTTTCACTCATCACCGAAGGCAGCGCAACGGATCGAGCGGGTCAACCTTTCGTCCGGAGACGCAACCAGCCATGGTTGATCCTGGTCGGCGTCCTACTCCTGATCTGCACCGTGGTGTGGGTCAAGGCCCTGACCACCGAGGACAGCAGCGGAACCGCGATGGCGTGCAATTCGCCGGGCCCGGCCACCGATGCGAAATCGCCCCAACCGGCCCCGCTGGGTCAGCGGGTCGGCCAGTCGCGGCTGACCGATGTCGAACCGGCGCCGCTGGCTTCCTCGAAGGTCCGCGTGCTGAATGCGAACAACAAGAGTGGTCAGGCCTCTCACATCGCGTCGGCGCTCGGCGATCTGGGCTTCGCGGGTGCGCCGGGGCAGCAGTTCGGTAACGATACGGTCTTCGTCAACGGCGACCTGAATTGCACCGGTCAGATCCGCTTCGGTGTGAACGGTCGACCGGCCGCCGCCTCGGTCCAGTTGGTCGCGCCGTGCGCCGAGCTGATCGAGGATCAGCGCAACGACGACACCGTGGACTTGGTGCTCGGCTCGGTATTCGGCGAATCGCTGCGGCCGAGCCCGGACGCCGAGGAAGTGCTGAAATCGCTGAAGAATCCGGCTCCGGGCGGATCCCCGTCGATCGATCCCAAACTGCTGTCCGCGGCGCGCGTGGCGCGCTGCTGACCGACATCCCCGAACCAACCTTCATCGCCCCGGTGTGCCGCTTCGGCAGACCGGGGCGATCCGTTATTCAGGCGTCCGGGATCGCGGCGGTCGCGCCGACACGTTCGAACAGTTCGGTCAACTCGTTCGCCACGCCCGGTGCGGCGGCAAGGACCAACTCACCCGCCGCACCCGGGCTGACCGCCGCGGGCAAGCGCAACTGCGCACCCGCCTCGGCGGCTATCAAAGCGCCCGCTGCCCAGTCCCACGCGTTGAGTCCGTGCTCGTAGTACGCGTCGATGCGGCCCTCGGCGACGAAGCATAGATCCAGTGCCGCCGCGCCCAGGCGGCGGATATCCCGGATTTCCGGCAGGATCTGCGCGACCAGCTCCGCCTGCCTGGCTCTGCGGTGCTTGCCGTAGGCGAATCCGGTGGCTACCAAGGCCATCGACGCCGATCGCACCGGCGTGCAGCGCAGATGCTCCACGGTGCCGTCACCGCTAACCTTCGTGGCCCCCATCCGCAGTGCGGCGCTGTAGGTCGCCGCCCGCGCGACATCGACCACCGCACCGGCAATGGGTTGTCCGTCGCGCATTGCGGCCACCGAAACCGCATAGCCCGGAATGCCGTACAGGAAGTTCACAGTGCCATCGATCGGGTCGACCACCCACTGCACGGTGTCCCCGGTACCGTCGTCCAGGCTGCCGCCGCCCTCCTCACCGAGGATCGGATCGCCGGGGCGTGTCTCGTCGAGCAGGCGCCGGATCAGATCCTCGGTCTCGGTATCGACAATCGTCACCGGATCGGTGGGGTGTCCCTTGGTCTGCACGGCCCCATCGCGCGCACCCTCCGGACCGAATACCTCGGGGCGGCGCGAGCGCACATGCGCGGCCGCGGTTTCGGCGAGTTGGACCGCGATCCGGCGCAATTCGGCAATATCCTCGGATGGTGTCGCGGTCGGTCGGGCGGTAACTGACGCTGTTGTCTCCGGCATGACCCCCATGCCATCACAGATCCTCGGCGAACGGGAACCGCTGCCCGCCCATTACTCTTGTCGTGCACGACACAACGCCGTCGTCGGGCACATCACCGCATGCTCCGCGACCAGCCGGTGGTGAGTTCCTGCGCGGCGGCGCGTTCATCACATCGGCCAGCACAGGAACGAGGGAACGTCATGTCCGCTCGGGGGCACGCATTCGGAATCGATATCGGTGGCAGCGGCGTCAAGGGCGCCGCGGTGGATCTGGCCACCGGCGCATTGGTCCACGAGCGGATCAAGATTCCGACACCGCATCCCTCGACACCGCAGGCGGTCGTCGACGCGGTCACCAAACTGGTCGCCCAGGCCGGCTGGGACGGCCCGGTCGGAATCACACTGCCCTCGGTGGTGCTGGACGGTGTCGCGCAGACGGCCGCCAATATCGATGAGGCATGGATCGGCACCGACGCGCGGGCGCTGTTCTCCCAGGCGCTCGACGGCCGCACCGTCACCGTGCTCAACGACGCGGACGCGGCCGGTCTGGCCGAGGATCGTTATGGCGCGGCAAAGGATTTCGACGGTCTGGTGGTGTTGCTGACCTTCGGTACCGGCATCGGCTCGGCACTGCTGTTCCACGGCACGCTGGTGCCGAATACCGAACTCGGCCATCTCGAGATCGGCGGCATGGAGACCGAACACCGCGCCGCCGCCTCGATCAAGGATCGCGACGGCCTGACCTACGAGCAGTGGGCCGGCCGGGTCAGCATTGTGCTCGACGGCCTGGAGAATTTGTTCTGGCCGAAGGTCTTCGTCGCAGGTGGCGGCATCAGCCGAGATGCCGAGCAATGGATTCCGTTACTCACCAACCGAACCCCGGTGATTCCGGCCCGACTGGAGAACACCGCGGGCATCGTCGGAGCGGCCATGGCGATCGATGCGGGCATCGCACCGTAGACGCGCGGAGGGTACGGCATTAGTCGTTGCTGGGATCGTGCCGTAGGTACCCTGGTTCGATCGTTACAATGGAACATACTCCGGCCGCGAGCCGGAAACCCCAGACCCGGCGCTCAGCCGGTGTAACCCGACAGACCGCTCCGCCGGAACACCACTCTGGCGTGACGCCGCACGAGACCGTCACGAAAGGGCGTACGTGGTAGCCACGACCCGTCAGACCGCCGAATCAGCCGATGCCGACTCCGCAGATGTAACCGAAGCACGGCCGGTCCGCAAGGCTGCCGCGAAGAAGGCTCCGGCCAAGAAGGCCGCCGCCAAGAAGGCTCCGGCCAAGAAGGCCGCCGCGAAGGCGACGAAGAGCCCGGCCAAGAAGGCCGGACCGAAGAAGGCCGGACCGGAAGGCGAGCCCGGCGACGAGAACCTCGAGACCGAGGATATGGATCTGGAGGATCTCGGCGATCTCGAGGTTTCCGAGGACGATCTCGCCGACGAGGCCGAGGAACTGGTCGAGGACGTCGCCGAGGAGGTCGAGGAGGGCGAGGCCGACGAACCATCCGCCGCGGACAAGGCCTCCGGCGACTTCGTCTGGGACGAGGAGGAATCCGAGGCGCTGCGCCAGGCCCGCAAGGATGCCGAGCTCACCGCGTCGGCTGACTCGGTGCGTGCCTACCTCAAGCAGATCGGCAAGGTCGCACTGCTCAACGCCGAGGAGGAGGTCGAACTCGCCAAGCGGATCGAGGCCGGCCTCTACGCGGCGGAGAAGGTGCGCGAGTTCGCCGAGCAGGGTGAGAAACTGCCGGTCGCGATGCGCCGCGACTACACCTGGATCGTGCGCGACGGCAACCGCGCCAAGAACCATCTGCTGGAAGCCAACCTGCGTCTGGTGGTCTCGCTGGCCAAGCGCTACACCGGCCGCGGTATGGCATTCCTGGACTTGATCCAGGAGGGCAACCTCGGTCTGATCCGCGCGGTGGAGAAGTTCGACTACACCAAGGGCTACAAGTTCTCCACGTACGCCACGTGGTGGATCCGGCAGGCCATCACCCGCGCCATGGCCGATCAGGCCCGCACCATCCGCATTCCGGTGCATATGGTCGAGGTCATCAACAAGCTCGGCCGCATCCAGCGCGAGCTGCTCCAGGACCTGGGCCGCGAGCCCACCCCGGAGGAGCTGGCCAAGGAAATGGACATCACGCCGGAGAAGGTCCTCGAGATCCAGCAGTACGCGCGTGAACCCATCTCGCTGGACCAGACCATCGGCGATGAGGGCGACAGCCAGCTCGGCGACTTCATCGAGGACTCCGAGGCCGTGGTCGCGGTGGACGCGGTGAGCTTCACGCTGCTGCAGGATCAGCTGCAGTCGGTGCTGGAGACGCTGTCGGAGCGTGAGGCGGGCGTGGTCCGGCTGCGCTTCGGTCTGACCGATGGCCAGCCGCGCACCCTCGACGAGATCGGACAGGTGTACGGGGTCACCCGCGAGCGCATCCGGCAGATCGAGTCGAAGACCATGAGCAAGCTGCGCCATCCGAGCCGCTCGCAGGTCCTGCGCGACTACCTCGACTAGTTCGTTTCGTTCGATTCCGAAGCGCCCGCGCCCAACAGCGCGGGCGCTTCCTTTTCGCACCCGACTGGCCCTTCTTGCCATCCCATCGACCGGCAACTCTGCCCGGTATTCGATCCGTGTACGGTCCCGCTACCCTCGAATCCGGCTGTGCCCGCGGGAATTTCCATCGTCTTTGACCGAATAGATTCTGCGACAGACCCTTTCGGCACTCTGCCACGCAACCGATCCGCGATGCGGCCGCAACCGAGACAGTGTCCGGCCCGTCAACCAATTCGGGTCTGCGGCACGCACTGCACCGGGATGTCGGCGAGGCCGCGTACACCGGGCGCCATGCACTATTCCGGCATGTACGCGATGAAATCCGATGCGGTCATCGAATACGACGGACGAATCGTATTGCTGTCCATGATCACCGGCGGTGCGATCGAATATCGGGTCACCTTCGCGAGCAGTTCCACTGGCGCGTCTAAAACGTATCGCGTGCCGCGCAGGCCCAGGGTGTGGCGGGTCACCCGAGCTCCGCTGCCGCACGTGTGAGTGCCGCGAACACCCACTGCCGATCGGGTGCGGCGATTCGCCGCTGGTCAGTGGGGTGATCCGGGGCTCGTCGACCGTTATATTTGCTGCTGGCCCCGGTCTGTCGACCTCTTGGTCGGCAGACCAATTCTGCGGAGCAGATATTGCCCGGGTGTGCATCGACGTTACGGCGGAACGACCAGGTCAGGTGAGCCAGGACACAGACGTGGCGGGTCTGCGAACAGAAGCGCTCAGGAACCGGCAGACTTGTACATTGTGGTTGCCCCCACTTTGCGCCGAATCCGCTCCCCCTGGACGCAGACCGTCGACCTCGGTGACGAGTTGCGCACGGTCTGGTCGTGGTTGCGTCGGCCCCGCTTGCTGCGCCGACTGCTGCCCGAACTACGCCAGCACCTGTCCGAGGCGCCGGCAAGTACGGCCTACGCGTTCACCCTGTTCGTCACCTGGTGGACGCTGCGCGGGGTCGGCGATTCGGTGGAGCGCAGGCTTATCTTCTCGGCCTCCACCAACCTCTACAACATGCAGCACAACCCGGTGCAGGTGCTGGTGGCGTCGGCATTCTGGACTCAGGGGCAATTCCCCTGGGTCACCATCGCCGAGATTCTGGTGGTCATGGGCTTCGCCGAACGCTGGCTCGGCACCGGCCGCTGGATTCTGCTGTTCGCCACCGGACATATCGGCGCGACGCTGCTCACCGTCACCGCGATCGGCCATGCCATCGACCGTCACGTCATCCCGGTGCGCGTGCAGTACGCGGCCGATGTCGGCACCAGCTACGGATTCACCGCGGTGCTGGCGGCCATGGCCTTCCACTTCCGCGGAGTGGCCCGCGTGCTGTGGGCGGGTGTCATCGTCGCGGTCCTCACCTCGGCGCTACTGATCGGACCGACCTTCACCGACTACGGGCATATGTGCGCGGCCCTGATCGGTTTGCTGGTCGGATTCATCGCATCGATCTTCTGGCGGCGCATCGAACGCCTCCGTGCCGAACGCGAGGCTACGTCCGGCGCGCCGACGCCGGTTTCGGCGACGAATCCGCTTGCAGCGCACCGGATTCCCGTAGCCGGTGACGCTGCCGGACCGAGTTCCGCTACGGCGCCGCCGCTATCCGGTGCTGACAGCGGGTCTGGAGTGGCGGCGCACCATGCCGATGAGCGGTTCGACGGCGCGGGCCGCGATCGGGCCGAGCACCGCCATCAGTAGCACATAGGCTGAGGCGAGTGCGGCGAGCTGGCCGTCGACCGCACCCAGGCCCACAGCCAAACCCGCAATGACAATGGAGAATTCACCGTGCGCGACCAGTGCCACGCCCGCGCGCGCCCGGCCCATCCGGCGGATGCCCTGCCGACTTGCCGCCCACCAGCCGGTGGCGACCTTGGTCAGCACGGTGACCACCGTGAGCAGTATCGCCCAGCCGAGTACCGGCGGAATGGCCCGCGGATCGGTGCTGAATCCGAAGGCCACGAAAAAGATGGCCGCGAACAGATCCCGGATCGGTTCCAGCAGTTTGGTCGCCTCGCGGGCGGTCGAACCGGAGATCGCGATGCCGAGCAGGAATGCTCCGACCGCTGCCGAAACATTCAGCGCCGATGCCAGACCGGCGACCAGCAGCGCGGCGCCGAGCAGCTTCAACAGGAAGACCTCACGGTCGGTGCTATCCACGATCGCCGAGACGTACCGGCCGTATCGCAGCGCAACGACCAAGACGAGGGTGACAGTGGCCAGGGCCAGACCGAGCACGGTCAGCCCGCTCAGCAGACTCGTACCGGCCAGGACCGCGGTGAGGATCGGCAGGTACATCGCCATCGCGAGATCCTCGAAGACCAGAATCGACAAGATCACCGGGGTTTCTCGGTTGCCGAGGCGGCCGAGATCATTCAGCACCTTGGCGACAATGCCCGATGACGAAATGTAGGTGACCCCGGCCAGGGTGATGGCTCCGGTCATCCCCCAGCCGAGCAACAGTGCGACCACCACGCCGGGCGTCGCGTTCGCTACGAGATCAAACAGGCCCGCGGCCCAGGAGCGACGCAATCCGGTCACCAATTCGGCCGCCGTGTATTCGAGGCCGAGCAATAGCAACAACAGCACCACGCCGATTTCGCCCGCCATATGGCTGAATTCGTTCGCGGCGCCCAGTTCGACGAATCCGCCCTCGCCGAAGGCCAGCCCACCGAGCAGATACAGCGGAATCGGGGACATACCGACGCGCGCCGCCACCCTCCCGAGCATGCCGAGGACAAATAACACCGCCCCGAGCTCGATAAAGGCCAGCGCGGTTTCGTTCACGGTCTCACCCGTGCGTCAGGATCTTCGCGGCCGCGTCCAGACCGTCGGGCGTGCCGACGACTACGAGTATGTCATCGCCGGTGAAGGTGAAATCCGGTCCCGGCGAGGGATGCAGCTGCCCCGCGCGCATCACCGCGACGATGGAAGCCTTGGTGCGCGTGCGCATTCCGGTCTCGCCGAGGGTGCGGCCCTCGTACGGCGAATCCTCGCCGATGGGTAGCTGGCGGGTGGTGATCCCGGGGAGGTCGCGGTGATCCTCATGTAGCTTCGCCACCAACTGTGGCGACCCGAGCAGATTGGCGAGCACCGCGGCCTCGTCGGGCGTCAGCGGCACTTGCGCGGCGCAGGAATCCGGGTCATCCGCTTTGGAGACGATCAGGTCGATACCGCCGTCTCGGTGATCGACCACACCGACCCGGCGACCCGAGCGCAGCTGGAAATCTTTGCGTACTCCGATCCCGGGTAGGGCGGTGACATCGACATTCACACCTCCACCCTAATGGGAGTCGATCGGCGAGCCTACCGCCGGTAGTGGTCGGTGGTCGGCAGGCTGATCGCCTGAGCCGCCAGCCGGTGAGCACTGCCCGACCCTGGAACGAGTGTCGATTCCCGGGGTTGGATCGTGCCCCGGCCGGTCTTCGCCCCGACAACTTACGGACCTGGGATGTCTAACCTCGGTCCAGCTCGTCACCCGGAAGTTCCATGGCGAGCAGCTCGTCCGCACGGTTCAATGCATCGTCCATGGCCGACTCGATGCCGTCCATGACCGAAAGTCCGTCCAACAGACCGGACAATTCGCGTCGGGCGGCTTCCAATTCCGCGACCGCCGGATCGATGCGATACCACCCGACACTGTCACGCCACCAAGTGTTTTCGTCGATCCACGTCCACATGACATCGCGCACGAGCTTGGCATCGGGGGTGTACATCTGGAAGCAATCGTCCGATCCGGCGGCGCGGTGCTCGAGTTCGTACACGCCGTCGGGGAGCAGACGAGCCTGGAGGTAGGCATGCTCGCCACGTTCCAGCACGATGGCGGGATACTTCGGGTCGGGTGGTTCGTGCAGCAGATCGTCCAGCAGCGGATCCGTCAGGTCCGGCAGTATGGTTCCGTCGCCCGTGCGGACGTGCACGTCGGCGTGCCGGTCCGGGTCGTCGTTCACCGCGCCAGTCTGCCTCATCCGGAAATTCGCGATATGGCGGGCCGAAATGCGACGGGTCGGCGGTGTCGGGGCGCAAAGTAGTGCTATGCGCGCAGTCGTTATCGAGACGCCTGGGAAATTCGCCGTCCAGAATGTGCCGGATCCGACGCCCGGCCCCGGCGAGGTCGTGGTGCGGGTGGATGCGGTGGGGATATGCGGCACCGATGTGCATATTGCCGACGGCGAATTCCCGCCGACGCCGTATCCGATCGTGCCCGGTCACGAGTTCGCCGGTGTGTTGGTGGCATTGGGCCCCGGCGTCGACGGTGTGCGGATCGGCGATAGCGTCGCAGTAGACCCGTCGCTGTTCTGCGGCGCGTGTCATTACTGCGTGATCGGGCGCGGGAATCTGTGCGAACGGTGGGGCGCGATCGGCGACACTGTCGATGGCGCGATGGCCGAATACGTCGCGGTGCCCGCCGCTAATTGCTATCGGCTGCCCGAGACCCTGTCGACCACGCACGGTGCGCTCGTCGAGCCGTTGTCGTGTGCCGTGCACGCATTCGATGTGCTGCCGGGTGCGCTCGGCGCGCACTATCTGCTGTACGGCGCGGGCACCATGGGTCTGCTCATGGTGCAGCTGGCGCGGGTCGCCGGGGCCGCGTCGGTGTCGGTGGTCGACATCAATACCGCGCGACTCGCGGTGGCACTCGAGCTCGGCGCGGATGCCACTGCGACCACCGCCGACGAATTCGACCGCCCACCGGGTTGGGAGGTGGTCATCGACTGTACGGGCGCGATCGCCGCCATCGAGGACGGACTCGGCCGGGTGCGCCGGGGCGGAGTGTTCCAGCAGTTCGGGGTTGCGCCGGGCACGGCGACCGCATCGATCTCACCGTTCCGGATCTACAACGACGAGATCACCATAGTGGGTTCGATGGCAGTGCTGCACAGCTTCGGGCGCGCGGTGGAGCTCATGGGCAAGGGCGTGATCGATGCGGACACCATGATCACCCACGGCTTCGGATTGGCCGAATTCGGCAAAGCGCTACAGACTTTCCGCGCGGGCACCGGCCGCAAGATCCAGCTCAGGCCGGGTGCCTGATGGCCATCGTCGCGGGAGTCGACAGCTCGACCCAGTCGTGCAAGGTCGTACTGTGCGATGCGGATACCGGCGAGATTCTGGACCAGGCGCGCGCCCCACACCCGGACGGCACCGCGGTACCAGCCGAATCCTGGTGGCAGGCACTGTGTTCAGCGGGCGACGGGTTGCTGGATCGGGCCGATGCGGTGGCGATCGCGGGCCAGCAGCATGGGTTGGTCACGCTGGACGCCGATGGTCGGCCGGTCCGGGATGCGTTGCTGTGGAACGATATCCGATCCGCCGCCGCGGCCGAAGAGTTGATCGCCGAACTCGGCGGTCCGCAGGTCTGGGCCGATGCCGTCGGCAGTGTGCCGCTGGCCGCATTCACCGTCACCAAGCTGCGGTGGCTGGCCGATCACGAACCCGAGGCCGCCGATCGCACACACCGGGTGCTGCTGCCGCACGACTATCTGACCTGGCGACTACGGGGTGGGCCGTCGGATCCCACCGTCGAACCGACCACCGATCGCGGCGAGGCCTCGGGCACCGGCTACTGGTCGCCCGCGACCGGCCGGTATCGCACAGACGTACTCACCCATGCCTTCCGGGGCCGAACACCGGAACTTCCCCGGGTCGCCGACCCCGCCGAAGCGGTCGGCCGCGCACCCGGCGGCGCCCTCGTCGCAGCGGGCACCGGCGATAATGCCGGTGCCGCACTGGGTTTGGACATCGCGGACGGCGATGTCGTCATCTCACTCGGCACCAGCGGCACCGTCTACCTCCGCGCCGCCGCACCCAGTGCCGATGCCACCGGGGCCATTGCCGGATTCGCCGACGCGACCGGCGCATTCCTACCTTTGGTCTGCACGCTCAACGCCGCGCGCGTACTGGACGCGACCGCCGCACTGCTCGGCGTCGACAGCACGGGCCTGGAAACCCTTGCGCGCCAGGCACCGCCGGGCTCCGAAGGCGTCGTCATGCTGCCCTACCTATCCGGCGAACGCACCCCGAATCTGCCGAATGCCACCGGCAGTCTGCACGGTTTACGACCGGAAACCTTGCGCCCCAGCCATATTGCACGCGCCGCCATCGAGGGCATGCTCTGCAATGTGGCCGACGCGCTCGACCACCTGCGCAGCGCCGGAATCCCGATCCAGCGCGTCCTGCTCATCGGCGGTGCGGCCCGCTCCGCCTTGGTCGCCGAACTGACCGCCCAGATCTTCGGGCTCACAGTCACGGTCCCGGAGCCGAACGAGTACACCGCACTCGGGGCCGCCCGACAGGCGGCCTGGGCCCTGAGTGGTACCAGGCGGCCGCCGAGTTGGCCCGCACATACCATCGCCGAGGTCCGTGCGCCGAGCGACGGTGGGGCGATCGGGCGACGGATCCGAGCGACATACGAGAGCACGCGCCAGGCCCTCTACGCTCGATGAATACGGTGCGACGGGAAACGCCGATGGACGTTCACGTGGCAACCATGGCGACAAATCGGGGCTGATCGGATCAGCACTCGGTGGTAGCGCGGCGGTGGCGCCGGCTTTGCGACCGCAGAAGGTGGCGTCGCCCAGGGCTTGGTGACCGATCGCACGCTGCGCGAACCGATCTTCACTGTGCAGCGCGAGTTCCTGGACGCGGCCTTCGACCAGGTCCAGGCGGCCTACGGGTCGTTCGACCGCTTCCTCAGCGACGGGCTCGGCATCGACGACACGACGCTCTCCGCACTGAAGGCGAAGCTGCTGACCGACAGGTGAGATGCCGCCGATGCCGGTGTCACCGCGATGGTGACACCGGCACGGTGAATCTCTCGGCCGCATCGCCGCGCAGACTTCCCGCGGGCAGTGCCCGGCCACACAACACAAGCAGTAAGTCCTGGGCCGACCCGGCGAGCACCGATCCCGAGCCGTAACTGAAGTCGACATCGTCGGCCCGCAGTTCGATCCCGTCCAGGTCGACGCCGAAGAAATTGACATTCTTCGGCGAAAGCGCGCCGAGCACCATCCGCATGCGATCGGCCGGGACAATGCGGTCGAGCCCGAGCGCGACGGTGATATCCAAACCGTGGATCACATCGTGGCTCAGCGCACCCGCGTACCCGGCTTCCACGGATGATTCACATTGTCACGTACCGCGGCCACCAGGTCCTCGGCAGTCAGCATTCGGAATGCCGTTTCCCAAGGGTGGCAATGGAATAACTTTGCGTGCTGGGGCGGCGGCGGCAACCATGCAAGTCCGTTGCTATTCGGCGGATCGCGCGGGAAGGTGAGACGGATGCGGCTGATCATGATCGACGATGACGCCGAGGGCGGTGCAACCCTGGCACAGGGGCTCGAACTGCACGGGCATCAGGTGGAGCGTAAGCATCGCGGGGCCGACCTACTGCTGGCGCATCACGGCTATCACGCCGTTATCCTCGATGTTGGCCTGCCGGATATGGACGGGTTGCAGGTATTGCGCAAATTGCGCGAGGTCAGCTCGGTGCCGGTGGTGGTTCTCGACGAAGACGACGATGAGCGTTCGATTGTGCTCGGGCTGCACAGCGGGGCCGACGACTACCTCGTCAAACCCGTGCGCATCGGAGAGTTGGTCGCGCGACTGGAGGCGGTCACACGTCGGGTCGGCGTTGCCAGTGTCGCCCAGGGTAAGACGGTGACCAGCGAAGACGTCCGGATAGATCTCGCGGCGCGGCGGGTAGAGGTGGCCGGGGAACTGGCTCCGCTCACCCGGCTGGAATTCGAGTTGCTGCGGGTCCTGGTCGAACGGCCCGGAATCGCGGTCAGCCGTGAGCAATTGATGGACTGCGTCTGGGGCGACTCGATGCAGGCCGTATCGCGGAAACTCTATGTGCATATGGCTTCGTTACGCGCGAAATTGGACCGCCCCGCATTGATCACCAATATCCGCGGCTACGGCTATCGCTGGGGTCCGGACCGGTATGAGACGACCACCGATTCGAATTTGCTGCACGCGGTATAAACCCCTACCTCCGACTGTTCCGATCACCCGGACTTCTTCCCGACGCGCCGCCACGGCCGCCAGCCTATAACTGGCGGTGCCGGGGCGACACAGACATCATGTCCGGCCGATGTCGCGATAATTCACGAGATCCGGCCGCGGGTTCGGCGTTACAGTCGGCTGGTGACGTGGCACAACGGCCACGCCGACTTCCTGCGCGAACGCATCGACGGCGCGACCGGCGACTGACGCGTCAGAGCTGATTCCGGCTGGCCCACGCAGCGATCTGTGTCCGCGAGGCGAAGCCCAACTTGGTGAGAATGTGGTCGACGTGGCTCTCCGCGGTCCGGATCGAGATCACCAATTCGCTCGCGATGCCCTTATTGCTGTAGCCCGCCGCGATCAAGCGCGCGACATCGCGCTCGCGTCGGGTGAGCATGTCCACCGCAACGGTTTTCACCGCCTGAGCCGCTGGACGCGACCGTCTGCCGAGCGCATAATCGACGGCCTCCGCCAACCCCATAGCCGCGCCCGCGTCGAAGCCAGCCCGAAACTCCTTCTCGCCCATCGCATCGCGCACCTGTAGGCGCACTTTGTCCCCCACGAATTCGGTCATCTCATGGGCGAGCCGCTGGGTACTGCCGCGCCGCACCGTCGACGCGGCACCCATCAATCGCGCCGCCCGGTTCAGATCGCCCTCGGCCGTCGCCACCCACGCGAGGCCGTCGAAACCCGACGCCGTCCACACACATCGGTCGAATAGGCTGAACAGCTCGACCGCCGTGCGCAGTTCCGCAATTGCCTTGTCCTGCTCGCCTTTACGCCAATAGTTGGTGCCAACGGCCCAATGCCCCAACCCACCCAACAGGTGCGAATCATAGTCCTTGGTCTCGGCGAGGAATCGATCCGCGATCGCGTCCGCCCGATCGTCGTCGAGCACCAGAGCACAGACATACGCGAAGGCCAGACTTTCCATTTCGGCGCCGTGGTAGGCGCAGGATCGCGCACGATCCGAGGCGGCCTCGGCGATATCGAGCGCCTGCCTCGGTTCGTCGTCGGCGAATGCCAATAGGGCGGCGAGCAGGGCATGTTCGACGAGCACATCTTCGGCATCGAGTTCCGTTGCGATATGCAGACACTCGCCCGCCAATCGCGTCGCGGTCTCCGGATCCGCCAGCATGGCGGCGATCACCGAGGCGGCGGCCAGAGCGCGCGCCCGATCCTTCGTATGGTCGAGATCCTTCTCCAACGCCTCCAGCAGCCAACGATAGCCCTCCAGCAGGAAGCGGTAGTGCTCCCAGAACGGGCGCAGTTCCGTCGCGAGCTCCAGTGCGCGATGGACACTTTCCGGATCGGCGAGCGAGAACTGTAGTGCCGCACGCATATTCGGATGTTCCCGAGTGACGTCGCGGAACCAGGTGACGTCATCGCTGCCCCAGTACGCGGTGCGCCCACGCGCGGCGACCCCATGGTAGTAATCGCGATGACGTACGCGCACCGCCCGCTCACCACCGTGCGCGACCAATCGCGCCAAGGCGAACTGACGCAGCGGTTCGAGCATGGTGTACCGCCCGGTACCGTCGCTGTTCTGCCGGTAGCCGAGCACCGACTTGTCCACCAACCCGGTCAATGCGTCCAACAGCGCGTCCGGAACCACGCAGACCGCCTCCGCGGCCTCCAAATCGAAACCGCCCGCGAAGACCGACAGCTGCTCCCACAGGCGCTGTTCGTCGGGTGTGCACAGGTCATAGCTCCACCGGATCGCGGCTTCCAGGGTCTGCTGCCGCTCCGGCGCGGTGCGCAACCCGGCGGTGAGCAGCCGCATCGCATCGTCGAGGCGGGCGAGCACCTGATCCGGCGTGAACACCCGCAACCGCAATGCCGCCAGCTCGAGTGCCAGCGGTATGCCGTCCAGGCGACGGCAGATCGCCGCGAGCGTCCCGCGATTGGCATCGGTGACGTGGAAGTCGGGATTGGCGGCGACGGCCCGATCGATCAGCAGCCGCAGCGCGTCGCTGTCGACATGCGCCGGACGTGCCTCGTCCTCGTCCGCCTCCGGCACGGCGAGCGGCGCTACGGGCATGACCTGTTCCCCGGAGACCCCGAGCGACTCGCGGCTGGTCGCCAGAATCCGCACATCGGTGGTCGCCGGAATCAGCCGGTCCACCAGTTCGGCACATGCGCCGATCAAATGCTCGCAGTTGTCCAGGATCAGCAGCAGGCTCTTGTCCGCCAGGAATTCGGTCAGGCCGACGACGGGTGAGGTGGTGTCGTCGCGCAGACCGAGCGCCTGCGCGACGGTCAACGCCACCAAATCCCCGTCGTGCACATGCGCCACCTCGACCAGCCAGACACCATCGGGAAAGGCGTGGCGCACCGCCTCTGCCACCCGCCGGCTGAGCCGGGTCTTCCCGACGCCGCCCGGCCCGGTCAGGGTGAGCACCCGCGTGCTGGACAGCAGCTTGCGCGCCGCGGCGACCTCGGCGCCACGACCGACAAAGCTCGTCACCTCAGCGGGGAGGTTCCCTGTCACGTGCCGCACCACGCTGCATACCTTTTCATGCGCGGCCACCGTCGCAGGCTTTTTGACCGAGATGTCGTATCGGTACCCGCTAGGAGACTATCGCGTTCGCGGCGCGCATGACCGCGCCCAGCGATGCGCCGAGGACCGAATCACCGCGTCCGCAGGCCCATCCGGTCCGGGTACCGACGCGGTACTCGAGATAGGTGATCGCGGTCCCGTTATCGCCCGCCCCGATGGACTGCTGGCTCAAGCCGAGCACCTCGACTGGATAGCCCACCCGGGCCAGTGCCGCGGTGAGTGCCTCGATGGGACCGATATCGCGATACTCGGTGCGCTCGGCGACACCATCGATGCTCAGCGTGACCTCGGTGTACGCGTCGGTCGCCCGCCATTCGGTCAACGTGACCGATGCCGCCTCGCTGTTCAGATAGGTCGCCTCGAACAGCTCGTACAGTTCGGCGGCGGTAATCTCCAGACCGGTGTCATCGGTTCGCGCCTGCACATGCCGCGCGAAATCGATCTGGAGCCGACGCGGCAGTTCCAGGCCGTATTCGGACTCCAGCAGATACGCGATGCCGCCCTTGCCAGACTGGGAATTCACCCGGATCACCGCATCATAGCTGCGTCCGATATCGGCCGGATCGATCGGCAGATACGGGACCTGCCAGTCGAGTTCGCGTTGATCGATGCCGGTCGCGGCCGCCCGATCGCGATGGTCGGCCATTCCCTTCTTGATCGCGTCCTGATGTGTGCCGGAGAACGCGGTATGCACGAGATCACCGACGTATGGATGCCTTTCGTGGATCGGCAGGCGGGTGCAGTACTCGACGGTCCTGCGGATCTCGTCGATATCGGAGAAGTCGATCATCGGATCGATACCCTGCGCGTGCAGATTCAGCGCCAGGGTGGCGATATCGACATTGCCGGTGCGTTCGCCATTGCCGAAGACGCAGCCCTCCACGCGTTGGGCTCCGGCGAGTACCGCCAGCTCCGCGCACGCGATACCGGTCCCCCGGTCATTGTGTGGATGCACGGACAGAATGACACTGTCGCGCCGGGCCAGATTCTTGTGCATGTACTCGATCTGGTCGGCATAGACGTTCGGGGTCGCGACCTCCATCGTGGCGGGCAGATTCAGGATCACCGGCCGCTGCGGGGTGGCTTCCCACAGGATCGTCATGTGGTCGCAGATATCGAGTACGAAATCCGGTTCGGTCAGGTTGAATACCTCGGGCGAGAATTCGAACCGCACATTCGGCAGCTCATCGGCGAATTCGCGAACGTCGCGGCCGCCCGAAACGATCAGCTCGCGCAGTTCACCGGTGTCCTTGCCCAGCACCACGTTTCGCCATGCCGGCGCGGTTGCGGCGTACATGTGGATGACGACCTCGTTGCGGATGCCGCGCACGGATTCCACCGTGCGCTCGATGAGATCGCGTCGGGCCGGGGTGAACACGACGATCGTGACATCCTCCGGCGCGATATCGGTCCGCGCGATCAGGCGGACGAAATCGAAATCGGTCTGCGATGCCGAAGGATAGCCGACCTCGATCTCCTTGTAGCCCATGGCGACCAGCAGTTCGAAGAATCGCTGCTTGCGCACCGGATCCATGGGTTCGGCCAGCGCCTGGTTGCCGTCGCGCAGATCGACCGGCACCCACAGCGGCGCGTAACTGAGCCGGGCGTTGGGCCAATCGCGCTCGGCGAGTGGTACTTCCACGCGATCGTAGACACTGCGGTAGCGATGCGACGGCATCTGCGAGCACCGCTGTCTATTCCATGTCGGGGCGGTATCCGCAACGGCACCGGCGGGCGTGGCAATGGTGGGGAATGTGGTCATGATTGCTGCTTCCTGGCCTTCGCGGCCGTCACAGAGAACGGTGACCGGCCACGACGCAGCCCCACGGCGGGCGGCCGGTCGTTAGGCCCCGCCGTGGCGGCTGAGCAGAAGCATGGTGCGCATGATCGCTAGACTATACCAACTCATCAGACAAGTAGAGAGGTTTGAATGGTCTCGCAGGTTCGGCGACATCCCCTCGCGGCACAGGCGGCGGAACTGCTGCTCACCCGCATCCGGAACGGGGAATGGCCACTGGGACATCGCCTTCCGGGCGAAATGACCCTCGCCGCGCAGCTCGGCGTCGGTCGCTCGACGCTGCGCGAGGCGATCCGCGAATTGGCGGGTAAGGGCGTGCTCGACAGTCGTCAGGGCGCAGGCGTCTTCGTGACCGCGCTGGATGTCACCGAGGACTGGAATGTGGTGCTGCGCCGCGCCACGATCGCCGCCGTCATCGAGGCCCGCATCGCCATCGAGGCCGAGGCCGCCGCCCTGGCCGCACAGCGCCGCACCCCGGCCGACTTGCGCGCCATCCGCCGCGCACTGGCCGCGCGCGAGCCGCGCGGTGAGCCGATCGCCGACCATGTCGATGCCGATATGGCATTCCACCGCGCCGTCATCGTCGCCGCCCACAACGATGTGCTCACCCAACTCTTCGACAGCTTCCTGCCCCGGCTACGGGTCGCGATGATCGACATGCTGAAGATCCGTCCGGTCCCCTCCGAGCCCGCCGACCACGACGCGCATACTCGGCTCGCGGACGCGATCGCACATCGAAATCCCAGCGCCGCAGCGGAATTCAGCCGAAATCATCTGACGGCTCTGAAGGACGCGTTCACCTGACCCGCGATCTGATCGCACAATCTGAACCCAACGGAGGTCCCCGTGCCCGAAACCCCGGTCCTGCAACTGACCGATGTCATCTTCCGCCGCGAAGGCAAACAGATCATCGACGGCATCTCGCTGACCGTCCACGCGGGCGAACACTGGGCGCTGCTCGGACCCAATGGCGCGGGCAAGAGCACGCTGCTCGGCTTCTGCGCCGCAGTCACCTTCCCGACCTCGGGCACCGTCGATATCCTCGGCAAGCGGATGGGGCGGGTCGAGCTGGCCGCACTGCGCCACTGCATCGGTCATGTGAATCCGCGCCATCCACTGCGCTATCGGCTGACCGTCCGCGAGGTCGTGCTCACCGGCATCACCGCAACCATCGACACCCCGATGCGCTGGACGCCGACGCCGGAGGATCTGCGCCGCGCCGATGCCATGATCGACACCGTCGGCCTCAAAGGCAAGGGCGAGGAGAACTGGCCGACGCTGTCCCAGGGCGAACGCGGCCGAACCCTGATCGCGCGTGCGCTCATCGCCGAACCGCGCCTGCTGTTGTTCGACGAGCCGTCCACCGGACTCGATGTGGCGGCCCGCGAACAACTCCTCGAAACCATCGACGCACTCGGCGAAACCCATCCCGAGGTTGCGTCGATCCTGGTCACGCATCATCTCGAGGAGCTGCCGAGCACCACGACCCACGCGCTGCTCATCGCCGACGGCCGGACCGTTGCCGCCGGTCCCGCGGCCGAAACGGTCACGACGGAGACCGTGAGCGCGGCCTTCGACCACCCGGTGGCGGTCCGCTACGACGACGGCCGGTGGACCGCGCGTGCCGCCGTGCGCGCCTGGTCCGCTCAGCAAACTTCCGGAGGAAAACTTTCCGGGAGAATGTCGATGCGGGCGGATGCCGTTCGATGCGTTGAGTGAGGGTCGGACAAGCCGACCACAGAACCGAGGATGGTCAGATGCGACATATGATGCTGATCCGAGTCGATCCGACGAATGCGCCGGTTCCCGACGAGGCACTGATCGAGCAAGTCAACAAGGTGATCGAGGAAATGACCAAGGCCGGGGTGCTGCTGGATACCGCCGGCTTGCATTCGATCACCGAGGCCACCAAGATCACCCAGAGCGGTGGTAAGCAGACCGTGCTGGACGGTCCGTTCACCGAATCGAAAGAGGTCGTCGGCGGGTACTGTCTGCTGCAGACGAAAACGAAGCAGGAGGCGGTGGAATGGACCTCGCGCTTCCTGAGCGTGCACGGGCCGGAGTGGGATATCGAGATCGAGATTCGTCAGCTCGCCGAGGGCTGATCCGATAGATGAGCCGGTCGCCCGAGCAGATCCGCGATGCCGTCGAAACCGTGTGGCGGATGGAATGGCCACGCCTGGTCGCCGGGCTGACCCGGATCGTCGGCGATATCGACGCCGCCGAGGAACTCGCCCAGGACGCGCTGGTCGCGGCTCTGGAGCAGTGGCCAGGCGACGGTGTGCCACCGAATCCGGGCGGCTGGCTCATGCTCACCGCGAAGCACCGGGCGATCGATCGGGTGCGGCGCAAGCAGAACCTCACCCGGAAGCTGACCTTGGTCGGTCATGAATTGCGGACCGTTTCGGAGCCCGAGGCGCAGGAAGATATCGAAGACGATCTGTTGCGCATGATCTTCACGGCCTGTCATCCGGTGCTGTCGTCACCGGCCCGGGTGGCCTTGACGCTGCGGTTGCTCGGCGGATTGACCACCGAGGAGATCGCACGAGCCTTCGTCGTACCGGAATCGACTGTCGCCCAACGCATTGTGCGGGCCAAACGCACCATCGCCGCCAGGCGCGTGCCGTATGCGGTACCGCATGGTGACGAACTGGCCAGGCGTTTGGATTCGGTACTGGAGGTCGTCTACCTAATCTTCAACGAAGGCTACTCGGCGACGGCGGGCGATGATTGGATCCGCGTCGAGTTGTGCCAGGACGCCTTGCGATTGGCGCGGATGCTGGCGAATCTGCTGCCCGACGAACCGGAAACACACGGCCTCGCCGCACTCCTGGAATTGCAGGCCTCGCGCTCGGCCGCCCGGATGGGACCAACGAAAACCGTTGTCCTGCTGGCGGATCAGGAGCGTGCCCGGTGGGACCAGCTGCTGATCCGACGTGGTTACGCCGCACTCGGCCGATCCCATGCGGTCAGCCGCGAACGCGGGATACGACCGGGCCGCTATGCGCTGCAAGCTGCGATCGCCGCCGTGCACGCCATGGCGCCGAGCACCGAGGAGACCGATTGGCGACGCATCGCGGGCCTGTATGCGATACTCGCCGAACGCTTTCCGTCACCGATCGTCGAACTGAATCGAGCCGTCGCGGTCGGCATGGTGCACGGACCCGCTGCGGGTCTCGAACTCGTCGATGCGCTCATCGCCACCGGTACGTTGAGCGGCTATCACCTGCTGCCCGCCGTCCGCGGTGACCTGCTCGACCGACTCGGTCGACCGGACGAAGCGCGTGCCGAATTCGCTCGTGCGGCGGAGCTGACCGGCAACAATGCCGAACTGGCGTTGCTGCGGGGCCGTATGTCCGGATGTCAATAGCCGCCTAGTGCCTATGGTTTCGCTTGCGACCGCTCATCGGCACTTCCGCAACCGCCAACCGCTGTGGGCGATCTGGCGTAGCGGGCGGGCCAAGCCGGGGACCGCGGCGACGAATCGGGCACGACGCCACGCTCGGCTATCGCGTTACGTCGGCGGCGTGCGCCTCGACCTCGGCCAGTTCCTTCAGTGTCAGCAACTGTTTGCGCATCATGAGCCGATCGCCGAAGGCCAGCACACGGGCGATGAGCCATGGTGCGCCGCAACGCAATCGGACTGTCAAGCGGGTACCGCCCCCTTCGGGGCGCACCGCGTAGGTGACGCAGACCTTGCCGGAGACCAGGGTGATATGGCGGCACAGCATAAAGGAGACGAGGGTGAACGCGAACATGAACCGCTGCCCCACTTCGAGTTCGGTGAGCACCGGATCGCGGTGGCGTGGGC
The DNA here is from genome assembly GCF_040680755.1 of Nocardia sp. NPDC051990. NCBI lineage: Bacteria > Bacillati > Actinomycetota > Actinomycetes > Mycobacteriales > Nocardiaceae > Nocardia > Nocardia sp. NPDC051990. The sequence goes on along the minus strand of NZ_JBFAXH010000011.1, from coordinate 104,081 downwards.
TGCGCCTGCCGAAGTTGTCGAGCAGGTCGTAGCTGTACGGCGCGACCCGCAACTGGCACAGCCAGCCGTACACCACGCTGGGTGGCGCATCGATGCTGATGGCCCGATCCGCCTGCACCCCACCGGGTTGCACCTCGTCACAGGGCAGCGGAAGCTCGCATTCGGCCTCGGTGGCACCCCAGACCAAACCCGGGATCATGCCGCGGCCGCGATTCGGCGGAGCATATCGCGCACCACGATCTTGTGGCCGCCGGTGCCGATGACCAACGCGCGGTAGATTTTTCCGTGCAGCCCGGGGAATTCGGCCCAGCTGCGCGCTCGCACCAATGTCCGGCTCGGCCCCTGCTCGTCCAGTTCGAAGACCAGCGCATAACGCGAGAACCAGTGGCGTCCCCGCAGTGCCAGCCGACCGGGCTCCTCGGCGGCATCGAGCACGAATCCGGTCGGCGCCTTCGACGGATCGTTCGGGTCCTTACAGACAACTTTCAGCAAGGCTTTCCACGCCCGATCGCGATTCGCGGCCACCGATCTGGCATGCTGATCTATATAGGGCAATCGCTCCATATAGAAGGAACGTACTAGTACATGGCGCCTCCCCGCAAGCACGACACCGATGTGATCCTCGACGCAGCGCGCACCCTCGTGCTCACCGACGGTCCCCGCGCCGCCAGCGTGGCGGCGATCGCGGCGGCCAGTGGTGCACCCGTCGGCACGCTCTACCACCGCTTCGGCAACCGCAACGGCGTACTCACCGCGGCCTGGCTGCGCGCGCTCGAACGCTTTCAGGACCGCGTCAATGCCGCCGCCGCCGAACCGGACCCGGTCGAGGCCGGGGTCGCGATGGCCGTGGCGAGCATCCACTTCGCTCGCGAATTACCCGACGACGCAAAGCTTTTACTGAGCCTGCGCCCCAGTGACCTGCTCGACGGCGGACCGGACGCGGAATTCCGGGCCCGCCTCGACCACATGAACGCACCGCTCATCGACCATCTGCGCCGCATTGCCACCGCCCGCTTCGGCCGTGCCGGCGACCGCGAAATCGACGCCGTCAGCCGCGCCGTGGTCGACCTCCCCTACGCCGCCCTACGCCGCCACGCCCACGCCCCCGCCCTCCCCGACTGGCTGGAAGCCGACCTCACCGCCGCCGCCCGCGCCCTGCTCGAGTCCTACACCACTGAACGCGAACCGCGCCGCGCCGACATGGCGTGACAGCACCGCTTGCTGCTCGACCGTGGGGTCCGAGCAGAACGGGAATGATGTGTGCCGTGCCACCACGGCAGCATCCCACCAGCCACCGACAACGCTAGTTCCCCATGACGAGGGCGGGAGTGAGTTCGTCGAGGGTGTCGATCACCTCGGCGGCCAGGGCGAGGGCGTCCGGGGCCGGTGGGTATTCCGGGCGCGGTGCCGCGATGACGCGCATGCCCGCCGCGTGTGCCGCGCGCAGGCCGTTGCTCGAATCCTCGACTGCCGCGCATTCAGTGGACTTGTGTCGCAGAAATGCGGCCGCTGCCACGTAGACATCGGGTGCTGGCTTACCCCGATCGACCTCCTCGGTGGAGAAGGTGACGCCGAAGAATTCGATCAGCCCGGTGCGGCCGAGCACCGTGTCGATCAAGGTCCGCGGCGACGAACTGGCCACCGCGAGCGGCCAGTGCTCGCTGATGCGCTGCACCGCCTCGACCGCCCCCGGCAACAGCGGCACCGACTGCTCGTAATGCTGCGCCATCTGATCGATCACGTCATTGGCCACGGTATCCGGCGACGCACCGACACCGAGTTCAGTACTGAGGTACTCCGACCATTCCCCGGTACTCATCCCCATCAACCGCTGCTGCGTATCGGGTAGCCAGCGCCCGCCCTGCTCCGCCACGTACTTGCGACGCACCTGCTCCCACACCGGCTCGGAGTCGATCAGAACACCGTCCATATCGAAGACAACAGCAGCAATATGCATACGGGGCAAAGCCTTTCGCCAGCGACACCGCTCGGCGACGACTCGATGGCCAGCCATCGACCCGCCCCGCGGTGGGGGTTTCGGACGACCTGATTCAAGAACGCGAACGCGTACCCACATTAGGCCAGCCGATCCGCCCGCGCACCCCACCGCGGCATCCCATCCGTCCACTCCGTCGACGCAGCGCGCGGCCCCACCGAACGAGCATTCGGCCGGCAACCGATAACGTGTTCTCTATGAACGAAGAGCAGGTCGGCATCTCGCTGCCGAGCGCCGAGCACCACGAGGGCGGATTCCGGCCGATGTCGAAGCTGATCAACGCACAGCTGGACGACCTCGATATTTCGCGCGGCGGCCCGCACTACGGCGCGTTCATCGAACAAGTGCGCGGTCTGATGGATCGGGCCCGATTGGCCTGTCCGACCGATGAGCTCGCGCTGGAGACGATCGGCATTCTCAAACAGCTCAACGACAAGCTGGACGCCGCGATCGTCGACGAATGGTCCGCCCCGACCTGGACCCGGGTCGACCTGCCGTCCCGGGGCAATATCACCCTCCCACCGTTCATCATCGATCGGGCGAGCCGGGACGGCGTCGATGCCCGCATCACCTTTCGCACCTTCCACCTCGGCGGCAATAATGCCGCCCACGGCGGACACGTCGCGATCGGCTTCGATGATCTGCTCGGCATGGCCGCGGCGATGCACGCGGGCGAGGTGACCCGCACCGCATCGCTGACCGTCGACTACCGCTCGATCACCCCGCTCGATACCGAACTGCAAGTGCGCGCGTGGGTCGAACGGCAGGAGGGCCGCAAGGTCTATGTCCGGGCCACCCTCCACGATGGTGATCGCCTGTGCGCCGAGGCGCAGGGACTGTTCATCGTCCTCAGGCCCGGACAGCAGTGAGGACCGAGATCGGGTGGAACCGACACCACCCGATCTCGAGCGTCCTAACCCTTGGGGAAGTGTTTGTTGCGGTATTCGGCGAACCGGTCGTCGACCTGATCGGCGGTGAGGCCGAAGTCCTCGAGTGAGTAGCGGTGCGCGGGCCGCGCCGCGCCGGAGGTACTTTCCGTATGCAATGCTGTCATCGCGGCTTCGGCCTCGGGGCTCAGCGCGATATCGAAGTGCCGATAGATCGATCCGACGGTGCCGATCGGGTCCGCGACGAAATCGTCGTAGTACACATCACAGAACTGAGCGGCATTGTGCCGCTTGCGATCTGCCAGAAATCTATCGGCTCCCCTGGCCCATAGATCCAACTGCGCCGCACCCACGACCGGACCACTGAACTTCTCCGACCACCCCGCCGACGCCTGCTCGTTGAGACTGCACACCGAGGCGATAATGGTGCGCGGATCCCGATGCATCTGGATCACCAGCGCATCCGGATACACCTCGAAGATCGCGTCCAGCGCGAACAGATGACTCGGATTCTTCAATACCCATCGCCGGTCGGCATCCGGCATCCCGATCAACTGTAGATTGCGCCGGTGCCTGCGATAGGCATCGGTCCAATCCTGTTCGCGCAACCATTCGGAATATCCGGGCAGATAGCCGAGGCATTCATAGGACACCGACATCAGCGACTGCCGCAGCAGCTGCCAGCACTCCTCCACCTGATCCGCCGAAATATGGTGCACGCCCATGAATTCCGGATGTTCCACATGGTGCCGTTCGAATGCCGCCTCGATCCGCTGGTACACCGGATTGTCCGCCCAGGTGTCGCGCGGCGGTCGCGGCTGTGGCATCTCGGTGAGCCACATTTCCAGGCCCTGATGCGCCGGATCCGCGTTCAGCAGCCGATGCACCGCCGTCGTACCCGAACGCGGCAGCCCGGTCACGAAGATCGGGCGCTCGATCGCGACCTCGGTGTGCTCCGGAAAGCGTCGCCACGCTGCCTCACTCAGCAGCCGAGCGATCAGCGCACCGCGCAGGAAGGCCCGATTGACCTTATTGCCGAAGGGCGTCAGCTCGGCCTCCGTAGCATAGGACTCGAGCAGCACCCGCAGCCCCTCGCGATAGCCTTCGTCGCCGAAATCGCCCAGTCCGACGACCTTGGTCGCCGAGGCGTGCAGATCGTCGATGGTGCCGACGTCGTCTCTGCCGATCACAGTCATCTCCTAGTGGTGGTATTCGCCGCCGTTGACATCCAGACACGCGCCGGTGATCGCCCGCGCCAGATGCGAGGCGAAAAAGACCACGGCGTCGGCGATCTCATCGGGTTCGGGCAGCTTGCGCAGATCGATCGTCTCGGCGGTTTCGGCGTATACCTCTTCAGGGGTGATCCCGCGCTGCTCGGCCAGATAGTTGAAGTACCACTTCAAGTTGTCCGCCCAGATATAGCCGGGCGCAACGCTATTCACCCGAATGCCCTTCGGCCCGAGTTCGGTGGCCAGGCTCTGCGCCAACGCGAGCAGACTCGCCTTTGCCATCTTGTACGGTCCGAAGGTGCGCCGCGAATGCCGCAGCACCGCCGAATTGATCATGACCACCGACCCCTTCGAATCGGTGAGCGCAGGCACGAACAGCCGCGTCAACCGCAGTGCGGCAAGCACATTCGTCTCGAAGCCGGCACGCACATCATCGAGGTCGACATCGGCCAGATCGGTGATCGGCGGAATCTGGAAGGCATTGTTCACCAGCGTGTCGACATGGCCGAATGCGCTCTGCGCCGTTTCGACCAGATTCGTCACGGCCGCTTCATCATTGATATCGGTCGGCACCACCACCGCGCGCCTGCCGAGTCCGGTGATCTCCTTGGCCACCTCGGTCAGCCGGGATTCGGTCCGCGAGGCCAGCACCACATCGGCACCCGCACGCGCGCTCTGCACCGCAATGGCGCGTCCCAGCCCCGGACCGACACCGGAGACGACAACGACCTTGTCCTGCAACAACATCAGCCGAGCATCCTCTCCGCCACGGCAGCCTGGCGCGCCGCGATCCGCGCCGTCCATTCCTCGGGCGTGACTCGAGCTTCCTGGTAGTACGGCAGCCGCTCGGGCAATTCCGCGACCGACACCACCTCCACCCTGGGTCCGTCCTCGGGCTTCAGCTCCCGCGACAGCTGCTGCCAGCGGAACTGCAGGTACCCGCGCGCATGCCCGGTACGCTCGATCCAGTTGGTCAGTCCGGGGTCTCGCTCGCTGATGACGAGCCGGATCATCCCGTCCGGATCCACGCGCGCCTGGTCGGCGGTAAGGCTGGTCTGGTGGTTGATGTAGTCCAGCGACAGGTACCACATGCTGCCGAGCTGGAAGCCCTGGTACGGCGCATCCGATTTCGGCACGGTGAGGATCATCGCTTGATCGTCGTCGAGTTCGTAGTGGCCGACGGAGGAGAACTGGGTGGTGAGCCCGCCCGGGGTGGAGCGCGGTTCGGTCATCGTATTGACCGGCACGTTGAGATAGAACCACTTCGGGAACGCCAGAAAGGTATTCAGCCGCGAGATCAGCATTTTCCCGGCGATGTCGTACCGCTTGCTCATCAGGTCCCTGGTCAGCGGCGGCGGTGCGTCCCCGATCCGGTCCACCCGCTGGATGCGGATCGTGCCGGACTTCTCGGTGGCCCAATTGCTGTACACCTCACGCACCACGAGCATGGCGGAGTCGGGCGCGAGATGGACGTAGCCGGGGCGCGCCTCGCCGGGGCCGAGACGGAGCTCATAGGACCCGTCGGATGCGATATCGAGGGCGCGGGCATCGAAGGCGGTCTCGCTATCGGGGACGTCCACCGGCGAGTAGTTGCCATTGAGCACCTGGAAGCTGAGGTCACGGGTGGTACCGCGAGTTCCGGTCACCACATACTCGGCGTCGGGGCGCAGATATGAGTGGAAGTAGAGGGTGTCCGGGTTGTCCAGACCCATCTTGGTATACGGCCCGGTGGACATGACGAAGAACGGAAAGTCCCGCTCGAAGGCCCACGCCATCTGGATGCAGGCGCGAATACTGCCCGCGAGGTAGTCATAGCCCTCGACGAGGTCCTGTTCGGTCCGAATATGCGGTGCGCCGGTGATGATCTCCTCGGCGGCGGCAATGGCTTCCGCGAACGGCTGTGTCAGCAAGAGGCTTCTCCGAAGTAGCTGTTCCAAATATGTACCGCTCTGGTACATTTCGATACAAGCAAGATTAGAACCCGTTCTAGGAGTTGTCCATGGTTGCGCGCAGATCCGCCCCGACCGCACGGGTGGTCCAAGTGCTGGATTTCTTCGTCGAGCGGCGCGGTAAACGCTTCGGGCTCTCCGAACTGTCCCGCGAACTCGACTTGGCCAAGCCGACCTGCCTGGGCATCCTCACCGAACTGACCGCGGGCGGCTATCTGATGCGCGACCCGAACACCCGCACCTACGGCCTCGGACCAGCACTTATCGCCGCGGGCCGGGTCGCACAGGACAGCTTCGCCATCGCCGGCATCGCGCGTGCCGAGCTGGAGAAACTCACCGCGCTCTACCGCACCACCTGTACCGCCTCGGCCGTGGTCGGCGAGCAGATCATGGTGCTGGAGAGCACCGGTCCGGGCCTGGTCAAGGTGGGGGCCACCTATCATTTCGCACCGCCCGTCGGTCTGATGTACGTGCTCTGGGATACCGACGACGCCTTCGACGCCTGGTTGCGCAAGCCGTCGACGGTGCCGCTGCGCCAGGACGAGGCCCGGCTGCGCCAGATCGTGGCGGAGTGCCGCGAGCGCGGCTACCTGGTCGAAAGCCTGACCACGACAGGTCGGCGGTTGTACGCTTTGCTGGCCGGGGTCGCGGCCAGCGACCTGCCCAATGAGCTGCGCGAACTCGTCGGCGAACTGGTGACCAGCCTCGGCGAGCGAGTCTATCTCGGCATCGATCTGCGCCCACGCAAAGAACATCCGGTCAGCCTGCTCGCGGCACCCACCTATGGCGGCGACGGCAGACAGAACATGGTGCTGACGATGTATGTCGGAGCCGCCATTACCGGCGCCGAGATCGACCGTCGCGGAACGGCACTCGTGGCCGCCGCGGATCGGGTGACCGCCGAATCCGGAGGCCACAAGCCGGATGCCAACCATTGACCAATGGCCGAAACGTGTTCTAGTTTTGGGTCGTGAGCCAGTACGCGAAGTCGACGGCGAGCACCTACGAGCTGCCTCATCTGGACGCGCTCGAGGCCGAGTCGGCATATATATTCCGGGAAGTCGCCGCCACCTTCGAACGGCCGGTGCTGCTGTTCTCCGGCGGCAAGGATTCGGTCGTCATGTTGCATCTCGCGGCGAAGGCATTCTGGCCAGCGCCGCTGCCGTTCCCGGTGCTGCATATCGATACCGGACACAATTTCGACGAGGTCATCGAATACCGTGACCGCACGGTCGAGCGGCTCGGTCTGCGACTGGTGGTCGGCAGCGTGCAGGACGATATCGATGCGGGCCGGGTAAAGGAGGAGACCGGACCGCGCGCCTCCCGAAACCGTTTGCAGACAGCCACTTTGCTGCGCTCGATTCGCGAGGGCGGATATGACGCGGTATTCGGCGGCGCGCGCCGCGACGAGGAGAAAGCACGCGCCAAGGAGCGCGTATTCAGCTTCCGTGACGAGTACGGGCAGTGGGATCCGCGCAATCAGCGACCGGAACTGTGGAACCTCTACAACGGCCGCCACAGCAAGGGTGAACACATCCGAGTGTTCCCGCTGTCCAATTGGACCGAGCTCGATATCTGGCATTACATCGCCGCCGAGGGTATCGAACTGCCGTCGCTGTACTACGCGCACCGCCGACCGGTGGTACAGCGCGACGGAATGTTGCTGGCGCACACACGATTTCTTACCCTGATCGACGGCGAACAGCCGCACGACAGCACGGTGCGATTCCGAACGGTCGGCGATGCGACCTGCACCGGATGTGTCGAATCGACCGCGGCCACTCCGGCCGATGTGGTCGCCGAAGTGGCCGCCACCCGAATCACCGAGCGCGGCGCCACCCGCGCCGACGACCGGATTTCCGAGGCCGGCATGGAAGACCGCAAGCGGGAAGGGTATTTCTGATGACGACCACCACCTTGTTGCGCCTGGCCACCGCGGGCAGTGTCGACGACGGCAAGTCGACGCTGATCGGCCGTCTGCTCTTCGATTCCAAGACGATCTTCACCGATCAGCTCGCCGCGGTGGAGCGGACCAGCAAGGCGCGCGGTGACGACTATCCAGATCTGGCACTGCTCACCGACGGTCTGCGCGCCGAACGCGAACAAGGCATCACCATCGATGTGGCGCACCGCTACTTCGCCACACCTCGCCGCAAGTTCATCATCGCCGACACCCCCGGCCATGTTCAGTACACGCGCAATATGGTCACCGGCGCCTCCACCGCCGATCTCGCGCTGATCCTGGTGGACGCGCGCAAGGGCATTGTGGAACAAACCCGGCGGCATGCCTTCCTGGCCAGCCTGCTCGGCATCCCGCACCTGGTGCTGTGTGTGAACAAGATGGATCTGGCCGGATGGTCGCAGGACCGGTTCGAGGAGATCCGCGAGGAATTCGTCGGCTTCGCAATGAAACTCGATGTCGCCGATCTGACCTTCATTCCGATGTCGGCGCTGCACGGTGACAATATCGTGCACCGCGGTGCGAGCATGCCCTGGTACGAAGGCTCGCCTCTGCTGCACCACCTCGAGGAGGTGCATATCGCCTCGGACCGTAATCTCATCGATGCGCGATTCCCGGTGCAATATGTAACCCGCAGGCACGCAGCGGATTTCCGTGGTTACGCGGGCACCATATCCGGTGGTGTCTTCAAACCGGGCGACGAGGTCGCGGTATTGCCTTCGGGATTCACCAGCACGGTCGAGGCGATCTGGGGTCCGGGCGGCACACCGATCGCGGAAGCCTTTCCGCCACAGTCCGTTACCATCCAGCTCGCCGACCATCTCGACGTATCCCGTGGCGATCTGATCTGCCGCCCCGCGAACCGGCCCCATATCGGACGCGACCTGGATGCGATGGTGTGCTGGTTCGCCGAGGATTCCGAACTCACCCCCGGCGCCACCTACACCATCCGGCACACCACGCGCACCGCGACCGCCGAGGTGCGCACCCTGGACTACCGCCTCGACGTCAATTCCCTGCACCGCGACGAGGGCGCGAATTCTTTGTCGCTCAACGAGATCGGGCGCATCCAACTGCGCACTCGCCAACCCCTGCTCTTCGATCCGTACCGACGCAACCGCACCACCGGCAGCTTCATCCTCGTCGATGACACCACCAACAACACCGTCGCCGCGGGCATGATCACCGGACCAACCCTGCCCTCCTCTCGTGTCGTCTGGCATGCCACCGCCGTCGGCCGCGACGAGCGCCCGACGGCGGGATTGACGGTCTGGCTTACCGGCCTGTCCGGCTCCGGAAAGTCTTCCGTCGCAGTAGAACTGGAGCGTCGCCTGGTCGCGGCGGGCCGCCCGGCCTTCCTGCTCGACGGTGACAACCTGCGCCACGGCCTCAATGCCGACCTCGGCTTCGGCGCCGCCGATCGCGCCGAAAACATTCGCCGCGTCGGTGAAGTGGCGCGACTGTTCGCCGAAGCCGGTGTGGTCGCAGTGGTTTCCCTGATCAGTCCCTACGCCGCCGATCGCAATAGGGTCCGTGCCGTGCACGACGCCGCGGGCATCCCCTTCGTCGAAATCTTCGTGGATACGCCACTGGAGATCTGCGAAGCCCGCGATCCCAAGGGCATGTACGCCAAGGCTCGGGCCGGTGAAATCCGCGGTTTCACCGGCATCGACGATCCCTACGAGGCGCCCACCCGAGCCGAACTGGTGCTGCGGCCCGCGGACGGCGATCCGGCGGCCATGGCCGCGGCCATCCTCGCCGAGTTGGCCGAGCTGGACTGATACCGGTCAGGGATTCGCCCGCAGCGCGGCACCCAGCCAGTTGAATACCGGTCCGAGGGTGCTGGCGCGAACATGGCGGCATCGTGGATGCGCTCGCAGTAGAAGTTGGCCACGCTGCGGGCGGTATCGGTGAACAATAGATGCTTACATTCACCAGCATTCGGTCCGGGTGCCTCGGGTTCAGAGTTAGCACTACGTCTTCCTCCAGAGACTAGCACCCCCAAGCGATTACCCATGCCGGGCGTACCACGAAGACAGCCCCCAGCTTTGAGGCTGGGGGCTGTTTGCTAGCGACGCGTCATGGCCGGTCGAACTCGCCATCGTGTACGCCAACGGTGAACGCATCCCACTCCGAAGGCGAGAAGACCAGCGCCGGACCAGTTGGGTTCTTCGAGTCGCGCACACCCACCATGCCCTCGTCAAGATGAGCGATCTCGACGCACGCGTTTGCATGTTCGCTGTGGCTGCTCTTGAACCATTGAACGTTCGACAGATCCATGATCACCTCAAACGCTCCGCTATCGCCATGTCACGGCCGGTCGAACTCGCCGTCGTGTACGCCAGCAGTGAACGCGTCCCACTCGGCAGGGGTGAAGACGAGCGCTTGGCCGGTCGGATCCTTCGAGTCACGCACTCCGACCATGCCCCCGTCAAGGTGCGCGACCTCCACACAGTCTTTGCCGGTGTGGCTACGGCTGCTCTTGTACCACTTCGCAGCCGATAGGTCGATATTCACGCTTGGTACTCCTGTTCGATCTTCTGTAGCAATGCCCTGGACTGCGGCTCATCCAGCGCTACCTCTTCGATAGCTGACAGCGCTGCTTGATACAACTCGAGCTCCGTTGGTTTGTCCAGGTACAGAGCTCCAGCGTAGCTCTCGATGTATACGACCGGCGGCTGAGTTAGTGACGGGTTCAAATGTCTCGGGAACTCGAGCAGCACGAACGAGCCTGTTTCCAGTCCCAGATAGCCTTCGACCGTCAGAGGAACGACCCGGATCGACACGTTCGGCAGCGCGCTCAGCTCGTAGAGATGCCGTGCCTGGGCGGCCATAACCGATGCGCCACCGACTCGGTGCCGTAGCGCCGCCTCGCTGAGCCATACCTCCAGTGTAAGAGGGTTGGTCGAATCTGTAAGGCGCGCTTGACGTTTAGCTAATAACTCGATGTGTCGTTCGATCTCCTCAGCACGCAATGCTGGCCTATAGTTCCGCGCCATTGCACGGCGGTAGTCGGCCGTTTGCGCGAGTCCGGGCAACAGCGTCAGCTGAAACGAGCTGATTCGACTCGCGGCCTGCTCCAGACTGAGGAACAGATCGACATTGAAAATCGCGTCGCTGTAGGACTGCCACCAACCATCCTTGCGGGACTCGTCTGCCAGCCACAGCAGCCCGAGCACGTCATCCTCGCCGACCTCGTACACCCTGCACAGCGCTCGGATGATCGGCTTCTTCACCTCGGAAGTGCGTCCATTCTCCAAGCGCCACAGCGTTTGTCGGCCGATCTCAGCAAGTTTGGCCGCGTCGTCGCTCTTGAGTTTGGCGGCTTCGCGCAATTCGACCAGCCGTCGGGCCAGCAGCCTGCGCGGAAGGGTCGTTGTCTCTGTCGCCATCAGAACCACCTTGCCCGTTGTTAGCTCCGCTACTTAATTCAGCTTGATTGGAACGTTTTTATCTTGCCACATCTCACTGTGGATCAGTTCCAAAATAATGCGAATCGGTGTGTACTCAATGTGTGCCACGCGGAAGGGCAGCCGGCCAGAAATCCGCACGCACCTCAGCCGCCGTCGTACCAGGGGGTCACGATGTTGAATCCAGAACTACCGCACCGCATGCCGCTCGTCGGTCCGCCCGCCACGCCCGCGGTTGATGTCCCGGTCGATGTCCTCGAGCGATACCTAGACGCCCTACGCAAGTCGCAATCCGAGCAAACCAGCACTGAACAACCCAATCGAGGGGCCTGAAACCGATGGACCACATAGCTTTTGGCGACAGCCCGGTGTCACGCTGCCACTTCTATCGGCGGGTATGCGATCTGCCCGCGAACATCGATCCGCCGCACCTGGGCCGCATCATCATGAAGGCCGAACACGTTTGGGCACTGATACTTCCTGCTCACCTCGGCCAAGCCGTGAAAATACATATGCAGCACCAGGGTTCGAACATTGGTCCGATCCTGTCGCATCCACGCTCGAACCGCTGGACGTACTTGGTCAGGCCCGACATCCCCGATGACGTGCGCCTGTTCGCCGAGATGTTCCGTCTGAACGTATCGGTGGTGCGAACCGGTGGCACTGTCGCGTTACCGTCACCAGTCGACCAAGGTGAGCAGTTCCGGCGCTGGATCGAACCACCCCGATGCACCTTCCGACCGTCCGGACTTGTGGTGGTTGACGCGATCCGCGCCTGCTCGAGGCAGTGCCGGCCTATGCGACCGAGGGACGCTCATGCTTGAGTGGTCCGTGGACGGGGTGCGGGTCTTCGACGACCGCACCGACCTCGCGCCCAGCGGTTTCGGAGTTGTGCGCCATGAATGAGGTTGAACGGCAACGTGGGACCGACCTCGCGCCGTCGGTGGCGGCATTGCTTAAGGTCTTTCATGAGCACACGTCAGAGAAATTGAACCTCGCGCCTGTCGATAGCGTCATGCTCTGCCACACCTCCGACGGGATTACCGAGGTGGATGAAGACGGTTGGCTCGCCGACTACGACGACGACCGAAGCAACGACGCGAGGGATGTCCTGCCGGTCAGCGCCGTGGATCGCGAGAACCCATGAGCGCGAACGTATCTCCGAACCCCGAAGAGCCGGATGTGCATCTGAGCGTGTTCCTGCAGGGGGCACGATTCGACTTCGCCGCCTGCCTCACCGCAGCGCTGACTTTTATGCAGGAGCACCAGGCGCGGCACTACACCGATGCGGTGACCATCGACCTCGGCAATGCCAGCGGCTACCCGCGTCTCCCCAATGAACGGTTGTATCTGGAACCCTGATCGAACACACGTAGTGGTTCGAACCGTTGGTCACCTGCCCCGACGCGCGCGCTTACCGGCATGTGTTGGCCGGACCGCGCGGCCAGCTGCCACCACCGCACCTCGCGGATGTTCCCACCGCCGAGGCGAATGCATACTTCGATGGACGGGCTACCGTCCGGGCCGCCGTCGACACCGGGTCCTCCGGTGCGGCGGTGGTCGGTAATCGCGCATGTCACAGCATGCGGGAAAGTCGAAAGGACAACGATCAATTTGTTCAAACGGTTGCTGGCTGTCTCGGGTATCGCGGGCGCTGTATTCACAGCCACCGTCGTCGGACTGGCCCCGCAGGCCAGTGCGCGCCCCTTCCCCGCGGGGGTGTCGTGTTCGGCCACGAGTTGCCGTAACGACACCGACGACACCTATCTCATCGAAGCCTGGCAGCACTGCCGCATCATCGGCACCGCATCAGAAACCGAAATCCCGTTCAACGTAGTGGTTCGACCCCACGAATCTGTGGAAGTCAAAGGGGTGAACTGCCCACCGCATGTGACAACTGAACATTCGCCCATGGGCAACGATTTCCCCACGAGAACTACTCAACTGCCGACCGAACCAACACGTATCGGCTATTCCGCGGCTGTGATATACGACCCCAACGCCCCCAAGGTCCGCACTGGCTCGGCCAGTTGAAACCACCGGGCGGAAACACATGACTGTGATTGATCCGCGATGACAGCGGATTCCGGGCGGTTGTGGGCACGAAACGGGCGCGGCCGAACTCGAATGTCTAAACGAGCGCGACCATCTCAGCGCTGCTGATTCGCCGTCCGGCTCTGTTCCATCGTGCCCCCGAACCTGGTAGCACGAGAGCTGCCCGGCGCCTCGAAGGGTGCCGGGCCGCTCTCGTGCCTACTGCTTCTGCTCGCGTCGGTCCGCCCGTCGACGGGTGTATTCCGGAGCAGTAGGGTGTAGCTTGCGGCTCGCAGGGAGGGGAAGTTCTTGATTATGCGGCACTGCAATGCGATTCGGGGCCGGCGTGGCTGAGTTCAGCGTCGACCTGCCCAGTATTGCCGGATTCGCCTTGGATCTCCAGGACCTGGTGACGAACTTTTCCTCGAATGCCTCGACCCAGCTGTCGGGGCTGGAACTTCCCTCGGGGACGACGGGGCTGCTGGCCACGCTGACTTCGGCATTGGATGGCTTTCACAACACGCTGTCCGGAGCGCACCAACGTGACGTGAGCGCGGTGAATACCCTTGTCACAGACCTTTCCACCGCCAAGAGTGACTATCAAGCCACCGATGGCGCGTACGCGGATTCGATATCGGCGGGCACCTCGAATGTGACAGGAGACGCGGCAACGTCCGCTCGATCGGGCGATCCACAGGGTGTCACCCGTTACAGCAGTCTGCAACTTCCCGACCTGCCGCATGTCGAGGACGGTACATACACCGTCCGTCAGGTGGTTACCTCAGCAATCGAGCTGATCTCCGCCTACGACGACCCCTGGAGCCAAGTCGTCGGCATCAAGCCCGCGGCGGACTACCTAAACCCGCTGGTGTCGGATTGGGAATCGCTACAAGCCATCGGTAAACGGATCAGGTTTCTCGGAATCAACGACTACGTCACATCGCAGAACATCTCCGGCGGAACCACCTGGTTACGCAGTGCCTGGACGGGAAGTGCCGCGCAGAGCTTCGGATCGAGTGCGGGCAGCCTTGGACGGTCGGTCGACGAACGCAGCAATGGCGTCGAGACAGTGTCGAAGATCGTGGAAAACGGCGGCACACTCCTCGAACGCCTTGTGTACAACCAAGCGATCGGAATCGCCGGCGCGATCACCCGGCCTATCAACGCACTCGGATTCACCATGCCAGTGGGAGTGTGGGCATTGCGGATCAACGATCCCATGAACGAATCGATCAGATCCGAGATAACTTCCGCGGTCGATTCCTTGAAGCAGACGGCCGAATCAACGAAGAACGCCATCACCACGACTGTCGGCCGGATTTCCCAGGCGCTCAACTATTCTCCTGGGCAGGCGGCTCCGACCTACAACGCAACGGATTTCGACATCCCCGCCAAGGTGGTAGTTGATATGGGCAGTGTGAAGTATGGATTCGGCAACAATGCCTGGTGGGAGCACAGCATCGATTCCGCTGCATCCTCGGTCTGATTGCTTCAGAAAAACGTGATGTGCGCGATCCGAGTATTCGCATCGCGCTCATCGACTATGACGGTACGGAGCATCCCAACTCCAGTCGATGATTGGAACGTGTCCTGAGCTGTCTCGACATTCGGCGACGAGGCCAGATCGGGCCCCGCGATCGTCGTCTCATGAGAGGCCAAGTACAGCTTCTCGAAAGTAGCCGTGAAGTGAGATGCCTCCAACATCGAGCGGAACTCGTCCGGAGACATCTCCACGGCCAACTTGTATATCTTGTGGCGCACGATCTCCCTTCTCACCATGAGGACCTTCCCATTCGCAGGCAGCGTCCAACCGCCGAATTCCGTGGCTTCCCGCACCAGTTCTGGACTGGTCGATGTCTCGACATCCGGCGCTATCGCACGATCGACGGCGCTCGAGCATCCGGCCACGGCCAGTGAAACCAGCGCCAGGATCCCGGACAGCAGCACGCGCAGCGTCATCCCCGAACCCGTCATCGAACGCCCCTCACCGGGTCGGGTCGGTGCGAGTGTCTTTGCGATTTTCGGGCCCCTGCAGGTCGATTGAGCCATTGGTGGGCACTACCCCCTCATATAGTTTTTCGATCGATGAACCGTACTGCTCGAATTCCTGCGCCAATCCGGCGGTATGCAACGCACCCAACCGGCGGTCGGTGAAGGTGACTCCAGCGATTTCGGTCGACTTCTTGCCATCCCAGTTGTAGCGGTCATGCAGATGAATCTCGTAGTAGACCGTGACACGGGGCTGTGCGGCGTCGTCCGGGCGATGAACCGTGACCACCCCGCTGGCGGCGACGTGCATCGATCCTATTGCCAGGTACCAGTCCCGCTGGCTCGAACGATCGAATGTGTAGCCATCCCACCCCGACTGGAAGGGGATCGAATTCTCATAGCTGTTCGTCACCGCTGCTTGGCCAGCGATTTTCAGGATGGACCTGGCGACGATATCTTCGGCGAACCGCTTCAAGCCGGGATCATCATCCATGATCTGGTCCGGGTCGAGGATCAAATCGGTGCCGGAGTTATCGAGGTAATGACGCAGATGTTTCGATGCGTGAGTCAACCCTTGGACATCCGCGGCAACTGCCGCGGCGGTTGCCACCTCCGCGAACGCGATGTCGTCGGCGCGGCTGTACCACGGTTGCGAACCGTGCGGAGCCTGTCCCGGGTCATCCGGTGGCGGCGTCGGCATTCCCGGAATTTGTGGTGCCACCGGAAATCTCCCCCAGTCGATAGCGCAGTCTCGCCGCCTTGCACCTTACTCCATTGCGCAACGTCAGGGATTCGCCCGCAGCACGGCTGCCGAACCAGTCGAACGCCGGTCCCAGGTCGGCGGGACGAACCAGCCGTTGATGATCGACAGGCTGCGAAATCTTCTGCGCAGTCCTGCTTTCCGTACTCCCGCCGCGCAGGTCCAGCCATCTCGGCATGAGCGATCTCTCCCAGGTCTGCGCGTTCCGCCTCGACCAATTGCTCACCGAAGTGAGCTGAACCCCGATAATGGTCAGACTATGACCGAATCCCTACTCCACCAGCGCTTCCCCGAACTGGCCGGCTCATTGCCGTTCGCCCGGCTCGGTATCGCGCCGACGCCAGTCCGCCCGCTGGACCTCGGCACCAACAGCACTGTGTGGTGCAAGGACGAAAGCGGGTACGGCTCCGGTGGCTGGGGTGGCAATAAGATCCGCAAGCTGGAGTGGCTATTGCCCGAGGCCCGACGGCGCGGTGCCCGCACCATTCTCACCTTCGGCGGCACCGGAACCAACTGGGGTCTGGCGGCGGCGCTCTACGCCCGGGAATTCGGCATCGAAACCGCGCTCGCGCTGGTCGACCAACCGGTGGACGACCACGTCCGCACGCAGCTGCAACGACTGGAAAACTCCGGCGCCACCCTACATTTCACGCACAGCAAGTTACGCACCGTCCTGGCCGCACCATGGCTACTGCTGCGGCATATGCACGGGCGCACCCCACCGTATCTGGTGCCCGTCGGCGGATCGTCGCCGATCGGCGCACTCGGCTACGTCGAGGTCGCATTGGAACTGGCGGCGCAGATCGCCGCGGGCGAACTACCGCAACCGACACATCTGGTGACCGCCGTTGGATCCGGTGGTACGGCAGCAGGTTTGGCCCTCGGCCTACGGCTCGCCGGACTACGCACCCGCGTCGTCGGAGTCGTCGTCAACGACTCGCTCCCCCTCGACGCGCGACACATTGTCGAGCTGGCGAACCGCGCCGCGACTGTGCTGCACGCACGCGGCGCGGAATTCACCGCGCCCCAGCTGCGCCCGGACGACGTGACGATGGTGCGCGACTGGCTCGGACCCGGCTACGGCCATGAAACCCCAGCCGCCATTGCCGCGAAGAAGCTCGCCGCGACCAACGGGCTGGAATTGGAAACCGTCTACACCGCAAAGGCTTTGGCCGGACTTCTCGAGATGGATACCCGCGGCGATTTCGGCAACGGACCAGTTCTGTTCCTCAATACCTACGGACCTCGTTGATCTGGATCCAGCCCCAGAATCACCGCCAGCACCGCACGCAACCGCTCCACATCACCCCGAATACCGGTCACCGCATCCTGATACAGGAACGCCTCGATGAGCCGGACCAGCGCATAGGCGAAGGTGTGGGTATCGACCCGGTTCTGGTAGCCCTCGGCGATCGCGGTATCGATAATATCGGCGACCACCCCGACCACCTTCGGCTGCACCGGCCCGTCACTGGTGGTGATGATGCGGCCAGCGGTGGCCTGTTCGGTCGCGATGAAATACCGGTATGGCTCGCTGCGTGTCAGCCACTGCGCCATCCGGTCCAGCAGGGCGAGCACCCGCGACGCGCCGGTGCCATCGGTGCGCGTCTGCGCCGCGACGGCCATCCGCTCGAATTCCGACACAATGACCGCGCCGAGTAGACCGTCGCGCGAACCGAACCAGCGGTAGATGGTCGCGCGCGACAATCCGAGTTCCGCCGCGATTGCCTGCACATCGACCCGCTCGCAGGCCAGGAACTGGGCACTGGCCGCGGCTAACACCTGCTCCGGGGAGGCGGCGGCGGGACGGCCGACGGGACGGGCGGCACCGGAAGTATTGGTCATCCCAGCCCTGGAATCAATTCGCGACACATGCGTAGTAACGTACCAAACCAACCCGAGCGAGTACCGCGCCCGTCTGGGCCAGTGCTCCGCCACCGCGAGAGGATGTGCCCGTGCGCTCGACCCTGATTTCCCGTAGGGACCTGGACTTCCTGCTCTACGAATGGCTGCGGGTCGAGGAGCTCACGGCACTGCCCCGGTTCGCCGAACACTCCCGGGAGACCTTCGACGGCTTTCTCGACCTCTGCGCGGATCTGGCCACGCAACACTTCGCCACTCATAACAAGCGCAACGACACCAATGAGCCGACCTTCGACGGCGAGCGGGTCACCATCATCCCGGAGGTGAAGGCCGCCATCGAAGCCTTCACCAAGGCCAATCTCATCGGTGCCGCGATGGATGAGCAGATCGGCGGGTTGCAGCTGCCGGCCACGCTGGAGGCGGCCGGGTTCTGCTGGTTCCAGGCGGCCAATGTCGGCACCACCGGCTACGTCTTCCTGACCGTCGGCAATGCCAATCTCCTTGCCGCGCACGGCACCCCGGAACAGATCGACCGTTTCGTCAAGCCCATGGTCGAGGGCCGGTTCACCGGAACGATGTGTCTGTCCGAACCGCAGGCGGGCTCGTCGCTGGCCGATATCGTCACCCGCGCCGAACCCCAGGACGACGGCACCTACCGACTGTTCGGCTCGAAAATGTGGATCTCCGGCGGCGATCACGAGCTGACCGATAATATCGTGCACCTCGTATTGGCCAAGATTCCGGGCGGACCGGCCGGAACCAAGGGCATCTCGCTGTTCATCGTGCCGAAATTCCTGGTGGCCGAGGACGGTTCGCTCGGGGCGCGCAACGATGTGGTGCTGGCCGGGTTGAACCACAAGATGGGATATCGGGGCACCACCAACACGGTGCTGAATTTCGGCGAGGGCAAGCACAATCCGGATGGTGCGCCCGGTGCGGTGGGTTACCTTGTCGGCGAACCGCATCGCGGCCTGTCCTACATGTTCCACATGATGAACGAGGCGCGCCTCGGTGTCGGTCTGGGCGCGACGGCATTGGGCTACACCGGATATCTGAAATCACTCGAATACGCCCGTGAACGCCGTCAGGGCCGTGCGGTCACCGCCAAGGACCCGGCCGCACCGCAGGTGCCGATCATCGAGCATGCCGATGTGCGGCGCATGCTGTTGGCGCAGAAGTCTTATGTCGAGGGTGCGCTCGCACTGCTGCTCTACTGCAACCGCCTTGTCGATCTGGAACACACCACCACGGATCCGATCGCCAAACGCGAATACACCCCGCTGCTGGAAATCCTGACCGGCGTGGCGAAGAGCTGGCCATCGCAATGGTGTCTGGAGGCCAATAACCTCGCCATCCAGGTGCACGGCGGCTACGGCTACACCCGCGAATACGATGTCGAACAGCACTACCGCGATAACCGTCTCAACGCCATCCACGAAGGCACCCACGGCATCCAAGGTCTGGATCTGTTGGGCCGCAAGGTGATCCAGCACGACGGCGCGAGCCTGCGGCTATTGGCCGTCCAAATCGAGCGGACCGTACTCGCGGCCACCGAGGCGGGCGGCGAGTGGACCGAATTCGGCGGCCAGCTCGACGCGGTCTGGCAGCGGCTGCTCACCGTCACCGGCTGGATGTTCGCCTCCGGCGATATTGCCGCCGCCATGGCGAATTCCAGCATCTACCTGGAGGCATTCGGACACGTCGTGGTCGCCTGGATCTGGCTGGAGCAGGCGCTCGCCGCCCACGGCAAGGACGGCGACTTCTACGACGGCAAGCGCGCGGCGGCCCGTTACTTCTTCCGCTACGAATTGCCCAAGACCACACCGCAATTGGATCTGCTGGAGCTGATGGACCGCACCACGCTGGACATGCGCGACGCCTGGTTCTGACCGCAACGCCGTCAAACGACCAGTAGTTGCCGCCCGGGTCGGGTGCGGCGCCAGGCCACGGCGAAGAACACCAGCAGACCCACCAACGGCAGGGTGCCGATCGTCCAGCTCAGCGGCAGCGGCGGGCCGGGCTGATCGAGCACCGTGACATTGCCGAGGGTCCCTTCGCCGTGCCCGAGCGGGCCGTCGATCGCGAAGGTGAAGGTGTAGGTGCCAGGGTCGTCGAAGGCCTTGACGTCCAGGCCCCAGGAGTCACGCTTGCGGGGATGACGGACCAGCGGCGCGGCGCGGCGGCCGGGTCGGATCGCGGGGCCGGTCATGTGCAGCGTCCCGGATTTGTCGGCGATGCCGCCATCGGGCATGAAGGTGAAGTCCAGCGACTTCATCGCGCGGATAGGCCAGGTGGAGAAGCCGACGGTCACGCCGTACGGCCCCACCTGGACACGCTCGGTATGCACGATCTCGACCGGCGCATAGGCCGACGCGGGGGCGACGGCGAGCAGCGACAGAGTGATCATGGCCAGTACAGTGACGGCGAGCCTGCGGAGTACGGACATCACGCATCCTTCACTGCGGGCAACATGGCGGTGAACCGGCCGCCGAGGAATCCGGCGAGCAGGCCGAGCGGAATGCCGAGCGCTGTTATCGTCACGATGTCGCCGAGGCCGATGTGCGATGTGGCGCGGACTAGGTTCAACTGCAGCGGGAATGTCACGCCGACGATGACGCCGGTCACGGCACCGGCTATCAATACGATCTTCCGCGCGTCGAAACCATGGGCGCGGGCCAGCCAGAACAGGCCCTCGACCGCGACCGCCGCGACGATCAGGAACATCGGCATCATGGCGGGCAGATCCGGCGGCCGTCCGGTGAGGCCGTCCCGCAGTGGCAACCCGATCGCCGACGCATAGGTTTCCGCGGCCCAGGGCGAGAACCACCACAGGATCGCCTGCATGGCGCCGAGCGAAACCGCGATCGCAGTGGCCGCGCCCGCGCGCGCCAGCAGTGCCGCGCCGAGGATGAGCAGCATCGGCCCGAAACCGACGATGCCGAGGATGGTCGGGTCGACGGGCAGATGCAGGTTGTTCAACGCGTTGGTGGGAATCGGGGCGAAGGTGATCAGAATCGGAATCGCGACGACAATGCCCAGCCGACCCCAGCGATGGTCGCGGTGGGCGGCGAAAGCGATGATGCTGCCGATCATGGTGAGCGCGATGGACAGGAACAGCGCCACATGCGACGGGGTATTGAGCACCGCGTCGAAGCCGTAGATCGAATGCCATTCCAGATCGAGCAGGCCATAGATCAGGAACAATGCCGCACCGGCTCCGGCGATCATGTAGCCGAGCGGTGCGGTCAGGTTGCTGCCGAATACCCGGATGGGTGTGCCGCCGAGCCGGGGCACGGGCCGCCCGGCCCGTTGGGCGGCGGTGACGATGAGAACCATGGCCAGGCTGACGAATCCGGAGATCGCGCTGCCGGAGTACAGGAACAGATGCGGCAGGGTGAAGAAGGTGTCCGGCCCGACTTCGTTGTGCCACTCGATATCCCAGCTCAGGCCGATCAATGTGACCGCGGTGCCGAGTAATACGCCCCAGGCGCCGATGCGGGCCGCGCTGGAGTCATCAGAGACGTTCGGTCCGGAGTCGGCCGCAACCGTCTCCGGTGGTGCTGACGTGCTCATAGTGATCATTCCTCCTGATCTGTACGTGGTTTCAGCCGCCGACCCAGATCGGCACCGTGAGTTCGTCGACGCTGTCGTGTTCGTCTATCGATAGGCGAAGCTCCCATGGGCCGGTCATCATCAGTGGTACCGCTGCGGCATGGAAGTGTCCCGGACCGGTGGCCGTCGCCGCGATGGCCTGTCCCGCATGACCCATGAGCGGCTGGTTCACCTGAATACGCACTGCGGCATGGTCTTTCGTCGCGCCGGCGCGGTCGGTTACGGTGATATCTATTGCGGTGCTGCCGATGCGGAGGCTGTTGATGGACACCGTGACGAGATGCTGCGGCGTACCGGTTCGCAATATGAGCGGACCGGATGGGCGCGGCCAGACGAACCAGGCGATGGCGGCCAGCGCGACGACGATCACCGCTCCCCCGGCGAGGAGAACGCTTTTCCGTGGTGTGGCCGTGTTCTTCGCTTGCTCGGCTGTGTCCGATATTCGCTCGCTACGCTCGCTCATGACTGCGCTCCCGCCGCGACATCGAGAACGACGGGGACCGTGAGCACGGTGTAGCGCCGTTCGACCTGGATCCAGAGGCGATAGCGGCCGGCAATCGGGAACGTATAGGTGAACGGCACATCGGGGCCGTATGCGGCGACCGTCTCGTCGGGTGCACTTTCACCGTTGGCGGGCGGCATGAGCATAGTGCCGCGGCTCGCGGCGCGCGCGGTCATATCCATGCCGTGCATATCCATATCCGGCATGTCGGACATACCCTGCATCGATGTCGGGCCCATTGAGTGGCCATGGCCCCAGATGGGTGAATTCTGCACTGCTACAGCAATATTCGAATCGTCCGGCAGTGGACCCGCCATGATCAGGTGGCCGACCATGCCGAGCCACGGCTGTAGATCGGCGGAGTCGCCGAATTCGGCGGTGATCGTGGTCGGCGACCCTGCGACCGGCGTAGTCGTCCGGACAGTGACCTGGTTACCGTCGATCACGGTCGACGCGGACTTGTCACCACCACCGAGATGCACCGTGGCGCTGGCGGAATCCGGTGTCGCCGCACCGGGCGAGACCGTGAATCCGGTTGCCGCGCGGATCATTTGCACACCACCGCCGCGCCGCACCAATTCCGCGGACAGTGCATATTGCCCAGCCTCGGGTGCGGCCAGGTGAACCTGATACCGACCGGGTCCGACCCGAATCGGGTGCAGATGCCGCAGGCGCCCGGTCGGGCCGACCAGCAGCAGATGCATGAGCGCACTGTCGTGCACAACCAGATCGTCGACGGGCGCACCGGTGGCGGCATCGATCAGCCTGAGGTCGAGATCGCCCGGCTGCTCAGCGCGCCCGGGCCCACCGGCGACCGTGAGCAGTACCGGCGGCCGCGAAAAGTCCGAAATCAGGGGCTGATTCACGGCATACGGATCGGTGACATTGTCGAGCGTGGGATCGAGCTGACCGCCGGGTTGCGGCGGCAGCGGCAGCGATACCGACAGCAGGGCGGCCGTCACCGAAACCGCCACCCCGGCCACCATTCCGGCGGCCGGAACCAGAGCCCATGCGCTGCGTCGAGCACGAATCGCGATCACCGCAGCGACGGGCAGCAGTAGGCCAGCCATCAGAAACCCGCCGTACACCAAGCGCTCGGGTGGCGAGGTCACCTGCGCGGGCACGACAAACGGAATCCGCGCCACCCGCGTGCCGTCCCCGACGGCCAGCTCCCACGGCCCGGCCCGGTCCATTCGGACAGTGGCCGAATACATTCCGGGGGTATCGCCGAGTTCGACAACCGCCTCGGCGGTGGGCGCTCCCGGTGCGGGCTGCCTCGACTGCGCCGATACCCCCGTTGGTGTCGCCACGAGAGTCAGCCGCCCCGCGGCGGTACCCGCGTGGGTGACCACTTCCACCCGCAATGGCCCGGGAACGCTGGTCACCCGGCGCAAGATGATCGTGAGCTCCCGATCACCGAGCGACTGCGCCACCGAAGTATCCGAACCCGAGGACGCCGAATCCGCCGACGCGGAACCCACGCCGATCGACACCAACAATGCACACACCCCTGCGACCAGCAGAGCACGACCGATACCGGCGACAACAGCCACGCCTGTCATGGTAGGGATGCGGACCCGCGAGAACATCACACCCAGCGGGGATTTCGCCTCACCCGCTGGTGTGATGCCGCGGTATCCCGGCATCCGGATAATCCCCCGGCTCACCGTCGGAACCACCGCCCGGCCACCTGCGGGACCCCAAGACCGGGAACGCACCGACGATGCGCTCGACGATGACGCCGCATCCGCTCGCTCGGCGGCTTATGCGCGCCGCGCGTTGCACAGTGCGCACGCATTGTCGTAGCCATCGACCGCCCCCGGCTCGAGTCGAAACCGGTTTATGCGCAGCGGAATTGGAAGCCAGCGACCGGTGTCGTGTCGGGTGCCACGTTGACCTGAACGTAGGCGATGCTCGCCAATTCACAGCCGGACGGAACGGAGGTCACTTGCGCCTGGTAGCAGCCGTTCGGGAACGTCTGCGTCACGGTCCCATCACCCCCGGTCGTCAAGGTGGCCAGCACCGGACCGGCGGCGCAGGTGGTGATGCCGACCTCCACACCCGTCACCGGCAGTTGATCGGTGCCGGTGGTCGCCTGCACCTTCAGCGGACCATCGCCCGGTGCCTGCGCACCGGCCGCACCAGCGGGCAGCATCGCCAGCAGTGCGGCACCGAGTACGGACGTGACGAGCAGCGTGTTGCGCAAGCGGGTCTCCTTCGTGGATGTGAGCGGATCCGGGCGAGCACCCCCAGCCACCGTATTCCACATCGACCGGCTCGGCGACGACCTGAGACCGCAAGTCGTCCATCGCGCCGAGAATCAGGCGGGATCCGCGATAACCACCACACCGCTGGGTGCATCGACCAGCGAAACCGTCCGCGCGGCAGCATCATCCACATGCACGCGCGGATGATCGGGCAGCTCGGATTCGTAATACGTACCCGGACCATAGAATTGGCCGTACTTCACGACCACGCCGCCGATATCGAGCACCGCGGCCTCATGTTCCTGAATGACGGCACCACGACCGGCGGGCAGCTCCCACGCAATGCTCTGGGCGAGAAAACGTTTCGCGCCCGCGGCCTGGGCGGCGGCGATCAGATTCCGAGTGCCCTCGGAGCGGATACGCGCATTCGCACCGGCGCGTTCCGGAAGCAGCGTGACATCGTCGGGGAGATCGGTGAGCTGATGCATCACCAGATCGGGCCGGAAGGCGACGACCGCCACGGTGAGCTCGTCGAGGTCGTACACATCGCAGACCACTGGTTCCGCACCGACGAAACGCAACTGGTCGGCCTTTGCCGCAGACCGGGTCATCCCGGCAACCTCGTGCCCGGCCTCGATCAACAACGGCAACAACCGGGTTCCGATGACACCGGTCGCACCGGCCAGATAGATCCGCACCCGCCCCAGCCTAATTCTCGGATGAAATAGTCCGGAACGCGCCCGCGTAGCTGGTCGTATGCTCTAAGCCGGCGGTATCGAGGGAGATGGAGGATCTATGGCGGATCGGGAAGTGCTGACCTGGGAATTATTCGGGACGGCGAGCCGCGAGCTCGCCATCGAAATCGCCAAGGACGGGTTCGAGCCAGACCTGATCCTCTCGATCGCACGCGGTGGCCTATTCGTCGCCGGGGCGCTCGGTTACGCACTGGACGTCAAGAACCTGCACGTAATGAATGTCGAGTTCTATACAGGTATCGATCAGCGCCTTGATCTACCCGTCATGCTGCCACCGGTCCCGCAGGCGGTCGATCTCGCGGGTGCGACGGTCCTGATCGCCGACGATGTCGCCGATACCGGCGCCACCCTCAAACTCGTGCGCGACTTCTGCATCGACCATGTCGCCGAGGTGCGCTGCGCGGTCGTATACCAGAAGCCGCATTCCGAGGTCGAGTGTGAATACGTCTGGCGGCGCACCAACCGCTGGATCAACTTCCCCTGGTCCACCGAACCGCCGGTCGTCGATCGGCAGGCCCGAGTGCTCGACGCCTGAGCCGCCCGACTCGACGCTTTTTCATACGTCCCGTGCGACGGTGACTACCCGGAGCGCTGGGCCGTAGCGGCGTCGAGGCGGGTGCCGAGTGCGTTGACCTGGTCGCGCAGTTGGATAAACGCAGACGATCGTCCAATCACCGAACTGTTCCGGGCGGCCCCCGCCGGCCGCCGAAATGGCTGTGTGGCATGGCCGGTGGCTCACTCGACGGTACTGAGTAGCGTCGAGTGTTATGGCTACATCTCAGCATCCGGTCGCCACTGTGGGTACGCGGAAGTTGGCCGCGGCTTGCCGTGCGGAGATTCCTCTGCTGACCCGGCGGTTGTTGTCGGCGATTTTCACCGATAACCCGGAGTGGACGGATTACACATCGGTGCCGCGTAAGGAGTTGCGGGAGGGGTGTCGGCAGTATCTGACTCGGATTTTGGATCTGCTGGGCGGGGCGGGGATCGATCCCGAGCATGATGATGTGGCTGCGGCGATCGGTCGGCATCGCGCTGCGCAGGCGGTGCCGTTGGAGGCGATGCTGCGCACCTTCCGGCTCGGCGGCGCGATTGTGTGGGAGGCGTTGCTGGACAAGGCCGAGGCGATTGATGCGCGGGAGGTCCGTGCGGCGGGTACGGCGATGTGGACGGTGGTCGATGGGTTGTCCTCGGCGTTGGTTACCTCGTATCGCAACGCCGAGCTCGAACAGGTGCGCCGCGATGAGCGCCGCAGGCATGCGCTGATCGAGGATCTGCTCGCGGGCCGGGCGCATGATGCGAGCTTCGCGGCGCGGGTGGCACGTGAGCTGAACTTGCCCGCGCAGGGTGGGTATTTGGTGGTCGCGGTCCGCGGTGGTGAGGGGCGGGCGCTGCGCGCGGGCACCGAGACGGCGTTGGGCGCGTTGGGGATTCGGTCGGTGTGGCATGACCGTGTGGATGCGACGATCGGGCTGGTGTCGCTGGCACGTCACGACAGCGCTGCCGTGCTGGCTCATCTTCGCCCCCAGATACGCGGACTGGCTGGAGTCTCTCCTGCTGTCGCGGGACTCGCGGATGTCGATACCGCGCACGCACTCGCTGTCATAGCGATGCAGACATTGCCATTGGACGCGACGGGAGTGGTCGCCTTGGACGAGCGGTATCCGGAAGCGCTGCTGGTGCGCTCGCCCGACCTGACCGAACTGCTGGTCACGCGAACCCTCGGCCCGGTGCTGGCGCTGCCCGGCAAAGAGCGCGACTCATTGCTGCACACGCTGGCGGTGTGGCTGGCGGAGAATTGCTCGGCGGCCAATGCCGCGCCGCGTTTACATTGCCACCGCAATACCGTGATCAACCGGCTGCAACGCATCTCGGCCCTGCTCGATCGTCCGCTTGACGGGCAGCGCTGCTATGTGGAGTTGTCACTGGCGCTCGCGGCACTCCAACTTGGCCAATCCGGCTCCTCAGAGTCCCGATAGTCACCGTTGAAATTGGGCTCAGCGCCCATTTTCGGGACCGATTTCCTGGGCTTCGGAGTGATTGTTTGTGCGCTGGGTGGTGACGAGACTCGTCAATGATGACTCGCGCCATACCCGTGCCGAGTCGATATCGTTCGAGACGAGGAGCACCACGAGTGCCGGACTTCGATGTTTTGGTGGTCGGTGGCGGCCCCGGCGGCTATGTGGCCGCCATCCGCGCGGCCCAGCACGGCTTGACGGTCGGTTTGGTGGAGAAGGAACGGCCGGGCGGGGTATGCCTGAATTGGGGCTGTATTCCGACCAAGGCCATGTTGCGATCCGCTGAGGTTTTCCAGACAGTCAGTGCCGCAGCGGATTTCGGCGTCCATGTCGACAATGTGCGCTACGACTTCGCCGCCGTTCGCCAGCGCAAGGACGGCATCGTCACCGAACTCACCAACGGTGTCGCGGGTTTGCTCGCCGCCAACGGGGTGAAGGTCATCCATGGCCATGCCCGCTTCATCGATCCCACCACCGTCGAGGTGCACGAGGTGGGTCCCTCCCCCATAGGACCGGAGGGCCCGCGCTACGCCGCCGCCCCGACCACGCCGATCCAGCTGGTCAGCGGCCGTGATGTGATCATCGCGACCGGCTCGGTGCCGGCTCGGCTACCGATTCCCGGCGCTGATCTGCCCGGGGTGATCACTTCCGATGGCGCGTTCGGGCTGACCGAGGTGCCGCGGCGGCTGGTGATCATCGGCGGCAGCGCGGTCGGCGCCGAATGGGCCAGCCTGTTCGCCACCTTCGGCGCCGAGGTCACCATCGTCGAAATGCAGGACCGGCTCGTTCCCGCGGAGGACAAGGATATCGGGACTGCGCTCGGCCGGTCCTTCACCAAGCGCGGCATCACGGTGTGCACCGGGTCGACGGTGAAATCCATTGCGCAACAGTCGAATCAGGCACTGCGCGTGACGGTCGACGGCCCGCAGGCGCATGAGCTGGACGCCGACGTGGTGCTGGTCGGTGTCGGTCGGCGGCCCAATACCGCCGACCTGGGCTTGGACATCGCCGCAATCGCCACCGACGATCGCGGATTCATCACCGTCGATGAGCAGTTGCGTACCGGGACCGCACACGTCTATGCCATCGGCGACGTGACCGGTCGGGCGCTACTCGCCCACGTCGCCTCCCATCAGGGCCTCACCGCCGCCGACGTGATCGCCGGACACCAGGCGCGTATCGACTACACAGTGATCCCCGCGGCCACGTTCACCCATCCGGAGATCGCCAGCGTCGGACTCACCGAGGCCGCCGCCCGCGCCGCCGGGCACGAGGTGATCACCGCGCGCTTCCCGTTCGCGGCTCTGGGGCGAGCCAAGACCTTCGGCGATACCGAGGGTTTCATGAAAATTGTTGCTGGACAAAAGCATCAGGAGGTCCTTGGTGTGCACATCATCGGCCCGTCAGCGAGCGACCTGATCACCGAAGGCGCATTGGCGATTTCGCTCGAGGCGACACTCGACGAACTGGCCGACACCATCCACGCCCACCCGACTCTCGGCGA
This sequence comes from Nocardia sp. NPDC051990, assembly GCF_040680755.1. Taxonomy (NCBI): domain Bacteria; kingdom Bacillati; phylum Actinomycetota; class Actinomycetes; order Mycobacteriales; family Nocardiaceae; genus Nocardia; species Nocardia sp. NPDC051990. Next base: position 75,409 of record NZ_JBFAXH010000011.1, on the reverse strand, counting down.
AATCGGCATGGAGGCGGCACTGGCCGGACTCGGACTGCCCGTACACATCGCGCCACGCAAACGCTGAGGAGCCACCGTGACCACGAGGACCGCCCCCCGGAAAACCGCATCGAAAGCCCGCGAGGCATTCGCCGGCACCGATCCCGATACTCTGCGCGGCTACTTCCGCGACATGCTGTTCGTGCGCCGCTTCGAAGAGCGCACCGCGCAGGGCTACACCCAGGCCAAGATCGGCGGCTACTGCCATCTCAACCTCGGCGAGGAAGCCACCGTCGTCGGACTCGCCGCAGCGATGCGCCCCACCGACTACCTGTTCACCAACTACCGCGAACACGGCTACGCGATCGCTAAAGGCATCGAACCCGGCCGGGTGATGGCCGAGCTCTACGGCCGATCCACCGGCACCTCCAAAGGCTGGGGCGGCTCGATGCACATGTTCGACACCGCGACCCGGCTGCTCGGCGGCTATGGCATCGTGGGCGGCCAGTTGCCGCTGGCCGTCGGCGCCGCACTGGCCATCGACTACCGCGGCGGCGACGATGTGGTGGTCTGCCAAATGGGTGACGGCACAACGAATATCGGTGCATTCCACGAGTCGCTGAATATCGCGGCACTGTGGCGCCTGCCCGTGGTGTTCGTTGTCATCAACAACCAGACCGGCATGGGCACCACCGTCGAACAGTCCTCCGCCGAACCCGACCTCTACAAGCGGGCCACCGCATACCGGATGCGCGGCGAACGAGTCGATGGGACCGACGTCCTCGCGGTGCGGGATATCGCCACCGAGCTGGTGGAAGCCGCTCGCCGAGAGGGCAAACCGGCCCTGCTCGAAGCCGTCAGCCACCGACTCAAGGGGCATTCGGTGGTCGACCCCGCGAAATACCGTAGCGCCGAAGCGGTTTCGACCGCACACGAAGCCGATCCGGTCGCGCGGCTACAGCGCGAGCTGATTGCCGCCGGTGTCCTCGACGAGGACACCGTTGCCGCTATGGAAGCCGAGGTGCGCGAAGGGGTGGACGCCGCCGTGGCATTCGCCGACGCCAGTCCGCATCCCGAGCCGGCGAGCCTGTTCGATTACACCTACGCCACCCCGGTGGCCGGTGAGTCCCGACGGCTACCAGCCGATCCGCTGTTCTGAAAACACTTCCCGCAAACCGCTGAGGACACCACCGTGCCTGTCATGACCTATCGCGAAGCGCTGCGCGAAACCCTGCGCGAGGAGATGCGTCGCGATGACGACGTCCTGCTGATCGGGGAGGAGATCGGCATCTTCGAAGGCTCCTACAAGATCACCGCTGGATTACTCGCCGAATTCGGCGATAAACGGGTCCGCGACACTCCGATCGCAGAAGAGGGATTCGTCGGCGCGGCCATCGGCGCCGCCATGCTCGGCCTGCGCCCCGTCGTGGAACTCATGACGATCAACTTCTCGCTGCTGGCGCTGGACCAGATCGTCAACCACGCCGCCAAGATCTACGGCATGTTCGGCGGACAGACCAGCGTCCCGATGGTGATCCGCACTCCCGGTGGCGGCGGCCAACAACTCGGCGCCACCCACTCACAGAACATCGAGCTGTACTACGCGTTCGTACCCGGACTGAAGGTCGTCGCCCCCAGCACTCCAGCCGACGCCCGCGCACTGCTGCGCGCGGCGATCGAAGACGACGACCCGGTACTGTTCCTGGAAAACCTCGCCCTCTACAACACCAAAGGCGAAGTACCCGAGAATCTTCCGCCCGCCCAGATCGGCAAGGCAACGATCACCCGCGCCGGCACCGACATCACCCTCATCGGCTACTCGCGAATGGCGACGATCGCCACCCAAGTCGCCGAACGCCTTGCCGCCGAAGGGATCTCGGCCGAGGTCATCGACCTGCGCAGCCTACGCCCCTTGGACCGCGACACCATTGTCACCTCGGTACGCAAGACCGGCTGCGCCGTGGTCGCCGAAGACGACTGGCTCACCTACGGCATCGGCGCGGAAATCGCCGCCTCCATCTCCGACGGCGCTTTCGACTACCTCGACGCCCCCGTCCGACGAGTCGCCGCAGCCGAAGTACCACTGCCCTACGCCAAAACCCTCGAACAGATCGCGCTGCCGTCCGCCGAATCCCTCTACACCGCCGCCGCGGAAACACTCGCGGCCGTCGGCCGACGCCGCTGAGGAGAGAACACATGCCCGACATCACCATGCCCCGCCTCTCCGACACCATGGAGGAAGGCGTCATCGTCGCCTGGCTCAAGCAAGTCGGCGACACGATCAACCGCGGCGATATCCTCGCCGAAATCGAAACCGACAAAGCCCTGATGGAACTCGAAGCCTACGATGACGGCATCCTCGAACAGATCCTGTTCGAACCCGGCTCGCGAGTCCCGATCGGCAACACAATCGCGCTGATCGGCGACGGAACCCGGTCCACACCGGGCGGCTCCGGCGGATCGAACGACTCGCCTGCCGAAAGTGGTCCGGCATCGAGTGATACGGCGAAAGGGCGTGTGGCCACTTCACCAACGCCGTCGGGAAGCGTTGGTGCGCAGGATAATCCGATCGACGCGGCCGGAACTGTTCCCGCGGCTACCCACACCGGACGCCGCGAGAAGTCCTCACCACTGGCCCGCAAGATCGCCCGCGAACTCGGTATCGACCTCGCCACCGTAACCGGCACCGGGCCCAGCGGGCGGATCACCCGCCACGATGTCGAATCCGCCCACCGCACCATCGAATCCACCCCCGATACCTCGGCCGACGCAGCTGTTACCGCGATTCCTACCTCGGGCGACTACGACGAGATCCCGCTCAGCACCATCCAGCAGGTATCGGCCAAACGCCTCACCCAAAGCAAACAGCAAGCCCCGCACATCTACTTGACCAGCGCAATCGACGTCACCGACCTGCTGGCCTTCCGCGCCGAGATCAACCGCACCCTCGAACAGGCAGGCAAAACCAAGGTCAGCGTCAACGACCTACTCGTCAAAGCCGTCGCCACAACACTGCGCACCGACCCCGCCGTCAACGTCTCCATCCTCGACGACAAACTCCTGCGGCACCGCGGCATTCACCTCGGCATCGCCGTCGCCACCCCCGCCGGACTCCTCGTCCCGGTCATCCGCGACGCCGACCGCAAACCCATCTCCGAGATCGCCGCCGAAACCCGCGACAAAGCCGAACGCGCCCGCGACCGCAAACTCCGCGCCGACGAAATGAGCGGCGGCACCTTCACCATCTCCAACCTCGGCATGTTCGGCATCGAACAATTCACCGCCGTCATCAACCCACCCGAATCCGCCATCCTCGCCATCGGCGCCGCCAAAGACGAACTACGCCTGGACAACACCCAGGTCATCACCCGCAGCATCCTGCGCGTCACCCTCTCCGCCGACCACCGCGCAATCGACGGCGCCACCGCCGCACGATTCCTCCAGCAACTGACCGAACTTCTGGAGCACCCCCTACGCATCATCACCTAACTCGACCACCTCATCGTCTTCGGGCCCCGACCTCGAATCGCCCGATCCAGCCTTGCTGTACGGCGAGCCAACCGACGTCGCCTTCATGCGCTCGGCCCATCGGCTGCCGGCAGCACACGCGCCGTTCGCGCTGGCGACCCATGGCGGTGTGCTTCGCGAGGCGCTGCTGACCGCACTCGGTCCGGTCCCGGTGCGACAGTTGCTTAGAGTGCAACCGGAATCTGCAATAGGCGTTTGTCGGCCTCGTAGCTACCGCGGGCGTCGAAATCGTCGACGACGATACCGACGGTGCCGAATAATTCGACCGCGGGCTCGAGGTCGCCGATCGCACTGAAATCAAGCAATGGCTGCCGCGTCGCGGCGTCGGTCATTTTCGAGACACTATCGGCATACTCTGACCGAAAGGTGAACAGTCGACAGCGCCGGAACTCACGCCGCATCGCAGCCGTATCACATGCGGCGTCGACTCTTCCTGGACATGCGCAGACCCCACACCTCCACGGTTGTCGCCATGGCCATGTATTGCAGGTAAGCGGCAATGACCAGCCAGCTGCCGTAGTCGTGCAGCCATCCCGGTAACGGCAGCAGCGCCACCACACCGAGGCAGATGAGCAGTGCGCCGACCACCAGTGCCGGGATCCTCAGCGGCGCGAGCTGCTCATCGAGAACGGCACGGGTGGACCGCGCCGGATCCGCGGCCCGCGAACTCGGTCGGGCGGCGGGAACACCCGTATCGATTGTCTCGAAGGAGTTGGGTATGGAGGTTCGGATAGCCATAGCGTTCTCCAGGCCGACACTGCGATCGACCGCGGTAGCGATTCGATATGGAAAATGGCGCAACACGGGGTAATCGCCGTGGTCGGCGACCGATCCGTCCTGTCATGCGGCGCGACTGCCGCTCCCTCACGTCTACGATTGCTAACTACTGGATATCGATAGCGTGCCGGTTATTCAGCTTCGAGAAAAGCCCGAATGTGATATCCGACTCCACACGCTCACGCGAGACCGAATCGTGACCTGGCGCACGGATTTGATCCATGACCTCGGTGGATAACTGCCTACACGGCGACACTTGCGTCTGTTGGGGAGACGCCGAAGTTACCGAACCGATATCAAGCGGCGCGTTTGCTGAGCGGCGACCACGCCTGATCGCGACACGTTCCGGCACAGCCGATCGACCACATGGTCGTGTCGAGCAGCCTGCCGTTGCGTACCGTCAGCATCGCCGCTCTGGCCAGCTCCCGGTGGCTACCCGGTCGTAGCGGACGGCGAATTCCACCTGACTCAGCAACGTGGTAGCCGGCACCGGCCGCTGTGTGCTGCGCGAGTCGAGCGCGCAGTCCGAAGCCACCGCTACCGCCCACAACCAGGTACTGCGGCTGAGTACCCGACTGGCCACCAAAGCGAGCAGCACCGCGGCCACAACCAGATCCGGTGCCGGAGGCCGCGCCACCAGATGATCAGCAACACACGCCGCCGCGGATGGACCGGATCGTTGCGGTGCGGGAGCACGCGAAGACAGGCGAAGGGTTTATGGGCCCCGGCCGCGAAGTAGCGGACGATCGACTCGACGCAGGGGAACAACCATCCCGCCATCCGTGGATCACCAGTACGCGGCGCGCGGGCGGCCCGAACGTGCGCGCTAGCCGCGGGCGTTGGTGACGACCGGCACCAGATACCTGCGCGCGAACGCGGCGAGCTCGTCGTCGGACCCCAGCCGGGCCGTACCGTGCGGGGCAAGGATGAGTGAATGCACTACGCGGCAAACGATTTCGGCACGAATCCCCAAGTCGTCCGCGTCGGCGAGGAGTCCGCGCGCTACCGCGCCTTCGAGTATGGTGGCGGTTGCGGCGACGCACATGGTGAACGTGGTGGCGCCGTCGACGGTGAGTTTCATGATCACCCGCTCGGGTTCGACCGTGAGCATTCGTTCGACCATGGGGTGGGTGCGCCAGCCCGTCACGACCGTGACGAATATATCGGCGACGAGATCATCGATGCTGTCGTGACGTTCGGGCATTGCGCCGAGTTCCGCCAGCAGGGTCGCGACCTCACGGCTGATCACCGCCTGCACGAGATCATCGCGCGAACCCACCCGCCGGTAGACCGTGACCCGATCCACCCCGGCCCGCCGGGCAACATCCTCGATCGTCGTCTTCTTGACGCCGACCTTCGCGAACTGGATCAAGGCAGCGTCGAGGATCCGCGCCTCGAGATCGGACGCATCGTGGCGACTCAGGGGTGTTCTCGACGCCGTCACGCAATTGACGCTAGCAGACCGCCCACGCCGGAAATGTGGCCGATGGGCGGAACATGCTGCCACATTGCAATGAGATTTGTGGCGCTGTACGGTCCTGGCATGGCTGACACGGCGGACGCGACGAAGCGCACCCACCGCGACGACATGCACGCGATCAATGCGAGCGACGTCCATTTCGAGTTCGAACGGAAGGATCCGGAGGCCGGCACAGGCCGATTGTGGTTGCGGCAGTTCGCCAGTGCCACCCGCCGCAGTGTGATCCCCAGCTGGACGACCGAAATCCCGCGCTGTCTGCGACCGGGTTTCCCTCCCACGCAGCTGGGTCCGATGAGCAAGCCGTTGCGGTATCTCGGGCACTCGCGCGCGGCTCGGGCGGCGGTTCACTGATGGGCAGGCCGACCGATGGCACGCCGATGAGTCTGCGGGTACTCGGCGCGATCGTGGACGCCTACAAGAGCGTCTTCGTGAAAGGCGGGGCCGCCCCACTGCTGTCGCAACCGAAGCCGGTGCGGCGCACGGGATTCGAGCTCGATGTGCGCATCGAGCGTATCGAACGCCAGACCGATGATGTGGTGAGTCTGACGCTGCGCGTTGCGGCGGGCGGCCCGCTGCCGACCTGGCGACCGGGCTCTCATGTGGATGTATTTCTGCCCTCCGGCCGGCAGCGGCAGTATTCGCTGTGCGGGGATCCGTCGGATCGGTTCCGCTACCGCATCGCGGTGCGACTCATCCAGGACGGCGGCGGAGGCTCCCGCGAGGTGCACGAGACGCTGCGCACCGATGACCGGCTGCGCATTCGCGGCCCCCGCAACGCATTCACCTTCGTCGACGCCCCGTCGTATCTGTTCCTGGCCGGTGGCATCGGCATCACACCGATTCTGCCGATGGTGCGGGCCGCGGGTACACGCGGGCAACTGGTGTACCTCGGACGCTCGCGCGACACCATGCCATTTCTGCACGAACTGCCCGACGCGGATATCCGTCCCGACGACGAATTCGGTGTCTCCGATATCGCCGAACTCATTGCTCGCGCCGAACCCGGTGCAGCCGTGTACGTCTGCGGACCGCCGCCGATGCTGGCGGCGGCGCAGCGCTGCATGTTCGAGCTGAATCCGACCGGATCGCTGCACACCGAGCGCTTCTCGGCGCTACCGGTCACCGATGGCCGCGCATTCGATATCGCCCTCGCTCGCACCGGCGGCACGGTCCGCGTCGGCGCGGACGAGACCGCCCTGACCGCGCTGCGCCGTCGGCTCCCGGATACCGCCTACTCCTGCCAGCAGGGCTTCTGCGGCACCTGCAAGGTCGGCGTGGCCGCCGGATCCGTCGATCACCGCGACCGCCTGCTCGCCGAATCCGAACGAGCCGATCACATGCTGGTGTGTGTGTCGCGCGCTGTCAGCGACGAACTCGTACTCGACCTCTGAACGGCCGGCGGCCAACCCCGGTTCCACTGCCACCCGGCACAACGGCCGCGCTGGCGCGGATCGCATTCGAAAGTCCTTGGCTCGGGCGGCCTCGGACGACACTCCCCGGCATCGGAATTCAGGCCGATGCGGCAAGCACCGCATCCGTCGCCGCGGCAGCGCCGACGGTAATCCTGATACCCATGCCGCACTGCTTGACCTGGATTCCGTCTCGCACGAAAGCCGCATGGAGCCGATCTATTTCGGCAGGACCGCAGGAACCGAGGTACACGAAGTTCGCCGCACTCGTCGGCACCGCGAAGCCCAGTTCGCGCAACCCCGTAGTGAGCCGACCACATTCGCGGGTGATCGCCGCGGTGCGTACCGTCAATTCCGCCTCGGCGTCATAGCAGGCCCGCACACCGGCCTCAGCCGGTGCGGTCACCCCGAACGGCAACTGCCGCCGTCGAATCCGCGCAATCACCGGGACCGCTCCGAACGCATACCCGACCCGTGGCGCCGCCAACCCGTGTGCCTTCGAAAAAGTCCGCAGCACAACAAGATTAGGATACCGCACCACCAGGTCGGCCGCGGCCACCCGATCCGCCTCCGCGACGAAGTCGATGTACGCCTCGTCGAGCACGACCGTGACCGATGGATCGATCCGATCGAGGAGCCCCTCGAGTTCCACCTGTCCGATACAGGTGCCGGTCGGATTGTGCGGACTGCACAGCACAGCCATCCGCGTGCGCGCATCGATGGCATCGCCGATGGCGTCGAGATCTTGATGACCGTCCGCTGTAAGTGGAACCTCCACGACCCGACCGCCGATGGTCTCGGTCAGCAACGGATATCCGTCGAAGGTCGGTGTCGCCATCACCACGCCATCGCCCGGCGCGACGAACTCGCGCAAGATATGCCTGATGACCCCGGTCGCACCCGCGCCGACCACCACCTGATCGGCCGGTACGCCGAGCTGCTCGGCGATCATTCCGGGCAGCCTGCGCGGCAGGTACTCCGGATAACGGTTCGCCGCCAGCCGTGCGCCCCGCAGCGCGGCGCGCACGGATGGTAAAGGGCCATAAGGGTTTTCATCTAGCGAAAGCCGATGCTCCAGTTCCGAGGTCGGCGACATATCGAATCCCCTCGCTCAGTGTCCGCCACGGTTACCGGACGGTTCCGTTGATGCCACGGCTACGACGAACGCCCGCACGGCTATCTGTGCGGGCGCTCGATTCGAACGCATGCTCCGCGGTCGTTAGATCACCGCATTCATGATCGTGCCCGCACTGGTCGCGACCACGCCACCGGCCATCGCACTGGCAATCATCTTCGGCGACTGCAGTCCACCCCCGGACCATTTCTCCCAGGCGAACCGACCACCGCCATAGGTAATGGCGGTGACCCCGGACAACTGAATCAGCCAGGTGAAATACCGGCCCATTTGCATCAGCTTGTCCGCCACCGGCGGCGCCTCGGGCTCCGGATTACTGATCTCGGCTAGCACAGTGTCGTGTAATGCAGCGAGAATCATGCTCACTTTCATGCTCCTTGTCGCATGCCGGTGCTGGGAGAAGACTTCGCAATGGACCGCTAGAGCGCGTCGACCTCCACAGATTCAACCTCATCAAGATCATGTGGCGTGGCCGACACACCGGATTCGATCCCCTGATGCGGTTCGAATCCCGGCCTGCCGGGCATTCGCCACGCCTATCCTGAGCGGGAAAAATTCGCCGGAGCGGGCCGCCGACCGTGGGCAGATCGGCGATTGCGGGACCTGACATCCCGCCCCGTCACAGGAGGGAATCTTCATGCCGGATAGCTGGGCCGAAACCGCCACTGGGTTGCCGGCCAAAATCGACACAAGTGGCCCATGAAGCTCGAGTTTACGATTATTGGCTAGGCGGAAAGGATAATTATCCGGCCGACCGGGCACTCGGTGACGCGATAGCCACCCACATTCCGGCCATCCAGACTATGGCCCGCGACAATCGGGCCGGCCGCGCGGTGCGCTACGTCGTCCCGTCCGGCAGCTATCTCGTGATCACCCATCCGACCGCCGATTTCGACGCCCGCGCCATGGCCAGGGTGGTGGCCTCGGCCGAATCCGCCGGAATCTCCTTCAATCCGCGCAGCCGGGACGACCCCGAAAGTCTGTTCGCCGGAGCCGAGATCGTCGAACCGGGCGTCGTCCCCGTCGTCACCTGGCATCCGGAATTGGTCGGCGACCTATCGGGTCGAGCACAAGCGGTCCTCGCCGATCCGGAATCCGCGTGGTATTGGGCGGGTGTGGGCCGCAGGGCCTGATCGCCGTCCGATGTTTGGGTCGACGCCGGTCGGCAACCCCACTCATGAGGTGATCGATCATGGTCAACGATCTGGAGAAACGGTGGGCGGGGGACGACCGGACCTTTCGCCGGGTGGCTATCTATGTGGCGGCGGTGCTGGCGGTGGCCGCGGCCGTCTTCGTGATTACCGCGATTTGGGCGGCCGGCCGGGCGGCCTGCGCGTCCGCGGAAAGCATGCTGTGTGACACCGCCGCGAAAGCCGCGGTCCTGGCCGGACCGACCGTGGTGCTGATACTCGGCGGCATCGGCGCATTCGTGCAGACCTATCGCGAATGGCGGCGCGGCCGGAGCTGGCCGATCTGGCAGGGCGGAGGCTGGTTCTTGTTCACCATGATGATCGTCTATCTGGGCATCGGCGGTGGCAGCGTCGCGGGCTGAGCAATCAGGGTGTGATGTGAGGCATATGCGATGTGGTTGTGCACATGCCGCAGCCGGTGTAATCCGAGCTACCCGACCCGCACCACGAGTTTGCCGAAGTTACGGCCCTCGAGCATGCCGATGAACGCCTTCGGCGCCTGCTCGAGACCTTCGACAATGTCCTCGCGGTAGCGGACCCGGTCTTCGGCGATCCAGCCGGACATCTCGCGCAGGAAATCCTTGTACATCTCCCGGACGAATTCGGTCTGAATGAATCCACGCACCGTGAGACTCTTGGTCAGAATGCGACCGTAGAAGCCGGGCAGGCGATCCGGGCCCTCGGGTGTTCCGATTGCGTTGTAATTCGCAATCAGGCCGCAAACCGGAACGCGCGCATAGGTATTCAGCAACGGATAAACTGCGTCCGCCACCGCACCGCCGACATTTTCGAAATAGATATCGATGCCATCGGGCACGGCGGCACGCAATCGATCGGCGAAATCCGGTGCGCGATGGTCGATTGCCGCATCGAAGCCCAATTCCTCGCGCACATAGGCGCATTTCTCCGGGCCACCCGCAATGCCGATCGCCCGCAGACCCTTGATGCGGGCGATCTGGCCGACAGCGGAGCCGACCGGGCCACTGGCCGCGGCGACCACCAGGGTCTCCCCCGCCTTCGGCTGCCCGACCTTCAGCAGCCCGGAATACGCCGTGAACCCCGGCATACCGAGCACACCGAGCGCGGTCGATATCGGCGCTTTGTCCGGATCCAGCTTGCGTAGTCCCGACGCGGACGCGACCTGATGCGTCTGCCAGCCCGAATAGGCTTGCACCACATCACCTTTCGTAAGTGACGGAGCGCGTGATTCGAGTACATCGGCGACGGTGCCGCCGACCATCACAGCACCGATCTCGACCGGCGCCGCATATGATTCAGCGGCACTCATCCGCCCGCGCATATATGGATCGAGGGATAAATACCGGGTCCGCAGCAGCACCTCACCCTCGCCGGGCGCGGGAAGTGTCGTGGTCTCGATGCGGAAATTCGCCGGGGTCGGTGCGCCCTCCGGCCGGGATGCCAGCACAATCCTCGTCGACTCGACCATATGGCTTACCCTATCGCTAGCCACTCGCCCAGGCATGGAATAGCTAATTCGGCTAACGGATATCGCGCTGCCACCGATACAGGACTGTCGACTCCTCTGACGACAGTTCGCGGCTTCACCGAAGTTCGTATTCGACTACGACCTGCTCAGGAGTTAATTTGGCACCGCAATTTCGCATCGGACACCCTGCACGGACGGCGCTCACCTCGACCACCGCCGCACTGGCCTTGCTGCTGAGCGTCGGCCTCGGCACCGCGACCGCGCGCCCCGTCGGTCCCTACGACGTCGGCGGAGCCATCGAGGTCGAATACGACCAGGTGGGCGGCCCGGGTGCGCTCGGCGACCCGACCGGACCCGAACTCGACGCCGCCAACGGTGGCCGGTACCAGACATTCGAGCGCAATGCCTCGATCTACTGGCATCCCGATACCGGCGCGAATGAGATCGGCGGCCCGATCCGCGACAAGTGGCGCGACCTCGGCGGGGAGACCGGTGTACTGCGCTACCCCGTCACCCGTCAGCTATCCACGCCGTCGGGATCCGGCACCTACAACGTTTTCCAGGGCGGGTCCATCTACTGGTCCCTCGGCACCGCCGCGCACCAGATCGGCGGCGCGATACGCGATAAATGGGGAGCCTACGGTTGGGAGAGCGGCGCGCTCGGGTTCCCGCTCACCGACGAGTCGGCCGCACGCGCGGACAACGGGCGCTACAACCTGTTCCCGGGCGGCGCGATCTATTGGTCCCCGCGTTCCGGTGTACATGTCGTCTGGGGTGCGATCCGCGATCTGTGGGTGTCCAACGGCGCGGAATCCGGGCGCTACGGCTTCCCGACGGGCGAGGAATACGACTACCAGGGCGGGAAGGCGCAGGAATTCCAGGGCGGTCGGATCACCTGGCACCCCTGATGAAAGCAGATGCTAGTCCTTGCCGAGAGCCTGCGTCCGGGCGCTGAGCGAACGACCGAGCCCGGCCACCTCGGCGTCGACCTCCGGCAGCCAGGCCGAAGTGGTCTTGCTGCTCTCGCGTTCGGCGAACGGCGTCTGCAGCAGCGGTCTCAGCCAGCGTAGGACGCCGACCCAGGCGGGCACATTGATCCGCCTGGCGCGCCGCTCGATTCCGCGCTCGAACTTGGCACCGCACTCCTGCACCGAGGTCGTCTTACGAATCGGGCTCGGCAGCGCGGCGAGCGCTCGCGTGGTCGCGGGTAGATCGGCGAAACTCTCCCGCACGAGCGGGGTGTCGATCCATGACATGTGCGCGGACCCGACATCGACGCCGAGGTGCGCGACCTCGAGCCGCAACGCGTTCGCGAAGTGCTCGACCCCGGCCTTCGAGGCGTTGTAGGCCGCCATCGTCGGCATCGCCACATAGGCCGCGAGGGAGGCGACGATCAGCACATAACCGCGCCGCTCGATGACCGCCGGCAGGGCCGCGCGGACGGTGTGGAAGCAACCGACGAGGTTGACCTCGATCACCTGCCGGAAGGCGGCGGGGTCCACCTCGAGGACCGACCCGTAGCTGGCGATTCCGGCGTTCGCGAGGACAATGTCGATGCCGCCGAACTTCTCGATCCCCTGCGCGACCGCGGCCTCCATCGCGGCGAGGTCGCGCACGTCGGCAGGGACAGCCACGACATGCTCGTCGCCGCCGAGTTCTTTCGCGAACTCGCGCAGCCGGGACAGGTCGAGATCAACGAGCACGAGGTGCGCACCCCGGGCGCGCAACCGTCTAGCGACCTCCGCGCCTACGCCGCTCGCGCCGCCGGTGACGAGTACAACTTTGCCGGTGAAGGCGGTCATGGTCCACGAGTCTAATCGCCCGCTACCGGCCAGCATCCACATTGCCGAATCGTCACACGGTGCGCGAGAACTCCGCCGCACCGCCTGGTCCCGGTCGTTGTTCGATGGATCACGGCCCCTTCGCCCCTGCTCGAACTACTGAGATAAATAGTAGATGACGAACCCGAGAAACTTCAGAACCTCTTCTAACAGGCACTTTGATCGCAAGCGTGATGAGTATCACGCATCTAATCAGTAGAAATTCGTATCCCCGGTTTGCCGCAATCCACGAGACCGGCACCCTGCCGCACGGCCGGGCACCCCATGGCCAAAAAACGGGATGCCTGCCACTGCAAGAGGAGATCGCGACCGAACCCGGACTGCGCCGACCGATCGGTGCCGAAAAAATTCCGCGCGGGAATAGCCGCGACCGCGATACGTTGCTTCGGGTAGTTAGTGAAGCGAAAGAGAGGGGCCGGTCGGTGGCAACCGAGGCAGTGGAGTCGTCTGTCGGTCTGCGATCCGATCGGGGTGCGATCCTTGCTTCGCTGATGCTCGCGACGGGACTGGTCGCGCTGGATTCCACCATTATCGCGACCGCGGTGCTGACCATCACCGACAGCCTCGGCGGATTTTCGCAATTCCCGTGGTTGTTCTCGATTTACCTACTAACACAAGCGGTTACCGTGCCGGTGTACGGCAAGGTTGCCGATACAGTCGGGCGCAAGCCGGTAATCCTATTCGGCATAGCGGTTTTCGCGCTCGGCTCGCTGCTGTGCGGTGTGGCGACGAGCATGTTGGGGCTGATCATTTTCCGCGCCGTGCAGGGTATCGGCGCCGGCGCCATCATGCCGATGACCATGACCATCGCCGGTGATCTGTACACCCTGACCGAACGCGCCAAAGTGCAGGGCTACCTGGCCAGCGTGTGGGCGATCTCGGCGGTGGTCGGGCCGCTGCTGGGCGGGCTGTTCGCCGAATACGTCAGCTGGCGCTGGATCTTCCTGATCAATATCCCGCTGTCCGCCCTGGCCGGGTGGATGCTGGTGCGCAGCTTCGCGGAGAGCACGCCACGGCGCGAACAACGCGTCGACTACCTCGGTGCGGCACTGCTCACCGTCGGCGCCGGGGCGCTGATTCTCGGATTGCTCGAGGGCGGACAGGCCTGGGCTTGGTCGTCTCCGACCGGCATCGGCATCTTCGTCGGCAGCGCACTCCTGCTGGTGCTGTTCGGCCTGGTAGAGCGCCGGGCTGCGAATCCGATTCTGCCGCTGTGGGTTTTCACGCGTCGAGTCATTATCGCCAGCAGCCTGCTCTCGGTGTTGGTCGGCGCGATCCTGCTCGGTATGACCTCGTATGTGCCGACCTTCACCCAGGGCGTGCTCGGTACCGGGGCACTGTTGGCCGGTCTGACCGTCGGTGCGCTCACCCTCGGCTGGCCGCTGGCCGCCTCACAGGCCGGCAAGGTCTACCTGCGCATCGGTTTTCGCGCGACCGCGCTGATCGGCAGCACCCTGGCCGCGTTAGGTGCCGCGACCACGTTGCTGATCGATGAGAACTCCACGCTGATTCAGGTCGCGGCTTCGTGTTTCGTGATCGGCACCGGCATGGGCTTGGTCGCCACACCCACCCTGATCGCGGCCCAGACCACAGCGGAGTGGTCCGAGCGCGGCGTGGTTACCTCGGCGAATATGTTCGCCAGGTCATTGGGCAGTGCGGTCGGTGTCGCTATCTTCGGCGCAATCGTGAACTCGCGCGTCGGCGACACCGACCATCCGGCACCGGAACTGCTGTCCTCGGCGGTGCATCTGGTTTTCCTCGCGGTGGCCGCCATGGCCTTGGTCATGGTGATCGCATCCGCGATGATGCCGCGCCGAGGCGCGAACGCCGAGTGAGGGTTATCAGCCTCGCCGCTCCACGATTTCGGCCAGCGCGCGGGCCCGTTGCTCGACGGGTAGTTGTTCGGCGGCGGTGCGGACGACGTCGATCGCGGATTCGGAGAGGGCGTCCAGTACGCAGCGATATTGCGACCATAGATCGTTTTCGGCTGTGGCATAGAGCATTTCGGTGAGTTTGTCGGGCGATGCCAGGTTGACGAAGCGGGCCAGCTGCGTGGTGTCGTCGACGAGGTAGGCCGAGCGGACGAGCGCGACGCCATCGAGCGCGGATTCGGCGGCGCGGGCCACGGTATCGGAGATCGAGGCGACCAGATCGCCGAGGGTGAGCCAATCCTCGCGGGCCGCAAGCTCTTTGCCGATCGCAACAATGGTCGCCTCGGACAGGCCACCGTTTATGGCCGCGGCATGGCGTGGATCGAGCCGTGCGGCGATATCGGCGAGGAAGTCGACCGGGAGGCGCTTGGCGACATCCACCGCGTGCGACGGGTCGAGCACGCCCGACATCCGGGCCGCGAGTAGTGCACCGCGGCTGCGCGCCACCATTTTCGCGGTGATCTGCGCCGGAATCACCTTGGACGCCTGGGCAACCCGCCGCAGTCCGGGCTCCTGTCCGGCCACGAACAGATCCGTGATCTGAAGGCGGAAGGCACGCAGGTCCGCATCGGATACGTCGCCGAGATAATCCAGCTGCTCGACCGCAACCCCCAGTGTCCGTGCGAGTTTCAGCAATTGCACCGTCACAATCCGGCCGCCTTCTTGACCGGGCCGCGTAGCAAGCGCGGCAGGAAGTCGAGCATGCCGGCGGCGGCATCCCTGAGCTCGCCGATCTGCCGCCATCCGGCAGCCTCGATCGCCTGGGCGAGTTCAGCTTGGTGCTCCGGGCTCAGCGCGGCAATGCCCGGGGGTAGCTCATCAGGTATCAGTTCCGCCAGCGTGTGCTCTGCCATGGTTGCCTCCGTCGGGCCCATCGGGTTCGCTCGTGATCAACAGTGGGGCGATTTGTGGCGGGATGCAAGAAAACCATGCTCTTCGGGGTCATCGACGGGTACCGCGCCGGTCCTGACGTCGGAGCATAGGACCGAGTCGATCGGTCACGGGTGGATCGGTGGTCGCCATGGGTGTCGAGCGCACGGTGGATATCGCGGTGATCGGCGGCCGACTGGCCGGATCGACGGCGGCTCGCCAGTTGCGCCGAGATGGATTCGATACGTGGTCGTCGATGCGACGGGATCCGGTCGGTGGTCGCACCGTGAACCACCCGATCGGGGACGGCAAGATCGTCGAGGTCGGTGGGCGGTGGGTCGGCCCCGATCAGGACCGGGTAATGGCACTGATCGACGGATCGGGGCTGGCGACGTTTCCCACCTACATCGCCGGTCGGCAGCTGTTCGAACCGCACGGGAAACTGTAGCGCCGTCGCGGTCGGATTCCGTTGATCGCCGCGTCCGCCCTGCTGGATGCCTACATCGGGCTGCGACGGCTGGATCGGATGTCGCGCGTGGTACCGGCGCACGTACCGTGGTGTGCTCGGGTAGACATGCCGCCGCGCAGATCACGGCATCGGTCGATGGAATTCGGCCCGCCAGCGTTGCGTCTGCGGATTCTGCTCGATCTCCACTATCTGTAGCCCATCCGCGAACGAGGTGATCTCCGACCGGGTGAGTGGCCACGGCGGTCCGCTGACCTGCTCTCCCTCCGCTCGAATTCCGGCAATCACGATCAGCTGACCACCGGGCGCCACGGCCCGCCGGATATTGGCGATCGCAGTGTCGCGCACGGACACCGGCATCGACTGCACCGTAATCGACTCGACGACGAGATCGAACGCATCCCGCCACGCGGCGGGCGGATCCAGCAGATCGGCTACCACATACTCCACGGCCGATTCCGGAAATCGTTGGCGCACTTCGGCAATCGCGGTCGGCGAAATATCGAAGGCGGTGGTCGCGAAGCCGAACCGCGCGATGTATTCCGCATCCTGGCCGTACCCGCAGCCGATCACCAATGCCCGCCGCCCGGCACCGTTCGAGGCGCGCCGCTCGGTCCACTCGACCACCATCGGATTGGGCTGATCACGATCCCACGGCACAATCGCCGCCCCGGCGGCCGCCTCCGCGTATAGCTGTTCGAACCACCCGGTCGGATCGTCCTGCGCGAGCGACTTCGCGGCCAACCTGCTGGCATCGGCATCTCGATTCACGGCCATCCAACCAGTCTCGCACGCGAGGCCGACCAGGCTGCAACCACGAACCCACCGACATCAGAAGCGGCCGCGGCGGAAGGCTTCGGCGACCTCGGCGCGCTCGGCGCGGATCTGGTCACGACGGGTCGCCATGCTCTCGGCGATCGACGTCTCGGCGACGAGTGCCCGGTAGAGGGCGGCGGCATCCTCGATCGCGTCGCGGGCACCGACGCCAGCGGCAGGCGTGATGGCATGATCGGCGTCGCCACAAAGGATGATGTCGTCTCGAGGCAGGCGCGGATGGGTCAGCGGCACATCGCGGGCATTGCTGACGTGCACCTTATCGGTGATCGCGAGCAGCGAGTCGATCAGTTCCGGGATGGCGGGCAGCGCGGTGTGGATCTGCTCCGCCCAGACATCGACCGGGTGGAAACCGTTGTCCGCCATGGGAATCGGCGGGCGGCGGATTCTGGCGAACCATACCGCCGTCTCGTCGTTCCACAGGTGCCCGAAGGCGTCGGTCGGCCGGGCATTGCCGGTGCGATGGAAGTGCAGTACCGATTCTTCGGTGGGCAGGGTGACCGGGGTGGTGGTGACCCCGTAGATGACGACCTGACCCGAGTAGACCGCGGGCCGGTCGGGTTCCAGGTGGGCGCGCACGAGCGAGTCGATACCGTCCGCGGCGATAATCGGCCCGTCCGGCGTCACCAATTCACTTGCGAGCCACATGGTTCCGTTCTCGATGTCCAGATCGGTCACCGGACGGTCGTAGTGGAACGCCGCGGCCGTGGCGTGGGCGAAGCCGGTGAGCACTCGTAGCAGATCCGGGCGGAAGTAGATCCGCCGACCGGCACCGGGCTGCGCGCGATATCCGGTGCGGTCGTGCACACCGAGCGCGCGCACCTCATACGACGCGGCGGCCAAATCCGCGCGATCTATCCCGAGTTCGCCAAGCGCCGCGTGCGCCCGCGCGTCGAGAGTGAGGAATGCACCCGCGTCGACCGTGGACCGGCGCTCGTACACGGTGGCCGGAAGTCCATCGCGTGCAAGGGCTCCGGCGAGGATCGTGCCCGCGATACCGCCGCCGATAATGGTGACCATGTGACTCCTCAGTCCGGTGTGGACCGTTAGGCCACCGGTTCGGTGACCGTGCCGCCCTTGCCGAGTTTGGTCAGCGCCAGATAGCCGCCGCAGACCAGCACACCCCAGACCGCTCCCACAATAATCGCGGTGCGCCCGCTCTCGGTCCAGAACAGCAGCACGACAACCAAACCCAGGAAGGCCAGCGCCAGCCAGGTGGTGATCGGCGCACCGGGCAGGCGGTAATCGCTGGCGGGCAGTTCGCCACGGCCGACCTTGGCGCGATAGATCAGGTGGCACACCAGAATTACGCCCCAGACGAAAATGATGCCGATGGTGCTGACCGAGGTGATGTAGTTGAACGCCTTATCCGGCGAGATCACATTCACGATCACCCCGATGACCATCGCGGCCGCCGAAGCGGTGATACCGACGTACGGCACCGCGCGCGAACTGAGCTTGTTCAGCCCCGCGGGCGCCTCCCCGTGCAGCGACAGGGTGCGCAGCATGCGGCCGGTGGAGTAGATGCCCGAATTACACGACGACAGCGCCGCGGTGAGCAGCACGAAATTGATGATCCCGGCGGCACCCGGAATGCCGATCTGCTCGAACACCTCGACGAACGGGCTCTTACCTGCGTGGAAGTTGCGCCAACTGGCCACCGACATGATCACCACCAGCGCGCCGACATAGAACAGGCCGATGCGGAACGGCAGGGTGTTGATCGCCTTGCGCAGCGTCTTGCGCGGGTCCCGTGCCTCGCCCGCGGTCACGCCGACCAGTTCGACGCCGACGTAGGCGAACAGCACGATCTGCAGCGCCAGCAGCGACTGGCCGAACCCGTTCGGGAATACACCGCCATCGGCCCACAGATTGGTGACCGTCGGATTGGCGGCATGGCCGAAGCCGATCGTCAGCACCCCGATGCCGATGAGGATCATCGCGATGATCGCGGTGACCTTGATGGTGGAGAACCAGAATTCGCCCTCACCGAACAGCCGCACCGAGATCAGGTTGGCGCAGAACATCACCGCCAACACCACCAGGGCGGTCAGCCACGGCGCGATATCGAACCAGTACTGCATATACTTCCCGGCGACGGTGATCTCGGCCATGCAGGTCGCCACCCACACCGCCCAGTACGACCAGCCGGTGACGAATCCCGCGAAGCGCCCGAGAAATTCGTGCGCGTACTCGGCGAAGCTGCCCGAGATCGGTCGATAGGTCAGCAACTCCCCCAGCGCCCGCATGATTACGAAGATCGCCAGACCGGCCGCGAGATAGGCCAGGATCAGCCCCGGCCCCGCTTGCTCGATCGCGCCGCCCGCACCATAGAACAGGCCCGTGCCGATCGCACCACCGATCGCGATCATCTGAATGGTCCGCGGGCTCAGCCCCCGGGAGTACCCCTCTTCGCCGGATACCGTGGGGTCGGTGGGTGCCGCCGCTTGTCGCTGACGGTCAGAGGCTGTCATGGATGTGCAGTCCTTCCCATGGAGCTCGAGATCCATCGGCCAGTCACGCTACCGGCCGCACTACCGGCACGCCGCCCGCCCCGGACAATCGCCCGCCTCGGACAATGCCGTGCTCAGGGCAGGCGGAAGCCGTGATTCGCCAGGGAGCCTGGTGGCGGCGGCCGTTGCGGCTGGCGGCGGCAGCCAGGCGGGCCAGGACGCGCTCGGTCCGGTTGGGGCCGTCCTGTGACGCGACGGCTCGCGTGTCCGCGGTAACCCGCACCATGAACAGAACCGGGTACGGTTGATAAGGCAAGCCTAATTAGTAATAGTGGAGGTTACCTTGGCACGACCCCGCACCACCCTGACGGTGCAGCGCACCGAGCGGTTGACCCCGCGTCTGATCCGGGTGTATTTCGGCGGACCTGGATTCGCCACATTTCGGCCGAGCGAGTTCACCGACTCGTATGTGAAGTTCATTTTCCCGCGCGACGGGATCGATGTGCTGCGCACCTACACCGTGCGCTCGATCGATCCGGATGCCGGTGAGCTGGCCGTGGACTTCGTCTACCACGGCGATGAGGGCATTGCCGGGCCGTGGGCGGCTTCGGTGCGGCCGGGCGAAATCATCGACTGCTTCGGACCGGGCGGAGCCTATGCGCCACGCGCCGACGCCGACTGGCATCTTTTGGCCGGTGACGAGGCGGCGCTGCCCGCGATCGCGGCGGCGCTCGAGGGGATGCCCGCCGATGCGGCCGGGCTGGCGTTCGTCGAGGTCGCCGAACCCGTTGACGAACTGGAGCTGGACAAGCCGACCGGCATCGAGCTGACTTGGCTGCATCGCGGCACCCGCGAGCCGGGCGAGGTACTGGCCGAAGGCGTGCGCGCGGCGACGTGGCGCGACGGGCAGGTTCAGGTCTTCATACACGGCGAGGCCCGCTCCGTCATGCAGGATCTGCGCCGCTACGTGCGCCGCGACCGTGGCGTCCGCGCCGAGTGGGCGGCCTCGATCTCCGGCTATTGGCGGCGCGGCCGCACCGAGGAGGGCTTCCGCGAGTGGAAGGCCGAATTCAAGGCCCAGGACACCGAGACTGTGCCGAACAGGTGAGCGGCCGAAATCCCATGGCGACCGGATGTTTGCCGGTCGCCATGGGATTTCGTGCTGCCGCTACTGCTGATTCGCGCGCAGCGCCTCCTGCACGAACTTGGTCGTGTAGGTCTTCGACAGATCGATCCGGTCCCGAACGGGTGCCACATTCTTCGAGTACTTGCCGAGCACTTTCAGCACATTCTCGGCGCCTTCGGATTTCATCAGACCGGTGCCGTTGAACATGCCGATCGAGTCACGGATGGATTGGACGTAGAGATCCCGACCCGCGCTCGCGTATTGCGAGGGCATCTTGGCGGCGATCTCCTCGGGGGTGTGCGTCTTGATCCACTGCAGCGTCTGCACGAAGGCGGTCGCGATCTTCTGCACGATATCCGGATGCGCGTCGACGGTGTCGCAGCGCATGTAAAGCGACGATGCCGGATACAGCCCGCCCAATGCGGCGCGGGTGCCTTCCTCGGTGCGCATATCCACCAGAATCTTCGCCTCACCGGAGTTCACCATGGTGGCGACCGTCGGGTCGGTGGTCATACCCGCATCGATGCCATTGTGGTTCATGCCAGCGATAAAGGTCTGTCCCGCACCGACTTTCACGCGGGTGTAGTCGGCGGTGGTCATGCCGACCTGCCCGGTGAGCGCCTGGGTGAGGAAGTCGGTCGAGGAGCCGAGCGAGGTCACGCCGAGATTCTTGCCGCGCAGATCCGCCAGCGAATTGATACTCGCCGCATCCGCCTTGGAAACGAGCTCGACTTCGCCCGGCACATCGGCGAACTGGACCACCGAGGTCAGGCACTGTTCCTTGGCCTGCAGGTCGATGGTGTGGTCGTAGAAGCCGACCACCGCCTGCACATCGCCGGTCAACAGCGCGGTTTCAGCACTCGCGCCCGACTGCTCGCCGAGCAATTTGACGTCGATATCGTTCTGCTCGAAGAAGCCGAGCCGCTCGGTGAGCATGGCGGGCAGGTAGATCACCTTCTCCAGACCGCCGACCATAATGGCGATCTGGGGCCGACCGTTGGCCATCGGAATGGTGCGCGAGTCCCGACAACCGGTCGCCAGCAGCAGCGCCGCGATGACTCCGACAATGATCGTCAGATGTTTGACGTACCGCATGATCAGATCCCATGGCTCGAAGTCGCCTGCGACGGACGCCATTTCAGCAATCGGCCCTCCGCCGCACTGATCGCCCATTCGGCAAGCAGCGCGATAACGGTGATGATGATCATCCCCGCATAGATACCGGCCGAATCGAAGGTGCCCTGGGCATTGCTGATCAGCAGACCCAAACCCTTACTGGCACCGGCATATTCACCGACGACCGCGCCGATCAGCGCGAAACCGAAGGCGGTGTGCAGGCTGGACAGGATCCAGGTGGTCGCGCTCGGCAGCACGATCGAACTCAGCACCTGACGTTTGCTCGCACCCAGAATACGAGCGTTATTGATGACATTGCCGTCGACCTCACGCGCACCGGTGAAGGCATTGAAGAATACGGCGAAGAACACCAGCACCACGACCGTCGCGACCTTCGAGCTGAGCCCGAGACCGAACCAGATGATGAACAGCGACGCCAGCACGATACGCGGAACGGCGTTGAGCGCCTTGATGAACGGCGCGAGCACCTCGGCCCAATACCGGCTGCGGCCGAGCAGCGTGCCGAGTACGACACCGGCCACCGCCCCGATGACGAAACCGAGCACTGCTTCCTGCACGGTCGTGTACATCTGCAGCCAGATCGAGCCGAATTGCGTTCCCTCGGTGAACCATTCGACCAGACGGTCCCAGATCAGCGAGGGCTTGGAGTAGAAGAACGGATCGATCCACACCGTTGCGGTGAGCTCCCACGCGCCGAGCCACACCGCGATCAGGGCGATCCGCAAGCCCCAGGTGCGCAGCCGGTTGCGTCGGAGGCTGGTCCGCACGCGCGCGAGAATCTGCTCCTCGGTTTCGGTTTCGACCTCGGGTGCGGACTTCGCCACATCGTCGAGCACGTTATGCGACACGGGAGGCTCCCTTGCCTCGGGCTGCCTCGACCTGATCGCGCAGCGTTTCCCAGATTTCCTTGTAGATGTCCCGGAATTCGTTGGTGAGCCGGACCTCCTCGACATCGCGCGGACGTTCCAGCGAGACCGGGAAGTTGCCGCAGACCGTCGCCGGGCTCGCGGTCATGACGACAACGCGGTCGGCGAGCACGATCGCCTCTTCCAGATCGTGGGTGACGAAGATGACGGCCGCACCGGTACCCGCCCATACGCGCAGCAGTTCGTCCTGCATCAGCTGCCTGGTCTGCACATCCAGCGCGCTGAACGGCTCGTCCATGAGCAGGATCTCGGGATCGTTGACCAGGGTTTGCGCCAGCGCGACGCGCTTGCGCATACCGCCGGAGAGCTGATGCGGGTAGTAGCTCTCGAATCCGGCGAGACCGACCTTGCGCACCCAGCCGCGGGCCTGTTCGCGTGCTTCGGCTTTGGATTTGCCGCGCAGGCGCGGGCCGAGGGCGACGTTATCGATCACGCTCTTCCACGGCAGCACCGCGTCCTGCTGGAACATATAGCCGATGCCGTCCGGGATGCCGTGGACATCCTTGCCGCGCACCAGCGTCCGCCCGGCCGAGGCCGGTTCCAGCCCGGAGACCAACGACAGCGTCGTCGACTTTCCGCAACCCGTCGGGCCGACGACGGCGACGAATTCGCCGGGTTGCACCGCGAGGTCGAGATTGCGGACGGCGGTGTGGATTCCGCCGCCGGTGCCGGGGAAGCGCTTCGTCGCGCTCCGCAGCTCGATGAGTGGTTCGGTCATTTTTCTTGCTCCTAGCGGATCAGGTAGAGCGAACCTACGTGGGCCGGGTCACACTTCGAGGCTTGTGCGCACAACCGGAGCAAACGACCGATTCGAAGGTTGTGCGCATTCTGCTCACGCCCGTCCGCGTGGTTTATGCTGCGGAAATGGCCAGCGACGGCAGAGCACAAGGGCGCGCGACCGGACACTTCCGGTTGCGCACCCAGGTGCTGCTGCTGCAGATCGTGATCGTCACGGTGACCCTCGCCGCCGCCTTCGCGGTATTCGGCTACGTCAGCGGTCAACGGCTCAACGATCAGTACGGACAGCGCGCGCTTGCCATCGCGCGCAGCATCGCTGCCGAACCGGTGGTGCGCGCGGAAGTCGCCTGGTACGCACCCGGCACGGTGACGCCCGAACTGCGGCCGCAGCTCACCGCGGGACGGCTGGAGCGGATCGCCATCGATACAACCCAGCGCACCGGCGCACTGTTCGTGGTGATCACCGACGATGCCGGAATCCGGTTGGCGCATCCGGACGCGGCGCGCCTGACCGAACATGTGAGTACCGATCCGTCGGAGGCGCTGGCGGGCCGGGAGGTGATCGTCAAGGAGCGCGGTACGCTCGGACCTTCGGTGCGCGCGAAAGTTCCTGTGGTGGAACTCGATTCGAATCGCACTGTCGGCGCGGTGAGCGTCGGCATCTCGACCACCGCGATTCGCGGGCAATTACTCTCGGATCTGCGCACCGCGGCGCTGTTGATCGCGGTGGCGCTGCTGATCGGCGTCGCGGGATCGGCATTTCTGGCGCGGCGGTGGCGCGGGTTGACGCTCGGACTCGAACCCGCCGAACTGACCGAACTCGTCCAAGGTCAGGCGGCGGTGTTGCACGGCATCGGCCGTGGTGTGCTCGCCGTCGATTCCGCTTGGCGCACAACGTTTGTCAATGACGAGGCGCGGCGGCTGCTCGGTATCAGCGCCGATATCGGCAAGCCGGTCGACGAGATCGGTTTGACGCCACGGGTGCTAGAGGTTTTCCGTGCGCTCGACGAACAACCGACACCCGCCACCATCGGCTCGCATATCGTGGTGGTCGCGGCCCACCCGGTCGCCCGCGAAGGGCGCGATCTCGGTGCCGTTCTCACCGTGCGTGATCGCACCGATGTAGAAGCATTGACCCGCCAACTCGATGCGGTGCAGTCGATGAGTACCGTGCTGCGCGCCCAGCGCCACGAGTTCTCCAACAAGATGCACCTGCTCAGCGGCCTGCTGCACAGTGGGCGAACCGAGGAGGCGTCCCATGTCATCGACGAGCTGATCGGCGCGGGCCCGCTCGGCGCGGCGACGCCAGGCATCGATGCGATCCATGACGCGTATCTGCAGGCCTTCCTCGCAGCCAAGGCGGCGCATTCGCGCGAGAGCGGCGTCGAACTCGTACTCGGACCGAATACCTGGGTGGACGGCAATCTCGCCGAACCCGTCGATGTCACCACGGTGCTCGGCAATCTGCTCGACAATGCGATCGAGGCGGCACGCGTCGCCGCCAATCCGACCAAACAGGTGGAAGTCGAACTGGTGCAGGAGGATTCGATACTGCACATCACGGTCGCGGACAGCGGTGACGGTGTCGCACCCGAAATGATCGACGCCCTGTTCACCGAGGGCACCTCCACCCGCGACGATCGCGGCGTGCCGGGCGGGCGCGGTGTCGGCCTCGCACTGATCCGCCAGATCGCTCGCGCGCACGGCGGCGATGTCCGGCTGGCCAGTGCACGCGGTGGTGCACCACCGCTCACCGGAGCCGAATTCATCGCCCGAATCCCCGGAGTGCTAGTAGACAGCGAAATGCCATGGCCGCAACAGATCTGACCGTGCTGGTGGTGGACGACGACTTTCGCGTGGCCAATCTGCACGCCGGAATCGTCGAATCCATCGCGGGTTTCACCGTCGCGGGCACCGCGAACACCCTGGTCGCCGCGCACGAACTCAACGCCGCCCACGCGATCGACCTGGCGCTGGTCGATGTGTTTCTGCCCGACGGTTCGGGCATCGACCTGGTGCGCGAATTACATTGCGAAGCAATGGTTTTGACGGCCGCTACCGAGAGCGCCACCGTCCGAGCCGCATTCACTGCCGGCGCGCTCGCATATTTGGTGAAACCCTTCCCACACACCATGCTCGCGGCCCGCCTGGCCGGTTACGCCCGCTACCGCCGCACCCTCGCCGCACCGCAGGTCGATAACGCGGGCATCGAAGCCGCACTCCAAGCGCTGCGCCCGATCTCGACGCCCACCGCCACCCCCGTCATCGCCTCCCCCACCAAAGACCTTGTCCTGCATACCGTCCTCGAGGCCACCGCACCACTGTCCGCCGCCGAGGTAGCCACCGCCATCGGCATCTCGCGCGCCACCGCCCAGCGCTACCTCGCCGCCCTGGCCGCCGCGGGCAGCGTTCGGATGCGTCTGCGCTACGGCACCACCGGTCGCCCCGAACAGGAGTACACCGCCATACCGCGCCGCTGACTGCCCCTGTCGATCTCGACCGAAATCGGAGGCATTAACATTAGGCGTGCCTAACCTTAATCAGGTTGGGTGAGTTGTGTGCGAGTGAGGATCGACAATGCAGGGCCGTGATGTGCGGTGGGGCCGATGACGGCGCTGGTGGACGGGGTACGTACCCGACGTGGTTTCGCGATCCGGACGGCTGCCGCCTGCGCCGCGCTCGCGATGGCGATCTGGTTGTCGACCCGATTGCACTGCGCACCGGCGCTGCACCATGCGGCCTTGCTCATCCACCTGGCATCGCTGGTCCTGGGCTTCGGCGCGGTGCTGGTGGTGGACTATTTCGCCGTGGCCTGGGTCCTGCGCCGCACGCCCCTGCGCGAAATGCTGACCGTCGCCGACCGCCTGCAACTACCCATCTGGCTCGGCGTCATCGGTCTGGTCGCCAGCGGGGTGCTCCTCGAACCGAATATCGCCAACCACACCACCCAAACCAAAATGGCGCTGGTCGTGGTCCTGACACTGAACGGTCTACAAGCATCCGCCTTCACCGACCGAGTCGCGGCCCGCGACGGCATCCTCGACCGAGCATTGATCGCCCGCGGGACGCTGACGCTTCTCATCTCCCAGGCATGCTGGTGGGGCGCGCTCTGGATCGGCTTCTGGAACACCACCAACCGCGCTTGATCCTCAGTTGGTACCGCTCAGCGCGACGCTCGCACCGACGCCGATGATCATCAACCGCCGCCGGGCTCATCAGCGCGGTTCTATCTGTTGTCGCAACAACAAGTCAGGGGTTCGGTGTGTCGACTCCATAAACGGCGTCAACTGGGATGGCTGGCGCAGTGCCCGCGGTACTCCCGCGGCGGAGGCACCGGTAGCGTCGCAGCGATGAGCAGCCTGCAGGTCGCCATAGTCGGGTACGGATTGGCCGGGTCGGTATTCCATGCGCCGCTGATCGGCGCGCAGCCGAGGATGCGGGTGGCGGCGGTTGTCACGGGGTCGTCCGAGCGGGCGGAGCAGGCGCGGCGCGCGCATCCCGGGGTGCGGGTATTGACGCATGCGGCGGAATTATTCGCCGAACCGGCCGGTATCGATCTCGTGGTTATCGCGACGCCGAATGCGACGCACGCGCCGCTGGCGTGGCAAGCTTTGGACGCTGGGCTGCCGGTGGTCGTCGACAAGCCGTTCGCGGTAAGCGTGGCCGAGGGCGAAGAGCTGATCGCGCGAGCCGACCGCGCGGGGCTGGTGCTGTCGGTATTCCATAATCGGCGCTGGGATGGCGATTTCCTGACCGTTCGACAGCTGATCGCGGACGGGCGGCTCGGTGAAGTGCGCCGTTTTGAGTCCCGGTTCGAGCGGTGGCGTCCGGTGCCGAAGGGCGGCTGGCGCGAGGTCGGTTCCGCCGATGAGGGCGCCGGACTGCTGTTCGATCTCGGCAGTCACCTGATCGACCAGGCGGTGATGTTATTCGGCCCGGTGCGCACGGTGTACGGCGAGCTGGACCGGCGACGGCCGAATATCCAGACCGATGACGATGCCTTCGTCGCCCTCACCCACATCTCGGGTGTGCGATCGCATCTGTGGATGAGCGCGGTAACACCGCAGCTGGGGCCGCGCTTTCGGGTGCTCGGTTCCGAAGCCGGTTACCTCACTTACGGATTGGATCCGCAGGAGGAAGCGCTGCGGTCCGGCCATCGGCCAGGTGCCGGTCCTTGGGGCACAGTCGAACCCGAACGATGGGGTTTGCTTGGCGCGGAACCCGCCGCCGAACCGGTCCGTACGATCGCGGGCGACTACCCCGCGTTCTACGACGGCATGGCCGCCGCACTCCTGGACGGCGCACCCGTTCCGGTCGACCCACGCGACGCCGTCACGACCCTGCAATTGCTCGACGCCGCGCGCAGATCGGCGGGTCTAGGCGAGCTCGTCAGCATCTGACCGTCTCGCGACGACTCAGCGAAGCTCGCCGCGGCCGGTTAAGGTGCGGCGGTGCAAACAGCGGAATTCGTCGAGCGCGGAGCCTCCATCGCGGACCGGCTCACCACAACCCAGGCCGCACCACCGTGGTGGTTGGTCCTCGCGACCGCTGCCGCGGCCCTGATAATGGTCGGATACAGCCCGCTGTGGCGGATCACCCGCAACGTGGTAACCATCGCGCACGAGGGCGGTCATGCACTGACCGCGCTGCTCACCGGCCGCAGGCTCAACAGCATCACACTGCACTCCGACACCTCCGGCCTGACCGTATCGAGCGGAAAACCCTACGGCCTCGGCATGATTCTGACCGCAATGGCGGGCTATCCATCGCCACCGCTGCTCGGTCTCGGCTTCGCCGCCCTGCTCGGCGCCAACCGGATCACCCTCATGCTCTGGACCGCGATCGCCCTGCTCGCCGCCGTCTTGATCAAGGTACGCAATATCTACGGACTGCTGACCGTATTCGGCTTGGGCGCCATCGTCTTCGCTGTGTCCTGGTTCGGAACCGATACCGTGCAGGCCGGTTTCGCCTACCTCGGCGCGTGGTTCCTACTGCTCGCGGGCACCCGGCCGGTGATCGAATTACAGCGCGGGCGGGTGCGCCGATGGAATATGCCGCAGGGCGCGGACTCCGATGCCGATCAGCTCGCCCGGCTCACTCACATCCCGGGGCTGGTCTGGGTATTCGTCTTCGGCGCCATCGCGGTGGCTGCGCTGGTCGGCGGGGCACTGTTGCTTTCCGAGGCCGCGGGTGTCTGCATTCCCAATGTCTCCGGCGGCACCTGCGCCACACCGGCCCTGCCGACCAGATAGCGCCGGTACACCGCCAGACACAGCGCGAGCCACAGCGCGCCGATACACCAGCCGCCGAGCACATCGGTCGGCCAGTGCACGCCCAGATACCAGCGGGAAAGACCAACGGCCACAGTGAATACCGCCGCGGCGGTCACGGCGATGCGCCGGACGGCCGGGCGGTGCAATCGCGAAAGCACCAGTGCGGCAAGGAGTCCGACCACCACCGTCGATCCGAGACTGTGTCCGGACGGAAAAGCCTGATTGGTCGCGGTGACGAGGTGGTCCGCCGCAGGCGGGCGAGTACGCCCGACGACATGCTTACCGACCACGACGAGCACGCCCGCACCGATGGAGGCGACACCGGCCAGCACCGCCTCCGGCCAGCACCGACGCCAGGCAAGCACCAGACAGAGGACCACCGCCAGCGCGGTCATCGCCGGCGTGCCACCCAAGTCGCTGATCCCGATCGCGAGCGGTGTCACCAGCCCGGTACGCCGCTGGACCACCCAATCGATCCCCGGCTGATCGATCGCAGTGATGCCACCGTGCCCGAGCACACTGCCGATGATGCCGACAACCGCCGCGGTCAGCACCGCGATGCCCCATATCGGCAGCTGGCGATTCGTCATACCCCCACGATGCCAGCCCCAGGCTGTGAGGTTACTGAGTGTCCCGCGGCGGAACTACCGAACATACCGATCCGATGTCGTAGGGTATTGGCCGTGAATCGATGGCCGGACCACGCCAGCACCGGACCGGACGAGCACTCGCCAGTGGCGGCGTTGGCTCGCACCCTGATCGACGCGATGTGCGACACCATCGCGGGCTGGTTGCATCCGATCGCGGGCGCGGCGACGGTGCCGCTGCTGCTGCTCACCCCGCTGCTCGTGCTCGGTGTGGCCTGGCTGGCGACCCGAGTGGTGCGGCGACGCACGAACAGCTGAGTCAGCTCGACTCCCAGGCGGTTATCGCCGCGCGGACCAGTTCGGCGGGATCCGTGGTCGCGTCCAGAGTGATGCCGAATTCATCCAGGGCCAATGGCTGCAATGCGGCCAGCTGCGAGTCCAGCAATGTCGCGGGCATGAAATGGCCACGACGGGTCTGCATTCGATGGGCCAGTTCCGCGCGCGACGCGGACAGATGAACGAAAAATGTCTCCGGTGCGGCTGCCCGCAGCCGGTCGCGGTAGCCGCGCTTCAGCGCCGAGCAGCTGACCACCCCACCGTGCTCGCGCCGCTCCCCCAGCCATGCGGCCACGATATCGAGCCACGGCGCGCGATCCGCATCCGTCAGTGGCACACCGGCCGCCATCTTCTCGATATTCGAGGCCGGATGGAAATCGTCACCCTCGGCATATTCGACCCGCAGAGTCTCGGCAAGCAGAGCACCGACCGTGGACTTGCCACATCCGGAGACGCCCATGACGACGACAACCGGCCGATCGGGTCCACCCGTCATCGAATCGCTGCGCGGTGCTGCCGCCATGTGGCCTCCAGTGACTCGCCGGGAACCCCGCGACCCTTATCGGCAGCCGCGTTATGAAGCCGCGAGGACGAAAGTCTTGGCTACCTTGTCATGCCAGCCCCTGCCGGGTGACATGATCGAAATACGGCGACACCCGCACAGGCCACACCCCAGATACCGCACAGCACGCTCGAGGGCACAAGCGTCGCCCAGCGGAGCAAGGCCGCCGCACCGCCGATACCTTCGCCCGGCGTGGGCGGTGTTTCCCGTCAGGGCTGAATGTCACCGAGGTCGCCGCGGCATCCCAGTTCAAAGGCGTGCCGGTGAGTTGCGGGCGCGCACGATCGGTGAGGTCTCACAGTCGGATGGTGCGGTCCTCGCCCGCCGAGGCGAGCAACATAGCGTGCATCAGCCCCTATCAACAAGATCAATCTCGAGCGGGCACCATGGTCGGCATGGAACTACGCATCTTCACCGAACCGCAGCAGGGTGCGAGCTACGACACGCTGCTCACCGTCGCCAAAGCCACCGAGGATCTGGGTTTCGACGCGTTCTTTCGCTCCGACCACTATCTGGCCATGGGCGGCATCGATGGCCTGCCCGGTCCGACCGATGCCTGGCTCACCCTGGCCGGGCTGGCCAGGGAAACCGAGCGCATCCGGCTCGGCACTCTGGTGACAGCCGCCACCTTCCGGCTGCCAGGACCGCTGGCCATCCAGGTCGCCCAGGTGGATCAGATGTCCGGCGGCCGAGTCGAATTCGGACTGGGCAGCGGCTGGTTCGCCCAGGAACATGCCGCCTACGGCATCCCGTTCCCGCAGGACAAGTTCACCAGGTTCGAGGAGCAGTTGGCGATCATCACCGGCCTATGGGCGACGAAGGTCGGCGATACGTTCACCTTCGATGGTGCGCATTACCAGATCAAGGACTCCCCCGCGCTGCCGAAGCCGGTGCAGGATCCGGTTCCAGTGCTGATCGGCGGGCATGGTGCGACGCGCACCCCGCGCCTGGCCGCCACCTACGCGACCGAATTCAATATGCCCTTCGGCTCGCTCGAAGACAGCGCCCGCCAGTTCGATCGCGTGCGCGCCGCCGCCGAGGCTCGCGGCCGCCGCCCCGACGATCTGATCTACTCCAATGCCCTGGTGGCCTGTGTCGGCGCCTCCGACGCCGAGGTGGCGCGCAGGGCCGCCGCCATCGGCCGCGAGGTCGAGGAACTGAAGACCAACGGGCTCGCGGGTACCCCCGCCGAGGTCGTCGACAAGATCGCCCGCTACGCCGAGATCGGCGCGTCCCGTATCTATCTCCAGATCCTCGACCTCGACGATCTGGCGCACCTGGAACTCATTGCGGCCCAGGTGATGTCACAGCTCTAGATCGTCCACGGTGGCGGCCTCGTTGCGGGACAGGTCGATGCCGAGGTTCGCAGCCGCGCGATCGAAATCATTCTCGTCGGCGCCGCCCATTTCGATGGCGGCGCCGTCGGAGGACAGCACCACGACATTGAGGCACAGCGAGTGGAGTTCCTTCAGGAGCACCTTGAACGACTCCGGAATGCCCGGCTCCGGAATGCTCTCGCCGTTGACGATCGCCTCGTACACGTGCACGCGACCGACCACGTCGTCGGACTTGATGGTGAGCAGCTCCTACAGCGTGTAGGCGGCGCCGTAGGCCCGCATGGCCCAGCGCTCCATCTCATCGAAACGCTGACCACCGAACTGCGCCTTACCACCGAGCGGCTGCTGGGTGATCATCGAGTACGGACCGGTCGAACGGGCGTGGATCTTGTCGTCGACCAGGTAGTGCGGCGTCAGGATCTACATTTCGGCCGCATTTCGACTGTCAGGCGATGGGCAGGTTCGTCGGCAGATTGACGAAGCTCGGCGCATCCGGATCGAGTCGCAGGTATTGCGGCTTGAGCTCGGTGTTGTTGAGCATCGGCCCGAAAGCCAATGCCTTCGGCGCGTTTCCGGCGAATACATCCACCCGCAGCCGGTGGCCGGGCAGCAGAACGGCCTGGGTCGGGATGACCGCGATATCCAGTGTCACGGGCTTTCCCGGCGCGACGGGCAGCATGCTGTCCAGGGTAATCGGGTTGTACGGCGCGGTGTAATCGCCGCTCGCCGAGCGCACACTCTTCGCCTCGTCCACCGCGCGCAGCGACGCGGTGAGCTGGCCGGTGGTCAGCACGGTCGACGTGCCGTCGGGCGAGACATCGTTGACGGTGACGTTCCAATAGCCGTCCGTCGCATCGTGAACCGCGTTCAGGTGCACATTGATCGGCCCGGAGATCACCGTCGGCTGACGCACCTGCGCACTGGTGAAGGTCAGCCCATTGCCCTCGGCGACGCGAGAGTCCTTGGCGCAGACATCGAATGGCGCGGCGATACCGGCGGAACCCTGTGCGGCATCGCGTGAGCACGCCATGGTCACCCCGGGCGCCACCTGCAGCGCGATGTGGTCCTCCGGCTTCGTCGCCGACAGCGATCCGTCGTGCACCGCATGCTCGGCGGTATCGCTCGACGCCGCGGACAGATAGACGCGGCGATGTGTGACCCCGTTTTCCGGGAACTGCCCCATGGTCTTCCAGCCCGAGCCCTGCTCCCACAGCGTGATCGGCCCGAAGTTGTCGATGCCGTTATCGATGCCCTTGAGCCACTTGTCGAACCACACCCGCTGCAGCACGTCCAGCCGGGGTGGCGCACCGGCCGCACCGGTACCGGCGCCCGGATTCGCATGGTAGGTATCGCCGATCAGCAACTGCTTCTTGGCCTGCGGCAGCGGAATCACGTTGTAGAGTTTGGACGCGCTATTGGCGAAGATGTCGTGCCAGCCGCCATACATGAAGGTGGGCACCGTAATTCGGTCCGGATGCCCCAGAATCCCCTGCCGGAAGTCACTGTCGTCGTCGAGTGCGGCGGCCAGCGTCGTCGGCACCCGGTCCAGCGACGGGGTGAGCAGCGCTTGGGCCAGCAGGTCGGAATTGGTTGCCGGATCGGCCACCCTGGACTGCAGCCACTTCCAGTCGAAAGTGCCGTTGAGCATCGACTGCACGTCGGGAATCACCTTCGTCTGGTTCACATTGCTCAGCCACAGCGGCAGGAACGTCGTGCCTACACCGCCACCCGGCGCGACGACATCACGCATCAGATCGCTCCCCGCCTCCACCGGGAAGATGGCTTTCAGTGCGGCAGGGGCGTTTTCGGCCGCGCGCAGTTGATTGATGCCCGCATAGGAGCCGCCGCTCATCGCGACACTGCCGTTGGAAAATGGTTGCTCGGCTGCCCAGTCGATCACCTCGCGGGTGTCCAACTGTTCACGCGCACCGAGGGTGTTCCACTTGCCCTGGGAGAAGCCTGTGCCCCGGACGTCCGCGACCACCAGCGCGTACCCGCTACGGATGAGATTGCGGTCGATGCCGAGCACGGTCTGGATCATGCCGCCGTCGAGAGCGTGCATCAGTTCGCCGAATCCGCTGATCGGCGTACCGGACAAATTGATGCGCCGCACCATATCCATCGTGAACGGCCGCAGTCCGGGCGTGGCGAATGCCGAATCGACCAGATTGCTCATGAGCTTGGTGTACGGCGTGAGGTTCACGATCGTCGGCAACGGCTTGTCGACCACCCGCTGTGCCGCATCGACGGGCCGATACACATTGGCCTTGAGTATCACGCCGTCGCTCATACGAATCGGCACATCCCAGTCGATATGGATATCGGCGTATTCCTGCGGGCCGTCGTGCATAGCGGTCCACCGCTCACCGAGGGTGCTACCGGCGCTTTGCTCGGCGGTCGCGGAGCCACCGCCACTTGAAGCCAGTGCCACCACGGCGGCGACAACAGTCGTCAGTCGAACCGCACGCAAAAGCCCAGTTGCCACTCCATGCCCCGACAACACATGATCCCTTCTCGACTCGTACGCAGCATGTAGACACGATCGGCTGATCGACGCGCGACGACCATAGCAACCCCTTGGCGAATATCCCGCTAGCCACGGTCCGTTCGGTTCGTCGGATGCGCTCGCCGACTCGTCGAACCAACAATGCGGCGATATCGAACCGTGACCGAACCGCATGTCGAACTATGTCGAAACGCCGATCCGCGCTCCGACCAACGGGTACACGCCGGCGGGGAAGCGCTACAACGCCATCCATAAGGTCGTCGACTCCGACAACATCCTCGTGCGCTACGTCCCGCTCGACACCGCGAACTGAGCCGCGGCTACTTCGGCAGCCCGCGACGATCCGTGATGCCGTCGAGCAGACTGGTCAGTGTCCATTC
Organism: Nocardia sp. NPDC051990; assembly: GCF_040680755.1. NCBI lineage: Bacteria > Bacillati > Actinomycetota > Actinomycetes > Mycobacteriales > Nocardiaceae > Nocardia > Nocardia sp. NPDC051990. Next base: position 41,161 of record NZ_JBFAXH010000011.1, on the reverse strand, counting down.
GACGGGGTCGACGTTCCCGCTGGAAATCCATGAGCTGGACCAGGATTGACCCGAAACCGTCGGCCTCTTCCCTACCGGCGCACTCCGGGTGCGCCCCGATCAGATCATCGCGTGGCGCACGTGCAGCGCCGCGCTTTGTCTCGATCGCCCTGCGATCATCATCGCGCCGCCGAATCCTTTGAACCGCATGCCCATCCGGACTCCGCAGGTGGGGTCGTCGTGTGGACGGTGAGTCGATAACGTCGATATCGGTCCGAGTCCTGATGAGGAGATCTGAATGGGTTCAATGTTTTTCGCCGTGTTCCTACCACTGGCCCTTGCGCTGGTGATGTTCGGACTCGGATTGACCTTGACCGTCGACGATTTCGCCAGGGTACTGCGATATCCCAAGGCTGCGATGGTCGCGCTGGTATGCCAGATGATCGTGCTACCCGCGATCTGCCTGGGTCTGGTCTACCTGTTCCGACTCGAGGGTGCGCTGGCCGTCGGGGTGATGTTGCTCGTCGCCTCGCCGGGCGGGCCGTCGGCGAATCTGTTCAGCCATATCGCCGGTGGCAATGTGGCCCTGAATATCACGCTGACCGCGATCAATTCGATTCTCGCCGTGTTCACCCTGCCGCTGGTAATCACCTTGTCGTTCACGCTGTTCATGGACGAAAACGCGGCGATCGGGCTGCGCCCGGATAAGTTCGCCCAGGTGTTCGCGATCGTCTTGGTCCCGGTCGCGGTGGGCATGTTGGTGCATTGCCGGTTCACCGAATGGGCCGAGCGGATGCGCAAGAACGTCAAGATCGTCTCGGCGGTGGTGCTGCTGCTGGTCGTGGTGACGGCGGTGGGGCGCGAATTCGACACACTTACCGAGAACATCGGCAAGCTCGCCACGCTCAGTCTGCTGCTGTCGACACTGAGCTTCGTCATCGGGTACACCGTGCCGCGCTTGTTCCGAGTGGAGACCGATCAGGCGATCGCCTCGGCCATGGAGATCGGCATCCATAACGGCGCGTTGGCGATCGCGGTGGCCACCAGTGTGCTGCACGATTCGCAGATGGCAGTGCCGCCCGCGGTCTATGGGGTGCTGATGAATATTCCGGCCGCTATCGCCGCATACTTGTTGGCGCGGCAACTGCGCCGCACGGCTGCCACACCGGTTCCGGCCGCTACCGGCTAGGGCAGCCGAGCGCGGACATGGGTAGCCTTTGCGTGTTCAACGTCAGGTGAGAGGACCTCAGTTCGCGATGCGACCGCTCGGCACAGACGATCCCACGCGGATCGGGGATTACCGGCTACTCGGCCTGCTCGGTGCGGGCGGTATGGGCCGGGTGTACCTCGGACGCAGCACGGGCGGGCGCACCGTCGCGGTGAAGGTGATCCGACCGGATCTGATCGGCAACGAGTTCCGGGAGCGGTTCCGGCGCGAGGTCACCGCGGCGCGGCGAGTCGGCGGGAAATTCACCGCGCCGGTGCTCGATGCGGATGTGGATTCAACGCCGCCGTGGCTGGCGACCGGCTATGTCGCCGGATTCTCGCTGACTGATGCGGTCGAGCAGTTCGGCACGTTCAACGAGAACACACTGCTGGTGCTCGCGCACGGTCTGGCCGAGGCATTGATCGCCGTGCACGGCGCCGGGATCGTGCACCGCGATCTGAAACCGTCGAATGTGCTGCTCGCCGTGGACGGTCCGAAGGTGATCGACTTCGGCATCGCGCGGGCCGCCGAGGACAGCGCGCTGACAACCACCGGAAGTGTCATCGGCTCACCGGGATTCATGTGTCCGGAGCAGGTGGTCGGGCCGACCATGGGACCCGAGGGCGATGTCTTCGCACTCGGCGGTGTGCTCGCCTACGCGGCAACCGGGCAGGGGCCGTTCGGCGGCGGCGAGACCGTACAGATGCTGTATCGGGTGGTGTATGAGGAGCCGCGGCTCGCGGCGGTGCCGGACCGGCTGCGGCCGCTCATCGCGGCATGTCTGAACAAGGATGTGGCGGCGCGCCCGACTCCGCATCAGCTACTCGATCACCTGGCCGGACTCGGAGTTCCGGAACGCGTCGGCTGGCTACCCGCGCCGGTGCTCGAAGAGGTGAGTCGGCGGGCGGTCGCGCTGCTCGATCTGGAATCCGGGCCGGTCGAGGCGATCGGGCCGGATCTGGCGCCGACGATTTCCAGGCCGGTGCCACAATCGAATTCGGGGCCGCGTACACCGCCTCAGACGTTGTCCCGGCCCGCACCGGATACCGTGGCCTGGCAGTCCAGGAATACGGCATGGCAATCCGGACCCCCTCGGCCGCAAGCCAATCCGAGCCATGAGTACGCGCCATCTCCGCCCGCGCAGAACCGGCCGGGACCGCAACCCGCCTACTACCGGCAGTCCAAGTCAGCGCCGAAGAAACGTTCCCGTCGGACCGCGTTGATCGTCGCGGCCGTCGCGGTCGTCGCATTCATCATCGGTGCGCAGCTCACCGACAAGTCCGCCGATACCGCGGCGACGGTGCACCATTCGGCGGTGGCCACCTCCGAAGCGCCCACGACCACCTCGGTGGAGCAAACCTCCGCGACGAGCACCACAGTGGCGCCCACGGAGTCCGTGATACCCGAAGCATTCGTCGGCAGATGGACCGGCACCGCAAGAGACGCGCTGACCACCTTCGATATCGAGTTGACCATTCGCGACGGCGAGATCGGCGAGGAAGTCGCCACCTCGGCCAATACCGGCCAGGCGTCGCGCAGCCGGTGTGAACGCGCCGAACATCTGACGGCCGTCACCGACACCCAGATCACCTTCGTGGCACGGCTCACCGGCGGTGCGAGCGGGTGTATGGACGCGGGGTCGACATCGAAGGTCATCCTGCAACCGGACGGTTCGGTGACCTATAGCTTCACTGGCGGATTCAGCGGTTTACTCGGCGATATCACCGGCACTCTGCACAAGAATTAGCGCGAGAGATTCATCGGGCGCGCCTTCCGACACACTCGACGCCGATCTTCCATCCTGTGGACCACCGGTTCGACAACGAGCCGAATTCGCGTGAAGGGATCAATCGAATGCGCGTAGTAGCCGAGGTGCTGGTCGGCCTGGTGGCGTTGCTGCACATCTACATCCTGGTCATGGAGATGTTCCTGTGGACCACACCGCGGGTGCGCGCGTCCTTCGGCAACACCGCCGAATTCGCCGAGCAGACCAAGGTTTTGGCCGCCAACCAGGGCCTCTACAACGGCTTCCTGGCGGCCGGTCTGATCTGGGGCATCATCGCCTCGGATCCGGTCGGATTCGCCGCAATGATCTTCTTCACCGCATGCGTTGTCGTCGCCGGAATCTACGGTGCGGCCACCGCGAACCGCCGGATCCTGTTCGTCCAAGCGCTGCCCGGTGCGATCGCCCTGGTCGCCGTGCTGATCGCGGGCAGCGACTAACGCTTGCCGAGCCGTCGACGGGCGCGGGCTCGCTCGATGGCCATCGACCAGGACAGCTTCGCGATGGCGCTCGCCTCCCGCACCACGGTGCGCGGGTCGGCGACGAGCTGATCGGCGCCCTCGCGACCGACCAACCCGGCCACCTTGCGCCGCGTCGCCGGACTCGCCTTGCGGATATGGCCGCTGTCGAACGGCGGCTGCGGATCGTATTCGATCATCAGCTGGATTGCCTCGGCCTGATCTTTGCCCGCGATCTCACCGGCCAGCCACAGCCCGAGATCGATTCCCGCGGAGACGCCGGCGGCGGTCACGATCTTGCCGTCGTGCACGACCCGTTCCTCGGCGCGTGGCTGAGCGCCGAACGCTTTCAGCGCCGACAAACCGGCCCAGTGCGATGTCGCGGGCTTGCCCCGCAGAATTCCGGCGGCGGCGAGGATCACCGATCCGGTGCACACCGAGGTCGTCCAGGTTGAGGTCTCGTGCACCTGACGCAGCCAGGCGAGCAGCTTCTCGTCGGCGGCCGTGGCCGCGGTCGCGGGACCCGAGCCGCCGATGAGCACGATATCGGGCGACGGTGTCTCGTCGAGCGAATGCGTCGCGCCGAGCAGCAGCACACCGCTGTCGGTGGTGATCGGTCCCGGCTCATGCCAGACGAAACGCAGCCGCGCGCCGGGCAGCAGCCGCAGCACCTCGTAGGGCCCGATCACATCGAGCGCGGTCATACCCGGATAGACGACGATGGCGATCTGCATGATCTGTCCCTCCCATGGTGGATTCCGCCGTCGGTGAGCAGACTATTCGCTGTCACTTGTTCTCCTGCATAGGGATTCGCACGCCACGCTCCGCAGCGACCGCGACGGCGCGCTCGTATCCGGCATCCACATGCCGAATGACGCCCATACCGGGGTCATTGGTGAGCACGCGCTCGATCTTCTGTCCGGCCAACGCGGTCCCGTCGGCGACACAGACCTGCCCGGCGTGGATGGACCGGCCCATGCCGACGCCACCGCCGTGGTGGATGGACACCCAACTCGCGCCGGAAGCCGTGTTGACCAGCGCATTGAGCAGCGGCCAGTCGGCAATGGCATCGGATCCATCGGCCATGGCCTCGGTTTCGCGATACGGCGAGGCGACACTGCCGGAATCGAGGTGGTCGCGGCCGATCACCACCGGAGCCCGCAACTCACCGTTTGCGACCATCTCGTTGAATCGGAGCCCGGCCAGGTGCCGCTCACCATAGCCGAGCCAGCAGATGCGGGCCGGAAGTCCTTGGAAGGCAACGCGTTCCCCGGCCATGGTGATCCAGCGGCGCAGGGATCCGTTTTCCGGGAACAGTTCCAGCACGGCCCGGTCGGTCGCGGCGATATCCGCCGGATCACCAGACAGCGCGGCCCAGCGGAACGGCCCCTTACCCGCGCAGAACAATGGCCGGATGTAGGCGGGCACGAAGCCGGGAAAGTCGAAGGCGCGTTCGCAGCCGCCGAGCTTCGCCTCGCCACGCAGCGAATTGCCGTAATCGAAGACCTCGGCGCCGCGGTCGAGGAACCCGAGCATCGCGTCGACGTGTTCGGCCATGGATTCGCGGGAGCGGTCGGTGAATTCGTCGGGCTTCTTCGCGGCGTAGTCGGCCCAGTCCGCGAGTGCGACACCGCGCGGCAGATAGGCGAGCGGGTCGTGCGCCGAGGTCTGGTCGGTGACGATATCGATCTCGACACCCGCCGCCAGCAATCTCGGCAGTACCTCGGACGCATTGCCGATCAGACCGACCGACAAGGCTTTTCGCTCCTTGCGCGCCTGGGCGACCCGGCGCACCGCATCATCGAAATCGGTGGCGATCTCGTCGAGATACCGGTCGTGCACTCGCCGCTCGGCACGCGCCGGATCGCATTCGACCGCCAGGGCGACCCCGTCGTTCATGGTGATGGCCAGCGGCTGCGCACCACCCATGCCACCCAATCCGGCGGTGAGCGTGAGGGTTCCGGCTAGTGTGCCGCTGAAACGCTTATCCGCCACGGCAGCGAAGGTCTCGTAGGTGCCCTGCAGGATGCCCTGGGTGCCGATATAGATCCACGAACCCGCGGTCATCTGTCCGTACATGGTGAGGCCCAGCGATTCCAGCCTGCGGAATTCGGGCCAGCTCGCCCAATCGCCCACCAGATTCGAATTGGCGATCAGCACCCGCGGCGCCCACTCGTGTGTCCGGAATACGCCGACCGGTTTACCGGACTGCACCAGCAGGGTTTCATCGGCCTCGAGTGTGGTGAGGGTGCGGGTGATCGCGTCGAAGCTGGACCAGTTCCGCGCCGCCTTACCGGTGCCGCCGTAGACCACCAGGTCCTGCGGGCGCTCCGCCACCTCGGGATCGAGATTGTTTTGCAGCATCCGAAGTGCACCCTCGGTCTGCCAGTTCTTGGCCGTCAGTTGCGTGCCACGCGCCGCGCGCACCGTCCGTGTCATCGAATTACCTCCATATCAACGGGTCCGCCCGCAGGTCGGTGTCGCATGGCTCTTGGTGACTCGCACGAGGCAAACCCTGTGCGCGAGCCTGATTCGCTATGCGGGAACCGGACCGCTTCGGGTTAGGCAAGGGAGCTCACTCTCCTGTGGTGCCGAGGTAAGGGGTGACGGCGGCGAGCAGTTCGCCGGAGCGGACCAATTCGGCGGCGGCGGCGATTTCCGGGGCGAGGTGTCGGTCCGGTCCGGGGCCGTCGACCTCGGTGCGGAGCAAGGCGAGTGCCGCCGCGGTGGCCGGGGCCGGCCGTAGCGGTGCGCGTAGGTCCAATGCCCTTGCAGCCGTGAGGTATTCGACGGCGAGAACGGTGGCCAGACCGTCGACAGCCCTGCGCAATTTACGTCCGGCCGACCAGCCCATCGAGACATGGTCTTCCTGCATCGCACTGCTCGGAATCGAATCCACCGATGCGGGCATCGCGAGGCGCTTGAGTTCGCTGACGATTCCCGCCTGGGTGTACTGGGCGATCATGTGGCCGGAGTCGACGCCCGGATCGTCGGCGAGGAAGGCAGGAAGACCGTGTGAGCGTGCGACATCCAGCATTCGATCGGTGCGCCGCTCGGCCATACTCGCGACATCGGCGACCGGAATGGCGAGGAAGTCGAGCACATACGCCACCGGAGCACCGTGGAAGTTGCCGTTGGATTCCAACCTGCCATCGGCGAGCACGACGGGATTGTCGATCGCCGAGGCCATTTCACGTTCGGCCACCAATTCGGCGTGCGCGAGGGTGTCGCGGGCAGCGCCGTGCACCTGCGGCGCGCAACGCAACGAATACGCGTCCTGCACCCGGTTGCAGTCCGGACCCCGGTGGCTGGCAACGATTTCCGATCCGGCGAGCGCGGCCGCCATGCGCCGTGCGGAGCGCGCTTGTCCCGGATGCGGGCGCAGCGCCTGCAGATCATCGGCGAAGACCCGGTCGGTGCCGAGTAGTGCCTCCACGCTCATGGCGGCGGTGATGTCGGCGACATCGAGCAGTTGGCGCAGGTCATCGATGGCGAGCGCCAGCATGCCCAGCATGCCGTCGGTGCCGTTGGTTAGCGCGAGCCCTTCCTTCTCGGCGAGAGTCACGGGCTTGATTCCCTTGGCGCGCAGGGCTTCCGCCGCTATCGTCACCTTGCCGGAAGAGTCCGTGACTTCGCCCTCCCCCATCAGCGCCAGCGCGACCGCGGCCAAGGGCGCGAGATCGCCGGAGCAGCCGAGTGATCCGAACTCGTGCACCACCGGCGTAATGCCCGCATTGATCAACTCGGCCAAGGTGAGCGCAGTCACCAGCCGCACCCCGGTGTGTCCGGTGGCCAGGGTCCGCAGCCGCAGCAACATCATGGCGCGCACCAACTCGGTCTCGACCACGGCGCCCGCGCCCGCGGCATGCGAGCGGATCAGCGACCGCTGCAGCGCGGCCCGGCTCTCCGGCGGAATGTGCCGGGTGGCCAGTGCGCCGAAGCCGGTGGAGACGCCGTAGGTCGGGACCGTGCCCGCGGCCAGCGCGTCGACGTGCTGGCGCGCGTTGATCAGCCGCTTCTCGGCGGCCTCGCTGAATCGAACCTGGGCGCCGTCGCGGGCAACGGCGACGATGCGTTCGACGGTCAGCGGCCCGTCCAGCTCCACGGGCGGTGACTGCGTGGTATCCGGCATATGCCCATTCCACCGCCACGGGGCGGGTGGAGAAAGAGGCTGAGCCAGGTTCTGTCTGGTATACGAGACAATCCGAGGCAGTGGCATGGGAACGAGCCGCGATATCCCGGCGAGGACGGACATGTCACCGCCGGATCCGCCCCGGTCGCCTATCCGGCATTCGATCACGACCATCGGCCGATCGCGGCGATCAGTATGGCGCTGCGGCACCACTGCGAGCAGATCCCTGTGCTGCCGATCGGTCCGGTCTCGCCGTGCGGGTGCGGTCCACCGCCGATGAGCTCACCCGCCGCATCGGTGAGCGGGCGAGCTGACGACGCGCTTCTGTCGCGAATTGATAGCAGCCACGCGTACATGCGTAGGTTTTCCAGGTCTTTCGACCTCACCCGCGACACGCCGACCGGCTGCCCATATTTCAGCAACCCGACAGCTACGCTGGCAGATCACCGGATGCGGCCAATGCCCACCCGGTGGCGCACGACCGACAGTGCCGGACGGGGACAGGAGTTCGATGCGAACACCGCGGCGCCGACGCGCCCTGGTCGGGCTCGCGATCAACGCGACCGCGCTACTACTGTCCGGCCTCGCGACGCCGTCCGCACAGGCGACCGTCACACCGTTCGGCCGGGAATTCCTGTGGGGCGTCGCATCATCGGGCTTCCAATCCGAAGGCCATGCGCCGGGCAGCAATTGGACCCGCTATATCGAAACCGGCCAGGCCGGGGACGACTACGAGAATTCCGTCGACTTCTACAAGCGCTACATCTCCGACATCAACCTGGCCGCACATCTCGGGGCCCGGGTGTATCGGATCGGCATCGAATGGGCGCGAATACAGCCGCAACCCGATACCTGGGACGAGGCGGCATTCGGCTTCTACGACAATGTGATAGTGCGCATCCTCGCGGCCGGTATGCGACCGATGCTCACCCTGGATCACTGGGTATATCCCGGCTGGGCCGCGGATCGCGGCGGCTGGCGCAATCCGGGCATGGTCGAGGATTGGCTGGCCAATATGCGAAAGGTGGTGAACCGCTATGCTTCTCGCAATCCACTGTGGGTCACCTTCAACGAACCTGCCGCCTATATCGGCACCGAACTGCGCATCGGTGCCATTACGCCGGACGAGGCGCCGGCCATGCTGGACCGAATCGCCGAGGCGCACAACGCTATCTACGACACCATCCATCACAACCTGCCCGATGCGCAGGTCACCAGCAATCTCGGCTATGTCGCGGGCGCCGAGACCGAGGTGAATCAGCCGATCGTGGACCGGATCGCCGATAAGCTCGATTTCATCGGCGTCGACTACTATTTCGCGCCGGTACCGGAAGCGAATAGAGCGGTACAGGGTGGTTCGAACGAGGGTCCGGCAATGTGGGAACTCCCGATTCACACCGAGGGCATCTACTATGCACTGCGCCATTACGCGCGGCTGTTTCCCGACCGCCCACTATTTGTCGTGGAGAACGGCATGCCCACCGAGGACGGTAAACCGCGCGCCGATGGCTACACCCGCAGCGATCACCTTCGCGACACCGTCTACTGGATCCAGCGCGCCAAGGCCGACGGTATGAACATCATCGGCTACAACTACTGGAGCCTCACCGACAACTACGAATGGGGCAGCTACACACCACGATTCGGCCTGTACACGGTCGACGTCCGCACCGATACCACCCTTGCCCGCAAACCCACCGATGCGGTCGACGCCTACCGCGGCATCATCCAATCCGGCGGCGTCCCCACCGGCTATCGTCCGACCCGCGCACCGGTCGATTGCGGGTTGGTCGATCCACCCGATAGTTGCGACCAAACCGTCAGCGTTCCTTAGTGCGCTGACCACGAACGTTCGCCACACTCGCCTGAACAGGCAAACGTTCGTGGCGAACGCACTGCCCGTAGCGATCCGAGGGATTACAGGCCCAGGGAACGCACCAGGTCCACCATCTCAGCGTGGTAGAGCTTTGCGGGATCGTGGGATTGCGGGCCGAGATGACCGTAGATCTCCAGTGCGATCAGGCCGTGCATGCGACCCCAGATCCGCAACGCCAGCGCCACGGCGGAGGGCGGCAGTTCGGGAAAATCGGCGCGGACGTGAGTGACCAGGTCGGCGTCGAAATCGGACCAGGTGACGGCGGGGTCATCCTGCAGCGCGGCAGCGTGGGGCCAGGCCGCGGCTACCAGGCCGACCAGTCCGTTGCAGGCTCGCGCCCCGGCCGCAGCCGCCGGACCGCGCGGTGGTGGCTGATATCCCGGGACTGGATCGCCGTAGATGAGCCGGAAGCCTTCGGGATTCGCCAAGGCCCAGCCGCGCACCGCTTCGCCCCAAGCCACCACGCGGCCGGCCGGATCATCCACCGGAACCTGGTCGCGCGCGGCCTCCACCGCATCCGCCAGCCTGCCGTACACATCGCCGATGAGCATGGTGATCAGGTCGTCGCGGGTCGCGTAGTAGCCGTAGATCGCACCGGCGGTCATGCCCATGTGACGCGCGATGGCGCGCAACGAGATTGCGTCGGGACCGCCATCGGCCAACAGCCGCAGCGCGATTGCCTTGATGTCCTCGGCGGTCTGCGCCCGTAGGCGCTCCCGGCGACGCTGTACAACTTCGGCCACGGTTGACACTTTACCCCGTTCGACTAATATCTGCAGTGTCGTCACTGAACGGCGTGTAGTAAATGAACGCAGTGTAGCCAGAGGAGTATCGTGGACATCGGAATCTTCGGCGCGACCGGGGTGATAGGCAGCGAGACGGTGCGCGAGGCCGAACGGCGTGGACATCGGGTCACCGCATTTGCCCGCGACGCAGCCCGCTTCCCCGCCGACCGCGGCCAAGTCGACTGGCAGGTCGCGGACTGGCTGGACACCGACAGCATCGCCGCGGCCATCGCCGGACTCGATGTGGCGATCAGCACTGTGAACGCCGGATACGGCGTCCCAGACACCATTGCCCATGCGGGCAACTTCGTCACCGGGGCCGAGGCGATGATCGGCGCGATGGAGCGGCACCCGTCGGTGCGAGTGATCATGGTCGGCGGCGCGGGCAGTCTGGAGATCGCGCCGGGACAGCAGATCGTCGACGGCGGAGCGGAATTCGATCGGAGCCTGATCGAGGACCTCGAAGTACCCGTCGAGTATGGGGCGGTGGTGCGGGCGTTGCGGGACGCGCTCAACCTCTACCGGCAGTCCAACCGCAATTGGACCTACCTCAGCCCGTCGGCGCTGCGAATCCGTCCAGGCGGCGAGCGGACCGGTCGTTTCCGGATCGGCGGAGACCAAATCCTGGTACGCCCGGACGGCACCAGCCATATCTCCGCACCCGACCTCGCCATCGCTCTGCTCGACGAGGTCGAGCAGCCGCGGTTCGTTCAGCGCCGTTTCACCGTCGGCTACTGAGAAACAGGGAGTACAAATGGATCTGGGACTCAACGGACGTACCGCGATCGTCACGGGCGCGAGCCGCGGCATCGGACTGGCCATCGTGGCGAGGTTGATCGCGGAAGGCGTTCGAGTGATCGGGGCCGCCCGCACCGTCACCGAAGAGCTGCGGGAGACCGGTGCGGCGACGGTCGCCGTCGACCTCGGAACTCCCACCGGCGCGGCCGAGCTCGTCACCCAGGCTCTCGAAACGCTCGGTGGCGTCGATATCCTCGTCAACAACGTCGGGGGCGCGGAGTTCAACGCGATCAACGGTTTCCTCGACATCGATGACGAAACCTGGCAGCGGACCTTCGATGTGAACCTCTTCAGCGCGATCCGGGTGACCAGAGCCGCGCTGCCGAGCCTGATCGAACGCCGCGGGACGGTGATCAACATGTCATCGATCGTCGGCCGAGCACCCGGTGCGGCGACCGCCGACTACGGCGTCGCCAAGGCCGCGCTCACCGCGTTGAGCAAGGCACTCGCCGAACAATTCGGGCCGCAAGGCGTCCGGGTCAACACCATCTCCCCCGGCCCGGTGCGCACCGCATTCTGGGAATCGCCGGATGGACCCGGCGGAAAAATAGCCGCTGCCAACGGGGTCGGAATCGAGGATTTCCTTCCCCAGCTACCCGCCGCGGTCGGCATGACCACCGGCAGGCTGATCGAGCCCGACGAAATCGCCTCCCAGGTCGCCTTCCTGGTCTCCGACCACGCACGCAGCATCCTTGGCACCGACCTGTACATCGACGGAGGCGCACTGAAAACCATCTGAAGCCACGGCCTTGCCGATGCCCCTTCGGCGCAGCGCGGCCGAAGGGAGCATCGGCCGCACTACCGAGCGAGGTACGGGGAATGCGCCAGATCCCGAACATCCGCCACAGGTGAAACATGCGGACCCAGTTCCTCGCCGATTTCTCGAACAGCCGCAGCATACGGTGGTGTCGTCGGCGTCCGGAACACCGGTGCCGGCGAAAGCGCGGCTGGTGACCGAGGCCCAGTTCGGACCGCTGCGCGCCTTCGTCATGAGCGACTCCGACGATTCCAACCACACCATGCTCGCCCGACGCCTGCAGGACTACCTGCGCTGGCGCAACGCCAACGCCCGCCACCCCCGACGTGCTCGCCGCCCAACGCCGCGAACGAGCCCGGATCCGCAGCGAACGCCAGCAACGTCGGGGCCGGCCCCGAACACACGTCACCGCCGCCTGACCAGCGAATGTTGCGCGGACGGCGACTGGTCGAGCACCTCAAGCCTTCGGCCTGTTGTCGACGACCCTGCGGGATTTGAAGGTCTGCTGTTCATGAGTTCCCGGAGCGACTACGCTCACCGGCACCCTGATCTGAATTGACAGTTTGATCGCGGCTTCGAGCGATTGGCGCAACTGCTCGAGGCCCTTGGTGTCCATGTCGGGTTCATGCTCGACCTCGACGCGAAGTTCGTCGAGTGCGTTCTCGCGCTCGACGAAGATGCGGAACTCGGCGCCAGCGCCGTCGACACCGCGGACCGCGGCCTCGATGGCGCTGGGATAGACGTTGGCTCCTCGGATGATGAGCATGTCGTCGACCCGGCCGAACACGCCGCGCGGGAGACGGGGATAGGTGCGTCCGCACGGGCATGGAGTGTCGTCGATGACGCCTTCGTCGCCCATCCAGAATCGAATCATCGGCTGGGACTCTCGCCACAGATGGGTTGCCACCGTGGCTCCTGACGTTCCTGCGGGTACCAGGATGTTCGGGTCATTTCGATCGACGATCTCGGTGTAGTTCTCGTCCTGGAACAGGTGTACTCCACCGTCCGATTCGGTGCATCCGATATTGGACAGGAACGGGTACATCTCGGATGTCGAGCCGGCGGAAGCGTCAACGATCAGGGGGTTTGCCCACAATTGCATCAGCAGTTCTCGCACAGACGCAATGCTGGCACCGGGTTCGCCTCCGGCAACGAGTAGGGAGACCTTACTGTCGCGGACATCGAGGCCGAGTTCGCGAGAGCGCTGGGCCAGGTGTACGAGGTATGACGGCGTTCCCACGACAACATCGCAATCCAGAGTGTGCATGAGTTCGATCTGCTTGTCGGTCGGGACAACCGAGCCGGTGGGGAAGGTCGTCGCGCCGATCTGCTCAGTGGCCTGCAAGATCCCCCATCCGCCGAAGAAGAGGGCGAAGGGGAAGGTGATCTGGACGATGTCGTCGGGCCTGACGCCAGCGCTCCACAATGCCATGGCAGACGCCTCGCGGGCCCGGTCCCAGTCGCGGCGGGAGACGCCATACATCGTCGGCTTACCCATCGTTCCCGAAGAGCCGTGGATGCGGGCCAGCTGATTGCGCGGGACACCGAGGTAGTCGCCGAACGGCGGGTGCTGCTGCTGATTCTCGACCAACATCTTCTTGGTGATCACCGGCACCTTCGCGGTGAAGTCCGCCAAGGACTTGACGTCGGAGGGCTTGAATCCGTGGTCGTCGTAATGCCGTCGATAGAACGGCAATTTCTCGTACACGTAGTGCAGCTGGTGCTGAATCCGGTCGAGGATCAGCTGGTCGCGTTCGTGACGGGGCATCGTCTCGCGCGCTTCATCCCAGAACCGTGTGGAGCGGGCGCGTCGCTGAGCTTCGTCTCGCCTGTCGGTCATGCCGTACTCTCCCGATGAATTATTTCTACCAAACCGTAGGTAGAAATATGGACGCACTCGAAGTGTGATGTCAAGCACCGTGTTATTCTATCTACCAAACGGAAGGTGTATTAACCGTGAAATCAGAGGAGGACCCATGCGAGTCAACGTCGACATGAGCTCATGCCAGCACTACGGGCAGTGTGTCTTCGCCGCGCCAGAGGTATTCGATCTCGACGGCGACGGCAAGCTGCAGTACCGAGTCGAAGCAGCCGATGATCAGCGTGCAGCGGTGGAGGCGGCAGCGGATGCATGCCCCATGCAAGCAATCACGATTGTCGATTGAGGCTGCATATGCGCACCGTGGCAGTTGCAGGTGGATCGCTCGGAGGCCTTCGCACAGCCGAGGCCCTTCGCAGCGCAGGGTGGACAGAGTCCGTCATCGTGATCGGATCCGAGGCGAGTATGCCCTACACGCGGCCACCGTTGTCGAAGAAGATCTTGTCGGATGATGGCGCTTTCGACAATGTACGACTACGCCCTCGGTTAGCGGACGACGACGTCGATTGGCGGCTCGGCATTTCAGTCACCAAGGCGGATCTCGCCGAGAGGCGGCTGCACCTGTCGGACGGGCAGGTCGTCGAGTTCGATGCACTCGTCGCGGCGACCGGTGTGACTCCCCGGACGTTGCCGATCTCGGGACCGCACGCCGGACGGCACACGTTGCGGACACTCGACGACGCACGAGCGGTGCACCGAGAATTAAGACCCGGTCGGCGGGTGGTCGTCATCGGTGCCGGATTCATCGGGTGTGAGGTTGCCGCCGCCGCGCGCGCGAAGGGGTGCGAGGTCGACGTTGTCTGTGCCGACGAGGTCGCCATGCTCCGTCCACTCGGCCGCGCGGTGGGTCACGCGATTCAACGCAGACACACCGCGGCCGGGATACGTTTCCACCCAGGTAGAACGGTCCAGTGCTACGAGGGCATCGACCGAGTGTCGGGGGTCGTCCTCGACGACGGGTTCTACTTGTCGGCGGACGTGGTCGTCGAAGCAGTAGGTTCGGCTCCGAACGTGACGTGGCTCGACGGAAACGGGCTCGATACCAGCGACGGAGTGATGTGTGATTCATGGCTTCGACTGGGGGGCGTCGCGGCGACCGCAGCGGTCGGAGATGTCGCACGGTTCCCCAACACATTGTTCGACACCGTGCCGCGTCGATTCGAGCACTGGCAGATGGCGGTGGACACCGCTCGTCAGGCGGCCCGCACGATCATCCACGATCTGTCAGAGGCGCCGATAGCGGCACTGCCCGCCTTTGAACCACTTCCCTCCTTCTGGTCGGACCAGGGGACGGTCCGAGTGGACTCGTTCGGGTCACCCGGCATCGCCGATTGTTGCGAGGTGCTCGAGGGCCAGCTGAGCGGAGAGTGTGCGGTCGGCTACTACCGTGCGGGACGTCCGGTCGGGGTCGTGTTGATCGGTATGCCCCGCCGCAGCGGGCACTACCGCACGTGGATCGGCGAGCAGCTCTACGCGTTGTCCGCGGCGTCGGTCGCGGGCTGACTCCGGAGCCGCTTGCGTGGGCTGCGGCGCAGCGCTTCGGGGCCACCCGTGGCCAGCACCGCCGCGTCGGAGCCCAGCGAGGTCAAGACCATGCCGGCAAGCTGGCAGGCGAGTTCTTGTGCTGAGTATTTGCCACCGGCGGAGTACCACTCGGTCATGCTGTTCAGCATCCCGATGATGGCCACTGAGGACAGCCTCACATCGATATCCGGATCGATGTCACCGGAGTCGACACCGTCACGCATGATCCCCATGAGCACGGCGTAATACTCGTCCTCGCTCCTGCTCAGTTGCTTTTGGCGCAGTGGCGACAGCTGGCTGAACTCACGTAGCCGAATCCGGAATGTCCGCAGGTTGGCGGCCACGAACAAAACATGTGAGTGGACGAAATCCGTCAGACGGTCGAGCGATGCGCGGGGATCCTCGGACAGCGGTGCCACTGCGTCCAGGGCGGTAATGTAGGCAGGCTCGATGATCTGGAAGAGAAAGTCCTCCTTGGATGCGACGTAGTAGTACAGGCTGCCTTTCATGATGCCGACCGCATCGGCAATGTCCTGCATGCTGGTGGCGTCGTATCCGTTCGCCAGAAAAGCATCGGCCGCAGCGTCGAGAACTTCCTGAACTCGTTCGACATCCGGTCCACGGCGCGGACGGCCCCGCTTCGCCGCTTTCTGGACCATCGTGTCCCCTCTCATCGACGGCCGTAGCCGAACTATTGCGGAGTGCGTCGTCTCCACTCCGGGTTACCCAACGCAAGATCCTCGGATATGCCAAGCGATCCGCGTGCAGTGACCAACTCTAATTGCAGGGATGCGGGCATCGTTGTGACGGCACCCTGACGAAACGGTGGGGGTATCGAATCTCGACACCCCCACCTGGACGCGCTGGACGGACTGCTTCAGCGATTGGTGACCGGGAACGACGTCATGCCGCGGCTGATCAGGGTCGGATGCCACTGCTGCGCCGAGTCTGCGATCTCGATGTCAGGGCACCCGGTTGCCAGAGCCTCGAAAGCGAGGTGGCCTTCGAGTCGGGCCAGGAAGTTACCCAGGCAGTGATGTAGACCGAAACCGAATCCGACGTGCCGGTTCGAGGTGCGAGTGATGTCGAACGTGTCGGGATGGTCGAACACCGCAGGGTCACGGTTCGCGGACGCTTGTACCAGGTAGACCGTGTCGCCGGCGCGCATCCGGCTGCCGCGCAACTCGACATCCTTCGCAACTCTGCGCATGGCCATCTTGGCCGGACCGTCGAAACGGAGAACTTCCTCGACTGCCGATCTCGCCATGGCCGGATCCGCTTTCAGCAACTCCCACTGGCTCGGGTTTTGTAGGAAGGCGCGCGTCCCGTTGGCAATCATGTTGGTCGTCGTCTCGTGCCCGCCGAATATGAGCAGCGCGCAGGTGGAAACCACTTCGTCGTCGGTCAGCGGCGGATCCTGCTCGCGGGATTCGAGAATGCGGCTGATCAGATTGTCGTCGGGTTGCTTTCGCAGCCGCGAGATATGCGAACGGAGGTACTCGGTCAGCTCCGTAAGGGCACGCTGGGCACGTTCGTGCCGATCCGGGGTCGACTTCGCGCCGAAGACGAGCACGACGATCTCGTCCGACCATTGCTTGAACAGCTCCCGGTCCTGGGCCGGCACCCCCATCAACTCGGCGATCACGACTGCGGGGATCGGATAAGCGAGATCACGTACCAGATCGAAATCGCCCCGATCGGTGATCGCGCCCACGGCCTCCTCGACCACCTTTTCAACCTGCGGGCGCATCGAGGCAACTGCTTTCGGCGTGAAGGCGGGCATCACCAACTTCCGGATGCGCGTGTGATCAGGTTGATCGAGGAAGACCATCCAATGCTGGAGAACGTCGTAGGTGGCCTTCCTCGCCTGCCGCTGCTCGCCGGACAGGCGCTCGTTGTACACAGGCCGCACACGATCCGACGAGAAGGCAGGGTCGCGCAATGCCGCCACCACGTCGTCGTACCGGTACACGAACCAAGCCCGGTATTGCTCGTTCCAGTGCACCGGGCATGTTGCTCGCATCTCGGCGAAGTACGGGTAGGGGTCCGCAAGCCTGTCCGGGCTCAGGATATCGTGATCCATAGGTTCCTCATCCTCCCAAAATGGTGACAACGCAACCATTTCCATCGATTCCGGCGGCACCGCCGCCCATCGTCTCCACGGCAGCGGTTCGGGCATCGTCGACCTGGCGTGCTCCGGCCTCCCCCCGGAGCTGCCACACTGCTTCTGCGATCTGCGCAAGTCCTGTCGCACCGAGGGCATGCCCTCTGCTCAAAAGCCCGCCGGACGGGTTCACCGGTTGGTGACCTCCGAGCCTCGTGTGACCAGCCTTGACCAGCTCGAGGCCCTGTCCGGCCGGAGCGAGTCCGAGCGCTTCGGTGGCTGTCACCTCGCCGATCGTGAAAGCATCATGGACTTCGAACAGGCTCATATCGGTGGGACCGAGTCCGGCCGTCTCCCAAGCCTGTCGTGCGACGGACTGCATGAGTTCGAACCCCCACGGGTGGAGCGACCGGTGATCCCACAGTTGCCCGGACTGCAGTGCGCTGGCGAGTATCGTGATGTCCCGCTTGCTTTTTCGCTTAGGTCCGACCACCGCGGCTGCCGCGGCATCCGAGATGTCGCAGCATTGCAGCAGTGTCAACGGATCTGCCACCATTCGGCTGTTGAGCACCTCTTCGACCGTTGTCTGCTTCCCATGCTGGGCGCGCGGGTTCAACGAACCGTGTGCTCGGTTCTTGACCGCGATCAAGGCGAGATCGTCGAGCTCGACATCGTATAAATAGCCGTACCTACTGGCGGCAAGACCGTAGATTCCTGGCATCGCGAGGCCGGCTGCACCCTCGGCGTCGTTGTAGGCAGGTGTGATCGGACCTCTGAAGTGCGCACTCATGGTCTCGACACCGAGGCACAAGACGCTCTCGTATCTCCCCGACTCGACTGCATGGAAGGCTTCGAACAGGGCAGTCGATCCGGTTGCACACGCATTCTCAACAGTGACGATCGGGACTCCGACGATGCCGAGAGTCTGCAGGCAGCGCTGGATTGTCCCGGTCACTCCGAAGACCGTTCCCGCAAAGACTGCATCGACCCTATCGACTTCGGCGTCATCGAGAGCCTCCACGACGGCCTGCTGAACCAGGCTGACATCGCTCATGTGGGGTTGGCGCCCGAACATCGACGTGCCGACCCCGTGTATCGCTGCGTTCATTCGCCCACTCCTGCGTGTATCGCGCGCGCCAACGGATTACCGCCTTCGGTGACACCGATCAACCGGGCCCGCGAGCCCACCGGAAGCGGGCTCTCCGAAGATGTGTGGACCAGCACCCGAGGGCCGTCGTCCAAAACGAGATAGGCCACGGAGAACGGTGGGGTGTATCCCGGTACGGCTATATGCAGACGCGTCGACGCGAAGATCTCCCCCTCGGGGGCGAACTCGGCCACCTCCAATGGACTTGCGCAGATGGGACACCTGGGCGCAGTCGATGTCATGGGATACCGACACGCTGTACATCGATTGCCTACGACGAATACGTCTCCATCTCGCGCGACTACGCGAGGTCGCGGATCAGTCTCCTCCATGGTTCAACCCTCTCGGCTGCAAGACGAGCGGACCGACTCGAGTGCCGGCCTCCATTAATTCTACCTTCCGTTTGGTGGAATATACCATTCACGATTGATGCCTCCAGCGCTGTTGCCTCCAAAGGGCTTCAAGTCAACGCTCGAGGCTGCTGCATGCCGAGGCAAATTCACATTTCAGCTGGCCAGAAGTAGTTTGATGGGGCATTGAAGGTCGCGTCCGGCCGGAGAACTTCGCGATGCTGTCGCATCCGCCAGCGGGAGCATGCCGATGACCATGTTTCGCAGGGGTGCCATAACCTGAGGACGGCCGCAGTTCGAGTCCGAGACGATCGCCGACCGACAGCGAGGTGACGGCATAGACGGTCTCGACGCAGGTCTCGACTTTGCCTTCCGATGCGAGAGGCGGTGTCGCGCGTCGCATCCAAGCCCTGGGAGGCGCCAACCCCACAGAACCAGGGGGGCGAACTACCGTTCCTGTTCAGCCGCCATCGACGACGTTGACAGACGCCACGGTCACTGATACTCATATGCTATGACTGCGCCGGATGATTTCGAGTTCGAAGCCGTCTACCAAGGCACGGGTGGCCCGTTCGGGCCGGGCGTCAAACCGCCGTGGAGTATCGGGGAACCCCAGCCGGAACTCGCCGCGCTGATCGAGCAGGGCAAGTTCCATGGCGATGTCCTCGATGTCGGATGCGGAGAGGCGGCG
The DNA here is from genome assembly GCF_040680755.1 of Nocardia sp. NPDC051990. NCBI lineage: Bacteria > Bacillati > Actinomycetota > Actinomycetes > Mycobacteriales > Nocardiaceae > Nocardia > Nocardia sp. NPDC051990. The sequence continues at coordinate 21,691 of NZ_JBFAXH010000011.1, read as the reverse complement.
ATCTCGCTGTATCTGGCCGAGCGCGGCTACACCACTGTGGGACTGGACCTGTCGCCGACCGCGATCGAGCTGGCCCGCGCCGAGGCGACCAGGCGCGGCCTCACCAACGCCTCCTTCGAGGTTGCCGATATCAGCTCCTTCACCGGTTACGACGGCCGCTTCGGCACCATCGTCGACAGCACGCTGTTCCACTCGATCCCGGTCGAGTCGCGGGCGGGCTATCAGCAGTCGATCGCGCGCGCCGCCGCGCCCGGCGCGTCGTATTTCGCGTTGGTGTTCGACCGGACCGCCCTGCCGGAAGTCCCCGTACCCGGGCCGGCGCCGGTCACCGCCGACGAGCTTCGCGAGGCGGTTGAGAAGTACTGGGTGGTCGATGAAATCAGGCCGGCGCGAATCCATGGCGACCTGCCTGAGGGCGACATCGGATTGACTCCCGACGGCTCCAAGTTCCGGTTCGAGGGCATCCGCGACGAACCCGGTGGCCGCAAGTCGGTTCCCGCCTGGTTGCTGTGCGCCCGGCGGGGCTGACCCGCCACAAGGCCAGTTCGCGGGCTGCACCGCCCGAACGGGAGACACCGTCAATCATCGAAGTTTGCAGGCTGGCCGAGTCGAGATCGATCACTTGTTCGTAGCGAGATCCGACTGGAACCGCGCCGACAATGACCGCGACCCCATCGCTAATCACGGACGAGCGGATACGGAGTAGCACGCGCATCTGTGTTCGATCCGGTCGGTCAGGCAACCGGCCCGTAGCGTGTCGCACCCGGACAGCGTCGACTGGCACGGGCCCCTATCGCCGCGACCAGCGAGTGGCGGCGCGCCGCTGTGCCCAACGATATGGATCGCACTCGAGTGCGTCCCGATCCCAGTCGCCGAGCGTTGACGCGGCCTCGTAGGTCCGGCGCAGGAATTCGGCAACCACGGCGTCCGGATCGTTCGATTTCCGGACCACTTCGTTGGGAAGAACGAATTCACCCAGGTCACGGTCGTAGTACCCATCCCCTGCCGGATGGTCGGCGTAGCCTGCCGGTTCGGGGTAGGCATATGCGTAGAACGCGCCTTCCGCTCCACCGCCCGGCCAGAATCCGCAACTGCTGAGCTCGTGCGAATACCCCTCCTCCATGACCCAGTCGGCGCAGTGTGGCGCACCGCCGCCATGTCTGGGCGCGGGCCGGCCCGAGAACCTGGTGCATGCCAGATCCATTGCGCCCCAATAGAAATGGACCGGACTGACCTTACCTACATAGCCGGCACGGAATTCGTTCAGCAGTTTGTTCGCCCGCACCAGCTGGCGCCAGAACAACCACACCGCATCCGGGTCATAGGACCGGTGCTGGGTGTCCTCGGCGAACGGGATGGACACCTCGACTTCGTTGGGTCGCCCTTGAATACGGGTGCTGAGTCCGAGTTCGTCGAGCGCCCGCATCGTCTCGTCATAGAACTGCGCCACCGACTTCGGCGCCAACGCCACGGACCGCGTACTTCCGCCATCGGCACGGATCACCAGCCGATGGTCGACGAAATCGAATTCGATGTCGAAGACCGCATTGTCGTAGGGGATCGCCGAGGTCGTCAGCCCCCGCGCGCTCACATACAGCGTCACCTGCCACCAGTGATTCAGCAGCGGCGCATACGCCATCCGGATTTTCCCGACCACCTGTAACCACATGTGCAACGTCTCGCGGGTGTCCTGCCAATCCGAGACTCGCAACGATGGCCACACCGTGGAATTCGATTCGGACATCACTTCGTCCCTTCGTCGGTTGGTGACAGATCAGAATGCTAGTGCCTTGTCCGGGAAGGTCGATGCGGTAATCGGTGGCGGGTCGAGCCACACCAAACTGAATCGTCGGCATGCTGACCGCTCCGCGGAGTTCGGTTGCCGGGTCAAGGAATTCGCTGCCGCAGGACCAGCGACGCGGTGTAGGCGGCCGCGATCAGCACCGCCGCCAGGATCATCCAGGGGCGGCTCGCGTCCCCGCGTACGGTTTCGTAACCGATCTGATCGCTGAGGGTGCTGTAGGCCGAGCGCAGATCGGCCAGGCTGGCGGCGGTGAAGAAATTCCCACCCGAGAGGTTCGCGATCTGCTGCAATGCGGCATCGTCGACGGGCACCGGTACCTCGTCGACGCCGTCGCCCTGTTGGCGGGGGATTTCCACCTTCCCCCAGGTCGTGCCGAACGAGATCGTCGATACCGGGACGTTCTTGCTTTTGGCCAGTCGTGCGGCGGTGTAACCACCACGGGGGTCGTCCTGGTTGGCTGGAACGGTCTGTTTGCCGTCGGACTCGAGCACCATCCGCGCCGGCGGTGGCTCGGTCCCGCCGCCGAGGAGGTTGCCGAAGGTTTCGATGGCCTGCAGCGCGGTGAAAATCCCTTCGCCCGTGGCGGTCCGTTCGGCCAGACGCAGGTGGTCGATCGCAGTGGTGACCTGATCATGGTTGGTTGTTGGAGACACCATCAGCGACGCGGTGCCCGCGAAGGTGACCAATCCGAGGTTGATGCCCGGTGTCAGGTCGTCGACGAATCCCTTGGCTGCCTTCTGCGCGGCCGCCAACCGGCTCGGTGTGACGTCGGTGGCCTGCATCGACAACGACACATCGATGACCAGGATCACTGTGGCGCGGTTGCGTGGCACGCGTTTGTCGGCCATCGGCCCGGCCAGCCCGACCGTCAATGCCAGCAGCCCGATCAGCCCCAACGCCACTGGAATATGCCGCGCCGGTCCCGGCCGTTTCGGGGCGACGGTCTCGAGCAGTTCCATGTTGGCGAACCGCAGCGTCTGCCTGGTCCGGTGCCATTGCACGAGCAGGTAGCCAACGGTGAGGGCGAGAACGACAAGTGCGAATGCGAACCACAGCGGCGCGGCGAAATCGGAGAAACTCATCGGCTCAGACCTCCGCCCGTATTACCTCCCGGGCCCGCGCCCGGTACGCATCGATCTGTCTCGGATCATACGTGCTGGATATGGTCGGCTTCGATGTCGGCGCGACCTCGAGGTCCGGTCCGGCCGGTGTTCGCCATCGCCTTCCGCCACAACACATGGCTCTGAGCCCAGTCGCGACGCCGATCTTGCCGCAACGCATACCCTGGTTCACAGGGCGGAGTATCGATGACACCCCCATCGTCTGGTCACCGATTCCGACACTGCGGGGAAGGCCCGAGGCAATGAGCCTGCACACGAATATCGCGCTGAATGCGGTGATACTCAGCGGCCGTCCCGACACGGTTCCCACCTACACCCCAACCGGGGTATGGATCGGTACCGGCCTGTTCTTGGTGATCCTGATCGCCCTGACGCTCTGGGTTGTGCTCGGCGGCCGCCGCGGTGGCCCTGGGGTGGGCCGACCTCATCGCTGGTTGCGTCGCCGACGGCGCTGACGCACCCAGTGATCGTCCAATGCCGGATGGCGGACTCGCCAGCGAGGTAGCGGTCGGCCCATTGCTTCACAGTTGGCCACGAAACTTGGAAGCGGGCGGCGACCTCGCCGATCGGCCAGCCATCATCGACGACGAGCTTGGCGACGAGCAACCGGTGCTTCAGGGTGAGCGGCGTCGGGGTGCGGCATACGGTCCCCGCAACAGTGCGCGGGCGCCGACGATGCGATCGGCGGGGCCTGCGGTTATATGCCGGTTCAGTGCTGGCGATTGGCGCGAGCGGCGAGGCCGCTGATGAATGCGGCGATCTCATCCGGGTTCTCCTCAGCCATGAAATGGCCGGCGGTGGTGGCCTCGTAGGTCATGTCGGGGGCCCATGCCTTCCAGAGGGCTGCGGCGTCGAAGCCGAGCTGTGAGCCCCAGTCTTGTGAGATGACGGCAACGGGCATGGTGAGCTGAGCACCGCGGGCACGGTCGGCTCGATCCATCTCGAGGTCGACGCTGGCGGTAGCCCGATAGTCGGCCACGATCGAATCGACGGCCGCGGCCGAACTCTCGACGTAATAGTCGCGCTCCTGCGCCGTGAAGGTCGCGCCGTCGTTGTCCCAGGCATCCAGAAAGGATGCGAAGAATTCGGGGGCGACGGCCGAGATCATCTTCTCGGGGAGGCCGACGGGTTGGGCCATCAGGTACAGGTGCCAGGCAACCTTGGCGTTCACGCCCTGGAGAACCGCCCACGTGTCGAGAGTGGGCAGAACGTCGAGAATGCCGAGGTACTCGACCGCCTCTGGGTGGTCCAAGCCGGCCCGGACAGTGACGAGAGCACCGCGGTCGTGTCCGACGAGGCCGAACCGGGTGAACCCGAGGGAACCGGTGATCTTCACGATGTCATTGGCCATGGTGCGCTTGGAGTACGTCGCCGGATCGATGCCGGATGGCTTGTCGCTGCTGCCGTATCCGCGCAGGTCCGGCACGATCACGGTGTGAGCGTCGGCAAGCTTCCGAGCGACATGGCGCCACATGTAATGGGTTTGCGGGAAACCGTGCAATAGGACGACAGCCGGGCCATCGCCGCCGACGGCGACGTTGATCCCGACTTGGTCGGCGCCTGGAATCAATCGGTACTCGAAGCCCTCGATGACAGGGGTGTTCACTGGTTCTCCTTCGCTCGGGGAGTGGGTGCTGCGGCGGCAGGGGTGTCGGGCGGCCTGAGAAGATGCCGGCAGGCAGTGGCCGGCCATGTCCTGAGGTCGTTCGCAGGGACGGCACCAGGACGGTGTCGACCAGGGCGTCAAGGTACTCATCGTCGACCAGCAGCCCGTTGACTCTGCGAATCAGCAGGGCGGCGCCCACGACTTCTTCGAACGGGAAGAGGTCGATGCCATGGGGAAGCTCACCTCGAAGCACGGCGGCGTCGATCACCTCCGGCGGCAGGCGGGCTCCGGTCGGTCCGACAGACGTCTCGATGGCCTCGCATAGCTCAGGGTCCTCGAGCCCTGCTTGCAGAAGCAGCATGGCGGTCTGGCTGTCGGCTGCTCGCATGGTGCGGTCGAGCCGACGACACAGCATCAGCAAGTCGCCGCGCAGGCTGCCCGTGTCGACAGGGTCGGCTCCGTCGCGACGAGCGGGCCCAGCCTTCAGCGTGGCGATCACCATGTCCCGCTTGGACTTCCACCGCCGGTACAAGCTCGCCTTGGAGGCGCCGGACCGACGGGCCACCTCCTCGAACGTGACGCCGTCGTAGCCACACTCCGACAGGACCGACTCGACAGCGGCAAGTATGCGCTGCTCCAAGTGCTCGTCACGCGGGCGGCCGCGAGCAGGCTGACCACCATTGAGCGAGGTTTTTAGAAACGACACGCCCCGTATCGCATATCACTCGAAACGTGGCCTCACTCGACCGCGCGCTCCTTCACCGCGTGACTGGTTTCGATCCCGAGGGTGCGGATTCCGCGCCGCCGCCCGCACGGTGTCGGTCAGTGGCCGATGGTTTGGCAGATCTTGACGGCGACCAGGACCACCGCGATGACCAGGTAGCCACGCAGGGTGAGCAGGCCGATCTTGCGCAGCGGTGAGAATTCCGGGCGCTCGAGGGTGTCCAGCGCGGGAGTGCGCCAGGCGTCGCGGTCCTGCTGCAGGATGGTCTTGCGTTCGGCGCGGGTCAGCGCGGTGGTGTCGAGTTGCTCGACCTGGTCGGGGTTGAGATCGCCGAGTTCCTTGGCGGTCTGTTCGGCTTCATGACGCCGGGCCTGATGCCGAGCGGCCAGCAGCGCGACGCCACCGGCGAGTCCAATCGCCGCACCGACGCCGAACCCGAGTTCGAGTGTGCCGGTCGACAGGTCAGGGAAGAACGTCGCCGCGGTCAGTGTGAGTGAGAGCAGCACCAGGCACCAGACGATGCTGCCTGCGATGATGCTTTGTCGGGTGGTGTTCGCCCACGGACCGAGTACCGCGCGGTCGTTGCACAACAGCACCAGGAACACCGTGGCCGAGGGCAGCAGCACACCAGCGAGAGCCTGCACGCCCTGGGTGAGCAGACCGAGCACATTGTCGGGGCTGAAGGAGATCGCGCCGGCGACGCCGAGCAGCAGTGCGTAGCCGAGATAGAAGGCGGGTGCTTCGGTGATCTTCCAGTGCAGCGAGTGCCGCTTGCCGAAGGTGTCGCCCAGAGTGTAGGTGGTCGCGAGAGCGACGGCGTTGGCCCCGATCAGCGAGGCATCCAGCAGCAGGATCGCGAACAGAGTGCCTACGGTCCGGCCTTTGGTGTCGGACAGCGTGTGGGCGACCGTGCCAGCGTCGGTGAAGTTGCCGACCGCGTCGGTTCCGGCCGGTCCGAACGCGGTGGCGGCCATGATCGCGGTCGCGCCGAGCATGACCACGACGATGCCGATACGCAAGTCGATGCGTTCGTAGCGGATCCACTGCGGGGTGATGCGCTTGTCGACGATGTTGGACTGCTGGAAAAACAGCTGCCACGGCGCGACGGTGGTGCCGACGATGGCCACGATCAACAGCAGCAGCGTCGAGTTGAAGCCGCCCGGCAGCGAGGGGAGCCAGCCCTGGGCGGCCGTGCCCACTTTCGGATACGCCAGCAACGCCAGTGGGAACATCACGATATTGATCGCGATGAGCCCGAACAGGAATCGCTCCCACCGGCGGAACGACCCACCGGCAACCACTGCGAACAGCAGCACCGCCGCCAGCGGCACCGAGATCGTCTTCGGGAGCCCGAAGTACCCCAAAGCCATAGAAACACCGATGAATTCGGTGACGATGGTGAGCGCGTTCACGACGAACAAGTCGCCGACACTGAACGCGCCCCAGAACTTGCCGAACCGCGCGAAGATCAGCCGCGCATGCCCGACCCCGGCGACCGCCCCGAGCCGGACCACCATCTCCTGGTTGACATACAACACTGGGATGAGCAGCAGCAATGTCCACCACAGCGCCATGCCGTAGTTCTGCCCGGCCTGAGCGTAGGTGGCGACACCACCGGCGTCGTTGTCGCCGACCATGACGATCAGGCCCGGACCCATCACCGCCAGCAGCATCCGCAGCCGCTGCCAACGGCTACCGCCCGCAGGGCTGTCGTGCCGGCCGATGGTCCCCAGCGCGCCGACGATGTCACCGACACGCGCCGAATCCAGTGCCGCGGGAGCGGCCGTCGCCGAAGCGGCGACCGTACCGGCGACACCGGGTGCGGTCGTGGTGATCGAGCCGTTGCGGCGGAACCCGCCGCCCGAGAAGAAGGCCATGGCCCGTCCTCCTTGTGAATTCTGTTGTGGCACGGCAGTTGTGGCGCGGTACCGCGAAGATGGTGTGACGAGCCGGAGTGCGCGCCCCGCAGTCGATGTCGAACCTGCCGGGTCGTGCCCGCGATCCGCCGGCGCCCCCGATTCGGGTTGCGTCACAGGGGTTTCGCCCTGTCGCGCAAATGGACTACTTGTGGATGGGCGCGCCCAGCGCGGCGAAAGACCGCCCGGCCGCGGGTGGCCTACGGGTTGTGTCGCCATGCGGGGTGAGGCGGTGCTCGGCCCGCATCCGGCGAGCCGATGTGCCCAGTACCGACAGCACCGTCAACGGCCGCCATCAGTAACTCCATCGCAGAAGTTAGCCGCCACAACCGTTTTCGGACACACTGAACAACCCTTGACAGCAGTCATCGACCCCCTCATACGGCACAGCTGTCGACGTCGGTTCCGGTATCAGGCAGTCAGCTGACCGCGGCAAGCGGGGAACGATAGGGTGTATCGCCCCGGACTCGGATATGGACTTTCGCCGGAACTCATCTCGCCCCTCACCTCCTTGCCGCCGAGACGCACACGCGTCACCATCATCAGTTCAGTCAGGACCGCGCACGATAGGGAAAGCCGCCACCGACCGGCGGGCCGGGCACCCCTCTCGTCAGAGCTTCGGCACTGCACGACGTATCCCTCGGCGGGGAAGCCACCTCGGATGTCCCCTTAATCCGGGGAAATCTGTCTCAGCCCTGGGCGTCTCTCGACGTCGTGGGACCAGGTGCCTATGTTCGTACAGGAGCCTCGCCTAGCGAGGTGCTGACAAACCCATACTCGGCCCGGCACCGCGGGATGTCAAATGGGTCCGGTCTGTTCCCAACCGGCATCTGACCTGCACCAATAGCGTCGTGCAGCCGGGTGGGATCGGCGAGTGCGCGGAAGGTGTCGGTGGCTGCCACCAGGCGCAGCTGGCCGCCCTGATCACTCGACTGCTGTTGCCGCGAAGGTAGCGACCACAGCCAGGACAGCGGCAGTGGTGAAACCGAGGGTCGACGTCGCGATCCATCGAGCAACCACCCTGCGAGCATTGCCGCCATCCGGAGCGAATGTCATTCGCGTGCAGACGGATTCGATGCCAGCAGCACGCTGCCTGACACAAGATGCAGCAGATCCCGGAAACCGCCCCACACCGCATTCGCCGGTATCGGGATTCGCTGGATATCCCGGAGGCCGACGCCGGCATCCACCCGGCTCGCGGCGAATTCCGCAGGGCCGATATCCAATGCCGTAACGATCATGAATCAGCCACCACCACAACGCCTTTCGTCCTGGTTATGCGAAGCGGCCAGCAGACGGGCTGGCTCCTCATGGGGCCGCCGAGGTTGGGCGACCGTGGCGTCCGTGCACCTACCGGAACAGTGTCGGCCATCGATGTTCACCGCTTCGGCGAAGTACACATTCTGTGCCGATGAACGCAGATGCACTGCCCTCCAACGTAAAACGGGGAAGCATCGGCCGAAAATGCTCGATCCGCGCTGAAGCCCGTGCTGGTGGCATCACCAACGGATGCCGGTATCACGGTGCGCCGCTATGGTGGGTTGGTGTCGTTGGTACATGCTGGGCCCGAACGCTATCGAGCGGTTGCACGAGCGTCGGGAGCTGATGAAATTCACGGTCGTCGGTGCGATCACCTGGCTTGTCGACACCGGAGTGGTGTACGCGTTCACGTTGACCGCGCGGGCGTCCGGCGTGTTGATCGCGACGATCGTCTCCGACATCCTGAATCGAGAATGGTCGTTCAACACCTGAGGTGGCAGGCAACCTCATCTGCGGCGAAGTTGGAGGTTCTGTGATGGCCGGTGAGGGCCTGCGGATCGGTTTCGCGGTTCCGCAGCTGGGGCCGCAGGCACATCAGGGCCGACGGATCGCGTGGTTCGCGGGTGAGTTGGAGGCAGCCGGTGCGGATAGTCTCTGGGTGGGCGATCGCGTGCTGGCCGCAACGAATCCCACTGTCGGATACGGCGGCACGGATCGTATTCCGGCCGAATTCCATTCGGTACTTGATCCGTTCGTGACGCTCGGGGTGGCCGCGGCTGCGACCGAGCGGGTGCGGCTGGGGACCAATGTGCTGATCGCGCCGCTGTATCGACCAGCCCTGCTCGCACGGTCGCTGACCAGCATCGATGTGATCAGCGGCGGCCGGTTGATCGCCGGATTCGGTATCGGGTGGTCGCCGGAGGAGTATGCGGCGGCTGAGGTGCCTTTCGCCCGGCGCGGGGCGCGCCTGGACGAGACACTCGATGCGCTGCACGCCATCTGGAGTTCGGATCCGGCCTCCTATCAGGGGCGCTACGTCTCGGTGCCGGAGCATCGACGAGAGCTGGGCCCGGTGCAGAAACCACATCCGCCGATCCACCTCGCAGCGTTCACACCCGCGGGGTTGGCGCGGGTCGGCCGCCGCGCGGACGGCTGGCTGCCGGCATGGCAGGTGCCGGGACCTGCCGGGCAAGGTGGGGCGCTGAGACGCGGGCGTGCCGCGGTCGACACGGCCGCACGGGCCGCCGGGCGCGATCCCGCTGCTGTCGAGACGATCGTACGGGTCAATGCGGCGCGCGGAACCGGGCCCGGTGATCTCGTCGTAGCGATAGAGGCAGCGGCCGCCGAGACCGGGTTTCGAGAGTTCTTCGTCGATCTGATGTACGTTGCCGACACCGTCGAACAGGCTGCCGATACGGCGTTGCGCATTCTCGGCGAGGTGCGCTGAACAGCAAGCTGGGACAAGTGTCACCGTCGACAGTCGTGACGGCCGGATTCACACCCGTCGGCCCGGGTGCTGGCCTACCTCCAGACAAGCACGCCGCGAGCAATGGCGATAACGCTCCGCCGACTGGCCTCCGGCCGGATTCGACACGGTCGGCTCCGCTGCTGTAGACCTTTCCCGCAACAGGATCGCCCCGACGCTTCGCCACGCGCTGTGCAGCACACATCGGACCAGGTGACCGGGGTCACGGCACGTCCGATGGCCCCTACCTGATCGACAGGGGTGCCGCGGACGGTGGATACGATGTCCGGGTGCGACCAACGACGGATTCGACGACACGACTGCGTGGCGCATCCGTCGGTGCGGCAGCGGGTGCGGTGAGTATCGCCGCGCATGCCGCCGGTGGCGGTGCGGTGGCGCCGGGATCGTCGGCAGTCATGTTGCTCGTGGCCGCGTGCACGGTGATCGGGATCGTCACCGCCCATGCCCGCACCGGTCTGGTCCGGCTGATGATATTGCTGGCTGCCGGGCAGATCATCGGACATGCGGCGTTATCGCTGTCGCCGCACTGCCACAATGCGGTACTCACCGGGCCGATGCTGTTGGCACATGTGGTCGCCGTCGTGGTCGGCGCCTTCCTCATCCGCGGCGCGGAAACAACTCTGCGACGGGCGATTTCGCGGGTGTGGCGCGCGGTCACCGCGGTCGGCGCGCATCTCGGCGCTACCGGTCCGCTGATCGGCACTGGCCGCAACCACACAGTGGCAGCGCCACGGCGACTCGTCCTGGCATCGGGCACCGGCCGACGCGGGCCACCGGCGCGCGCGAATGTCCTAATTTTCCCCCACCCCGTCCAGGTGTAACGACCCGGCGTGGATTCGCATGCGGCAGTGACCGACTCGATTCGGTGATCCATCGCGATGTGCGCATGGTCGGTGCCGCGTCGCCAGATCGACGGACTCCTGATCGCCGCACACACCAGTCACGGTGTCAGGCCCGGACCAGGGTGGATCTACTTCGAATAGTCATGGAGTTCACTCATGTTCACTCACTCTCGTCACGCCGACGCCGATCGGCATCGCCGGGTCACCGAGCCGGATTCCCGATCACAGTGCCCCGATGTGCCGTTCACCCGTATCGGTGCCGATCCTGCGATGTCCGCCCGGTCACGAACCGAGCCAAGGGATATCCGCACCCGGCACGCGTCACGGGGCCGTTATCGATCGTCGCGCGTGATCGCTCTGACTGCCGCCGCCGCGATCTCGATGACTGCTGCCGCATGCTCGTCCAGCACCGATTCCGCTGCCGCCGAAGCCGATTCGGTGACGGTCGGCAATCAGTGGATCAAGGCGGCCGACGCCGGGATGTCGGCCGCTTTCGCCGATTTCACCAATCGCAGCGATCACGAGATCCGCATTGTCGAAGCCACCAGTCCAGCCTCGGCACGCATGGAGATCCACGAGGTCATCGAGGCAAACGGCAGTAGAGTGATGCGCCCTAAAGCAGGCGGCCTGGTGATCCCGGCACACGGTAGCGCCGCGCTGAAACCCGGCGGCGATCACCTGATGTTCATCGACCTGAAGGCGCCGCTGCGCACGGGAACGCAGACGCCGATCACTGTGAAGTTCGCCGACGGTACCAGCACCACGTTCACCGGCCAGGTCCGCGATTTCGCCGGCAACCAGGAGAACTACGCACCGACGGGGGACGGTTCTACCCCCGCACACGGTGGCTGAGCGGCGCCTGTCACGACGGCGGTTGCTGGGCGGCGGCGCTGCGGCGGCCGGGGTGGCCGGACTCACACTGGGTGCCGAGCGCTGGGCAAGCGGGGGCGGCACCGCCGATCCGGGGACAGCCTGCGAACCGTTCTACGGACCACATCAGGCCGGAATCGCCACGACACCGCAACGACATGCGGCGTTCATCGGTCTCGACCTGAAGCCGGGCACCGGACGCGAGGACATCGCCGGGCTGCTGCGAATCTGGTCCGAGGACGCGGCCCGGCTCACGCAGGGCGAGCCGCCGCTGGCCGATACCGAACCCGAGCTCGCCACCCGCGCGGCCCGGCTGACGGTGACGATCGGATTCGGGCCGCGGCTGTTCACGGTAGCCGGGCTGGAGCGTGCGCGGCCACCGTGGCTGGCTCAACTGCCTGCTTTCGCCATCGATCGCCTCGATTCCGCGTTCTGTGAGGGAGACCTGCTACTGCAGGTGTGCGCGGACGAGGCGACGACGGTGGCGCATGCGGTGCGGGCGCTGACCAGAAGTGTGGGCTCGCTGGTGACGGTGCACTGGACCCAGCGCGGATTCCGCAACGCTGCTGCTGGGCAGACGATGCGCAATCTGATGGGACAGCTCGACGGCTCGGTGAACATCGATCCCGCTACGCGCGACTTCGATCAGCTGGTATGGGATGACGGTGCGGCGCTGCCGTGGCTGGCCGGAGGGACGTCGATAGTGCTGCGACGGATCGCGATGAATCTCGACACCTGGGACGAACTCGATCCCGAGGGCCGGGAGCTCAGTGTCGGGCGCCGCATCGCGACCGGCGCGCCACTGACCGGGACCCGCGAATCCGATGATCCGGACTTCGCGGCGGTCGACGCCAATGGCATCACCGTCATTCCACCCTCGGCGCATATCGCGCGGGCCCACCGCACCTCCGATTCCGAGCAGTTTCTGCGGCGTGGTTACAACTACGACGACGCGCCTGCCCCGGGTGCCACCTCGAATTCGGGCCTGCTGTTCGCGGCATATCAGCGCAATATCGCGACGCAATATCTGCCGGTGCAGCGCCGCCTGGCCGAATTCGATGCCCTCAATGCCTGGACCACACCCGTCGGATCGGCGGTGTTTGTGATTCCTCCTGGCGTGCCGGCACCCGGGGGATACATCGGGCAGAGTCTGTTCGAGAGCTGAGGCTGACCATGCCGCAGTGGCGATCACCTCCACATGGTCGGCAGTGCCGTATTCCGGCGGTGGCCGGAGTACGGCGCTACCGGGAACGGAATCGGCCTCGACCCGGATGCGGCGTTATACCTTGCCTTCTCGGCACACTGATATCGAAAGTCAGTGCCAGAGTACGGCGACGAAGACATTGGCGATCGCCAATAATCCGGCAGCATCGGCCATCCACGCAATCGTCTTGCCGCGCTTGGCATCGGCGTGCGCAACCTCGGCCAGACCGGCGACTGCCACCGCGATCACCAGTTTGACCACGATCTTGGCCATATCGAGATTCTTGTCCAGCGAGCCGATGCCGTCGGCCATGCCGACCAAGATCAATCCGGTGACGATCTGCGTGCGTGCACCCCAGACCATCACTTCCGACACCTTCGGCCGACCGGCCGCGTAACCGCCGATCACCGCAGCCAGACCGAGCAGGTGGGCGATGACCACCAGGTTATAGACGACTGTCATGCCCCACAGCGTAGTTGATCCTCGGAGCATCAACGACAATCTGTAGTAGAAGCCCTGCCCCGACTGAGTGAGTGAGTGTCCGAGAACTTCGGTCATGTTTCGAGGACGGCCATGGCGGCGTTGTGCCCGGGAATGCCACTGACTCCGCCGCCCCGAATCGCACCCGCACCGCACAGGAAGACATTCGGCACGTCCGTGGCCACGCCCCAGCGAGCCGCGGGCGTATCGGCGTGGTCGTGACGATACGGAAAGGCCAGGTCTCGGTGGAAGATATGACCGCCGGGAAGAGCCACCTCACGTTCCAGATCCACCGGCGACTTGGCTTCGATGCAGGGGGCACCGTTCGCGTCGACGGCGAGGCAATCGAGCAGTGGTTCAGCGAGTACCGCATCCAGTTGGTCGAGTGCGGCTTTCACGGCTGTCGCCTTCGCCCCTTCCGGATCTGACTCGAAAAGTCTTGCCGGAGTGTGTAATCCGAACAATGTGAGGGTGTGCAAGTCGGAACCTGGTGCGAGGATCGAGGGATCGGTCAGGGTATGGCAGTAGATCTCCGATGGTGGAGCCGATGGTATCCGTCCACGCGATGCCTCGCGGTAGGCCTGCTCCAATTGCGAATACGATTCGGCGATATGAAGTGTCCCGGCGAATGCCTCATGCGGATCTGTCGCAGCGTCGCGCAGCCGGGGTAACCGCCGCAGCACCATATTCACTTTCAGTTGAGAGCCTTCGGGTTTCGGCTCCCCCGATATACCGAGCAACTGGGTGAGCTCATACGGTGCCGCATTGACGAGCACATGTCGCGCGCCGATCACGCCGTCCCGATGGCGCACTTGCGCTGTGACATCGTCGGATTCGATCTCGGTCACCGCACAATCGGTGATCAGCTCCGCACCGGCGGCGCGGGCCGCGTCGGCGAGTGCGTCGGTGAGCGCGCCCATACCGCCGATCGGCACATCCCAGTCGCCGGTGCCGCCACCGATCACGTGGTAGAGAAAACACCGGTTCTGCCGCAGTTCCGGATCGTGCGCATGGGTGAAGGTACCGATGAGTGCATCGGTGAGCACGACTCCGCGCACGGTATCGTCGGCAAAGGTCGACTCGACCGTCTCCCCCAGCGGCCGCTCGAACAGCGCCGCCCACGTGGCTCGATCATCGACAACCCGCTCGAGCGCGGACCGCGTCGGCAATGGTTGCGTCAGCGTTGGAAACACCCGCCGTGCGAGCCGCCCGGTCGCGCCGTAGAACTCCTGCCAGGCCCGGAAGTCCCGATCCGATCCGGTGAGCCGCACGAAGCTCTCCCTGGTCCGGGCCTCGGAACCGGTATCGAGCAGCAGCCCGCCGTCCCCGACCGGCGTGTACGACGAGATCCGCCGACGCCGCGTCGCGAACCGCAACCCGAGCTCGTCGACGATCTGCCGCGGCAGCAGACTCACCAGATACGAATACCGCGACAATCGCGCATCGACGCCCGGAAAAACCCGCGCCGAAACGGCGGCCCCACCGATATGCTCCCGCCGCTCCAACACCAGCACCGAACGTCCGGCTCGCGCCAGGTATGCGGCGGCGACCAGCCCATTGTGACCACCACCGACCACCACCACGTCGTAGAAGGAGCGCATCGGTCGCATCCGTCCTGCCTACCACGGATTTCGCGATTCGCGCCCGGAATGCGCGATTGCCGAGAGATTACGGCCCGGTTTCCATATTTCCCTGCGATTGACCAGCGCTCACTTCACACTGAGCTTCTGGCAAACGCAGTATGAGGGCGGCGTTTTCACCCGGGAGCGATCATGACCGAAGCGACCACACCATCCGACGACGAACGGCGCCTTGCCGAACTCGGCTACAAACAGGAATTGGCCAGATCCTGGTCCGGATTCTCCAATTTCGCCATCAGCTTCACCATCGTCTCCATCCTGACCGGCGGATTGGCCAGTTATGGCATCGGTCTGGCCAACGGCGGCCCGATCACCATGGCGTGGGGCTGGCCGCTGGTCTCGGTCATGGTGTTGTTCGTCGGCCTGGCAATGGCCGAATTGGCCTCGGCCTACCCGACTTCCGGCGGTCTGTACTGGTGGGCGTCCGAATTGGGCGGGCCGGTCTGGGGCTGGTTCACCGGGTGGTTCAACCTGATCGGGCAGATCGCGGTGACCGCCGCCATCGACTATGGCGCTGCCATCTTCACCACCGCGGTGCTCAATGTGATCGGCATCGATATCGGAACCGACCGCACCGCAATCTTTTTGGTCTTCACCGTGATCCTGGTCCTGCACGCCGTCCTCAATGCGATCGGCCCGCATCTGTCCGCGGTCATCAACAATATCTCGGCCTGGTGGCATGTTGGCGGGGTGACGATCTTCGTCGTCGTGCTCGGCTTCGGCGCGAGCCACCACCAGAGCGTCGGCTTCGTCTTCACCGAAACCGTCGACAACAGCGCGGTGGGCTTCGGTGGGGTGGCGTTCAGCTTCCTGCTCGGATTGCTGCACGCGCAGTACACGTTCACCGGCTATGACGCGTCGGCGCATATGTCGGAGGAGACCCACGATGCCGCGCGCACGGCGGCCAAGGGCATCATCAATACCATCATCGTCTCGGCCGTTGCCGGATATCTACTCATCATGGCGGTGACCTTCGCCATTCCGAATCTCGACGATGCGCTGGATCCGAACAAGAACAGTGGCTATCCGGTGATCTACATCCTGCAGAATTCGCTGAATTCGTTCTGGTCCGGTCTGCTACTGGTCATCGCCGCGATCGCGCAGCTGTTCTGCGGCTACGCCTCGGTCACCTCGGCCTCGCGCATGCTGTTCGCCTTCGCCCGTGACGGCGCGGTGCCGGGATCGGCCTACTGGTCCCGACTTTCGGCCCGCAAGGTACCGGTGCACGCAGTGCTGTTCATCTCGTTCTTCTCGTTCGTCCTGCTGATCCCGTCGATGCTGGTGCCTGCGGAGAACGCGCCGACCGCCTATGCGGCCGCCACATCCGTCGCCACCATCGGCCTCTACATCGCCTATGGCATCCCGATCCTGTTGCGCCAGTTGCACGGCAGCCGATTCGACACCGGCCCATGGCAACTCGGCTCCTGGTATCGACCGGTGGGCATTATCGCGTTGATCTGGATCGTGTTGATCAGCCTGCTGTTCATCCTGCCGACCGATGATCGCGGCTACCCGTGGAACAACGAATTCACCTGGAACACCGTCAATTACGCGCCGATCACCTTGGTCGGCGTGGTAGGTGCGATCGGCATCTGGTGGCTGGTCTCGGCCAAGAGTTGGTTCACCGGCCCCAAGCGCACCGTCGAGGACGCTTCGCCCGCCGACGAACCCGAGGCCCCGGCCAACGCTTGACCCAAGAGTGCCAACAGTTCCCGGCGAATAGCCGCAAACGCCTCCGTAGCGCTATGAGAATTACGACCGTGCGCGCAAGGTGCTCGACGCAGAATGATCGCCCAGGGTGGCACATGGTCACGAAACCATGTGCCATCCAAGGCATCAATCCTCTTGGGACAGAAACTGTTTCGCGTAGTCGTACCCTTCGGTGCCTTCGGCCGTCACCTTGGCGTAGACCAGGTGAACGACACCGGTTCTGAAGGTATCGGACGAAAGCAGTTGCAGCGCAAGCACGGAGTCGGTCTCCTCGAACAGTCGCATGCCCTTGCGCACTGCGATCGGGTGCACAAGCAGGTGCAGTTCGTCCAGGAGCCCGACCTCGAGCAGCCGCCGGACAACGGATACCGATCCGCTCATGCCGATGGGTGCCTCGCCGGGCTCGTTCTTCAGCGCCGTGACCGCTTCCACCAGATCACCTTTCAGCACTTCGGAATTGCGCCAGGTGAAGGTGAGATCCTGATGCGAGACCACGATCTTGCGCGCGTCGCCGAGCTTTTTGGCCATCTCGGCGTCCATATCCCCCGCGAGCTCGCGCTCCGGCCAGGCGCCGGCGAAACTCTCGTAGGTCTTGCGACCCAGCAGCAGCGTATCGGCCGCGCCGAGCTGACGGTCCACGGCCGTGCCCATCTCCTCGTTGAAGTACGGGAAGTGCCAATCCTGAGGATTCTCGACGACGCCGTCGAGTGCGATGAACAGTCCCGCAGTGATTTTCCGCATCAGTATCTCCTTGGTAGGTGGTTGATGCCACGTCACCAGATCAGACGGACTGGAGCCGAAATGATCATTGCTCGCGTGCTCGCCTATTCGGACGATCGGCAATGCAGCGCGAGTTGGAGTTCGAGCAGCAGGCGATCGGCGGGATCGGTGAGGTCCATCCCGAGAATTTCCTCGACCCGCCGGATCCGGTAGCGAAGGGTATTCGGATGCACCTGCAGCACCGTCGCGGCATTGCGCACATCGCCGTGTTCACGCAGATAGGTCTGCACACTCTCGCACAGATTCGCGGAGTGCTTGCGGTCGTAGTCCAGCAGCTTGCGCAACCGCGGATCACGCAATTGCGGCCGCGTCCCGACGAGATCGAGGATTTCACCGAGTAGCACCGCGGTACGCGATTCGGCCAGCGTGGTCACTCGGCCGCGCGGATAGGTCGCGGCCGTACTGTCGAGAACCCGGTCTACCTCGGCGCGCGCGCCCGCGACATGGGCCAGATCCGGAATGGGACAGGCGATGGCGGCGCGCAGTGCGAGTTCGGCTTCGAGTTGTTCGACCAGCTGATGGGTCCACGCGGTCACCGCATGTGCGGATCGGTACTGCGGCAGCAGAACATACACCCGGTCGCCGAGGATGGTGGTCACCGAATCACCGCGAAATGAACTGGCGCGCAGGCGAAGCATATTGCCCAGGGCGGCACGCGACTTCGCATCGGGAGCGACCGCGAAACCGATCACCGCGGCCGGACCGGTCAGCGGCAGATTCAACGCGCTCGCCACCGCGGGCACATCGGCGGTGCCGCCACCGGTTCCGAACAGTCGTTGAATCAGGAGTGCCTCGGTGGAGGGCGCGTCCAGACTGCGCGAGATCAGCCGGGCGGCAATGGCGGACGCACCGCGCAGGATCTCCGCGGCTTCCGGTTTGAACGGCCGGTCGCCCTGCTGCAGCCAGATCGACCCGAGCACCCGCGGCGCACTTCCCTCGGCATGGTCCCGAATGCTCACCACCAGGCGACGCTTGATATCCAGCTCTTCGTGGGCCGGTATATCGATGACGTCGTCGGTGCGACGCAGCCGATCGAAGACGCCCCACTCGCGCAACACCCGTAGATAGTCGCGCGGCCCCTCCCGGCCGAGGATCGACAGCACCCGCAGTTGGTCGGCTGCCTGATCGGACGCCGAATACGCGAGCACATGCGATTGCGGGTCCTCGATGGACACCATTCCGCCCGCGTTCTGGGCGACCATCCGCGCCAATCCGAATAGGTCCAAGTCCAGGTCCACGGCCACCAACTCACCCTCGCTAGCCACGACCACTGCCCACTTTCATACGACTCGCCAATCCGGTCATCCCATCTTTGTCCGCCTGTCCGATTCTGCGCGCTGTTTTGCGGTGTTGACTTCGGCTCACCGTCATATACCAGTAAGGAGGACTCATGGATGCCATCGTGTCCACGCCACGCCCGGCCAACGAGCCGGTCGGCACCTTCGCACCGGGGAGCGCCGAACGCGCGCGACTGCGGGCGAAACTGACCGAACTGGCCGCTACGCCGACCGAGGTCCACCATGTCATCGGCGGTGCGCACCGGCGCACCTCGGGTAAGAGCATCGACATCGTGCAGCCGCACAATCATGCCGCCGTACTCGGCACCCTGACCACCGCCGAGGCCGGCGATGTCGAGGACGCGATCGCCGCCGCCTCCGCCGCCGCACCCGGCTGGCGGGCGCTGTCCTTCGAGGATCGCGCGGCGATCTTCCTGCGGGCCGCGGATCTGCTGTCCGGTCCGTGGCGTGAAACCATTGCCGCCGCAACCATGTTGGGGCAGTCCAAGACCGCGTATCAGGCCGAGATCGATGCACCGTGCGAACTGATCGATTTCTGGCGCTTCAACGTGCATTTCGCCCGGCAGATCCTGGCCGACCAGCCGATCTCGACCCCGGGTGTCTGGAACAAGGTCGAGTACCGCCCGCTCGAGGGCTTCGTCTATGCGATCACCCCGTTCAACTTCACCGCGATCGCGGGCAATCTGCCGACCGCGCCCGCCCTGATGGGCAATACCGTCCTGTGGAAACCGTCGCCGACCCAGGCGGTGGCCGCATATTGGACGATGAAACTGCTGGAGGCCGCGGGGCTGCCGCCCGGTGTCATCAATATGGTGCACGGCGCGGGCCCGAAGATCTCCGATGTCGCGCTGACCGATCGGCGGCTGGCCGGCATCCACTTCACCGGTTCGACCGCGACCTTCCAGCATTTATGGCGTTCGGTCGCGATGAATATCGCGGACTACAACACCTATCCGCGCCTGGTCGGCGAGACCGGCGGCAAGGATTTCGTGCTCGCGCACAGCTCCGCTGATCCGGATGTGCTGACCACCGCGCTGATCCGCGGCGCCTTCGATTACCAGGGTCAGAAGTGCTCGGCCGCCTCGCGTGCCTTCATCCCGAAGTCGGTGTGGGCCAAGATGGGTCGCGACCTCATCGATAAGGTCGGCTCGCTGAGCTACGGCGATGTCACCGACTTCACGCATTTCGGTGGCGCGGTCATCGATCAGCGCGCCTTCGATCGCAATGCCGATGCCATCGCCCGCGCCAAGGCCACCTCGGGACTGACCATCGCGGTCGGCGGACGTGCCGACAACACCGTCGGATATTTCGTGGACCCGACCATCCTGCTCGGCGACGACCCCACCGACGAGGCGTTCAGCACCGAATACTTCGGCCCGATTCTCGCGGTCCACGTCTACGACGATTCGGTGGCCGGATCCTTCGAGGCGACCCTCGAACTGGTCGACAGCGGTTCGGCCTACGGCCTGACCGGTGCGATCATCGCCGACGACCGCACTGCTGTGGCCCAGGCAACTGAAAGTCTGCGGTTCGCCGCAGGCAACTTCTATATCAACGACAAACCCACCGGCGCGGTCGTCGGTCAGCAGCCCTTCGGCGGATCCCGCGCGTCGGGCACCAATGACAAGGCCGGCTCACCACAGAATCTGTTGCGCTGGACCTCCGCCCGAACCATCAAGGAGACCTTCGTCCCGCCGACCGAGCACACCTATCCGCACCAGGCGCCTGAGGAGATCTGATGACCATTTCCGGTCTGCTTCGCCCCGCCATGCTGGCCGCCTCGCGCTCACCGCGCATGGAGCGCACCATCACTCGCATGTCGACCACAAAGAAGCTGGTGGACCGTTTCGTCGCCGGTGAGTCCGAGCCGAATGCGGTTGCGGCCGTGGCGAATCTGCTGAGTTCGGGTCGGTATGTCACCGTCGACTACCTCGGTGAGGACACCACCGATATCGAGCAGGCACGCAATACAGTGGCGCACTATCTGTCATTGCTGTCGTTGCTCACGGTCTCGCGCCAGTCCGGAACCGTTGGGCCGCTGGAGGTTTCGCTCAAACTCTCGGCACTCGGCCAATCCCTGCCCGCGGACGGCCATGCGATCGCTCGCGAGCACGCGCACCAGATCTGCTCCGCCGCAGCGGATGCGGGTGTGCTGGTCACCATCGATGCCGAGGATCACACCACCACCGATTCCACGTTGTCGATCGTGCAGGACTTGCGCACCGACTTCCCGTCGCTCGGTACCGTCCTGCAGGCCTACCTGCGGCGCACCGAGGCCGACTGCCGGGACTTTTCCGGACCGGGCTCGCGAATTCGCCTGTGCAAGGGCGCATATCGCGAATCCGCGTCGGTGGCGTATCAGAGCCGGGCCGAGGTCGACCAGTCCTATCTGGACTGTCTGCGGGTGCTGATGAGCGGTGCCGGCTATCCGATGGTCGCCACCCACGATCCGGCACTCATCGAGGCCGCTGGGGAATTCGCCCGAGCAGCCCGGCGCTCCCGCGACGATTTCGAATTCCAGATGCTCTATGGCATCCGCGACGCCGAACAGCGCCGACTCGTCCACGAAGACCGCCACGTTCGGGTCTATGTGCCCTATGGCGATCAGTGGTACGGCTACTTCATGCGCCGACTCGCCGAACGCCCGGCCAATGTCGCGTTCTTCCTGCGCTCGCTGCGACCGGGCAGCCAGCGCTGATCCCCGGCTCGGCGGCCTGGTCTGTCCAGTCGGACAAGGCCGCCGAAGTTTATTTATCCAACTGGCCCTTCACAGCCCGTTTGTGGTCCGATTAGCTGAGTGCTACCCAGAAGGTGATCTGCGTTACTGCACTGCCGGGTAACGCAGGGGACGAAAGGACTCTCAATGATCGTGTCAAGCCGCAGCGGCCGCCGGGGCCGGGGTCTCGACGCTGAATTCGCGGCCGTCGCGCAGCAGTGCCCACAGGACATC
>NZ_JBFAXH010000010.1:178482-210056 GCF_040680755.1 Nocardia sp. NPDC051990 | reverse complement strand
ACAGACTTGATCTTGAAAACACCCTCCTCGACAACCATCGAACCCGCATCGGTGGTGACAATGGACTGGGTATCGGTGGCGTTGGCCGTGAAACCAACCGCACCGCCCTCATCACCAGGCTGCGCGCCCGCCGAACCAGACGCGATACCAACCGCGGCCACCAAACCCGCGGCCACCGTAACGATTTTCCTCATCTTTATTTCTTTCTCATCATCGTTGATGCGATAGGCAATACCGTGAGGTGATTGCCGGTGGTGATGGAACGGGCTAGGTACCCGCTCCCGCATCCGGCGCAGGGGATCAGGCGCCAGAACTCGTGTCGGCCGCCGAGTCGGCCGCGACAGTTGCACCGTGGGTTGCGGCGAGTTCGCGTTTGAGGATCTTGCCGCTGGCGGTCATCGGCAGCGTGGCGGTGAATTCGATGGTGCGGGGGTATTTGTAGGCGGCCAGCTGCTGTCGGCACCAGGCGATGAGCTCGTTTTCGGTGATCGTGGTTCCGGCTTCGGGGACGACGACGGCCTTGATCTCCTCGCCGTAGTGCGAGTCGGGAATGCCGATAACGGCCGCCAAGGAGACCGCGGGGTGGGTGACCAGGACTTCTTCGATTTCGCGGGGATAGACGTTGAATCCGCCGCGCACGATCATGTCCTTGGCCCGGTCGACGATGTAGTAGAAACCGTCCGCGTCACGGCGGGCGAGATCGCCGGTGCGGAACCAGCCGTCGCGCATCACCTCGGCGGTGGCCTCGGGGCGGTTGTGGTAACCCTTCATGACATTGTGGCCGCGCAGCGCGATCTCGCCGATCTCGCCGACACCGGTGACCGTGTGCCACTTGGCATCGATCAGTCGGGCTTCGATGCCCCACACCGGAATTCCGATCGACCCGGGCCGGGGATCGCGGTCGGGATCGGCGAACAACGCCAACGGGGAGGTTTCCGATAATCCGTAGCCCTCCAGGATCTGGACACCGAAGCGCTGCGCGAAGCGCGACAGAATGTCGATCGGGAGGGCGGCGCCGCCGGACACAGCCTTGCGCAGCGTGCCGGCGATCCGCTCGACGTCGACGTGCGCATCGACGGCTTGGAGCAGCCCCCAGTACATGGTCGGCACTCCCGCGAAAAAGGTGATGCGCTCATCGGCCAGCGTCCGCAGCGCGGTGGCCGCATCGAAACGCGGCAAGAGCACCAGCGTCGCGCCGACCGAGACACCGGCGTTCATGTGGATGGTCTGGCCGAAGGAATGGAACAGCGGCAATGTCACCAGATGGGTGTCGTGTCGGTCGGGGCGGTTGTCGAACAGCCGGTTTGCCGTCAGCGCGTTCATCACCATATTGGTGTGGGTCAGTTCGGCACCCTTGGGACGGCCGGTGGTTCCGCTGGTGTAGAGGATGACCGCGGTGTCGTCGGCGCGGCGAGTGATGGTGTCGAACGCTGCTGGCTGGGCCGCAACAGCTCGAGCCAGGGTGTCGACGCCCGGATACGGCGAAGGGGCCTGCGGATCCGCGGTGATCAAGACCATGTCGCGGCAGCCGGGTGCCTGCTGGAATCCCTCGTGACCGTACTCTCCCATGGGCAGCTCGGCCGTGCCTTCGAAGCAGAAGTAGAAGTCGGCTTCGGAATCGGTGAGGTGGTAGGCGATTTCGCGGGGTCGCAGCAGGATGTTGAGGGGAACGACGACCGCGCCGGCCTTGAGGATGCCGTAGTAGACGATCAGGAATTCCGGCAGGTTCGGGCACGACAGTGCGACTCTGCCGCCGGGCTCGACGCCGCGGGTGGTCAGCAGGTGCGCGATCTGATTGGCGCGGGTGTCGAGTTCGGCGTAGGTGAGGCGTTCGGCACCAAGCACGACAGCGTCGTCATCAGGATTGCGGCGCGCCGAATCCTCCAGCAGCACAGCAAGATTGAGCACGGAATACCTTTCGGGGAATCGTTGGGAGCGCGAGCGCCGGACGGAGCCGTCGGGCGCTCGGTCAGGGCATAGTGGTCAGCGGTGCGGCGGTCGCCGCGCGGACATCGGCCTCGCTGATGCCCGGTGCACACTCGCGCAACGCCAAACCGGTGGCGGTGACGTCGATGACAGCGAGGTTGGTGATGATGCGTTGTACGACCTGTTCGCCGGTCAGCGGGAGTGTGCAGCGCGGGACGATCTTCGACGCACCGGATTTGTCGGTGTGTTCCATGAGGACGATCACCCTCCGGGCGCCGTGGACCAGGTCCATCGCGCCACCCATGCCTTTGACCATGTGGCCGGGCACCATCCAGTTGGCCAGGTCGCCGGTGGCCGAGACCTGCATGCCGCCGAGGACGGCGGTGTCGATGTGACCGCCGCGGATCATGCCGAAGCTGGTGGCGGAGTCGAAGAACGCGGCACCCGCAAGGGTGGTGACGGTTTCCTTGCCGGCGTTGATCAGATCGGGATCGACGTCAGCTTCGCGCGGGTAGGGGCCGGTGCCGAGAATGCCGTTCTCGGAGTGGAGGGTGACGCGGACGCCCTCGGGCAGGTGATTGGGAATCAGGGTCGGCAGGCCGATGCCGAGGTTGACGTATTCGCCGGTCCGCAGTTCGCGGGCGGCACGAGCGGCCATCTCGGTGCGGGACCAGCCGAGAACGGTGCTGGCGGTGGTCATATCAATGCTCCTGGGCGACAGTGCGTTTCTCGATCCGTTTGAGCTGCGGTCCGGTGTGCACGATGCGGTCGACGAAGATGCCGGGCAGATGAATGTGTTCAGGGTCGAGATCGCCTGCGGGAAGCAGCTTCTCGACCTGGGCGATGCAGACGCGTCCGGCCATGGCCGCGAGCGGGTTGAAGTTGCGGGCGGACTTGTTGAACACCAGGTTGCCCTCGGTGTCAGCGACGAGCGCGTGCACCAGCGCGTAGTCCGCGGTGAGGGCTTCCTCGAGCACGTATCGCCGGTGGCCCCACCGGCCGCCGAAGTTGCGGACCTCCTTGGGTGGCGAGGCCACGGCGACCGATCCGTCGGGCGCGTACTTCCACGGCAGGCCACCTTCGGCGACCGGGGTGCCCACACCGGCGGGGGTGAAGAACGCCGGGACACCGGCACCGCCGGCCCGGAGCTTCTCGGCGAGCGTGCCCTGCGGGGTCAGCTCGACTTCGAGTTCACCGGACAAATACTGGCGGGCGAACTCGCTGTTCTCCCCCACATAGGAGGCGGTGATGCGACGAATCCGCTTGTCTGCCAGCAGGATTCCCAGCCCATTCTGATCGGTCCCGCAGTTGTTGGAGATGATTTCGAGATCGGTGACATCACGTGCGGCCACAGCCGCGATGAGTACGTCCGGGATGCCGCACAAACCGAATCCACCAACCGCCAGACAAGATCCGGACGCGATGTCGGCAACCGCTTCTGCGGCCGTGGTCACGACCTTGCTCACCGTCGGGCCTCCGCACCGGACACCGAAGGGGTGGTGGTAACGATCAGCTCACGCAGCAGTTCCTCCGCGCGAGGCCAGTAACCGTATCCGGAGGCGGGATTGAGGTGTCCGACGTCGCCGAGGTCGACCAGGCGGCTGCCCCATGCCTCGGCCATGCCCGCAACGCGCCGGTGCGAGGCGAGCGGGTCGTTGGTGGAGGCGGCCACAATGCTCGGGAACGGCAGCCGTTGCCGTGGAGTCGGGTTCCAGCCGCCCGCGTCGAGCTCGTCCGGTGACGGGTATCCCTGCGGCAGTGGTGCGTCGAAGTCCGGCGGAGTGGCGAGCAGCGCCCCCTGCACGGGCCGGGTGGCCTGCTGCGCCCAGTGCACTGTGATCATGACGCCGGCGCTGTGCGCAACCAGCACCACGGGGCCTTCGATGTCGCCGAGTGCGGCGTCGAGCGCGGCGACTCGGGCGGCGCGGGACAACTTGTCGCGCTCGAGCGGCGGGACCGTGTGGACGGTGTCCAGCCGTTCGGCGAGCAGGGTCTGCCAATGTTCGGGCACGTGGTCGCGCAGCCCGGGCACGATCACGACGGTGGGGTCGGGGGTGTCTTTCATGGTGTGTGGCAGTTCCTTTCCAGATCAGTGCGAGGCCATGCGCTCGACGGCGACGAGCTTGCGCAGCCCCGCGGGGTAGGCGCGTTTACCCAGCATCAGGGCGGCGATGGCGGCCAGGTAGGTGAGCGGTGCGAGTCGCAGTGCGTTCGCCAGACCGAGGTGATCGGCGAGGACACCGACGACGAATGGGCCGAGGGCGAGCCCGAGCAGGCTGTTGGCCAGGGTGAGGGTGCCGAACGCCGACGCCCGCACCGAGGTGTGGGTGAGGTTGGCGACCATGGCTGCGGTCGGCCCCGACGACCCGCCGGAGAAGAAGGCGCCGATACCGATGAGCAGCAGCTGCAATGGACCGGCAGTGAGGCTGAAGCCGACCGCGAGGCACAGCAGCGAGATCGTGCAGAAGACGATTGCGGCGGTCCATTTGCGCGACATGTCCGCGCGGCCGACCCGGTCGGTGATCACGCCGCAACTCACCATACCCGCGCCGACGAGCAGCACGAATACCGAGGCGACCGCGCCGGCCCGGTCGGGGGCCAGATCGTAGTAGCGGTTGAAGAAGCTCGGCGTCCACGACAGCAGGACCGCGGCGGTGAAGATCTGCAGGGCGCTTCCCAGATAGGCGCACAGCACCGCTGGGTTGGTGAACAGCGTCGACACCGGTGCGCGGAAGCCGGTGCCACTGTGCGGTGCTTGCGGTCCCGGTTCGGCGGCGTGGCGGGCCAGTTTCGCCTCGGTCACGGCTGCACGGAACAGCACTGCCAGGATCAGACCGAAGATCGCCATGGTGGCGAAGGACCAGCGCCACCCCAGCTGAACGGCGACGATGCCGCCCAGGCCGACACCGAGCATCGATCCGAACGAGCCGCCGGCCATGAAGGCCCCGCTGAGGGCGGCGTGCACCCGCGGGGCGAACACGCTGAGCACCACCGCGATGCCGACGCTGCCATAGGCGGCCTCGCCGACGCCGACGAGGAAGCGGGCGGCGAGCATCTGCTCGTAGTCGGCGGCGACCGCGCATAGCAGGGTCGCCGCGCTCCATACCACCGCCATCAGCACCAGGCAGCGAACCCGGCCCCAGCGGTCGGCAAGCATCGACAACGGCAGGGTGAGCAGTCCGACCATGAGTGCGACGATGCTGGTAAGCGATGCCAGCCGCGAATCGGACAGTGCCCATTCACTTTTCAGGAAGGGAAAGACGGCGCTGAGAACCTGCCGGGACATGTAGTCGGCCAGCAGCAGGCCGAATGCCAGCGCGAAGACTACCCACGGATACCAGCGGCGGGTTCGCGGTACGCGGGTGGCCGCCGGGGCCGGGGCGGCGACCGTGTGGTCATCCGCCCCGGTGGCGGTAGTGTGCAACTCCATTGGTGCTCCTACGAATCCGGTGCACCGTGACGGTGGTGCGGCGCACCGGAGCTGAGGGGGAAAGATAGGGGCGCGAGATCCCTGTGACCCGCGCCCCGAGCCGGGCGGCGGCCGAAGCTACCGCAAGGAGTCGGATGCTCAGCCGTGGTGGGTGAAGCCGACCTGGCCGGGCTTGCGGTTGGGTGCGAATCCGATCTTGGCGAGGGTCTCGTCGGCGTCGGCGTAGGTAGTGCCGATCTTGTAGATTTCGCGGGCCTCCTTGCCGGTGGCGACCTCGCGGCCCAGTTCCCCGGCGACCCGGACCAGCTGCTGGATCTGCTGGACCGAGGTCATCTTCTGGCCCTTGCGGCCCCACAGGGTGTCCTCGTTACCGCAGCGGGTGTGCAGTCCCATGGCGATCGCCATGGCGTTGACGGGCAACACTGAGCGCATCAGTGTCTCGAGGGTCAGGCAGGCGCCGTCCGGGACACGCTGGATGAAATTCATGATGTTGTACGGGTTCGGGCCGTCGAAACCGCCACCGATACCGACCCAGGTCAAGTTCAGCGGACCGGTGTATACGCCGCGGCGGATGAGCCGTTCGACCGTCTCGAGCTGCGGAATGCTCGAAAGCTGGAAGTGCGGCTGGATCCCGGCGGCCTGCAGGCGGCGCAGGTGCTCGGCGACCCATTCGGGACCGGCCGGCACGGTCATCTCCCGGTACGCCGTCGCGAGTTCCGGACGCTCCATCGACGTACCCGCGATGTCGTCGGCGGTCATCAATTCCATGATGTTCATCTGGCTGGTGTTGATCGCGATGGTCACCTGATCCGGCTTCGGATCGAGTTCGGCCAGCATGTGGCGGGTGTCGTCGGACAGCCACTTCGCATCGGCGCCTTCGCCTTCGGGTGCGAACGAGATCGATCCGCCGACCTGCAGGATCATCTCGGGGACGGCCTCACGCAGCCCGGCGAGCAACTCGTTGAACTTCGAGAGCCGCTTGGAGCCCTTACCGTCGAGCTCACGCACATGGATGTGCAACACGGTCGCACCGGCCTCGTAACAGTCCACCGCCTGCTGGATATGTTCCTCCATCGTCAACGGCAGATCCTCACGGAAGTCGTCGGGCTCCCACTCCGGGCCGTACGGTGCGCTGGTGATGACCAGCTTCTCCTGGTTCTCCGGGAACAGCGCGTCGTCGTGGAAATGCATCAGAATTCTCCGAATCGAGTGAGGTTGCGGGTGAATTTTCTTCAGAAGGTCGCGTCGCCGACGATCCCGGCGCGCTCCATCTTTCGGACGGCGGGCCAATAGTCCTGGACCGCGTAGTGCTGGGTGGAGCGGTTATCCCAGATGGCGAAGCTGTTCTTCGTCCACCGCCAGCGCACCTGGTATTCGGGGATGGCGGCCTGCCGCATCAGGTAGTGCAGCAGCTCGGCGGCTCCAGGGGCGTAGTCCGCGCCGAAACGCACGTTCTCGGGTGTGTGGTAGTTGACCAGGTGCGTGGTGAAGGAGTTGACGAACAGGATCTGTTCGCCGGTTTCGGGGTGGGTGCGCACCACCGGGTGCTCGGCGTCGGGGAACCGTTGCGCGAGTTCGTGGCGCTTGTCGATCGTCAGGGCCGCGCCGAAGCTGGCTTCGATGCTGTGCCGGGCCCGAAGCGTCTGAATGCGCTGCTTGACCTGCTCGGGCAGGCGCCGGTAGGCCTCGACCATGTTCACCCAGATGGTGTCGCCGCCCACCGGTGGTGCCTCCACGCAGCGCAGGATGCTGCCCATGGGTGGGTGCTTGCGCCAGGTCGCATCGCAGTGGTAGGCGTTCTCGTAGTGCTCGGGCGGGCTGTCAAGGTCCTTGTAGATGCGCACCAGGCCGGGATGGTCCGGATCGCTGCCGACCACCGGATGGTCCTCCAACGGGCCGAAGCGCTGCGCGAGAGCGACATGATCAGCGCGGCTGATGTCCTGGTCGCGGACGAACAACACCTTGTACTCGAGCAACAGGGCGCGCAACTCGGCGAACAGCGCGTCGTCATGAGCCGCCAGCGCAAGGTCGACATCGAACAGCTCGGCGCCGATCGTGCAGGTCAGCGGCTTCACGCCGATCGAGCTGCGCACCGTCGAATCGTCCAGAGGGGCAATGGTTGTCATGAATGGTCCTCCAAGGGATCGAGCCGCCGCGGCGGGCGGGTGTCAGAGGGTGAAGACCGAGGAGCCGATGCTGCGACCGGATTCCAGGTCACGGTGTGCGCGCACTGCGTCGGACAGCTTGTAGCGCTGGTTGATCTCGATCCGGATCCGCCCCGCCGCGACGTGGGCGAACAGCTCGCCCGCCAGTTCGGCGCGCTCGGCGGGGTCGGCGATGTAGTCGGCGAGCGCGGGACGGGTGACGAACAGCGAACCCTTGACCGCCAGCTGCATGGCGTTGATGGGCGGTGTCGGCCCGGAGGCGGTGCCGAAGCACACCAGCAACCCGCGCCGCGACAGCGCATCCAGTGACGTCTCGAAGGTGGTCTTGCCGATGCTGTCGTAGACCACCGGCACACCCGCGCCATCGGTAAGCTCACGCACCCGAGCGGCGACGTCCTCGCGGGTGTAGATCACCACATGATCGCAGCCATGCGCCCGCGCAATCTCGGCCTTCTCCTCACTCGACACGGTCCCGATCACCGTGAGCCCCAGCAGTTTCGCCCACTGCAGGAAGATCAACCCGACCCCGCCGGCAGCCGCGTGCAACAGCACAGTGTCCCCGGCCCGCAGGGGGTGAATACGGCGCAACAGGTAGGCCGTGGTCAGCCCGCGCATGGTCATGGCCGCGGCTGTATCGAAGCCGATCTCGTCCGGCAGCCCGATCAGATGCTCGGCCGGCATCACTCGCTCGGTGCTGTAGGCACCCAACGGGCTGCCGGTATAGGTGACCCGGTCGCCCGGCTGAAAACCGTCGACCCCGGGGCCGACAGCCACGATCACACCGGCCGCCTCGACTCCCATACCGGCCGGCAACGCGGCCGGGTACAAGCCGCTACGAAAGTAGGTGTCGGCGAAGTTCAACCCGACCGCCTCGTGCCGGATGCGCACTTCGCCGGGCCCGGGCTCGCCCACTTCGACCTCTTCCCAGCGCAACACCTCCGGGCCGCCGGTCTCGTAGAAGCGAACAGCCTGTGCCATAGTGAATCTCCTCTTCATCGCCGCCACGTGTGGGCGCGGGCGGTCTACAGGTCCGACAAAACGGGATGTCCGGAATCGGCTATCCACAACGCCCTCGACGGGCGCTCACGGTTACCGGACTGATCGAGTGCGCGATGTCAGCGGAAGGTCGTGCCGGGTGCGCTCACCGATCACGATCTCCTCCTTTCCGCTGGTCACCGTCGCTGTGATGGAATCCACAGTAAGTCAGATCGCTTACCCATGCTTATCTTGGCGGGACAGAATTGCATTCATCTCGGGACATCAGGAGAGCGTGTTGAAGCCGCTGGCTCGCTATGCCGCACTGCACAGCTATGTGGAACTCGGGCACTCACTCGGCCTGGACCCAGTGGAGCTGATGCGTGCAGCCGGTCTCGATCCGGCCAGCTTGAGCCTGCAGGACCGCTGGGTTCCTGCCGCCGCCATAGCCGATCTGCTCGAAGCCTCAGCGAGTGCGTCCGGGTGTGAGGATTTCGGGTTACGGCTGGCCGAACGCCGCCGCTTCGCCAATCTCGGCCCATTGAGTTTGGTCATCCGGGAGGAACCCGATGTCCGCAGTGCGCTGCGGGTCATGTCCCGGCACGAGCACATGTACAACGAGTCCCTGCACACTCGCCTCACCGAGCACAACGGCATCGCCACCATCCGGGTGACTCTCGATCTCGGAGCGCCCGGCGAACCCCGGCAAGCCATCGAGTTGGTCGTCGGCGTGCTTCACGGACTCCTGCGCGGGTTTCTCGGGACCGGTTGGCAACCCATGGAAGTCCGCTTCACTCACCACGCACCGAGCGACCGGCGCACCCACCACCGCATCCTCGGCCCGCAAGTCACGTTCGACCAGCCTTTCAACGGCATCCTGATCTACACGACCGATCTCGACGCCTCGAACGCCATGTCGGACCCCCAACTGCGCGCCTACGCCCAGCAGTTCCTCGGCCCCGTCCGCGACGTCCACTCCGCGACGACACTCGACCGCGTCCGCCAACTCATCGAACTCCTCCTTCCCACCGGCCGCTGCTCGGTCGATCAGATCGCCCGCAGCCTCGGCGTCGACCGCCGCACGATCCACCGCCACCTCGCCGCCGAGGGCGAAACGTTCACAACCTTGCTCGATGCCACCCGCGCCGAACTGGCTCAACACATGGTCACCAGCCGTCGCCACACAGTCACCGAGATCGCCGAACTGCTCGCCTTCTCCTCTCCCGGCAACTTCTCCCGGTGGTTCCGCCAACGCCACGGCTGTAGCCCCACACAGTGGAGAGCTCGCGGAACTCGAGCCGCCCCTCGATGAGCTTGCCCGAAACTGCCTCACACCCGTCCGGTGACGTGTGAGTCAGGGCAGGCGCGCAGGTTCGTTGTTGACGTTCAACGGAGAAGTGGGCGGAAAGGTAACCGGTAGTGCCGTCAGTGCCCGGTGGAAGGGCCCCTGTCGCCAGGCCGGCGCGCCGTCCGTTACGTCGAGCTGGATTTCGGGTAGGGCGTCGAGGAGCTGGTCGATGGCATCCTGAGCGATCAAATAGGCCAGAGATTGCGCGGGACAGGCGTGGGGGCCGATACCCCAAGCCAGGTGTGAACGATTGCCGGTCAGGTCACCGGTCCGAATGGAATCGTCGTTGTTGCAGGCGGCCATGCTGATGACGACCGGCTGGTCGGCCGGCAGCCAAACACCGTCGATGAGGATCGGCTGACGAGGGTAGGTGATCAGAAGGTTGGCCAGTGGCGGGTCGTTGAACAACACCGCGTCCAATGCCTCCCGCGAGGACATGTTTCCGCCCCGAACACTGTCACCGAAATGATCGTCGGTGAGGATCAGCAGCAAGGTATTGACGATCAAGTTCAGCTCGAACTCGATACCTGTGCCGTAGACCTGCGACACATGATGCGATACCTCGACGTCATCCAGGGCGGCGGGGTGCTGCTGTAGTACCGAGGTGATGTCGTTTCCCGGCTCCGCTCGTTTGAGGGTTACCAGGTTCATCAGCGCCTCGCCGAGTATCTGGTTGCCTTTCTCAGCGTCGACCCCCTCGAGCAACGCGGCCGTGCCGGCGGCGACCTGCTGCCCGATGTCCGGCGGGCAGCCGAGCATGGAATTCACGACTTCGAACGCCAGCGGATATACGTACTGACTGATCAGCTCCGCACGGCCATCCTGGCAGAACCCGTTGATCAGGGGGATCGCGATATTCTCCACAATGTCGTGCAGGGCATACAGATCCACTGCCTCGACGCTTGCCGTGATGGCCTGCCGATATCGCACGAAATCTGCTCCGGCGCTCCTGCTGGCCATGGGACGCCACTCCAGCAGTGGGAGGATCGGGCAGTCGGGCGGGACCGTTTTCTGCCACGCGCGCGGATCGGCGGGGAAGTGCTCGGGATCGTTGAGGATGCGCAGCGCAGCGTGGTAACCGATTACCAGCGTAGCCGGTACATCGGGCGCCAATTCGACCGGCGCCAACGAGCCGTACTGCCTTCGCATTTCACGATATGCACGGTGCGGATCGGCGGCGAACTCCGGCGTATGCAGCGGTATTCGCGGGCCGTCGGAATCAATCGGCGAGCCGTGGGCGACCGGGCACGACTGTGCGCGCGCCCGGAACTGCGACGTACTCAAGAAGAAACTCCAGACTGTTCGTATTGCACATTGCTGTAGCACTGCACTGTGCCGAGTCGCTGCTCCCGAGAGCATGGTCGTTCTGCTGGCTCGGCAGGAACCGTCGATGGTATAGCGAGCAGCGCAGTGCTGCAGGACAGCATGAGACCCGTACTGGCAGAATCTTCTTGGCGCAAATGAGCCGCGTGCCGAAGACAGCGCGATCGCAGTAATTCAGCCGTGATCGTGGACTGCCGGGCCTGGCATCGACGCGGGTGATGGTCGGAGAGTGTGACACCTGACGCTCCACACGTACCACACCCTCCACTGCCGGACTAGACGCCGAGGGCTTTCAACGAATCGTGATCGTCGATCGCTGTGGTGATGCGCTTCAACAACGTCAAACACGTTTCGGTCGATTGCATCTTGGGTTGATAGGCCGCACGGCCGATCGTGAAAGCCCATGCGGCGTAGGCGAACATGGACTGCTGCCGGTACAGCAGCCAGGCGTCGTCGAACGATGGCACCTCGCCGCCGGCGTGGCCGAGTTCGTCCAGGTATGCCTCCAGCAGTTCGCGGTCCCACGCACGCCGGTCCTCGGGCTCACATCCGGAGTTGACGGTATAGGCGAAGTCGTGGGCCCACCCGCCACGCATCACCACCTGCCAGTCGACATACCCCATTCGGCCGTCACCAGTCACGTAGGTTTGCCCGATATGCGGGTCGCCGTGCAGCAAGGTCGCGGGAACGTCATCGGTCGCAATCGCGATGGCCCGCTCGACGCCCGCCCACAACCGCTCGCTCTGTCCGTGCAAGGCTGCGGGAACGACCTCTTCCGCCCGGTGCAGGCCGACCTCGCAACGCTTCTTCATATCGATCGCGGCGAGATAGGCGTTGAGCATGTAGGCCGGAGTGTTGAGGACCCCGATCGACGAGTCCTCCCAGAATGTGCCGTGCAGCCGCGCGAGATTGCGCACCAGATCTTCGATCTGATCGCGGGCGATGGGAGCAGTCGGCTCGCTGAATACCGCCCCGCGTGTCGCGGCGATGTCCTCCATCAGCGCGATCGACCGCCACGACGATGGATCGGAGGCGCCCCAGTAGCCGGTCGGGGCCTCCATGTCGACTCTGGGTCGGAAGTCCCGGAAGAAGCGGGTTTCTCCGTCGATCATCTTTCCGCCGCCGAGCAGTATGCGCTGGCTGAATGCCGTGGTGGTCTTCGCGAACAGCTCCGTCGGCAGTCCCGACTGGGTGCCCACGTCGTTGTATTCGACCCGGATCGCGACTCGGGTCGAGGTACCCCGGCTGCCGTTGGCCGTGTCGAACGACAGCACCTCGGCATCGGGGACATCGCGGCACAGGACAGCTGTCAGCCACTCAGGGGTGATCTTCTCGCCGGAAACCGGGACATCGTGGATGGACCGCGCCATCGGTCGGGTGATCTTCTCACTCAGCATATGAGCACCGACGGTTGCGGATCGCCCGAGCAACCAGAGTTTATGGTTCATGCGCTTGCCTCGATTCCAGAAGTACGACAACACTGTCCGAGCAGCTGACCTCAACGGTCGACGCCCGCAGACAGTACCCGATCCTTCTGGAAGATGTTGTACGACAATGGCATTGCCTACTACGCATCGAACCCCTGGACGGTGACCGCATTTGGCGAGGTCAGCGCGATCTACTCGATGCCCCGCTCATGTGGGAACTCGACACACAGTCTCCCGCGGCGCACGACCCGAACCGTTCAAGCCGTACGCCTTGCCACTGTGGAGTGTCGGTTCTCGACGGCGCATACAAGACGAAATCGTTCCCGCCGATGCCCGTGGAACCCGGCTCGGCCACGCTTTGCACTGCGCAGGCGGCTATCGCCGCATCGCACGCGTTGCCGCCGCGCCGCAGGATGTCGAAGCGGTCGAGGTGGCGAGGCTGTGGGAGGTGGCAACGGCGGCATGAGAGCCCAGCACCACCGGCCGACCGGGCAGTCGCAGTTCACGCATGCCGAATTCGCGCCGTCACCGGTGCTTCTCGGCAGATATGTAGGACGCCTGCCGCGCCAGGTTGAGCAGCTCGATGGGCAGCTCGGCGGGCCAGTCGGTGATCGCGCGGTCGTAGGTGGCGGCCAGGTCGAAAGGGGTGGCGCGATGGACCGACCAGTCGTGCTGAGACAGCCAGTCCCCGGGATCGGCGCGGGCGTCGTCGTACCACAGGTCGCGCACGTTCAGGTTGCTGAACGGGTTGGGGCCGAAGAACTTTTCTTCCATATCGAAGTGGTGCTGGTCCAGGCCGCGGCCGAAATCGTCGGCGGCCACACAGCTGCCCGGTGCGGACAGGGCGTCGATGCGTTCGAACAATGCGTCGTGTGCCGAACCCGGCAGGAACGGCAATAGCCCCTCGGCCGACCATGCCGCCGGCCGCCCCGGATCAAAACCCGCGGTAGTGAGCGCGGCAGGCCAGTCATCGCGCAGATCGACCGCCAGCGCGCGCTGCTCGGCCGTGGCCACGGCACCGTGCTCGGCGAGCACCCGGCTCTTGAACTCCAGCACACGGGGCTGATCGATCTCGAAGACGACCGTGCCCACGGGCCAATCCAGCCGATATGCTCGCGCGTCCAGACCGGATGCGAGGATCACTGCCTGACGCACACCCCGCTGCCACGCCGCGGCGAAGAACTCGTCGAAGAACTTTGTCCGAACTCCCATAAACCGCCCTAACAATCCGGCTTGGCCCGTCGAGGACGGGTCGTCGAGCATGTGCAAAAAGTGCGGTTCACCCGCCGCCTCGACGAACCACGCCGCATAGTCGTCGTGGATCAGCGGCTCAGGTTCGAGTGTCGCGAGTGCGCGAAACGTAGCGACGCCCAAGGCAGTCAGACCCACGCTGGTCACGATGTCCCAGCTGTCTCCATCCGTTCGCATAGATATCACCTCATGGTGTCCGCGCTCAGCAGAGCCTGCTGAGCGGAGCCGGCGCTCCGCATCCACCTCATCGATTTTCCTCTCACCCGCAACCTCTGGGCAACGCCCGAGATTCCGGCCGATTCCTCCCGATCCCGAATACCGCAGCCGTGGGTTCAGTGCAACACCGGCAACGGCTGACTCGGGAGAGTTGCGATGCGTATCGCCGCAATGGGGATGATTTGCGTCGGATGGTCGGTTATCAGCGTGGTTCGTATGCGAAGAATCTCGGTGATTCTGGTTGATAGGGTTTCATCGCCGAATTATGTCCGGAGAGTGAGACTTTCGCTGCTTTGTGGGCTCGTGACGATGTCGCGGTGCCGCATGGTCGTATAAAACCTGATCCGTACTTCGGCGGTGGGGGAGTCTGAGGTGTTCTCGACGAGTACGTCGTTGCCGTCGACTCCGCGTGCACCTGCGTGGCCGGCTCAGCCGTTGGCGAGCGCACGATCAGCGAGTGCGGCGATGACCGGTCCGAGTGTTCTGGCGTAACTGACGGTGAGGTGATTGTCGTCGCGATACACCAGGTTGTCACCGATGATGAGGGGACAGTAGGCGGCAGTGCAGAACAGCGAGGTCAGATCGGCGTACTGGCCGCCGTCGGCGGTGGCCGCTGCCTGCTCGACCCCGATACCCACGTCGTTGACCGCGACCGGCCGCGCTGGCGTGCATGCCGCGGCATCGTCGATATGTTCGGACAGACACGCTGGCACGGTGGTGTGCGGATCGGGGATCGACCCGAGAACAAGGACCGCCGCTCCGGTCGCTCGCAGCTGGCCGACCAGGCGGTTCAGGCTGTCGACCCAGGCCTGGTCGTAAGAGACGAAGCCGAAGTCGGCGCCGTAGCGCCGGGACATGCTCACCACGATCAGGCGGGGATGTTCGGCCCGTAACCGGGTCAGGATCTGGCCGCGCCACTGCTCGCATTCGGTGTACTCCCGGCCCAGATAGGGGCTGGTGATGGGCAAGCCGAGTAACGGGCAGGTGACCTTGGCCATGGTTTCCAACCGCCAGTGCCGCTGCGCGGCGATCAGCTCGAACGCCGGATGCCACATCGCGGCGTGTGAATCGCCGACCAGGGCCACTGTCGTGTCCGAGTCCGGATCGCCGGAGGCGCACTCGGCTTGTCCCACCTCACGCCACGATCGCACGCAGCCGTCGACGAACACGCCCGCCTTGTCGCCAGGCGCGTCGGCCAGCGATGGGGTGAGATTCGAAGGGACAGCTCGGATTTCGGCCGAGGCAGCGACTGCGGCCTGCGTCTGTGCGGTCAGCTGCTGGACCGCCGCGTCGCGCGCGTCGGCGCTGGGGCTGGCTGGTGCGGGTGGCGTGGCGAGCGTGAGCGCCGCGGCCGCCGCACCGCGACCGACCGGGATGGGAATGAGTACGAGCAGCATCAGTGCCACACCACCGGCGACCGCGGTGATCGCGCCGCCACAGGCGAGACTGCGGCCGGCCGATCCTCGCAACGGGGCGGCGAAGCGAACCGGGTTCTCGACCAGCCACATTGTGAGCATGGCGAGTCCACCTGCCATCACGACCGCGCCCATCGAACCACCAGGTCCGAGCTGGTGACCGAGCACGTACGGCGCCAGCAGTAAGACCGGCCAGTGCCACAGATACCAGGAGTACGACACGCGGCCGATCGCCCGCATTGCAGGCAGTGCCAGTCCGCGGCCAACCGCGAATGGTGTTTCCGCACAACCCGATATGATCACCAGGGCGGTACCGAGAACGGGCAGTAGGGCCGCGGTGCCCGGATACGGTGTCTTCCCGTTCAACTGGATACACGCCGCGATGATCAGGGTCAGCCCGATCCATCCGGCCGGGGCGGCGACCGATTTCGGCAGCCGGCACCACGCACCGGCCGACAGCGCGATCATGCCGCCGGCAGCCAGCTCCCAGGCCCGCGTCGGCAGCGAGAAGAATGCCCATGGTGGCAGCGTGCGGGTCAAGATCAGCGAGCCCGCGAAGGACAGCGCGGCGACAACCGCAAGAACGATCAGGTACGGGAATACAGCAGCCGAACCAGTTCGGCGCCGGCGCGTGAACCAGGCCGTGACGGCGATCAGTACGGGCCACAATAGATAGAACTGCTCCTCCACACCGAGAGACCAGAAGTGCTGAAACGGCGACGGAGACATGTCGCCGGCAAGGTAGTCGGTGCCGCGCAGGGCGAATCGATAGTTCCCGGTGTACAAGGCGCTGGCGATCCCATCGCCGAGGACTTGGCGGGCCTGCAGCGGCGGCAGCAGTACGGCCGCGCCGATCGCGGTGGCAGCCACCACGACACCCGCCGCGGGCAGTAGTCGGCGGGCCCGCGCGCCGTAGAACCGGACGAGCCCCACAGTGTCGGCGGCAGCCGCTTCCCGCCAGAGGATTCCGGTGACGAGGAAGCCGGAAATGACGAAAAAGACATCGACTCCAACGAATCCGCCCCCGACCCCGGGCGTGTTCGCATGAAAAAGCACAACGGCCAGTACGGCGACTGCTCGTAACCCCTCGATGTCGGGCCGAAATCTCCCGCGCGGTGTCGCATTGGGCGCCCGATCAGCCCGCCGATCTATCAATCCGCCGCTCGCCGCCACCGTCATGGGCGGCATTGTTATCGATCTCGCCGATTGTGTCACGGCAACTCACCGCGTACCAGGTTTCCTGACCTCGATGATTCGGCCGCAGAGCAGATCGAGTTCGGTATGGGTATTCCACTATGCGTC
Source organism: Nocardia sp. NPDC051990 (assembly GCF_040680755.1). Taxonomy (NCBI): domain Bacteria; kingdom Bacillati; phylum Actinomycetota; class Actinomycetes; order Mycobacteriales; family Nocardiaceae; genus Nocardia; species Nocardia sp. NPDC051990. The sequence continues at coordinate 193,278 of NZ_JBFAXH010000010.1, read as the reverse complement.
GAGCGGCTCGAACCGACAATCGGAAAATCCGGATAAATCAACCCGGCAATGAGGAATTCAATGTTTCGACTACGACGTGCTTGTCTACTCGACTTCGAGTCCTCTTACGCTGATTTGGTCAGCGAGCTGAGTGGTGTCGGCGCCGACGCCGAGGGCGGGGGACCGATCCGAGGTGCCGCCGAATGCCGTGCCTCCGAACGAGACACGGGTAGAACCATCCATGGTTACCGGCGGCACAGTCGGCGCCGGTCAGCGCGGTGTTTCGGCGGCGGTCCGCAGGTCGGCCAGCCAGGCTTCGAGACCGGCACCGAGAAAGTGGGTGGCGGTCGGCACGTCTGCCTCGACTTGGGTGCCGTTCCAGTTTTCCTCGGTGCGCACCAGGACGCCGCCGTCCACCGGGGTGAAGGTCCAGACATGAATTCCGCCCTCGATGCGCATCCCAGCACCGATCGCCGGTCCGCTCCACCGGATGCACCGAGATGGCTGCAGCTGCTGGACGGTGGAGGTGATTGTCAGGGTGGTCGCGGGCGTCGTGGTGGTGGCGGGGCGGGAGTAGTCCATCGGAACTGTGAACCAGCTCGCAGCGGCCCTGAATCCAGACGTTCGATGCTGGTGACCGGCTGCTGCCAGGACGGCCAGCGTTCTACGTCGGTCTGCAGATCCCAGACGCACCCGACGACACCACCGAGATCTCGAACGAGATCTTGACGATGCTGGTCGAGGCATGCTCCGTACAGGCCGCGGACCCGCAGGCGACACCGTTCGACACCCACCTCGAACACCATCGCCGATGGGCCGATGACCACTCCGCGCCAACCACAACTCTGCACCGAGCGGTGTCCTTCTGGACTCGGCTCCACGGCGTCCTGTCCCTCGAACTCGCCGGGCACTTCACCGGAATGGGGTTCGATCCCGCCCTACTGTTCGCCGACGAACTCGACACCCTCATCACACACTGACCACAGCGCAGCGGCGGCCGGCACTCGAACGGATACGGCACGCCCCGCCATCGAGTGAGCTCAACGACCCCAGCTCCCATCGACACCATATGGGGGCTGCTGATCGACAGCCGCAGCCGGCCCTGGCGGTCCTCCGGGGTGGACGAGCTGGTCGGCCGGGTCGTCCCCGGTGAGGCGACTGGCAGAGTTGGTCGAAGATCGGCGCATGGCCGACGACCTCGCCGGCTGCGCAGCAACCGCGTCGGGAACGCCGACCTGTGACCAGGCTGTCGCCGATTCGGTGTCATGACGGCCCGAGTCGATGGCGGCATAGCCGTTTCGCCGTGCGTTCTCGACGACATCCACGCCCGGCCGCTCGGAGTCTCCCGTGAATTATCTCCGTATCGGATACGTTGCCGCGAGAGTTGGATCCGCCAATCCTGCAGGCGATTGTCGCGCACGAACTCGGGTGTCACCTGATCGATCTGGACTTCCCGGACTCTGTCAGATCGGGCACCGGTATGTCAGTTGATTCAGCGCCATTCAGGAAATAGCGAGGACGGTCGCCGTGGCGCGTTTCCTGATGGTGCACTCCTAAACGGGCTGCTGTTTGGTCAGCACCTCGCCCCCGAGATAATCGCCGCTGGATATCGTGCTGACCACCTGCTGTTCGATGGATTCGCCGGTGTAGATCTTTTCTACTTTCCCGTGGGCGACGAGGAATAGTTGGTCCATCGCACTGCGGTATTTGGCGATCAGCTGTCCCGCTGATATTCACGCGTCTCGAACCGCTGGGCAAAACGCCCGCAGTGCATCGTTGTCAGGGAAGTCCTGCGGTGTGGCAGCTCCCGGATTTGCTGCGGAATCACCAGTATTGGCGCCCGTCGCTGATGAGCTCGATCCAGCCATTACCCGTGGCCTGTGTCAATTGCTGTTTCAACCGATATAGCACCGGGGATCTCGCCTCACGGCAGTATTCGTATCAGCCGTCGCGGGCTAATATCCCGCATTTGCGGCTCGAATTCTGTGGCGGCAGCGAGTCGCCGAGCGACGGCGGTGCTGAGGCGGGTGAATACTCGGCCCGTCCGTACCGCCGTCAACCCGGATGGCCGCGCGTGACGCTCGCTCTGTGGCCAGTGGAAACCGGGGCTTGTCGGGTGATCACGGCGCGTGTTGTCGTGATCTGCGGGGGCGAGGGCGCAGGGCCGTTCGCCACCGGGATGACGTCGAGAGGTGAGGGTGCGCGTGGAACAGGTGGAGCCGGTCGTGGCACGCCGTGCGGGGTTGGCGGAGGAGTTGCGGGGGTACTTCGGTTCGATCGCCGCCGTCGAATTGGCCGGTGACGACGATATTTTCGCGCTGGGGCTGGTCAATTCCCTGCGGGCACTGGAGATCGTCGTGCACGTGGAGCAGACCTACGGGATCTCGGTCGAGGTCGAGGATCTCGATCTCGACAACTTCCGGACCGCGGCCCGCGCCGCCGCGTTCATCGAGCGCAAGCGGTCCGGGAACGGGCCGTCGTGATCGATGTCGAGAAGGTGGTGGCCGCTGCGGAATCGGATGCGGCCCAGTGGGATCGCGATGGCTTGCCCGACGAGATGATCACGCTCGCGGCCCAGACCGGGCTACTGGGTGCCGATCGCTCGGTGACATTCGGCGGTGCGGGCGTGGACTCGCGTGCACTCGGCCGAATCGCCGCGACGCTCGGGGAATGCTGCACGAGTCTGCGTTCGCTGGTCACGGTGCACGGCATGGTCGCCGCCGCGCTGGATCGGTGGGGAACCGCCGAACAGCGCCGCGACTGGCTGCCCAGGCTCACCGCCGGTGAGGTCGTCGCCGCGCTGGCGGCGACGGAGTCCGGGGCGGGGACCGATTTGGCCGGTGTCGCAACGACTTTCGAGGACGATGCTGCGGACCGCTTGGTGTCCGGGCATAAGCTGTGGGTGACGTTCGGGCAGGTCGCCGACGTCTTCCTGGTACTCGGCGCGGCAGCTGGCGGGCTGTGCGCCGCACTCGTCGAGCGCGACCGTCCCGGCATTTCCGTTGAGCCGATCGAGGGGCAGCTCGGTATGCGAGGCGCCAGGCTGGCGCACATTCGGTTCGACCGTGTGCGCATACCTGTCGCGCAACTGATCGCACCGCCGGGATTCGGCCTGTCCCACGTCATCGGCACTGCCCTGGACCACGGGCGGTTCACCGTCGCGTGGGGGAGCGTCGGGATCGCGCGCGCCTGTCTCGCCGACGCCGCCGCGCACGCCGCAACCCGTGTCCAAAGCGGTACCGCGCTCGCCGAGCACCAGTTGATCCGTGCGACGCTCGGCCGCTGCTGGGTGGATGTCGAAGGCGCACAAGCCATGTGCGAACGCGCGACCGACGACCGGATCGCCGGATCTCCGCATGCCCTCATCGCGACCATCGCCGCGAAGTACGCGGCGTCGCGCGCCGCGGCCGCGGTGAGTGAACGGGCGGTGCAGGTACTCGGCGCGGCGGGGTGCGCACCGGATAGCCGTGTCGGCAGGTTCTACCGCGACGCCAAGGTCATGCAGATTATCGAGGGAACACAGGAGGTCGCCGAGGTGACCATCGGTGAGCGCGTACTGCGGGGTGCACGATGGTGAACGAGCAGGTGCGGCTCGGTCCGGTGGCGACGTGGTTCCCCGCCACCGCCGCGCGCGTGGCCACCCTGGCCGAAATGGACGAACTTCCAGCGCACCGACGCGAACACGCGCTGGCACTCGGCATCGAGACGGTGCGCACCGCGGACGAGCTGTCCGAGGTGGACCTGGCCGCCGCGGCGGCAGCATCGGCGCTGGCCGAGGCCGGGCTCGAAGCCACCGACGTCGACGCCCTGCTGTTCGTCACGGGACGCGCGCCGCAATACCTCCTCGCATCGGAAACCACACGGCTGCAACACCGGATCGGCGCCACGCGCGCGTTCACCACGGGCGTGGGCGACCTCGGCTGCGTGTCGGTCTCGGCCGCGCTGGCCCTCGCCGCCGCGCTGGTGCGCGCCGACGCCGGGTACCGCACGGTGCTCGTCGTCGCCGCGGCCAAGACCCCGACCCGCAACCGCTACCGCGCGCCCATGACGCTGCTCGGCGACGGCGCGGCTGCGCTCCTGGTCACGGCCACCGGCGGCGGGCAGTGGGAGTTCGTCGACCAGATCCTGCGCAGCGACGGCAAATACGCGGACCTGTTCCGCATCGACTACCGCGAGACCCCGTCGGATGCGTGGATCGAGGAATGCAGCGACGAATCAACCTACTCGTTCCGGCTCGCGGTCGAGAGCAAGAAGCGGTTCGACGTCATCATTGCGGAGCTGTTGGAACGCAATGGCGTCCGGGCCGGCGCGGTGGGGCCGATCCTCATGCAGAACCTGTCGGGCGGTGCGTTCGCCTTCTGGGAGGAGGCCCTCGACGCCACGATCGACGAGGTGTGCCGGCGCAATCTGACGACATATGGCCATCTGGGGTCGGTGGACATGCTGGTCAACCTGGGGGCCGCGGCTGATACCCGCACGTCCGGTGCGTATGCGCTGCTGTTGAACAGCAGCCCGGTGGCCGCGTGGAGCGCCGCCCTGATGCGGAGGGTCTGAGCGATGGTGGCAACCGTGAAGTGCCTGGTCTGGGATCTCGACGACACCGTCTGGCCCGGCGTTGTGCTGGAATCCGACGGCGGGACTCCGAAACCCGAAGTGCTGCGGGTGATCCGGACCCTCGACGAGCGCGGAATCCTGCATGCCGTCGCGAGCCGTGGCGAACTATCCGCCGCCACAGCGCATTTGCGCCGGCATGGTATCGAGGATATGTTCTCGGCGGTCGAGATCGGCTGGGGCCCGAAGTCGGAGGCGATCCGCCGGATCGCCGAATCGCTGAATATCGGGCGCGAGACCATCGCGTTCGTCGATAACGATCCGGTCGAGCTGGCCGAGGTGGCAAACTCCTGGCCGGAAGTTCGGTGCTATCCGGCCGATCGCATATCCGATCTGGCGAACCTGCCGGAATTCACGCCCGAGACAGTGACATCCGAAGCGCGGCACCGCCGGTCGTACTATCGCGCGGAACGCGCCCGCCGCGTCGGCGCGGTCGAATTCGCCGGCTCGGATGCGGATTTCCTGGCGTCGTTGGGCCTGGTCATGTCCGTGCGCACGGCATCGGAGGCGGACCTCGTCAGGGCCAACGAGCTGACCATCCGCACACACCAGCTCAATACCACCGGAGTCACCTTCGACATCGACGAACTGCGGGAACTGTGCGCGTCACCCCGCCACGAAGTTCTCGTGGCATCGCTGCGCGACCGCTTCGGCGGCTACGGCACCATCGGGCTGGCGGTCTCGGAGATCCGCGGCTCCGACTCGGTGCTGTTCCTGCTGCTCATGTCGTGCCGGGTGATGTCGCGCGGAGTCGGGACGGCGCTGATCCGGGAAATCGTCGGGCGCGCACGCGCGGCGGGCCGGCGGGCGACCGCGGAATTTGTGGCGACCCCGGTCAACCGGGTGATGCTGGTGACCCTGAGATTCGCCGGATTCGAGGTGCTCGAGTCCGACGGCGACCGCATCCTGCTCGTCTGCACCGTGCCACCGGAGGACATCAGCGGAACCGGCCATGTCGAGGTGACTAGATGAGCACAGCATCGCGTAGCGATTCCTCGAGGGGTGGTGGCCCGGCGACGGATCTGCTGCGCGGCATCCTCCACCAGGCCCAGCGGGTACCCGGCCGCACCGCGCTCGTGGTGGGGGATCGGTCGCTCACCTATCGCGAACTCGACACCGCCACAGCGCATCTCGCGTGTCGGCTGGTCGCCGCCGGCGTGCGGCCCGGACAGACGGTCATGGTGTTCCAACGCCAGAGCCTGGACACCGTGATCGGCATGATCGCGGCGCTGCGCGCGGCCGCGGCGTGGTGTGTAGTCGAACCGGGCCGTCCCGTGTCGGCGGTGCGGTCGGTGATTGCGGCCGCGACCTGTACCGCGCTGATCGTCGACGGGCGCGATGACTCCGCTCCGCACGAGGAGGTGGCCGCCCTGGTGGCGGGGACGGCGACGGCGGTGCTCGATATCGCCGAGGACACCGAACCACCGGTCGTCGCACTGCCGGACCAGCCGTCCCTGCGGGCACCCGCGTACGTCATCACCACCTCCGGCTCGACGGGTGTGCCCAAGGCGGTCGTCGTATCGCGGGCCAACCTCGCCACCTTGATCAGCTCACGGAACTATTCGCACACCGACGGCGAACTCGTGACCTTCTCGGCGATGCGCCTGATCTGGGACGGCTCCCTCGCAGCGCTCGCCTGGGCGCTCACCGTCGGCGGCACCAGCGTGCTCCCGGACGCACGGATGCTGCCCGACGTCGATGCGGTCGCCGGACTCGCGGTCCGCCACGGCGCATCGCATTTCGTCGCGACGCCCTCGTTCTACCGGTTGCTGCTGCCCCGACTGAGCGAGCTGAAGTCGACGCTGCGGATCGTCACGCTCTGTGGCGAGCCGGTATCGATTCGCCACGTCGAGCAGCACCACGAGGTTCTTCCCACAACCGTCCTGCACAACGAATACGGCCCGACCGAGGCGACCGTCACCTGCATCTGCCACGTCGTGCCGGAGGCGCCCCAGCTCGTCGTGCCGATCGGCACACCGACCGACGGCACGGCGGCGCACATTCTCGACAGCTCACTCCGGCCGGTCCGCTGCGGCACCGTGGGCGAGCTGTACCTCGGGGGCGGACAGGTCGCCGACGGTTATGCGGCACGGCCCGGACTGACCGCGACCCGGTTCGTGGCCGACCCGTTCGTGACCGAGCCGGGCGGCCGCATGTACCGCACCGGGGACCTCGCACGGGTCGACGGATCCGGGGACATCGAATTCCACGGGCGGGCCGACAGCGAGGTGAAGGTCCGCGGCGTGCGAGTCGAACGCGCTGCGGTCGAGGCGGTGCTGGCGCGACATCCCGCCGTTCGCGCGGCGGTAGTGCTGGATGCGATGGACGCCGACGAAGCCGTATACCTGGCCGCCTTCTGGGTGCCCGCCCCCGGCGCAGCGCCGCCGCCCACCGCCGGTGCGCTGTCCGGATACTGCGCGGAACACCTTGTGCCCGAATCGGTTCCGGAACGATTCATGGCGGTCGATACCCTGCCGATCGCACCGGGAAGCAGCAAGCTCGACGAAGCGGCGCTGCGCGCGCTGCTGCGCTCCCGTCCCGAACGGCGCACAGTCCCGTCACGGGATGGCTGGACCGAGACCGAACAGGCGGTCGGTGAGATCTGGTCGGAGGTGCTCTTGCACGACGACTTCGACCGTGGGGACCGGTTCTTCGAGGTAGGCGGGAACTCGCATCGGGTGGTCGCACTCCATCTGCGCCTGGAGGCCGGGTGGCCGGGGGCGATCTCGGTGGGGATGCTGTTCGACCTCGACACGGTGGCCGCACAGGCGGACGCGCTGTCGGCGGGTCCGGCGACCCGATGCACGTCCGAACCGGCGGACAGCACGCCATTGGCTTTCGAGGTGTGAAGGACACCGTAATCGTGAATACAGCAAACAACGACGACATCGCGATCGTCGGAATCGGAGTGCGCTTCCCCGACGCCGCGAACCTCGGCGAATTCCGGGCGAATCTCGCCGACGGCCGGGACTCGATCGGGCCGATGCCGCAGGCTCGTGCGGCGGCGACCGCATTGGACCACACCGTCGGCTACCTTCCGATGGGGCATCTGGCCGACATTCACACCTTCGACTACGCCTTCTTCGAGTTGTCCAAACGTGAAGCGTCGCTGATGGATCCGCAACAGCGCATCGCACTCGAGCTGGCGCATCGGGCGATCGAGGACGCCGGATACGCGCCCGCCACCCTGCGGGAGGCCACGACCGCAGTGGTGTTCAGCGCGCCGATGCCCACCTACCATGCCATGGCGGTCGATCCCGGCCCGCTCAGCATGCTGGGCAACCTGCCCTTCGGCACCACGGCCCGCATCGCGCACCTGCTCGGACTGACCGGGCCGTGCTACGCGATCGACAGCGGCTGCAATGCCTCGCTCATCGCCGTCCACCACGCCTGTCGCGAACTGCGGTGTGGCGATGCGGATTACGCGCTCGCGGGCGGGGTCAGCGTGCGCGCCAACGGATCTCCGGAATGGACCGCGCAGACGATGACGGAGATCGCCTCGCCGAGCGGACAGTGCCGGGCGTTCGACACCGACGCCGACGGCACGGTACCCGGCGAGGGCGGCGCAGCCCTGCTACTGACCACGCTCGGCCGTGCCCGCGCCGACCGCGCGCCCGTCTATGCCGTTATCCGGGGCAGTGCGGTCCTGCACAACGGGCATTCCTCCGCGACGATCAGCACCCCCAGCGCCGCCGCCCAGGCGCGGGTGATCGCGAAAGCCTGGCGGAACGCGGGCGCCGATCCGCGCGATGCCGGATACCTCGAGGCACACGGGTCCGCCACCCGGTTGGGGGACGCGGTCGAACTCGAGGGCCTGCGCACCGTCTTCGCGGGACGGTCGCGGCCCCTGCCGATCGGATCGGTCAAGACCAATATCGGGCATCTCGATCACGCCGCGGGAGTCGCCGGACTAGTCAAGGCCGCGCTGACCGTCGCTGAGGGCCGGCTGTATCCATCGCTGCATTTCCGCAGTCCCATCGGCGATTTCGACCTCGCCGCCGCCGGGATCGAGATGGTCACCCGGCCGCGGTCATGGGCCGCCGCGAACGGGCCACGGCTCGCGGGAGTCAGCTCGTACAGCCTCGGCGGTGCGAACGCGCACTGTGTCGTGCAACAGGCACCCGACGATCCGGTGGTCGAACGCCCCCGAGAGCCGGGTCACCGGCTCGTCGGGATTTCGGCGCGGACCCCAGCGGCGCTCGCCGAGCTGTGCCGTGAGCTGGCGACCACCCTGCGCGACGGCGGAGTCGATCTCGCCGACATCGCGTTCACGCTCGGCCGCGGCCGCACGCATTACCGCTATCGCGTGGCGGTATCCGCCACGGGTACCGGCGATTTCGTCGATGAGCTGGTGCGGCGTGGTGGCGGCATCGATCCGGACGGTGCGCAGCCGGTCCCGCCGCGGGTGGCCCTACTGCTCTCGCCCGGTATGGCGCCCGCCGGGATCGAGCCCGTCCGGCTGCCCGATCAGCTGCCCGCAACGGGAGCCGTCGCCAATGTGCTCGCGGGCCAGATCGCGATACACGATCGGTTGCGCGCCTGCGGAATCGGGTTCGCCGCGATTCTGAGCGGGGGAGCATCGAAATTCGCGGCCCGATACCTGCTCGGATCGTCGGCACCCGTCGACCCCGACGAGCTGGCCACCGCCGCGGCGGCGCCCATTGTGGACCGGTCCCGGCTGCTCGCGGCGGCGGACACGTTATTGCGTGATGGGCCGGTCGTATTCGTGGACCCCAGCCCGGATGGCATGCTGGGCCGGTTGCTCGCCGAAGACCTGCGGGGCCGGCCCGACGCGGAGATCCTTTTCGGCACAGCCGATTCGGGTGGTCCCATCGGTATCATCGGTCGCCTCTACGAACGCGGGGTGAACCTCGACTGGGCGCGGGTGAATGCCGATGACGGCCGCCGGGTGCGGCTACCGGGACATCCGCTGCACGGCTCCCGCTGCTGGGTCGAGCTGCCCACGGCGGCGGCGCCCACCGAGCACGTCGGAATCCCCGCTCTACGGTCAACGCCGGAACGGCCGGAGGATACGACCGAATGGCTGCGTGCGCTGCTGCGTGAACTGCTGCACTCGGAAACCGAAATCGGCCCGGACGACGACTATTTCGACCTCGGCGGTAATTCGATCATCGCCGTGCAGCTGGTCGAGCGCGTCGCCGAGACTTATGGATTCCGGCCCAAACTGCTCGATGTCTACGAGCGACCCAAGGTCGCCGATTTCGCTGGGTTGCTGCGAGCGGGGGCCGTTGCGCCGGCGGCCCAGCGGGGTCCGTCACCGATTACGCGGACCGACGAATTGGTCATGTCGCCCGGGCAGGAGCGCATGTGGTTCCACCATCAGCTCGTTCCGGACACGACCCTCTACAACTACCCGGTGGTCAACGTGCTGCGGGGTGCGATCGATATCGCCGCCGTCAAGGGAACCTTCGAGGATTTCGCCGAGCGGCACGAACCGCTGCGCTACAACCTCGTCGAGATCGACGGACAGCCCGCGGTCCGGGTTCGGCCGTCGCTCGGCGAATTCTTCCGCGTCGCCGATGTTTCCGGCGCGGCCGACCCCGTCGCCGCCGCGCGCGAGTTGATTGGCCAGGCCGCCCTGACGCCATTCGACCTGGCCCGGGACCCACTGGTCCGGGTGCTGCTGGTGACGCTGTCACCGGAGGCGCATGTGCTGCAGGTGACCTGCCATCACTGCGTCACCGATGGCGCCACCCCGGGCATCCTCGCTCGCGAGATTCCCCAGCTGTATGCCGCCCGGCAGGAGGGCCGGTCCGCCGCGCTCGAACCGTTGCCGATCCGCTACCGCGACTACGCGCGCTGGCACCGCGACATGATCGCGTCGGGCGCACTCGAGCACGAGCTCGAGTACTGGGTACACCTGTTGCGCGATGCGCCGAAACTGCAGTTGCCCACCGATTTTCCACGGCCCCCACGCAAGACGTTCGTCGGCGATCTGGAGCCGTTCATGGTGTCGGCCGAACTGCTGGAGCAGTCGCGCGCGGTGGCGAAGCGGGAATCGGCGTCGTTGTTCGTGGTACTGCTGACCGGCCTGTATATCTTGCTCGCGCGCCGCAGCGGGCAACGTGACATCGTGATCGGCACGCCGACCACCGGCCGTACCCGCCGCGAAATCGACGGGCTCATCGGCTACTTCAACAGCACGGTCGCCCTGCGCGCCAACGTGTCCGGTCCCGCGACGGTGGCCGATCTGCTCGAGCGGGTGCGCGCGATCGTCCTGGGTGCGCTCGAGAATCAGGAGATCCCCTTCGAACGGGTCGTCAATGCACTCGACGACCAACGCGACCTGTCCCGCACCCCGATCTTCGACGTCCTCTACGTTCACCAGGAACTTCCCGGCACGGGCAATCCCATCGGCGACGGCGAGCCGGAATTCTTCGACCTGGAGCACTCGATCCACAACGCGTTCGGCGGATTGCCCTCCGGCACAGCGAAATTCGACCTCAGTCTGATCACCTACGATCGCACCGACGGCCGGGACATGCTGGCCTGCTTCGAGTACAGCACCGAGCTGTTCACTCAGCGCACCGCCGCTGGCTTCGCCGCCGCCTATCTCGATATCCTCACCGAGCTGGTCCGGTCGGCCCCCGACCGTCCGATCGACGAGCTCCTGACCGCCACGACAGCGTCGGAACCGGCTGCGCCACTGGAGATCCCGACGGACCGACCGCGCCGTACCAGCACGATGCGGTACGCCACCGCGACCGTTAGTAGACGGTTGGACGTCGCGCCCGGCGATGCGGAGCTGCTCGGCGCGTGGATTGCGCTGCTGGCCTGGTATTCGGGTTCCGACGAGGTCGAGGTGGGACTCGCGGCCGGTGCGGCCCGCATCGACCTCGCCGACGAACCGGACGGGACCGAACTGCTCGCGCGGGTCACGGCGGCGCTGGCAACACCGATGGCCACCATCGGCGACGCGGCGATCCGCTACCGGGCCGGTCGCCCGGATACTGCGGAACTCGCGCTCGACTTGGCGCGGGCCGGCGACTCCACTCTTATCGAACTGGCCTATGCCACAGAACTTTTCGACGAATCCACCGCGCAGGACATGCTCGGCGATCTGGTCCGGCTGCTGCGCGCTCTGCCGCAGACGCCGGACGATCCGGTGCCGGATATCACGCTGCGGAGTATCACGGGAACGGAGGTGACTCGATGAACGGCGTCGTCGCGGTGATCGGGGCGGGCACCATGGGTAGCGGCATCGCGCAGTGCCTCGCGCAGGCGGGATACCAGGTTGAGGTCGTCGAACCCGATCGCGGTGTCGCCGAGCGGGCCCGCCGCGGCATCGACGAGGCGGTGCGATTGGCGCTGCTGCTGGGGCGCGGTGATCGCCGGACCGCATCCGGCATCGGCCAGCGCGTGCGGTGGGCCGAACGCATCGACGAGCTGAGCGCCGTCGGTTTCGTCATCGAGTGCGCGACCGAGCGGATCACGCTGAAGGAGCGGCTGTTCGGCGAACTGGACCGGCACTGCCCCGAAGACGCCGTGCTTGCATCATGTACGTCGGCGATCCCGATCGCGCGCTTGGCCGCCGCGACCGAACGACCGGATCGAGTACTCGGCCTGCACTTCATGAACCCGGCGCCCTTGACGACCGCGGTCGAGGTCGTACGCGGCGAGCAGACCGCGCCATACGCCCTGGCGCGGGCCACCGACCTGGTCGCCGCGCTCGGCAAGGAGGCGATCGTCGTCGGCGACCGTCCGGGTTTCGTCCTGAACCGCGTACTGATGCTGAGTATCGCCGAGGCCGCCGCCACGCTGGACACCGGAACGGACGCCGCGACGGTGGATGCCCTCTTCGAGCAGTGCCTCGGGCACCGGATGGGCCCGCTGCGCACCGCCGACCTGATCGGGCTGGACAACGTGGCAGACACCATCGAAGTGCTGCTGCGCGAGACCGGCGAATCTCACTACCGCGTGCCGCCCGCACTCGCGGCACTCGTCGACGCCGGACACTTCGGGCGCAAGACCGGACGGGGGTTCCATGACTATCGCTGAGACGATGCACGCGTCGGCACCGAGCGACGCGCAGCGCGCGGCGCTCGCGGCCGGTGATCGCTGTGTCGACCTGTATCTCGAGCTGAGCGGCCCGATGGACGCGGAGGCATTACGAGCCGCCATCGATACCGTCATGGCGGAATGCCACGTGCTGCACAGCGTGTTTCGCGGCGACGACACCGGCGCCGTGCGGGTCTACGAGACCACGCCGGTGCCGACCGAGGTGATCGTTGCCGTCGGCGGGGATCCGCACCGGTTCGTATCGTCGCGGCTCGCGGAAGAACGCTCGCGCACACTGGATATCGCCCATGGACCGCTATACCGGCAGGTGCTGTTCCGGCTCGCGGACGACCGGCTCGGCTGGTTCCAGCGCTACCACCACCTGATCAACGACGAACCCGGAATGCTCGCGATCGTCGCCAGGGTGCGCGAAGTTCTGGACCGGGTTCGTTCGGATCCGCCTGCCAGCGCACCGTTCGGCGCGACCGCGGAACGGCTCGAGACCGAGCGCCGTTATCGCGAGTCGGGTGCGTGGGCCCCCGACCGCGCCTACTGGGAGCGGTCCCTGACCGCTGCGGCCCGGCCCGGACCGATCCCGGCGGGCAGCGGGCCGGCCCCGGTGACCGCGGGGCTGTGGTCCGAGGTGGCGGCATCTCCCGAACTCACCAGGATCGCGCGGTCCTGCGGCGGTGGCGCTGCCGCCGTCGTGCTGGCCGCATTGGCCGTCTACGGATCCCGGCTGACCATGACGAGCGAGTATGTGATCGCGGTCGCCCAGGGCGAAAACCTGGTGCCGCTGCGGATTTCGGTGCCGCCGCACGCGAGCTTCGACACGATTGCCAAACAGGTGGGACTGGAACTGCGCCGGGCGCGGCGACACCGGTACATCTCCGACATCGACGAGCCCTGGCCCGAAGCACCGGTGCACGGGCAGTGGCCGCTCTCGGTGCGCATGCTCGCCGGCGCGGCACTGGACCGGTTGGGCGGATCCGCGATGACCGCGTCCTTCGGGCCGGGGGACGGGCTCACCGTCTGCGTCGACGACCGTGCCGCGGGCGGCTGGCGCATCGCCGTTGCCGCGCAAGAGCATCGTGTGCACCGGGACCGTGTCGTCCGGCTGCTGGATCGGCTCGCCCACGCACCACGCACGCCGATCGGCCGCATGGGCCTCACCGGGCCCGATGACATCGAATACCTCGCGGGCCCCAGCGCGGAAGTCCCGTCGGCGACACTGGCCGCCCTGCTCGCGGACCAGGCTTCCCGTTCGCCGGACGCCGTCGCGCTCGTCGGCACCGGACGCCGCATGTCCTACGCGGAGCTGCACGATGCGTCGAATCGCCTGGCGCGCCGGCTGATCCGGCTCGGGGTGGGACCGGAGCAGCTGGTGGCCGTGGCGATCGGTCCCTCGATGGAGCAGATCTCGGCGGTACACGCGGTGCTGGCGACCGGCGGCGCCTACCTGCCGCTCGACCCCGACCACCCCCGCGATCGGCACGCCTACCTACTCGATGTCACGCGGCCGGTTTGCGTGCTCACGACCTGCCGCGACGGATTCGACCCGCCGCCGGGCACCCGGGTGCTGCACCTCGACGAACTCGATCTGTCCGGCGAGTCGCCCGCGACGGTGACCGATGTCGACCGGATCGCCCCGCTTCGCCCGGAAAACCTTGCGTACGTGCTGTTCACGTCGGGGTCGACCGGACAGCCGAAGGGCGTCGGTGTCACACACGCCGCCCTCTGCACACACCTCGGCTGGATGCAGTACACGCACGGACTCGACGACACCGATGTGGTGCTGCGCAAGACCGCGCTGTCGTTCGACGTGTCGGCATGGGAGGTGCTGTGGCCCTTCACCGCCGGGGCCCGGGTCGTGGTCGACGACTCCGGCGCACACCGGGATCCGGTCGAGCTCGCGCGCCTGATCGCCGAGAATGCCATCACCACAGTGCAATTCACGCCATCTACATTCGCGGCGCACCGGCGGGCGGTAGTGGAGCCGTTCGGGGCCAGCGTGCGGCGCGTACTCGTCGCGGGTGAGGCGATGACGCCCGCCCTCGCCGCGCAGCTGCCCGCCGCCGCGCCGCGCGCCCGATACGACAACCTCTACGGACCGACGGAGACCACCGTCGCCATCACCCGGCACGAAATCGGCGCGCACGACTTCGACACCGCTGCGAGACGGCGGCC
>NZ_JBFAXH010000010.1:0-178384 GCF_040680755.1 Nocardia sp. NPDC051990 | reverse complement strand
CCCGAGGAGGTAGCCCGCGTAACGCCGCAGGGCCTCGCGAGCAGCGACTTCGACACCGCTGCGAGACGGCGGCCCGAGGAGGTAGCCCGCGTAACGCCGCAGGGCCTCGCGAGCAGCGACTTCGACATCGCTGCGAGACGGCGGCCCGAGGAGGTAGCCCGCGTAACACCGCAGGGCCTCGCGAGCAGCGACTTCAACACGGTCCCGATCGGCGCGCTGTCCTGGGACACGCATGCGTATGTGCTGGACGCCTGCCTGCGGCCGGTCCCGGCGGGCGTGCCCGGCGAGCTCTATCTCGGCGGAACCGCGCTCGCTCGCGGCTACGTCGCGCGCCCCGGCCGCACCGCCGCGCGGTTCGTCGCCGACCCGTTCGGCAGTGCGGGCCGGCGGCTGTACCGCACCGGCGATATCGTGCGCACCACTGGGCACGGGGAACTGGAATTCCTCGGCCGCCGTGATTTCCAGGTGAAATTGCGTGGCATCCGGATCGAACTCGGCGAGATCGAGGCGGTTCTGGCTGGGCAGGAGTCCGTCGCGCAGGCGGTCGCGGTCGTCCACCACGGGGCGGGGGCGGCGGGCGATCGACTGATCGCCTACCTCACGCCCGCGGCCGGGCACCGCATCGACCCAGCGGCAGTGCAGCAGCGGCTGAGCGAGGTGCTGCCGCGTCACATGGTGCCTGAATCGATCGTCGTGCTCACCGAGCTACCGGTGAACCGCTCCGGCAAGGTGGACCGAAAGGCGCTGCCGGCGCCCGTATTCGAGTTGGTGCCCTTCCGAGCGCCGGGCACCGAGACCGAACGCGAGCTCGCCGCCGTCTTCGCCGAGGTGCTGGGTCGTGACACCATCGGCGTCGACGAGTCCTTCTTCGCTCTCGGCGGCGACAGCATCATGTCGATCCTGCTGGTGTCGCGCGCGCGAGCGCGTGGCATCGCGGTGACCGCGCAGGAGGTGTACGAGCACCGCACCGTCGCCCGCCTGGCGGCCATTGCCGAGGCCGCCGGCGGGGTCGGAACACCGCGGCTCGACGAGCGGCCGGGTGGTGGCGTCGGGGAGCTGCCTCCTACGCCGGTGATTCGCTATCTGGTCGAGCGCGGCGGCAACTTCGATCGCTTCTGCCAGTCGATCACGCTCGATCTGCCCGACGGAATCGACCGCGGCGCATTGGTTTCCACCCTTTCCGCTGTTGTCGATCACCACGATATGCTGCGGTCGCGGCTCCACCGCGATGACGCGGGTGAGTGGCATCTGACGATCGCTGCGCCCGGCAGCGTCGACGTCGACTCGTTGATAGACCAGGTCGTCCATGACGCCGACCTCGATGGCGCGGAGCTGGCGGCGCTGGCCACTGCCGAGCTGAATGCCGCAGTCGACCGGATCGACCCGGCGACCGGTGCGGTCCTGCGGTTCGTCTGGCTCACCCCGGAGCCACGCACGTCACCCGGCCTACTCATCATCGCCGCGCACCACATTGCCGTCGACGGCGTCTCGTGGCGAATCCTGTTGCCCGACTTCGTCGCCGCGTGGGCGGCGGTCGCGGCGGGGAGCGCACCCGCGCTGCCCGGCGTCGGAACATCCATGCGGGCGTGGGCGCACGCGCTGGTCGACGCCGCGCGGCACGAGGCCCGGGTCGCGGAGCTGCCGGTCTGGCGCGAGATCGTCGATGGGCCGGATCCCTCGTTCGGTGACCGCTCGTTCGACCCGCACCAGGATTTCGCCGCGGATGTGGCGCACACCCCGGTCGAACTCGACGAGCGCGACACTGCGGCGCTCATCACCGAGATACCCGGCCGCTACCGCGCTCGGGTGGCGGATGCGCTGTTGACGGCGCTCGCGCTGGCGGTCATCCGATGGCGGTCGCGGCGCGGCCAAGGCGAGCGGTCGGTGCTGCTGCGGCTCGAAGGGCACGGACGCGAGCAGGATGCGGTGCCGGGCGCGGACCTGTCCCGCACCGTCGGCTGGTTCACCTCGATCGTCCCGGCGCGGCTCGATCTGACCGGGGTGGATATCGACGACGCCTTCGCCGGCGGCCCCGCCATGGGCGCCGCGCTCAAGGCTGTCAAGGAGCAGCTGCGGTCAACACCGCACAATGGTTTCGGGTACGGCCTGCTCAGATATCTGAACGAGGAGACGGCGGCGGCGCTGCCGCGCACGGAGCCGGGGGAGATCTCGTTCAACTACTTCGGACACATCACCGGCGTCGACATCCCGGCGGAGCTGTCCGGAATCGGCTGGCTGCCTGCACCCGAGTACGCCATGTTGCCGATCCGGCCCGACGCCCGGCGCGGCGCGCTCGGCGCGATCGAAGTGGATTCCATCGTCCTCGGCAATCGGCTCAGGACCAGCATCGGCTACGCGAGCACGTTGTTCACCGACGCGGCGGGCACTGAGTTGATTCAACTGTGGCGCGATGCACTGGCCGGCGTCGCGCGGCATGCACGGGATCCGCGCATGCGCGGCGGGCACACCCCGTCCGACTTCCCGCTCGTCACCCTCACCCAGGGTGATATCGAGACGTGGGAGCAGCGGTATCCCACGCTGACCGAGGTGTGGCCGGTCTCGCCGCTGCAGGCCGGAATGATGTTCCATGCCATGTTCGATCCCGGCGCGGTGGACGTCTACACGGTGCAGCTGGTGCTGAGCCTGGATGGCGCGGTCGACGCCGTCCGGCTGCGCTCGGCCGCGGCGGACGTGCTCGAGCGGCACCCGAATCTGCGCGCGGCATTCGTCGTCGACCAGGCTGGGACGCCCAACCAGCTCGTCACCACAGATGTGGCATTGCCATGGCGCGAGGCGGACCTGGCCGAGGCACCGGCCGGAGCGCTCGACCACGTGCTCGACATCGAACGCGCCACGCCGTTCGATCTCGCACGGCCGCCGCTGCTGCGGTTCCTGCTGGCCCGCGTCGGCGCAGGCCGCACTCAGCTGGTCGTCACCTATCACCACCTGCTGCTCGACGGCTGGTCCATACCGCTGCTGCTGCGCGAGATCGTCGCCGGATATGCCGGTGTCACCGGTGAACCGCCGCGGCCCTATCGCCAGTACGTGGAATGGCTTGCCCGACAGGACAAGTCGGTGTCCCGGCGGACCTGGGCGGCGGCGCTGTCCGGCGGGCCGGAGCCGACGCTGCTGGCGGGCGACGCACCCGTGCGCGCACCGGCCACCTTGCCTCTGGAGCGCGAGATCGCGCTGGACGAGACACGGACACAACGGCTTTCCCACCTCGCGACCGAGCTCGAGGTGACGGTGAACACCGTGCTGCAGGCCGCGTGGGCAATCCTGCTGGCGCGCCTGACCGATCGGGCGGACGTCGTTTTCGGCACCACTGTATCGGGTCGCCCCGCCGACCTCGCGGGCGTCGAATCCATGGTCGGGTTGTTCATCAATACCGTCCCGGTCCGAGTTCGGCTGGCTCCGGACGAAACCGCGGGATCGTTGCTACGCCGGGTGCAGCGGGAACAGTTCGAGCTTTCGGCGCACCACCATGTGGGTCTGCCCGATATCGTTTCGCACGGCGAGGTCGATGAGCGCGGCCTGTTCGACACGCTACTTGTCGTCGAGTCGTATCCGTTCGAGGTGGCGCGGCTGCGCGCGGACGCCGCCACGAGCGCCGGGATGACGATCACCGGGTTGCGGTCCCGGGAGGCAACCCACTATGCGCTGACGCTCACCGTCCGGCAGCGCGACCGATTGCACATCCTGGCAAGCTGGCGTCCGGACCTGCTCGACGAGGCGACCGTGGTCCGGCTGGGTGAGCGCCTGGTGCGGGTGCTGTTGGCGATCACCGAGAATCCGAATATCACGGTGGCCGACATCGATCCGCTCGGTGCGGCGGAATTGAATCTGGTGCTGGAGCGCTGGCAACGGCCCGCAGCGGTGCCCGACGCCACCCTCGTCGACCTCTTCCTGGCACAGGCGGCTGCTCGACCGGATGGCGTCGCCGTCCGGTACCGGTCGCGTGCGCTGACCTACCGCGAGCTCGACCATGCCTCCGCCGAGCTGTCGCGTGCCCTCACCGCCCGCGGGGTCGCGCCCGAATCGCTGGTCGCCGTGGCCGTTTCGCGTTCCGTCGAGTCGATCGTGGCGATGCTCGGCGTATTGCGGTCCGGGGCCGGCTACATACCGCTCGACCTCGACAATCCCGCGCGGCGCATGGAATTCGTGCTTGCCGAGACGAATCCGGACTGCGTCGTCACGACAGCGGCCGACCATGCCGCGCTGCCCACCGACGACCTGCCGTGCCTTGTGCTCGACGGCGCGGGCAGGCTCGTGGACACACTGGTACCGCCCGATATCGCGCCCGCATCGCCGAGCCCGGACAACATCGCCTATGTGCTCTACACCTCCGGCTCGACAGGGTGGCCCAAAGGCGTGTGCGTGACGCACCGCAATGTCGTCGCGATGCTCGCCGCCACCCGCGCGCTGGTCGACGTCGACCACAACGACGTATGGACGATGTTCCACTCCCACGCCTTCGACTTCTCGGTGTGGGAGATGTGGGGTGCGCTCGCGACCGGCGGCACGCTCGTCATCGTGGACCCCGGCCTGACGCGCTCGCCGCTGGAGTTCGGCGAACTGCTTGCGCGGGAAGGGATTACGGTGCTCAGTCAGACACCGTCGGCGTTCTACCCGCTGCTCGACCACGACGGCTCTGCCGTCGGCCCCGCGCTACGGCACGTCGTATTCGGCGGTGAGGCCCTCGACCTGCGCAGGCTGCGTGCGTGGTATGACGCCCGCCCGGCCAGTGGGACGCGGATTTCGAATCTGTACGGAATCACCGAGGCGACAGTGCATGCCACGCATCTGGCGGTGGACCGCGAACACGCCCGGTCGACGCGGGCCAGTGTCATCGGTCGGGGCCTACCGGGAATAACTGTCCGCGTGCTGGATTCGCGGCTGCGCCCGGCACCGGTCGGCGCGGCGGGTGAGCTCTACCTCGCCGGGCACCAGCTCGCCCGCGGCTATCACGCGCGCCCGGCGACGACCGCGGGCCGCTATGTGGCCGACCCGTTCGGTGTGCCCGGCACCCGCATGTATCGCACCGGCGATCTGGCCCGCTGGAATGCCGACGGACACCTCGAATACCTCGGGCGCGGCGACGACCAGGTGAAGATCCGCGGCTACCGGATCGAACCGGCCGAGATCGAGGCCGCGCTGCTCGCACACGAATCGGTGGCGCAGGCCGCCGTCGTGGCCCGTGCCGAGGGGCCGGGGTCGCCGCGACTGGTTGCGTACGCGGTTCCGACACCGGACGCGACACTCGACCCGGTGGCACTGGAAACCCACGTCGCGCAGCGGGTTCCGCCGTATATGCGGCCCGCCGCCGTCGTGGTGATCGAGACGCTGCCACTGACCGGCAACGGCAAACTGAACCGTTCGGCGCTGCCCGATCCGGTCTTCCGGCCGCGGTCGGCGCAGGCACCGCGCACCCCCGCCGAGCGGGCGATCGCCGACGTGTTCGCCGAGGTGCTCGGCGTCGACTTGGCGGGTGTGGACGACTCCTTCTTCGCGCTCGGCGGGGACAGCATCACCTCGATTCAGCTCGCCGCCCGTGCGCGGGCCAAGGGTCTGCACGTCACGCCGAGGGATGTCTTCGAGCGCCGCACGGTGGCCGCGATCGCCGCCGCGGCACGGACGGTGGATTCCGACGCCGGGGTGCCGCGCCTGGCGGAACTGCCCGGCGGCGGTGTCGGCGAGCTGCCACTGACACCCGTCGTGCGCTGGTTGACCGAACGCGGCGGCACCTTCCGCCGCGTCAACCAGACCCTCAGCGTCGAACTTCCCCTCGGTGTCGACCGCGACACCGTGACAGCCGCGGTCATGGCGGTCGTCGACCGGCACGATATGCTGCGCAGTCGGTTGTTCCGCGATGGTGCCGGCGAGTGGCGACTGGAGACCTTGCCGCCGGGTGCGGTCGATCCGGTGAAACTGTTGCGCCGGTGCGAAATCGATGATGCCGACACCGTGCAGGCGTTCGCCGCGGCGCAGGTCGACGCCGCATTGGACCGCCTCGACCCGGCGACCGGAGTTGTCGTGCAGTTCGTCTGGCTCGATCCGCGGCGGCCGGGCATGCCCGGCCGACTGGTCATCTGCGCACACCACATCGCCGTAGACGGTGTGTCATGGCGAATCCTGCTTCCCGATCTGCTCGCTGCCATCCAGGCCGCCGTGAAAGGCGTACCGCCGCAACTGGATTCGCCCGGCACCTCCATGCGCCGGTGGTCGCATGCCCTGGTCGACGCGGCGTGTGATCCGAGCCGGATCGCCGAACTCGTTCGGTGGCAGCACATCTGCGCGACACCGGATCCGCTGCTCGGGTCCCGGCCGCTCGACCCCGGCATCGACGTCGCCTCGCGCATCGCGACGGTGGACGTCACCGTAGACGAGACGGTCACCGCGGCGCTCGTGCGGACCGTCCCCGGCCTATTCCACGCCGGCGTCGACGAGATCCTGATATCCGCGCTGGCCGTCGCGCTGGTGATATGGCGGGCGCGGCGGGGCGAGAACGTACCGGTGTCCCTGCTGCGGCTGGAGGGCCACGGCCGCGAGGAGCAGATCGCGGCCGGCGCCGACCTGTCCCGGACGGTGGGGTGGTGTACCTCGCTCTACCCGGTTCGGCTGGACCTCACCGATATCGACACGGCGGCGGCCGCACTGGCCGGTACCGAGGCGGCCGGTGCGGTGATCAAGGCGGTCAAGGAACAGTTGCGCGCCATCCCCGATCACGGGATCGGCTACGGACTGCTGCGCTACCTGAACCCCGACACCGCGGAACTGCTGCCGGGAGCGATGCCAGGACAGCTTGTCTTCAACTACCTCGGACGCGTCGACGACCGCGGTGCCGGAGTGCTCACGACGCCGGCCGATCCGGACCCCGGCCTGCCCGTGGCCGCCGCGATCGATATCACCGCGATCGTGACCGGCTCCGGGCTCCGCGCCGGATTCGCCTATCCGGAAACACTTCTCGACGCGGCCGAGGTGTCGGAACTGGCCGACCTGTGGGTGCGCGCGCTCGGCGCGATCACCGCCCACGCTCGAACCGCGCACGCGGGCGGGCACACACCCTCGGACTTCCCGCTGGTCCGGGTGAGTGGCGCCGACATCGCCCGGTGGGAGCGCGTCTACGGACGGCTCACCGATGTGTGGCCGCTCGCGCCGCTGCAACCGGGGCTGTATCTGCACGCCATGCTCGCCGAGCCGCTGCCGTCCGGTCGCACCGCCGTCGACGTTTACAACGTGCAGGCGGTGCTGCGTATCGGCGGGACGGTCGACGGCGATCGGCTGCGCCGGGCCGCGCAGGAAATTCTGCGACGGTATCCGAATCTGCGCGCGGCATTCGTGGCCGATACCACCGGCGCGCCTCGGCAGGTGGTGCCGGAGACGGTCGAACTGCCTTGGCGCGAGGTGGATCTGCGTGCCGAGGGCGAACTGACCGAACTCCTCGCCCGCGACGGCGCCCACTGGTTCGACCCGGCAAGGCCGCCCCTGATGCGATTCACCCTCGCCCGCGTCGGGGACTCGGCACACGTATTGATCGCGACCTACCACCACCTTTTGCTGGACGGCTGGTCGGTGCCCCTGGTGCTGCGGGATCTCATGGCGCTCTATGCCTCCGATGATCCGCTGCCGCCGCCCGTGGGTTCGTTCCGCGCCTATCTCGCGTGGCAGCACGACCGCGATGCGACGGCGTCCGCGACGGCATGGCGGCGGGCATTGGACGGTGTGTCCGCGCCGACATTGGTCGCACCGGGCACCCGCAATCGCGAAATCACCGCCACCACCGCCGAGTACCGGTGGGCGCTCGACCCGGACGCCACCGCCGCGCTGGGCGCGACCGCGATCGAACTCGGGATCACGGTCAATACAATGCTGCAGGTCGCGTGGGCAATCCTGTTGGGGCGCAGGCTCGGCCGTGCGGACGTGGTATTCGGTGCGATCGTTTCGGGCCGTCCGGCCGCGCTGCCTGGTGTCGAATCGATTGTCGGACTGTGTATCAACACCGTGCCGGTGCGGGTGCGCTTCGCGCCGGACCTGCCCGCGGCGGCGCTCATGCGGGCCGTGCAGGCCGAGCAGGCGGAACTGATCGAGCACCACCACCTCGGCCTGACCGAGATCCATGCCGCCGCCGGGCTGCAGGACACGCTGTTCGACACGGCGCTGGCCTATGAGTCCTATCCGGTCGATACCGAGCGGCTCGCCGCGGTGGCCGCCGCGGTCGGCGGCGTCACCGATACCCGCGTCGAACTCCACGACGCCACGCACTATCCGCTGACGCTCATCATCGATCCGGGCACCGCACTGACCATCCGATTCGGTTACCTGCGTGACCTTTTCGACGAAGCGCGGGTAGCCGCGCTCGCGGCGGAACTGGGGAACCTGATCGCCGCGTTCGTGCGAAACCCGCATGTCGCCATCGAGGAATTGCCATGACATCGAGCTGGCCGCTGACGAGCGCGCAGCAACATATCTGGGTCGCCCAGCAACTCGACGACACCGGGCGGCAGTTCGTGATCGGTGGGTACGCGCATATCCACGGCGCGGTCGACGAGGTGGCGTTCGAGCGGGCGCTGCGCATCGTCGTCGGCGGCGCCGAGACGATGCGGGTGCGGTTCGACACCGATGCCGAGGGCGAGGTCGCGCAGATCCTCGAAGCGGAGATCGACTGGCCCCTGCACCGCAACAGTTTTCGCGATGCGGCCGACCCGCGCGGCGAGGCGATGCGTTTCATGTACGCGGCACTCGACCGGCCCTTCGACCTGCGCCGCGCCCCGCTGTTCGAACACCATCTGATCGATCTGGGCACCGAGGGCACCGCGTGGTTCGTCAGATCGCATCACGCGGTTCTCGACGGCGCCGCCTCGGCCGCCATGGTCAGACGGGTCGCCGAGACCTACACCGCGCTTGTCGCCGGTCGACCGGTGGTGGAAGCGGTATTCGATCGGGTGCAAGCCCTGGTAGCGGAGGACGTTCGCTATCGCGCCTCCGCCCGGTTCGCCGACGACCGGCGGTTCTGGGCGCAACGGCTCATGATCCCCGGACCGGCCGATGCGCCGCTGTTCGCCGGAATCCCGGCGACCGCCGACGGTCCCCGATACATCAGGCATGTCGGAGCGCTCGAGGCACCGGCGTGGCATACCCTCCGAACCCGTGCGGACGCGTCCGGAACCGCGTGGCCGGCCTGGGTATTCGCCGCGATTGCGACACTGCTGCACGCGGATTCGGGCGCGCGCATGGTCACGCTCGGCCTCGCCGTGCCCGCGAAACGCTCCCGCACCGCACTCGGTGTCACCGCGAATGTCGTCCCGCTACGCATACCGGTCGACCCGTCCACATCCGTCGGCGAACTCGTTCGCGCGGTGCGCGCCGAATCCCTGATCATCCTGCGCCACCAGCGGTACCAGCGAGCCGACATGCTCGCCGACCTCCGGGCGGGCGGTGTCGGGGGCGGTGTCGTCGGTCCCACGATCAACGTGTTGCCCATGCAGAAGGACCTGCGCTTCGGCCCGGAAACCGCGACTCTGCGCCATCTGTCGGCCGGCCGCTCCGACGACCTGACGATCGGCGTATACGACAATGGCGAGCCGGTCCTGCCGCTCGTCCTGGAATCCAGTACGGTCCGGTATTCCGAGCGCGACCTGGCCGCGCACCATCGCCGGCTCACCGAGACGATCGCGGCCATAGCCGCGGCTCCGCAGGATCTCCCGGTGGGGCGCCTACGAACTCGGGCGCACCGGATACTGCCGGGCCTGGCGCTTCGAACGTTTCCAGATCCGCCCGCCCCCGCCGCGGCACCGCCGGAGACGCTCGTCGCCTGGTTCGAGCGGACCGTCACCGCACGCGCCGCCGCCACCGCCGTCGTCTGCGGTGCCGAGTCGCTCACCTATGCGGAACTGGACGAGCGCGGCCGGCGGTTGGCCGAGCTCATTGCCGGATACGGTGTTGGCGCAGGGGAATTCGTGGCACTGGCGCTGCCTCGATCCTTGGACCTCGTTGTCGTCATGGTCGCCGTGCTGCGGGCCGGCGCCGCCTACGTTCCGCTGGACCCCGGCTATCCGGAGCATCGGTTGCGGGCGATCGTCGCCGATACCGCCCCCGCGCTGATCGTCACCGGAGGGGGAGTCGCCCTGCCCGATTCGGTCTCGACGGTGCCCATCCTGCGGATCGGGGACCGGGCCCGGGTCACACCGGCCGAGCCCGCGACCCGGCCGTCCGCGCTGCACCCCGCCTATGTCATCCACACCTCCGGCACGACCGATCGACCCAAGGGGGTGGTGGTCACGCACGCGAACGTCGTGCGACTGCTCACCTCGGCACAGCCGTGGTTCGGGTTCGGCGCCGACGACGTGTGGACGCTGTTCCACTCCACCGCATTCGACTTCTCGGTGTGGGAGATCTGGGGTGCCCTGTGCCATGGCGGCAAGCTCGTCGTCGTCGACGCCGAGGTGGCGCGCGCACCGGGTGACTTCCTGGATCTGCTGGTGGCGCAACGGGTTACGGTGCTGAACCAGACGCCGTCCGCATTCGGGATGCTGGTCGACGCCACGGCGGACCGGCCCGCGGCGAGCGACGGGCTGTCACTGCGCCACGTGATCTTCGGCGGCGAACCGGTGGAGCCGTGGCGGCTGGCCGCCTGGTGGTCGCGATGCGATCCGGAGCGGCCGCGTCTGGTCAATATGTACGGCATCACCGAGACGACGGTGTTTACCACCGGAACGCCGTTGACGCGTGACTCGGCGGCGGGCGAGATCGGCACACCGTTACCGGACCAGTCCGTGTACGTGCTCGATGCCGCGCTGTGTCCGTGCCCGCCGGGAATCCCGGGCGAGCTCTACGTCGCCGGACCCGGCGTCGCCGCGGGGTACCTGCGTCAGCCGGGTCGCACGGCGGCACGTTTCACCGCCGACCCGTTCGGCGCACCCGGCACCGTCATGTATCGCAGCGGGGATATGGCGCGCTGGACCCGCATCGGCACGCTCGAATACCTCGGTCGGGCGGACCGGCAGGTGAAGGTGCGTGGCTTCCGGATCGAGCCCGGTGAGATCGAGGCCGCCCTGTGCGGGCAACCGGCGGTGCGTGCAGCGGCGGTCCTGACTGTCGAGTACCGACCCGGTGACCGTCGACTGGTCGCCTTCGTCACGGGAGACCGGGTCGACGTCGACACCGCTCGCACCGGAATCGCCGAACTGCTTCCCGCGCACGCGATGCCATCCGCGATCATTGCCATCGACACCGTCCCGATGACACCCAACGGCAAGATCGACGAACAGCGGCTGCGTGCCATCGCCACGGACGGCGCCGCCCGCGCCGCCGGCGCACCACCGCGCACCGATATCGAGACGCGGCTGCACGCGCTGTTCGTCGACGTGCTCGGACATGATGGCATCGGCATCGACGACGGCTTCTTCGCCGCCGGCGGCGACAGCATCCTCGCCGTGCGGCTGGCGGATCGGGCGCGGGCGGCCGGGCTCGCCATCGCGCCCCGGGAGGTGTTCGAACAGCAGACCGTGCGCGCGCTCGCGCGCACGGCAGGCACCGCCCGGCCGGTCACCGGGCCTGCCGTCGTGATCACCCCAGCCATAACGAGCGATGGCCGCCGGTTCCTGCCCGCGACACCATTGCAGTCCGGCCTGCTGTTCCATTCCCTCTACGACGGCGCCGACGGCGACGACCCGTATCTCGTCCAGTTCGCACTCGAGCTGGACGGCGCGGTCGACGTGGATCGGCTACGCGCCGCCCTGCGATCCGTGCTCGCGCGGCATCCGCATCTGATGGGATCCTTCGTCGTCGACCACGGCGAGCAGCCGCGGTACGAGATTCAAGACGATATCGAATTGCCTTGGCGGGTAGTCGATCTCGTGGCCGAGACGGCCGACGAGCGGGAGCGCGCCATGCATCGGTCGCGCGCCGAGGACGCCCGGCTCGACCCGCTCCAGGCGCCGCTGCTCACGGTCACCTTGATCCGCACCGAGGTGCGACGCTGCACTCTGGTGCTCACCCACCACCATGCGCTGCTCGACGGCTGGTCGGTGGGAATCCTGCTGCGCCAGTTGCTGATCGGCTACCGGGGCATAGAGCTGCCGCCCGCGACACCGTGGCACCGGTTTCTGGAATGGTCTGCGGCGCAGGATCGCGACAGTGCTCGCCGGGCCTGGGCGCAAGCGCTCACCGACGCCGAACCGACCAAGGTGGCGCGGGCGGCTCGGCAGCCGTGGCGGCGGCCCGAAGACCACACATTCCGTATGCCGGACGCCTTGGTCGCGGCGTTGCGCGAACGGGCCGCCGAACGTGGGTTGACGCTCAACTCACTGATGCAGGCCATGTGGGCGATGGTGCTGTCGAACCTGACCGGCAGCGATGACGTCGTCTTCGGTATCACCGTATCCGGCCGTGCGGGCGCTGAGATGGAAGACGTTGTCGGGCTGCTCATGAACACCGTGCCGCTGCGGGTGCGATTGGTGCCGGGGGAGTCACCGCTCGACCTGGCCGCTCGGATCCAGGCCGGGCGCGCGGAATTGATGGAGCACGACCATCTCGGACTGCCCGACATCATGTCCGCGGCGGGGGAGGTCGACCTTTTCGACACCTCGCTCGTCTTCGAGAACTTCCCTGTCGACACCGGCCTGCTCGATGACCCGGACGCGGACTTCTCGGTCGCGTCCGTCGAAGTCCTTGGTGGCACGCATTTTCCGCTCACGGTGGTCATCGTTCCCGACCGCGGCGAGTTGACCTTCCGGATCGGTGTGCAGCTCGCCCGCATCGACTGCCTCGCTGATGCGGGCGACTTGTGGTCGCGGATGCTGGCCGCCTGCGCGGCGCTCGCCGCACGACAGCAACCGCTGGTCGGGCGAGTCGCCCTGTTCGAGCCCGCGCGCCGGATCGAGCTCCTTGCCGCCGGGCACGGCATGCGCACCGATATCGAAAACGGCAGCATTGCCGACTGTTTCGAGTCCGTCGTGCGACGCTGCCCGCAGCATGCCGCGATCTGGTCCGACGGCGTGGAGATCACCTACGCGGACTTGAACGCCCGTGCCAATCGTGTCGCGCGCTGGCTGCGGGACCGCGGCGCCGGACCAGGAGTTCCGATCGGCATCGCGCTGCCGCGCTCGGTCGATCTCGTGGTCGCCTTTCTCGCCCTCTACAAACTGGGAGCGGTGTGCGTGCCGCTCAGCGACCGCTATCCGCCCGCGCACGTGCGGCGGCTGTTGCGCTTCACCCGAACCGAATTGGTGCTGGACGATCTCGACGGCGCGGCCTGGGCCACCGACGATGACAGTGACCTCGGCATCGTCATCGCCCCGGACGCGGTCGCGACGCTCATGTTCACATCCGGGTCGACCGGAGCGCCGAAGGGCGTCGAGGTAACCCATCGCAATATCGTGGCTCGGGCCCGCGATCGCGTCGGCCACGGCGACGGGCACGACCGGGTGCTGATGCATCTGCCGCACACCTGGGACATGGTGGTCTACGAGCTGTGGCTGCCGCTGCTGGCCGGTCGCACCGTGGTGCTCGCGCGGCCCGGCGTGCTGGATGTCCATGACTACGCGCACGTGCTGCGCGCAGGACGGGTCACATCGATGTTGTTGTCGACGGGCCTGTTCCACCTGCTGGCGGAGCAGGCTCCGGATGAACTCGGCCGCCTGTCGAGACTCGCGGTAGCCGGGGATGTGCTGTCGCCGCGGGCCGCGGTGGCCGTGCGCCGAGGCGCGCATGCGCCGGCGGTGCGGAACCTGTACGGGCCCGTCGAGGCGACGAGCTTCGCGGTGACCTTCTCGATCCCCGACGACGCATCGTCCGAACTGCCGGTCCCGATCGGAGGTCCGGCCGACAACACATGGGTCACGGTGCTCGATTCGGCGCTGCGGCCGGTGCCCACCGGTGTGGCCGGGGAGATCTACCTGTCCGGTGCGGGACTCGCCAACGGCTACCACCGGGCCCCGGCCCGCACCGCGGAGCGGTTCATGGCCGACCCGTACGGCCCGCCCGGTGCCCGCATGTACCGCACGGGTGACCTCGGCCGATGGGATGCGGCAGGTCTGTTGCATTTCCTCGGCCGCGCCGATCGGCAGTTGAAGATCAATGGATTCCGGGTCGAACCCGGGGAGGTGGAAGCGGCGATTCGACGCGAGCCCGGCATTGCCGCGGCGATAGTCACGGTGCGGCGGGCCGCTGACGGGCAGTCACTGGTCGCGCACGTCGTCGGGCGCGCCGGGGTCGACACCGCGGCGCTGCGGACCCGGCTGGCCGCGAGCCTGCCGTCCTACCTGGTGCCGTCGGTGATCGTGCCGGTCGAGGAACTGCCGTTGACCGCCACGGGCAAGGTCGATACCGCCGCGCTCCCGATGCCGTCCGGCATTGCTCGCGTACCCGTCCGAACCCCGCGTCAGCAGGTCATCGCGGCGGCCTTCGCGGAGGCGCTCGGCGGCCGGGAGACCGGGGTCACCGACGATTTCTTCGCGCACGGTGGCAACTCCTTGTCCGCGATTCGCGTTGTCGCAGCACTGCGGTCGTCACTCGGTGTCGAGGTATCGCTGCGCGATCTGTTCGAGTCGCCGACGATCGCCGCACTGGAGCAGGCGCTCGATCGGCGCGGGCACGGCACGGTGACTTCCCGGCCGGGCTTCGCGGCTGTCGCCCGCACCGACCCGATCCCGCTCTCGCCCGCGCAGCTGCGCCTGTGGACGGTGAACTATCTCGGCGGGCAGCAACCCGACTACCTGATCGCGACCGCGCTCGATATCCATGGACCGCTCGACGCGGCGGCGGTCGCGGCGGCGGTCGGCGATCTGGTCGCCCGGCACGAAATCCTGCGCACGGTGCTGCCGTATGCGGTCGATGGCCCGGTGCAGCAAATCCTGCCGATCGGATCGGCGCAGCCGGATTTCCGCATCGTCGACGTCGACGATATCGACAGTGTCGACCGGGCAATGGAATCCGAGCTGCGGCGCGGGTTCGACCTGACGGCGCGGCCGCCGCTGCGCATCCGCCTGTACCGGTTGGGCCGGGAGCATCACGTGTTGTTCGGGGTGGTGCACCACAGTGCCGGCGACGGCGAATCCATGGGCATTCTCCAGCGTGATCTTTTGACCGCCTATCAGGCGCGGGCCGCTGGTTGCGTGCCGCAATGGCCTAGTCCGGCAACGCAGTTCGCGGATTACGCCATGTGGCTGCGGCACCTGCTCGGCTCGGATACTCCCGTACTCGAGCAGCAGTCGCGATACTGGCGCACCATGCTCGACGGCGTGCCGGAACAGCCCGTGCTCCCCGTCGACCGTCCCCGCGCCGCGCGGCTGGCGAATACGGCGGCGGCGGTGCCCGTTCTCGTCGCTGCCGACAGCCATCGCAGGCTCGCCCAGCCCGCCCTCGACTACCGGGCGAGCATCTACATGCTGGTACACACCGCGCTCGCCATAGCGCTGAACGGTCACGGCGCGGGCACCGACCTGCCCATCGGGGTGGCGCTGAGCGGACGCGATTCGGACGGGCTACAGGATGTCGTCGGGTGCGTGGTCGATACGGCGGTGGTCCGCCTCGACCTGTCGTGCACGCCCACCCATCGCGAACTCGTCCATCAGGTCCGCGAGCGGGTCCTCGGCGCGTACGAGAACAAGGAGTTTCCCTTCGATCGCCTGGTCGAGCTGGTGAACCCGCGACGCTCCCGTACCCATCATCCACTGTTCCAGGTGATGGTGACCTATCTGCGCGGATTCGACACCGGCACGGCCCCACACGGATTGGCGATCCGGCAACGGCCGGTGGCGGTGCGCCGAACCCCATTCGAGCTATTGCTGAACCTGCGGGAGGAATACCATCCCGACGGATCATGCGCCGGAATCCGCGGCGAGATGATTTACGCCGCCGAACTTTTCGATCAATCGACGGTCGAGTCCATTGTCACCGCCATGACCGCGTCGCTGGCGGCGATGTGCACCGAACCCGACGCACCCGCGAGCTCCGTTGCGGTCGAGTGTGCCGGTGCGCATGTCGAATTCGGTGGTGATGCCTAAGCGTATGACGCCCGCGGCCACGGCCGCTCGACGTGGCCAGATCGACACGTCGACACAGACTTTTCAGACACTCGCCGACGACCTGGCCGACGTCATCGACATCACACCCGGCGTCATCGTGACGATGTAGCTGCCGGCTCGATGGCGGCCCGCTCACGCGGCGGGCCGCCACCTTGTCACCGTCGTGCCGTAATAATCGACTCGGCCGAACCTGCCTGACGCTGCATCGTGTCGGAGACCGGCCAGGTTCACAAACGCCCCGCTAACCGTCCGTCGGGTGGGCGGTCACCGGCTCTAGGGTCAGCACCTTATTTCAGGAGTACCGGCAGGCGGTCGTGCCCATTGGCGATGAAGCCGGGTACAGTGCCGAGTTCGTCGGGCGAGACGGCGAGTTTCATGTGCGGGAACCGCTGGAAGAGGGAGGGAAGGGCCACCTGTGCCTCCAGCCGTGCCAGCGGTGCGCCCGGGCAGCGGTGGGCGCCGTACCCGAACGCCATGTGGTCTTTGTGCGCCCGTGTGGGGTCGAACTTGTCCGCGCTGTCGCCGTAGATCTTGGGGTCCCGGTTCGCGCCGGCGGGGCAGGAGAGTATCGGATCGCCTTCGGTGATCGCCACGTCACCGAGGACGAAATCCGTGACCGCGTAGCGCAGCGGGGCGTGCGCGATCGATGGCTCGAACCGCAGTGCTTCCTCGATCACATCCACCCAGGGCAGACTGCCGTCGAGCGCGGCGGCCCGGTGTTCCGGGTTGGTGAGCAACAGGTATATCGACTGGTCGATCAGATCCACCGTCGTCTCGTGCCCGGCATTGATTGTCAGATATAGCGTCCCGACGAGTTCCTCAACGCTGAAATCCTTTGCGGGATCGTCCGCGTGGGCGATGAGCGTGCTGGTCATGTCATCAGCGGGATTCTCGCGACGATACGCAACGAGATGCTGCAGGAGCCCGATCATCTCCTCGTAGTTGGCTACGGCTTGCTCTTCGCTCGAGGCGATGTCGAAGATGCCGTCCACGCATTTCCGCAGTGGCCCGACCAGGTGCTCGGGAACTCCCATCAACTCGTTGATCACACGTAGTGGCAGCGGATAGGCGAAATGCTCGCGGATGTCCACGGGGTTGCCCTCCGGCGCGGCATCCAGACCCGTCACCAGGTCATCGGCAATCGCCTGAATGCGGGGCTCCAGCGCCGCGGTGCGCCTGTTGGTGAACGCTGGCGCCACGAAGTTGCGGAGCCGCCGGTGTTCGGATCCGTAGGCGGTGAACATCGAGCGCGTATTCACCCAGTTGAGGAGAGGAAAGTCCTTGCCGATCTCCCCATTCCGGAACGCGGGCCAGTGCTTGTGCGGGTCCTTGGAAACCTCTGAGCCGGAAAGAATCTCCTTGAGCATGGCCGCGTCGGTCACCGACCATGCTGGCACTCCGCCCGGGAGCACGACCTTGGTGACCGGTCCTCGCTTCCGGATGCGGGCGATCTCACCCTGAATGTCCCGACCTTCGGGATCGAGGACGATGGGGTCGGTGTAGTTTTCCATGCAAACTCCAATCTGACCGTAAACCAGCGGGCGGGGCCTTGTGTGTTGCCACCGCGTCCTCTGGGCGCTCACAACAAACGTAGCCGTCGATACCCGTTGGGGCTCTGTCATTTCCGGCAAAGTTGCGATGTTTTCGGCCAGCGGTGGGTCGGCCCGAATTGGTGAGGTTGCCTGTTCAACTGTCGACGTGGTTGTCGACGGAATCTGTCATCCGCTACGGCAAGGTAGCCGAGGGCCAGTTGCTCGGCACGGCCAGACCTCACCGTCGAGCAGGCGGGCCCTATCAAGGCGCGAATGCAGCTCCGTGACAACCAGCACCGAGGCTGCGGGCATGCTCGGTCGCGGCGGCCGGCATCGCCATGTTGGCGTCCACCATGTTCACCCGCACCTCGCAGCAGCGTACTCGGTCAGGAATCAGCCCCTGCCACACGGAATCTCGGCGACATATCGACACTGGGCCAGCAGCTCGGCCGGCCACTGCGGACGGGGCACCTCCGCGGTTTTGGAGCGCGAATTCGGCCCGGCCGGTGTATTCGTCCACCATCAGATCAGTGCTGTCGGTGGGATGTACTGGTCGCCGCGTCTCAAAAGGCTTACGCCTTCAGAGTTGCAATGGAGAAGAAGGCGGGAACACAACCGGCAACGCTTTCAATGCTCGGTGAAATGGGCCCGGCCGCCAGTCCAACTTCTCTGGTGGCAGCGCCAGCCGCATCTCTGGGAGGGCGTCCAGGAGTTGATCGATGGCTTCCTGTGCGAGCAGAAGTCCGTACGGCCGTGCGTGGGCAGGGCAGTTGTGCGGTCCGGTGCTGAACGCCAGATTCCATCCGTTGTCCAGGAATTCGCCTGTGTTCATCTCTGGATCTGTATTACACGCGGCCATGCTGATGATGACCGGCTGATTCGCCGGCAACCAGACGTCGTCGATCAGAATTGGCTGGCGAGGATAGGTAAGGCAATAGTTCGCCATTGGCGGGTCGGTTGCCAGCCGCTCATAGAGTGCGGTCTTGGTTGGCAAGTGATTGTCATGGTTGGTAAAGCGGGGATCGGTCAGCATCAACAGCAGGGTGTTGGCGATGAGGTTCAGTGGTGGTTCGATACCGGTAGCAAACAGCAGGACAAGCTGCTGCACCATCTCTTCGTCGGTCAGCTCGGCGGGATGCTGGACGAGTCTCGTGGCGACGTCGTCAGTCGGGTGCGCGCGCTTCAGCGCGGTAAGGTTGAACAACGCGTTGCCCATTTGCGCGTTCACTGCTTCGGTATCCACACCGTCGAACATCGCGGCACTGGCCGCTGCGACCTCATCACCGATGTCTGGTGGACAGCCGAGTACTTGGCAGAAGACCGAGAAGACCAGCGGGAGGATGTATTGCTGCAACACGTCGGCGTTCCCGTCCTTGCAGAACGTGTTGATGATCGGGATGGCGGTTCTCTGCACCGTGGGTTGCAAGGAGTTGAGGTCGATCCCGGCCAAGGCGTAGTTCAAAGTATCGCGGTAGCGAGCGTGATCTGCGCCGCTGGTGCGGATTGCGTTGGGTCGGGGCTCGATCATCGGCATGATCGGGATATCGGCAGGTGCGGTCTTGTGCCAGACACTCGGATCGGCTGGAAAATGGTCGGGGTCGTTGAGAATGCGTACGGCGGTGCGATAGTTGATAACGAGGGTTGCAGGCACTCCTGGCCACATCTCGACTGGTACCAGCGGACCGAAGTCTCGACGCATCTGGCGGTAGAAGCCGTGGGGATCGGCCGCAAATTCTTTACTGTAGATCTGGATTCGAGGACCTTTGAACTCGATCGACGACATTGGGTCGGCGGTAGTACCCTGCTGCGGATACACATAGTCTCCTTGAGATCGGTTGCGGCAGCATAGTACCCAGGGCGAGGGTCGAGCGATGACTGTCGGGTCGCTATATTGTTCCCTGCCAACAGGATTCCGCCGTCGAGGTTGGTTTCGGCCCCACATCGCCCTTTGCACCCGCCTACCTGGGGAATCTTCGATCCAGCGGAGGCCACTGCAGCACTGGTTGACGCGTTGCACTACGAAAGTCCGGGTAGGGCGCCTCCGTTGGGGGCGCCCTACCCGGACTGGCTTGGCAGGATCAGTTGCGGCTCAGGTCGTTGCAGCGGGAGTCCCATGCGGCGGGCAGATCCTCGGACAGCACTGGTGCGCCGAGGATCTCGTCGTCCAAGCCGAACGCGTCCAGTAGCGCGGGCACGTGGTCGGCGAGATCGTCGATGGCCTGTGGAAGGAGCCCACCGCGGAGTTGCTGCTTCACGGCCTTTATGGCAGCGATGTCGAGTAGACCGTGGGTGAGATACCACGCAGACTGTTTGTTGATCTGCTCCAGAGCGAAAACGTCACGCAGGGCGGCGATCTCGGGATGGTGTTCGGCGTGTTCGTCGAGCAGTCGCAGGGCCTGCTCTGCGCAGTAGGCATCGGCGAGCTCGAGCGCGTCTGGAATGACCTCCAGCCGAGCTTGTAGCGCTGGATCGCCAAGGAGCGGTTGAATCTCTTGCGCGATCGTCAGTGTGCGGGCGCGGAGCAAGCGCGACCGGTCGCCGGGGTCGGCGGGATCGTGGAGAGCGGGTTCGAGTGGCGGCGTGCTAACGAGCTGTTTGGCCAGCACGCGACCGGCGACGGACCCGAGGACGTAGATGTCGCCCTCGCCGGTGATAGCGGCATGATTTACTCCGAGGTAGTTGGCGACCCGGTTGGCGCTGAACATGCCTTGCGCAGCCATTTTGATGCGACAGTCGGTGACTGTCTCCAAGGCATGCTTCTGGATGAAATATTTGGCCAACATCACCGATACGACGGTGTCGCGGGCGGTGAGATCAGCGCCCGCGAGGAAGGTCTTGATCGCGTTCCCATAGATGGTCCGGGCGACAGTGCCGGCCAGATCGGTGAGCAGGGTGTCGCGCACGTGCGGGATATCGATCATGAATGTGGTGTCGACCGGCGTCAACGGCACTACCCGCTTGGCGGCGTAACGCAAAGCGATGTAGAGCGAGGCGCGGGCCGAGGCGTTGAGGCACGACGAGAGCGCCAAACGCCCGACGGTCAGTTGGCTGATCGCCGATGCGAACGCACGCTTCCGGCTTGTCTCATCGCGCCAGGTCAGCACACCCTCATCATCGATAGTGGCCAGGTCGTTGCTCAGCCAGGCACTGCGCTCGACTCGGAGATTATCGAAGCTGATGACCGAGTTGTCCATGATGACCAGCGGCTGGTGGTCGAGCTGGGTGATCGTCACACCGGGGCACGGTTCGCCGTTGGCGTCGCGTAGTCGCGCCGTGAACAGGTGCACGCCCTGATCGACGCCCGCCGCGTCGATGAACCGTGCACCGATGACGCAGACCCGAGCAACCGGGATGCCAACGCTAGGCATGAATTTCCGCGCCCGCGGGTTCGGGGTGTTGAGCACGAACCCGTTACCGTCCCATGTCGCGGTGGTCTGCATGAATCCGATGTTGGAACCGCACCCGTACTCGGTCAGCAGCATGACGCCGACGCTGGAAGCGTCATCCAGGTCGTGAAGGTACGGCGCGGCGGCGTCGGAATCGGTCAGGGTGGCCAGGCTGCCCGAGGCCAAATTGAAGTGGCCGGAGATCAGCGGGATCAGGTCCGTCGCCAGCACGGCGGACCAGTCGAACACCGCGAACAGCTCCGGTAGATCGGTCGCGACATCGCGAGTGCCGCCGATCTCCTTGACCAGATATCGCAAGTGATCATACGCGTTCTCCCGCCGCCGCTCCTGGCTCTGCTTCTCAGTAACGGCGAAGTCCGGGTTGCTCAGAACCTGCTGCAGCTGCTGGTGGAACTCCAGGTTGCCGTGCCGAAGAAGCTCGGCAAGTGCTGTGTGTTCCCTATACCCCTGCGTAACCATAACCGCCTCCTACTCATTTCCGATCCCAGCGGCTACTCGTCCACCGTTGGGCATACCGGGGCCATCGCTGCCGAACTTCGACGCACCGGAGCCAGCCGTTACCCACGCTCACGCGGATACCGTCGGGACCGGGACA
This sequence comes from Nocardia sp. NPDC051990, assembly GCF_040680755.1. NCBI lineage: Bacteria > Bacillati > Actinomycetota > Actinomycetes > Mycobacteriales > Nocardiaceae > Nocardia > Nocardia sp. NPDC051990. The sequence goes on along the minus strand of NZ_JBFAXH010000010.1, from coordinate 156,825 downwards.
ACGGAGCCGGACGATGACCTGTCAAAAGCTCAATGCACCATGCAACTTCACGTGAGGTTTCGTTCCGCCACCCGGCCAACACGTTTCGGACACCGCGCCGCAAAGTTGGCGCGCGTCGATCTGGCCCTCGGGGAATCACAGGCACAGGAAACGGCCGCTACCCAAGCGAAAAGCTCAATTTGCACGTCTCCGAGTGTAGCCGTTGTCCGTGAGTTCTCAACTGGGAGAACGCATTTCGGCGTTTACCACAGGGTGTGGCCAACGATCGCCAAATTACCCGCATCTGAGTCGCGCAGAGAGTGGACCTCACCAACCCGAAATGTTGGACTCCACTGGGTGTGGTCATCGACAGCGCAGAATCTGGTGCAGGAGAAGATATTCAGCCGGGCGGGGACGCCGCAGCCAAGGACGTGGCCCGCCGACCGCGGGCAGGAATGGTCGGTGCCGTCTCGTCATCACCCACCTCTCCTGGCGCACGAGGCGTTCCGATCAAATCATTCAACTTTCAACTACATTCGGCGCTGGAGCTGTAAAGCATCAACGCACACTTGGAAAGCTTGGCACGGACGACTCGGCCTCGGGGCAGAGGTGTGATAGGCGCCGATGATCAGGGGAGCGTATGCGCCGGGTGCGCAAAGCGTCTCGACCCGAGTGCTACACCAGTCCAGTCGGGCTCGCAATTGGTAGTCCATGCGGAGCCGGTCTCGTTGTGGCGGAGCGAGTATTGGGCGGAGTTGCAGCGCGACCTCCGCGATGAGCGTGACAGGCATTCTCTGGACGAGCTCGAGACCGATCCGACCCCTAGCGCGGCTTGTCTCGCGCCGAAGGCGGTGGTGACTGTGGATCGACAACCGGTCACGCGGACACTAGAAACCGACTGGACCCGGAGGGTCCAGTCGACGAAACACTGCGAGGGATCTGCACGTCCCAGTGCGATCTCGACATGCTGTGCACTCCCTACTCGTCCGGCCAGTGATCGGCATGATCGCCGAGCTCCAACGGACGGACCACCCGCCCGGCAAAGTCAAAGACGTTCAACCGCAGTCAGTTTCAGCGCGATCAAACCGCCCTATCATACCCGCCGACACCAGGGCTCGCAGCCCGTACCGGCCAGTACTATGCCGGACTCCGGCTTGACGAGGGCCGATATCAGTCACGGGCGGTCAACACGACTGCGGTGAACAACTACAACCTGTCAACGGTGAGAATGCCTGGCCGCCACCGTATGTCGCCACGATATCTCCGGCGCAGCTGTGGCCCCGCAGGGCGATGTCGCTGCGGCGGATCAATGAAAGACGCGAACAGTGATCGGGCCGTGGGGGCTCGATCACTGCTCGTGGTGCCTGGATGCCAGTGCCGCGGGCCGCGTCGGTTGCGAAGAGGAATTGTGAACAACAGCGGGCCAGTACTGCCGGATGGTCCGGCGCAGGCAATCGGGACCGGAACCGGAGCCTGAGCTGTCGTCTGGTTCGTCGCCTCACAACCACTCGTGCAGGACCTCCGCGATATGCCGGAGCGCCGCATCGGTGGTCATCCGCCAGTGGGTGGTGGCCACCGGGTGATTGTGCACGGAACCCGTCACTGCGGCAGTCCAGGTCGCCGCGCCGATGGAACAGGTCGGATCGTCGTGGGTGGCGGTGAAGTAGACGAGGTCCCCGTCGAACGACCGCGCACTATATACCGAGTCGAGAGCGGTCGAATCGATCGCCGCGGCCACGACCCGTTCGATCCGCGCGGCCCCGAAGGATGCGAACGGCTCGGGGAGCATGCTCAAACGCTGGGCCAGCTGGGTCAATTCCACGGTTTCGTCCAGGCCGAATGTCGCGGCCTGGTCACCGAGCAGTCCACCGAGCAGCTCCGGCACCGCTACCTCGATCCCACCGAGGCAGGATTCGGCGGCGGTGCCGAGTAGTCGACTATCCAGCATTCCCAGCAGCGCCACCTGTGCGCCCTCGTTTTGGAGTTGGACGGCCATGGCATGCGCGAGCACACCGCCGAGTGACCAGCCGAGCAGGTGGTAGGGGCCCTCCGGTTGCACCGCACGAACGTGTTTGACGTAGAGCCGTGCCCAATCCTCGATCGAATCCGGCAGTGGCGCCGCCGAACTCAGCACCGGTGACTGCAGTCCGTAGATCGGCCGATCCGCATCGAGGTGGGCGGCCAGCCCGGCGAACGACCACGCGATGCCCCCGATCGGATGGATGCAGAACAGCGGCTCGGCGGTGCCAGAGGTGCGCAGCGGCAGCAGGACATCGAATGCCGCGTCGGCACCGGCGCCCTCCGCGCCGCGCGCACGCAACTCCGCAACGATGCCCGCCGGGGTGGGCGCGCTGAACACCCACATCACCGGAATCGTTTCGGCCAGCGCCGCACTCAACCGAGCCGTCAGCTTGGTCGCGATGAGCGAATTTCCGCCGAGTTCGAAGAAGTTGTCAGCCAATCCGATGCGATCGAGACACAGTACTTCCCCGAAGATCTCGCAGACCGTGGTCTCGAGCGCCGTTGTCGGTGCGCGGTAGGCGCGGGTTCGCAGCTCCGGTTCGGGCAGCGCCGCGCGGTCGAGTTTGCCGACCTGGGTCAAAGGAACATCGTCGAGGACCGCGACCGCCGCGGGCACCATATGCGAAGGCAAAGTGCGTGCGGCCCAGTGGATCAGCCGATCCGGATCGATCACCCGATCCGGGGCGGCCAGCACGTACGACACGAGAATTGTTGCCCCAGCGGAATTCTCCCTGCCGACCGTTACAGCGAAATCCACGTCCGCATGGGCGGCTAGAATCGCGTCGATCTCGCCGAGTTCGATTCGGAAGCCACGGATCTTCACCTGGAAATCGGCACGGCCCCGATAGTCGAGCACGCCGTCGGCATTCCATGCCACCAGATCACCGGTGCGATACATCCGGGCACCCGGCTGGAACGGGTTGGCAACGAAACGATCCGCCGTCAGGTCGGCGCGACCGAAGTAGCCCCGCGCCAACTGCACTCCAGCCAAGTACAGCTCACCCGCGACACCGGCAGGGACCGGCCGCAACCGCGAATCCAGTACGTACAACTGACTGTTCCACGCCGGTCTGCCGATCGGCACGGCCAATTCGTCACGCCGGCCCACCCGATGGCTGGTGATCGACACCGCCGCCTCGGTCGGGCCGTACAGGTTGTACAGCGACGTCTCGGGCGCCGCCGCCGCGAACCGGCGCGCCAGCGCGGCGGGCAGGGTCTCGCCGATGGCCAGCACCCGACGCAACGAGTCCGGTAGCCGACCGGTCAGCAATGCGTCCAGCATCGATGGCACCGCGTGCAGCGTGGTCACGCCCGCACGGGTCATCAGTCCGTTCAGGTACTCCGGGTCGCGATGGCCATCCGGCGCGGCGATCACCAGGCGGCCGCCGCAGACCACGGCCGCCCAGAATTCCCACACCGACAAATCGAACGTCGCCGCCGTCTTCAACAGCACCACGTCATCGATGGTCAATCCGAATTGCGCTGTCTTCCAGACCAATTGATTGACAATCGCGCCGTGTGAGACCGCGACCCCCTTGGGGCGACCCGTGGAACCCGACGTGAAGATCACGTAAGCCAGGTGCTCGGCGCGCAACGGCGCGATCCGCTCGTCGTCGGTGATCGGGGCCGCGTCCACCGCGGACAGGTCCAGCCTGTCCATCAGCACCAGCGGCGCGGCGGAGGTTCCGAAACCCGCATCGGCATTCGTCAGTACACAAACCGGTGCCGCGGTCTCCAGCATGGAATCGGTCCGCTGCGCGGGTTGATCCGGATCGACCGGCACGTACACACCACCGGCCTTGCTCACGGCATACATCGCGACGACCAGATCCACCGAACGCCGAATAGCCAACGCCACCCGCGACTCCGGGCCAATTCCCAACGAAATCAAGTACCGCGCAACTCTGTTCACGCGTGCATCCAGTTCACCATAGGTGATCCGAGTACCATCCGCGGCGACCAGCGCTGTCGACTCCGATGCGGCAGCGACGGTCTCGTCCAGCAGCGACACCAAGGTGGTGGCGGTATTCAGTTGGTGTCGGGTGTCGTTCCATGTCGTGAGGATGCGTGCACGTTCGTCGCTCGCGAGCAGATCGATTGCACCGACCGGCACCCGCGGATCCACGATTACGGCATCGAGCATCCGCACGAACCGGTCCACGAAACTCCGCACCGTCGACTCGTCGAACAGATCCGCGGCGTAGGTGAAGAAGCCGCCGATACCCGTCGGCACACCGTCCACGTCGTAGCTGTCGGCCATGATCACATGCAGATCGAACTGCGAAAGCCCTCGATCCGTTGTCAACTCGGTGACGGTCAAGCCCGGCAACTCCATCGTGGCCGGCGCCAGGTTCTGGAACGACAGCCCCACCTGGAACAGCGGATGCCGTGCCGTCGAACGCGCCGGATTCAGCACTTCAACCAACTGCTCGAACGGCACATCGGCATGGGCGAACGCTTGGACGTCGATATCGCGTTGCCGCGCAAGCAATTCCGTAAAACCAGCGCTCGCGTCCACCCGGGTGCGGAACACCAGGGTGTTGACGAACATACCGATCAGATCGTCGAGCACCGCCTCACCCCGACCCGCTATGGGTGTGCCGATCGCAATATCGTCGGTGCCCGACAATCGGGCGAGCAACACCGCCAGCGCGGTATGCACAACCATGAACAGCGTCGCGCCCTCGGCCTGTGCCAGCTCCGCCAGCGCCGCGTGCGCCCGCGCATCGATGCGCAGCTCCACTCGGCCGCCCGCGAAAGACTGCACCGCCGGGCGCGGCCGATCTCTCGGCAACTCCAGCTCATCCGGCAGGTCGGCAAGGGCCCGCCGCCAGAAGGCGATCTGCTCTGCCGCCATCGACCCCGGCTGTTCCGCACTGCCGAGCAACGCTCGCTGCCACACCGTGTAATCCGCGTACTGCACGGCCAACGGCGACCAATCCGGGGCCTGCCCGAGCGCCCGAGCCGTGTATGCCGACGTCAGGTCACGAGTAAGCGGGCCGCCGGAGTAGCCATCACCCGAGATGTGATGGACGACCATGGCCAGCACGAATTCGCCGTCCTCGACCCGGAACAGTACGGCGCGGACAGGCACCTCGGCAGTCACATCGAAAGTCGTCGACACCAGTTCCAGCACAGCCGATTCCACCTCGGCAACACCGATGGTCCGGACCCCCAGCCGCGGCACATCGGAGTGGCCGGGCGGCAGGATGACCTGCACCGGATCCGCGGCGCTCGACTCACCCGTCTCCGGCTGCGGATAGATGGTTCGCAGGATCTCATGGCGCACAACGACATCGGTGAACGCCTGTCCGAGCGCTGCGATATCCAGATCGCCGGTCAAGCGGATCGCGACCGGAATGTTGTATGCGGTCGATTCGGTATCGAACCTGTTGAGGAACCACATCCGCTGCTGTGCGGGCGACAGCGGAATACGTTCCGGCCGTGGGCCCGCTACCAGGGCGCGGCGACTCCCGGTACCGGTGAGCTCGGCCACCTCCCGCGCACAACCCGCGACGGTGGGCGCGGCGAACAGCACACGCACCGGAATGCGGGCATCCACCGCCACGCCGAGGCGGGCTGTCACCCGAGTGGCGAGCAGCGAATTGCCGCCCAGCTCGAAGAAATTGTCGTCGGTGCCGATGCGTTCGATGCCGAGCACCTCGGCGAAGACACCGGCTACGACCCGTTCCGCAACTGTCGACGGTTCCCGATAGGTGCGCGCCCCGAACTGTGGTTCGGGGAGTGCATTCCGGTCGAGCTTGCCGACCGCCGTCAACGGAATCGCGTCGAGCACCACGACCGACGCGGGAACCATATGCGACGGCAGGCTCCGCCCCGCCCAGCGCGCCAGTTGCTCCGAATCCAGCGCCCTGCCCGTCACATACGACACCAGAATCATAGTCCCGCTGAGGTTTTCACGCCCGAGGGTCACCGCGTAGTTCACGTCGGGGTGCGTGGTGAGCACCGCGTCGATCTCGCCCAGTTCGATACGGAAGCCACGGATCTTCACCTGGAAGTCCGTGCGGCCCAGGTACTCCAACTCCCAGCCGGCAGCTGTGGCATCCGGTAGCCATCGGACCAGATCGCCGGTCCGGTACATCCGGTCGCCCGGCATGCCCCACGGATTCGCAACGAACCGTTCCGCCGTCGGGCCGGTACGCCCGTGATAGCCGCGGGCGAGTGCCGGGCCCGCCAGATACAGCTCACCGGCGACACCCGTGGGCACTGGCTGCAACCGCTCGTCGAGCACCGCTGCCCATCCGCCGGGTATCGGACGGCCGATCGTTATCCGTTGTCCCGCAAGCAGAGTCGCATAGGTGGCGCCGATCGTCGCCTCGGTCGGGCCGTATCCGTTGATGAAGCGGCGTCCCGGCTGCCATGTGGCCAGCAGTTCGGCAGTGGTGGCCTCGCCACCCGCGGACACCACCGCCAAGTCGGGCAGGCCGCAGGGATCGACGGTGCCGAGCAGCGCCGGGGTGATGATCGTATGCGTCACCCGTTCGACGCGCAGCAGGTCATGTAGTTCGGTGCCGCCGACGATATCCGGTGCGGCGATTACCAGGGTCGCGCCGCTGTAGAAGGCACTGGTCCACTCCTCCACCGATTGGTCGAAACTAGGCGAGCAGACATGCAGCATCCGATGGTGCGGGCCGAGTCCGAGCATGTCGACGGTGTGCCCGATGAGTCCACCGAGCCCGGCGTGGGTGACGGCGACCCCCTTGGGCAATCCTGTCGACCCCGACGTGTAGATCACATAGGCCGGATGCGACATGCGCAGCGGCGCACGCCGATCCGCATCTGTCACCGCGGCAGCCGAGTGAGCGGCGCAGCGAGCGAGCACGGCGGGATCGTCGAGCACCAGCCAATCCACCGTGTCGGGTAGACCGGCCTGCTGAGCGACCGTAATGCCCACCACCGCACCGGAATCGATCACCATATGCCGCACCCGGTCCACCGGATAGGTCGGATCGACCGGCAGATACGCGCCACCCGCCTTGGCGACCGCCCATACCGCGGCGATCATCTCGTACGAACGGCGCATAGCCAGTGCCACCACCGTCTCCGACGCGACACCTCGATCGATCAGTACGCGTGCCAGACGCGACGACAGCTCGTCGAGCTCACCGTAGGTGTACGCCCGCCCGGCGTCGCGCACCGCGACTCGATCACGCCCGAGACCGACTCCCCGGGCCAGCAGATCCGGCAGCATCCCGACGGTAACCGGGGCGCCGCCGCCCATCCCGGTCAGCCACGTGTACTCGTCGTCGACCAACAGTGGCAGATCGCTCACCCGCGCCGCTGGCTCGTCCACGACCGTCGTGAGCACCTGTACCAACCGCCGGGCAAACAGCTCCGCCGTACGGTCATCGAAAAGATCACGCAGGAAAGACATCTCGCCGCTCATCCGGGCCGAGTGACCGTCCTCGGACGAGATGGCCAGTGCCAGATCCCCGACCGCGTCCGGCGGACTCTGGAACGACAGAGCCACCTGGAACAGGGGATGGCGCCCCGGCGATCGCCGCGCTCCCAAAAGATCGACCAACTCGTCGAACGGAATCCCGGTGTGCGCGAACCCTTGCAGTTCACGCTGGTGTGCGTCCGGTAGCAGGTCGACGAAGCGCGCGCTCCGATCCACGCGGGTACGCAGCACCAATTCCGCACGGCGGCTACCCGGCATCGGTGTCCCGATCGCGATATCGTCGGAGCCCGACAGTCGCGCGAGCACTACCGCCAATGCCGTGCGCACCACCGCGGTCCATGTCACGCCCGCCGTGCGCGCGAGCCGTCGTAGACCCAAGTGCACCTGGTTCGGCACCGAGAACTCAACCCGCCCACGGACATCCGAAAGCACCGCGATGCGCGGCCGGTCCGTTGGCAGCTCCAGTCGATCGGGCAGGCCAGCCAATGTGGTGCGCCAGTACCGGGACCTGGTGATCGGGTCGTCCGATTCGCCGTCGAGCAGCAGCGCGGTATCGGCCGCGGTACGGTCCGGTGTCGTGAGCAGATCGCCGAGCACGCGGCGCAGCCGATCAGCCACCGCCTGCGCCGTCGTGTCGGCGACGATATCGCGCCGGTACTTCACCTGCACCAGCGTCCGGGTATCCAGGAAGACCACAACGGTGATCGGGTAGTGCGTGAAGTCGGCCCCGCGCATTTGCTCGATCCGCAACCCGTCGATGGCGCCGCTGGCCTGCTGCAGCCCTTCGGCGTCGACGGGGTAGGACTCGAAAACCAGCATCGTGTCGAACAGTTCGCCGTGGGGGATGGCAGAGGTCGGAGCTTGCGTAGTCGGCCCGGTGGATTCGGACATTCCGGCGAGGCGCTGGATCGCGGCTAGCCCGAGATGGTGATGGTCCAACAGCGACGCTTGCTCGGCCTGCAATCCTGCTAGCAGTGCCCGCATCGTCGTGTCGCGATCGAACCGGATCCGCACCGGGATGGCATCGACGAACAGGCCGATCATGCCGCCGATACCGTCGAGTTGCGGTGGTCTGCCGGACACGGTCGCGCCGAATACGACGTCGTCGCGTCCGGTGCTACCGGCGACGACCAGACCCCACGCCGCCTGTAGCACCGTATTGGCGGTGACCTCGGCCGTGGCCGCGTACGCGATGAGCGCCGAGGTCTGTGCGGTCGACAGTTCGAATTCACAGAGGCCGAACCCGGCGCCGACGGCCGCGGGCCACGCCAGTTCAGGGGCGAGCGTGGTCGCGGTGGCGCCGGCCAACATGTCCGACCACGCGCGCATCGCGGCCTCCCGGTCTTGTTGCGCGAGCCACCGCAGATAGTCGCGATAGGGCCGGACCGGTGCGAGCAGTGCGGTGTCGCCGCCGGTCGCGTACAGGACCAGGAGTTCCTTCATCAACAGCGGCATCGACCAGCCGTCGAGCAGGATGTGATGTCCGGTCAAGACGAGGTGGCTGTGCTTACCCACCCCGCCGACTCCGCAAGCTCCGTCGGCTGCCATCCCCTTGTGCTTACCCACCCCGCCGACTCCGCAAGCTCCGTCGGCTGCCATCCCCTTGTGCTTACCGCCGCCGTCTGCCGTCCCTGGGTGCCCGGAGTCGTTGGTGTACACCGTGAATCGCAGCAGCGGTGCCACTGCCGGATCGAATCCGCGTCGCCGCTCGGCAAGCAGTAGTTCCGGCAGCTCTGCATCGGACACACCGTCGACAATTTGCCACGGCACCTCGACGCCGTCCACCACCAGCTGCACCGACGTCCCGTCGACCGTGGGTACGAAGGCCGACCGCAGGTTCGCGTGCCGGTCCAGAATCGTCTGCGCGGCTCGGCGCAACCGGCTCATGTCCAGCTCGCCCGTGAGCCGCGCCGCCAGCTGGATGATGTAGGCGTCGACCGAACCATCCAGGAGTTCGATGAGCACCCGCAGTGCGCCCTGCAGCGGTGACAACGGCAGCACATCCGACATCGTGGGATAGTTCCGCCGCCACTGGTCCAGCTCGACCTGCGAGACCGGTACCAGCGGCACATCCGATGGAGTCAGACCGCCAGCGGTCGGATCCTTCGAGTGGTCGGCAATCGCGGTGAGCGCGGACAGCCAGTCCGCGGCCAAATCCCGCACCGCCGCCTCGTCGAGAATCGACGCCGCGAAAGCGAACGACGCCACCATCCGCGGCCCATCCGCGGTATCGCTGACAATCGTGTTGATATCGATCACCGCGGACAGCGGAAGGTCCGGATTCGGCTCCGCGGCAACGGCTCCCAGTTCCGCGGTCGGCAACCAGCCCGCATTCGACAGACCGTCGGGCACCGTACCCGCGGAGACGCGGCCGAGGTAGTTGAAGCTGATCTGCCCGAGATCACCGGCCAGCGCGTCGGCGGTATCCGGATTCAGATGCCGAAGCAGTCCGAAACCGATGCCGCGATCCGGCACGGAAAGCAGTTGCTCCTTCACCGATTTCAGTACCGTGGCGGTGGCCTCGCCACCGGCGAGGGCGGCCTCGGTGTCGATCCCCGACAGGTCGATGGCCACCGGGCTGATGCTGGTGAACCAACCCACGGTGCGGGTCAGGTCGGCGCCGGGCACGGCGTCTTCCTCGCGACCGTGCCCCTCCAGCCGGAGCAGCGTGACCGGAGTATCGATACCGCGCCGCGCCCGCCAAGCACGCACCGCCATCGCGAGCGCCGCGAGCAGACTGTCGTTGGCACTGCCCTGATACAGCGCGGGAACCGTCGTGAGCACCGCGTCGGCGACCTCGACCGGAATCCGGATGTCGAACCCGCCCCTGGTCTCGAAGGTATCGGCGACCGGGTCGAGGGCACGCGCGCCGAGCAGCGGATCCGGCGTGGCCAGTAGCCGCTGCCAGTAATCGATCTCCGCGGCACGGTCCGCCTTGGCGGCCGCCTCCACCAAACCGTGCGCCCAGCGCCGGAAGGAGGTGCCGACCGTGGGCAGTGCCACCGGCTGCCCAGCGCTGCGCTGTGCCCACGCCAGCACCAGATCCGGAATCAGAATCCGCCAGGACACACCATCGATCACGTAGTGATGGACCGCGACGGCGATAGCATCGAGCGCATCGGGTCTGCGCAGCCAGGTGAACGTGATCATCCGGCCCGCAGCGGGATCCAACCTGGCCAGCGCGGAATCCATTGCCGCGTCGGCCATCCGGTTCAGCTCGGACTCGTCGACACCGGTGGGCACTTCGATCTCGGCCACCAGTGTGTCGACCTCGACGGCACCATGTCCCAACACCTCGAACCGCCACGACCCGTCCACCTGCCACACCCGCGAGCGCAGCACATCGTGATGATCGAGCACCGCGTCGAGGGTGGCCACCACACCCGCGCGATCGATCCCCTCCGGCAACCCGAGCACCAAGCTCTGGGCGAACCGATTGAACGAACCGTTGGCGAGGAACCAAGCGAGTACGGGAGTCAGCGGAACCGTGCCGACACCACCGCCGGGCAACTCCGTCAAAACCGCCGCTGTCGATTCGTTACCGACGACGGCGACACGAGCCAACCTCGCGATTGTCTTCTGTTCGAACACATCTCGCGTGGTGAAGATGATCCCCGCCGCCTTGGCCCGCGACACCAACTGGATCGACATGATGCTGTCACCACCGACCGTGAAGAACGAATCGTCCACCCCGACCCGCTCCACAGAAAGCACCTGCGCGAAGAGCTCGGCAATCCGCGACTCCATCGCGCCGACCGGGGCACGCGACACCGTCGTCGGGAACACAGGCTCCGGCAACGCTTTACGGTCCAGCTTCCCATTCGAAGTCAACGGAATCCGGTCCAGCACCACAATCGCCGCGGGCACCATATGCGACAGCAGGAGCTCGGTCGCATACTCCCGCAGCCCGACCGGATCCACGACCCGCCCCGGCGCCGCGCGTACATACGATACCAATGCCGTTGCACCACCGGGCATTTCACGACCCAGCGTGACCACGAAATCGATATCGCCATGTCGCCGGAGCACCGCATCGATCTCGCCGAGCTCGATACGGAAACCACGGACCTTCACCTGGAAATCAGCGCGACCGACATAGTCGAGCTGCCAATCCGCCGACGAAAGGGCGATATTGCCCGTCCGATCCGCCGGCGCCGCGTACCAGCGCACAAGGTCGCCGGTGCGGTACATCCGCGAACCCGGCCCACCCCAGGGATTGGCGACAAACCGCTGTGCCGACAACCCGGCACGGTTCCAGTACCCGCGCGCCAATGCGGAACCGGCCAGATACAGCTCACCCGTGACACCGGGCGGTACCGGATGCAACCGCGAATCCAGCACGAACGCCGAACTACCCGGAATCGGCTTACCGATCGTGATGTGCTGTCCCGCAACCAACTCCACATTCGACGACATGACCGTCGCCTCGGTCGGACCGTACGCGTTGAACAACCGGCGGCCCGGCTGCCACGTGGCCAAGAGCTCCGGGGTCAGGACGTCCCCACCCACGAACAGCGTTTCCAACCGGTCCACACCGGTCGGATCGACTGTGCCGAGCACCGCCGGAGTGATGATCGCGTGCGTCACCTCCTCGGTCCGTAGCAACTCGCCGAGTTCCGCTCCGCCCAGGACAGTCGACGGCACGATCACCAACGTCGCCCCGACCGAGAACGCGCACATCCATTCCATTACCGATGGATCGAAACTCGGCGAACAGATATGCAGGTACCGGTGGTGGGGCTCCAGGCGGTACTGACCAACCGAATGATCGACCAAATCGCGCAATCCGCCGTGGGTTACAGCGACCCCCTTGGGCAGGCCCGTCGAGCCCGAGGTGTAGATCACGTAGGCCGGATGTCGCGTCCGCAATGGCGCGATCCGGTCGGCGTCGGTTACCGTTTCGGCGGATTTGCCAGCGCATAACACCGCGGTCGTTGGTGCATCCAGCACCAGCCAATCCACCCCATCGGGTAGCCGGTCGACATAGTCGGACTCGGTAATGCCCAGGGCCGCACCGGAGTCCGTCACCATGTACCGCACTCGATCCGCGGGAGACGTGGGATCGACCGGCAGGTACGCAGCACCGGCCTTGGCGATCGCGATTGCCGCAAGCACCATGTCGTAGGAACGCGGCAGTGCCACCGCGACCGGCTGTTCGGGACCGAGACCTCGATCGATCAAGACCCGCGCCAACCGCGACGACTGTTCGTCGAGTTCGCCATAACTGATCGACCGACCCTGGTAACGCACCGCAACCCGATCCCGCCCGAGGGCCACTCCACGGGTCAGCAGATCTGGCAGCAACCGGGTTGCCCGCACCTCATCGTCGTGGACCCGGGTCAACAAGGCCAGTTCGGCGTCGCCGAGCAGCGGCAGGTCACCGATCGGGTCCCCGGGGCGGTGCATCGCGGCCGCCAACAGCCGGAGGAATCGCTCGGCGAAGACCTCCACGGTGCGCCGGTCGAACAGATCGGGCGTGAAATATAGGTTCGCGGCGATGCCCGCGCTGTCTCGGCTCTCCCGAATATGCAGGGACAGATCGAACGCCCTGCGCGCGACGGGGGCCTGAGCACCGGCGGACAACATCACCGGTACCAGCGACCGGGCCGGATCCAGCAATGCCAGCAATCCGTCGAAGGGCAGGTCGGCTCGTGTGAATGCCTGTAGAGCAATGTCTTTCGCCTGCACAAGCAGATCGTCGAAGGAGATGTCGCCCGACACCCTGGTGCGCAGTACCACCGTGTTGACCGATCCGCCTGTTTCGGCGGGAGTGCCGATCGCGATGTCATCGGTACCCGATAGTCGCGCGAGCAGTACCGCGAAAGTCGCGTGGACAACGGTGAAAACCGTCGTGTCGCGAGTCTGCGCGACCTGGTGTAGCCGGTGCTGCAGATCCGCACCGATCTCGAACTCGACGCAGGCTTGCGCAAGCGAGGACACCGCAGGCCGTGGATGATCCGTTGGCAGGTTCAGCTCATCCGGCAGCCCCTGGAGCGCGGTGCGCCAGTAGCGCGTCTGTGAAATCAGATCGCCGCGTTCATCGAGGATTCGATTGATTTCCGCCGGCGTGCACTCCGGCGTCGCAACGAATGCACTGATCAGCACCCGCAACCGGTCGGCGAGCGCCTGCGCGGTCGCAGTGCTGATCATGTCGCGCCGGTGCAGCACCTGCACATGTAGTTGGGTGTCCAACTCGACCTGGACAGCCACCGGATAGTGGGTGAAGTTGCGACCTTGGAGATCGACGACTTCCAACCCGTCGATCGTCCCGTGGGCCTGCCGCAGACCATCGGTGTCGACGGGGTACGACTCGAAGGCCACAAGAGAATCGAACAACTCACCAGCACCAACGGCGCGCTGAATATCGGCCAACCCGAGGTGATGACAATCGAGCAGCGAAACCTGTTCGGACTGAAGCCGAATCAGCAGTTGCCGCACCGGCGCATCGGAGTCGAACCGAACCCGAACCGGGACGGTGTTCGCGAAAAGGCCGACCATTTCGTCGACCCCGTCGACCTGTGGTGGTCGCCCGGAAACCACCGCGCCGAACACGACATCGTCGGCGTCGGCGCAGGCCGCGAGCACCAGACCCCACGCTGCCTGAACCACCGTATTGACGGTGACCTCGGTTGCGGCGGCGAATGTCAGCAGCTCCGCTGTCGCGGCAGGTGACAAGTCGGCGGCGCAAACCCCATGGCCGTCCGCGGCCGTCCCGGGCGGCGGCAGGGTCGCGGCCAGCCGAGTCGGCGTCGGACCGGCCAGCGCTTCGCGCCACATCTGCCTGGTTGCGTCCCGGTCGTACACCGCCAACCAGGCGAGATAGTCTCGATACGGCCGGACTCGCGGTAGCGCCGCCGAATTGCCGTCGGCCGCATAGGAAATCAGCAGTTCCTTCATCAGCAACGGCATCGACCAGCCGTCCAACAGGATGTGATGTGCGGTCAACACCAGATGTACGCGTCCGGAGTCCGTGCGGTACACCGTGAATCGCAGCAGTGGCGCCACCGTCGGATCGAATCCGAGGCGCGCTTCGGCGGCCAGCAGCGACGCCAGATCGGTGTCCGGTGTGTCGACGATCCGCCACGGGACCGCCAGCCCCTCGGCAATGATCTGGACCGGGGTGCCCTCGGCCGAAGTTCTGAATGCGGCCCGCAGGATCATATGCCGATCCAGCACCGTCTGCGCCGCCCGCCGCAGGCGATCCAAATCGATCGCGCCGGACAATTCCACCGCCGACTGCAGCAGATACGGATCTGCCGAATCGTCCGAAAGCTGTGTCAGGAAAAGCAATCCGAGCTGCAAGGGCGACAGCGGCAGGACATCGACCAGACCCGGATGCTCGCGCTGCCAGATATCGAGTTCACCCTGGGTGATCCGCACAAGCGGGACATCCGCCGGAGTCAGGCCACCGGCCGCCGGATCGTGTACATGTCCAGCGAGCATGGTCAGTGCGGCCACCCAGTACTCGGCCAGCTCCCGCACGCAGGCCTCGTCGAGGATCTCGGACGCGTACGCGAACGACGCATTCAGCTGGGTGCCCGCGTCGGTATCGGTCACGATCGCGTTGATATCCACCACGGCGGCCGCGGGCATCGCGCGATCTTGGTCGGCCTCCGGGGCGCCCCAGTCGGCGGTCGGCAGCCAACTCCGATCCGTGAGCCCCTCCGGCACGTCGCCCGCGGAAACCCGACCGAGATAGTTGAAACCGATCTGGCCGAGCGCACCGCCGAGCTCGCCTACGGAATCGCCGTCGAGATAACGCAGCATGCCGAAACCGATGCCCTTATCCGGCACCGCGAGCAGCTGCTCCTTCACCGTCTTGAGCATCGACGCGGTGCCATCGGCCTTGTTCCACGCCGCATCGACGTCGATGCCGGACAGGTCGAGCACCACCGGATACATGCTGGTGAACCAGCCGACAGTGCGGTTCAGGTCGGCACCGGCGACGGTGTTTTCTTCACGACCGTGCCCCTCGAGCCGGATTCGCGTGGCCGCGACATCGCCCCCTCTTTTCGCCCGCCACGAGCGCACCGCCAGTGCCAACGCCGTGAGCAGACCGTCGTTGACTCCGCTTCGATACAGCGTCGGCAACTCGGTCAACACCGCATGGGTGACCTCGGCAGGCACGGCGACGGTGAAATGCCGCACTGTTGCCGCGGTATCGACGACCGGGTCGAGCGCCCGTGCGCCCAATAGCGGATCAGCGACGGTCAGAACCTGCCGCCAGTACGGCAGCTCGCTGGCACGGTCCGCGGCGGTCGCCGCCTCGGCCAGACCGTGCGCCCACCGCCGGAACGACGTGCCAACGCCGGGCAGGGTGATCCGGTGCCCAGCATCGCGTTGCACCCACGCGGTCACCAAGTCCGAGATCAGAATGCGCCACGATACGCCATCGATCACGTAGTGATGCGCGGCGATGATCAACGCATCCCGGCCGTCCGGTCGAGACAACCAGGTGCAGGCGATCATCAGGGCCGCCGCCGGGTCGAGTGTGTCGAGGGCGGAATCCATTGCCGCACTGGCGGTTCCGCACAGCTCATCGATGTCCAGACCCGCGGGCACGTCGATACGCGTGAGCAGCGCGTCCGCGTTCACCGCACCCGGCGCAAGAGTTTGCAGCTGCCATCGCCCGTTGGCAGCCCACACCCGTGCGCGCAGCATGTCGTGGTGGTCCAGCACCGCGGTGAGCGTGGCCACCAAACCCGCCCGATCGATGTGCTCGGGTAAGGCCAGCACCATCTGCTGGCTGAATCGGCCGAACGACCTCCCGCCGACGAGGTGCGCGGCCAGCACCGGTGTCAGCGGAACCTCCCCGACACCCCCGCCGGGCAATTCCGCGAGCCTCGGCACGGGCTCGGCACCGACCACCGCGACCCGCGCCAATCCGGCCACCGTGCGCTGCTCGAACACATCTTGGGGAGTGAACACAATCCCGGCCGCACGGGCTCGCGACACCAGCTGGATCGAGAGGATGCTGTCGCCACCGGCGGCGAAGAACGAGTCTTCTGCCCCGACCCGCACACCGAGTACTTGGGCATACAACTCGGCGAGTCGAGATTCCACGGCGCCTACCGGGGCACGCGACACCACCGCATCGAACACCGGCTCGGGTAACGCCTGCCGATCGAGCTTTCCATTGGCGGACAAGGGGATCGCGTCGAGTACAACAATCGCGGACGGCACCATATGGCCAGGCAATGAGGTTCCCACGAAGCCCACGAGCTCTCCGGTATCGATGGAAATGCCGGTCCGCGGCAGCACATAGGAGACCAGCAAGGTCGCGCCCGATGGCGCGACCTTGCCGAGAGTCGCGGCGTATTCGATATCGGGGTGATCGGTCAGTGCCGCGTCGATCTCACCGAGCTCGATACGGAAGCCGCGGATCTTGACCTGGAAATCCGAGCGGCCCACATACTCGATTGCGCCATCGGCCCCGCGGCGCCGCACCAGATCGCCGGTGCGATACATCCGCGCGCCAGGGGTACCGGCTTCCCCGCCGAACGGATTCGCCACGAATCGCTCCGCTGTGAGCGCCGCCCGCCCCAGGTAGCCCTGCGCCAGCGCGGGACCGGAAAGATAGAGCTCGCCGATCACGTCGGCGGGTACCGGCCGCAACCGCGCATCCAGCATCACCGCGCCGACACCCGGCAGGGCGGTACCGATGGTGATCGGCTGCCGAGGCACCAACTCGGCGCTACCCGTGGCGAGAATGGTGACCTCGGTCGGCCCGTATGCGTTGTAGAAAGACCGCCCGGCCACCGCCCACCGCCCGACCAGCCCGGGACCGAACGCGTCACCCGCGACGACCACGACCCGCAACGCGTCGAGTCCGACCGGATCGACCGACTCCAGCGCCGCTGGCGTGATCAGCATGTGCGTGACACGCTCACGACGTAACAGGTCGGCGAGTTCGGTGCCGCCGAACACCGTTGGCGGGGATACCACGAGCGTCGCGCCGGAACTGAAGGCGAGCAGCAGCTCGAGCACCGATACGTCGAAGTTGGGCGAACAAACGTGCAGTACTCGCGAATCGCCATCGACCGCGTAGCGCTCTCGCTGCGCGTTGACCAGCATCGCAAGACCCGCGTGGGTCACCACGACGCCCTTCGGGCGACCGGTGGAGCCGGAGGTGTAGATGACGTAGGCCGCATGCTGTTCGGTCGGTGTGCCCACCCGATCGACGTAGGAGATCGGATGTGCGGGTCGTGCCGCGATCCGCTCCCGCTGCAGTGGATCATCGACATCGAGCCAGCAGATCTCGGTGCCGAGCCGCGAGCGATGCGTCGAGTCGGTAAGCCCCAGCACCGCCCGGGAGTCGGCGACGATGTATGCGATGCGCTCCGGCGGAAGGGTGGGATCGACCGGTAGGTAGGTCGCACCGGTCTTGGCAATGGCCCATACGGCCAGCACCGATTCGATCGAGCGGGTGAAGCCGACGGCGACGATGTCGCCGGGGCCCACGCCCTGTTCGATCAGTTCCCGTGCCAGTCGCGATGACGACTCGTCCAGCTCCGTGTAGGTGAGTTCGCGCTGATCATTCGGTTCGCCGGTCGGGTTGTAGCTGATCGCGATCGAGTCGGCCGCGGATTCGACCGCTGCGGCCAGCAACTGTATGAAGAGCGGGCTACTCGATCTGCGGCGATTTCGACCCCGAACGGTACGACGAACCCTATCCATTCGAGTACTACAGTCCTCTCGCGTCGAGCCCACAGGTGTTGCCGAAACCCACGAACCCGGCTGGATCCCGGCACACCGTTGGGTGGACCAGTGTCGAACTAAGCGAGAAGGAATCGATTTCGGAGCATTTGTGCCATATCAAAGCACAGCAATCGAAATCATGACGTGTCATGTCTTTCGTTCGGCGGGAGAACGCTCACCGGTTGCTGGATCAACAGCTGAGTCCGTCGGAACCGCCGCACGCACCACGGGGGGACGTAGTGCCCGAAGTCTGGGAGGATAGCTGGCTTGCCCCTGTCGCCGGACAGATCATCGAGTGGGCACCCATCCGCGCGATCAGGTGCAGTGCGGCGGCGCGGGCGGTTGACCGCACAGCTCCGCTATTCGGAGGTACGCAGTCGTCGCATTGTCGCGATCGCATCGGTCAACGTCGGGGAGACGGGCGGTGGCGTGTGGGTCACGAGTATCTGTTCGCGGCGATGGTGGCGGCCCTACGGCGGGCGTCGTCGGCGGCGTGCAGTTCGTTTGCGTACAGCAGGCCGTAGGTGAAGCCGTTCTCGCCTGCCGCTGTGCCCGCGGTCGTCGCGGTGCGCCACAGGAATCGTGACGATACGATGCCGTCGTTGTAGTCGCCGAGCACGCTTTGAATCTTCTTGTAGTACTTGATGTTCGGCTTCGCTTGCCTGCATTTTCCGGCCGGCTCGACCAGTTCGGCGGCGTAGCGGGCTCGTTTGGCAGCCTTGCGGGCGCGGTGCAATGACTCGTGTCGTTGGTTATGTAGCGCGGTCGCGAGCCGGCGATCGGCCTTGCGCGCGGCCGCGCGAGCCCGCTGCACGAGTTCACGTCTGCGAAGTCGCCCGTTGAACGGCGGGTGCGATTGCCAGGTATGCAGGGTCGCGAGCAACTCCAGGTAACGAGTCGAGTCCATGGCCTCGGTGAGTGCGTTGCGGCTTGACGCCTGTCGGGCCAGCAGCGTCGCGTCGATGCGCGCGGCGACCGGACCGAGGACGAGTTCGGGCGGCAGTTTGTTCACCTGGTCGGCCAGACGGCGACGTTGGACGTGGCAGTCGCGCACATCGCCGAGCACCCCTGCGTACCAACGCAATTCGTCCTCGACAGCACTGATGGCGCAGCGGTCCAACAGTCTTCCGAATACGCGCAGAGTGCTGCGCAGGCGCCGCGTCGCGACCCGAGTGTCGTGGATCGGATCCTCGCCGCGCCGCAGAGCGACGTCACCGGCGAAGATCATGTCGATCTGCGCGGACAGGTATGCACAGATGGCGCGTTCCGCCCCGGTATCCGTGACCGGCTCAGGCTGCGCGGGTAGCACGCGAGACAGCTTGGAGGGAAACTCCGACCTGCGTGCACCCGCCTCGGCGAGGCTGTCCACCAGCGCCGCGGGTACCGCGTCGATCCGCGGGCCGAGTTCGACCTCGACCTCGTGCCAGGCGACGGAACTTCCGCCCGCCGCTGTCGTGTCGACGATGTCGTCGTCGACTTCGACTATCAATTCGCCGTCCGGCCCGAGTACGCGGTGGCGATGACGCAGCGTGCGAATCGTGGCGACCGCGTGCAGTTGTTTACCCAGCAACGCGCCGGCGACTACCTCGACGAACTCGTGCGGCAGTTCCGTCGAGAGCGGGGCATGCAATTCGGTCCGACCGCTCGGATGGGGAACTTTCAACTGCCAACCGGATTCGTCGGTACCTTCCCGGCGGCGCAGGGTGAGATTGTGAGCGAGCAGATCCAGCTCGGGGGTGTCGAAATAGGTGCTGGTCAATTCGACCGACGTCTCTTCGATCCGACTGCCGGAGACGAGGTTGTCCAATGCCGGAAGCGTAAAAACCCCGTCGACCTCCCATTTTGTCTCGCGTTCCAGTGCTTCCTCCATGTATTGCGCGTTCCCGGCCCACCGCACCTGAAACAGCGGGCATCACCCCCGAGGCGGATGCCGGGCAATCGCACCCGCCCGAAGGACGTTTCCGCCAGGTCGGCACCCGACCGCGGCAATCGGCCTGTATCGGACGGAATACCTGCTCGTCGCTACACCATCCAGACCGTTATTCCGCGTGTCGGTTCGAAGCCGAGGGCATACTGGTCGGGCCATAGCTGCACCGAGGAAAGACAAGACCCGAAGGGGCGCTGTCACATTCGAAGCCGCGCACCACCGCTCGTGAGCACGGTTCGGCGCCGACCCGTGACGGGTAGCCCCAGCCGTGCGCCATCGATAGATACTCGCCTACCTGTGCACGATCCGCCTGGCTGTTCTCGAGCTTTCGCACATTGGAGGAACGGATGAATCCATGGACCGCGCGGCTGTCCGTCAACAGAGTCGCTGTCGCGTCCGCCTCGGTCCTGATGGCACTTGCGGCGGTCGCGTCCTTCATATTCGGACACCATCTGGCACGGTTGGCCGGAACGCCGTCAGCCATCGCATGGCTGTGGCCGATTGTCGTGGGCTGCACGGTCTTTCAGATCGCTTACTGCTACGTGATGGTCGGAACATTGCCGTACCGGACCGGAATCGTCCGACCGTACTTCGGGGTTCTCCTGCTGGGCGGCGTCGCCGTCGGCGTCTTCGGAAACGCTTTCAACGCAACGGATCCCGCCGAGCTTTCGCTGGCCGTGAAAACAGCCATAGCCGCCGTTCCGCCGCTGTGCCTGCTGCTGGTGGTCATCAACACCTCGATCTTCTTCAGCGCTACCAAACCGTGGCTGCACAGTGCGGACGAGCTACTGCGACCTGCGGCAGCTGAAACGCCCGTCGTCGACGCAGCCGGACGTCTGCTGTCGTAGCTCGACCTTTCAGCCTCTCAATTCGCCTGCTCGGTGTTCAGGCGCGCGGCGGTGAGGTGCTCGGCGGCGAACCGGGCGATAGTGCAGGCCTGGCGGGTGTGAGCTTCCGGGTGTGCGGTGCGCTGCTCCAGCGTGGCCCGGATCCGATCCAGCGATGCCGTGGCATCGCTGGTGGCTCGGCGGAGCACGGTGTGCCGATGGTCGAGTTCGCGGTAAGCGAGGTCGATGTCGTGGCAGCGGCGGCGTAGATCGGCGACGTGGTTGAGCAGGTCGGCGACCTCACGGGTGGTCAGGGTGAGGGTCGGGTGCTGCTCGCCGGAGAGGATCGCCTCGCCAGCGACCTCGGCGCAGCGCGCGTGCAGTACATCGAGAATGTCGGCCACCCAGATCACCTCCCACACCGCGCCCGAAACGAGAGAGAGGTTGCAGGTCAACGCATCCGGCAAGGATCGGACGCGAATCGACGCTCCCGCTCGTTTTGATTGCATTGATCGACACGCAATTCGACTACGACCCGATCATGGGTACGGTACTGGAAGCCGGCCCGCCGAGGAATTCCGCCACTAGTGTCATAGGCGCATAGAAGGAATTTCCCACGATACGCGCGGGTAACCACCTGACGTTGTGTACCTACGCGCGATCGAGGTGCAGACTACGCGGGACCGGCAGTCGCAAACCGTCGCCCGACCGGGCCAGTGCTATGGAGTGGAAGGAGTTGGCGAGTGTTCAGCCGCATCGCCATCGTGAACCGGGGAGAGGCCGCTATGCGGCTCATCCATGCCGTCCGAGATCTGGCCGCGGAGACCGGGCGACCGATAGAAACCGTCGCGTTGCACACCGATGTCGATCGGAACGCGACATTCGTGCGCGAGGCCGACATCGCGTACGACCTCGGTCCGGCGTCCGCGCGCCCGTATCTGGATCTGAAGGCGCTCGAGCTCGCTCTGGTGACGACCAAGGCTGATGCCGCATGGGTCGGTTGGGGTTTCGTCGCGGAGGATCCGGCGTTCGCGGAGCTCTGCGAGGAGATCGGCGTCACCTTCATCGGCCCGAGCCCGGAGGCCATGCGCAAACTCGGTGACAAGATCGGTGCGAAGCTGATCGCGGAGGAAGTCGGCGTGCCCGTCGCGCCGTGGAGCCGCGGCTCAGTCGAAACCGTGGACGCGGCCCGCGTGGCCGCCGCCGAGATCGGTTACCCGCTGATGCTGAAGGCGACCGCCGGTGGTGGTGGCCGGGGTATCCGGGTGATCACGAACGAGGCTGAGCTCGTCGATGCGTACGAGCGCACCCGTCAGGAGGCCGCGCGCGCCTTCGGCAGTGGCGTGGTCTTCCTGGAACGGCTGGTAACCGGCGCCCGGCATGTCGAGGTCCAGGTGATCGCGGACGGCCAGGGAACCGCGTGGGCGCTCGGCGTCCGCGATTGCTCGGTGCAACGGCGCAATCAGAAGGTCATCGAGGAGTCGGCGTCACCCGTACTGCGTCCCGAGCAGACGGCCGAACTCAAGGCGTCGGCCGAGCGGTTGGCGATCGCGGTCGAGTATCGCGGCGCCGCGACCGTCGAGTTCCTGTACCACCCAGGCGACGAGCTGTTCGCCTTCCTCGAGGTCAACACCCGTCTGCAGGTCGAACACCCGATCACCGAGTACACCACCGGTTTCGACCTGGTTCGGGCGCAGCTGCTGGTCGCATCAGGCGGCAAGCTCGAGGGTGAACCGCCGGCCGAGCGCGGACACGCGATCGAGGCCAGGCTCAACGCCGAGGATCCGGACCGCGACTTCGCGCCCGCTCCGGGCCGCATCGCGCGGCTGGATCTGCCCGCCGGGCCGGGCATTCGAGTCGATACCGGCGTCAGCGAGGGCGACACGATTCCCGCCGACTTCGACTCGATGATCGCCAAGATCATCGCCTACGGTCGCGACCGCGACGAAGCGCTGGGCCGGCTGCGCCGGGCAGTGGCGCAGACCAGGGTCGTCATCGAGGGCGGCGCGACGAACAAGAGCTTCGTGCTCGACCTGCTGAACCAGCCCGAGGTGATCGACGCCAGCGCCGACACCGGCTGGATCGACCGCGTTCGCGCCGACGGGCGCCTGGTATCGCATCGCCACTCCGCGATCGCGGTGGCCGTCGCCGCCATCGATGCCTACGAAGAGGACGAGCGCGTCGAGCGGCACCGGCTGCTTTCCACGGCGGCCGGTGGCCGTCCCCAGGTGCAGCACGAGAGCGGCCGACCGCATGAGCTCAAGTTGCGCGGCGTCGGCTACCGGGTCCGTGTCGCGCGGATCGGTGCGCATCGGTTCCGCATCGGCATCGAGGCGGGCGGCGATATGCGCGCGGCCGATGTCGATCTCGAGCGCTTCGACCGCCACACCGGGCAGATCGTGGTCAACGGCACCCGCTACCGCGTGATCACTGGCACGCACGGGACGATTCATCTGGTCGATGTCGACGGTGTGACGCATCGGATCAGCCGGGATGAGGGCGGTGTCGTCCGATCGCCCGCGCCCGCGCTGGTCGTTGCCACGCCGCTGGAGGTCGGTGCCGAGGTCGAGGCGGGCGCACCGGTTCTGGTGCTGGAGAGCATGAAGATGGAAACGGTGCTGCGCGCGCCGTTCCGGGCTCGGTTGAAGGAATGCGCGGTTTCGGTCGGCACTCAGGTCGAGACCGGCGCGCCGCTGCTGCGGCTGGAACCGCTCGCCGAGGAGGACGAGGCCGAGGACGCCGCGGCGGTCGAGTCGGTCGAGCTGGACCTGCCGGGCGAGCCCGCACCGGTCCGGCCGCATGAGGGTCCGGCCCGCAGCCTGCAGGACCTGCGCAGTTTGCTGCTCGGCTTCGACGTCGACCCGCATGACGAGCGCCGCGTGCTCGACCACTACCTCGCCGTGCGCCGGGCGGCCATGGCGGACAACCGCCGCCCGCTCGCCGACGAAATCGAACTGGTGCAGGTGTTCTCCGACCTGTCCGAACTGAGCCACAATCGCTCCTCGGACGAGGACGGCAGCCAGGGCCATGTCCACAGCGCCCGCGAGTACTTCCACACCTACCTGCAGAGCCTCGATGTGGAGCGGGCCGGTCTGCCGGAGTCGTATCAGGCCAAACTCGCCAAGGCGCTCGGGCATTACGGTGTCGCCGAGCTGGATCGTTCCCCTGAGCTCGAGGCAGCGGTCTTCCGGATCTTCCTCGCCCAGCAGCGGCCGTCCGACACCGTCACGGTCATCACCACCCTGCTGCGCGAGTGGCTGCGCGAGCCGGTGCCGGACCGGGCGCTGCGCGAGCCGGTCGGTCTGGCGCTGGAGCGGCTGGTGGCCGCGACGCAGGTGCGATTCCCCGTGATCGCCGACCTCACCCGCGGCCTGGTGTATTCCTGGTTCGGCCAGCCGCTGCTGCGGCGCAACCGTGCCCGCGTCTACACCAATGTCCGTAAGCAGCTGAGCCACCTCGACGCACATCCGGAAACACCCGATCGCGCCGATCGCATCTCCGAGATGGTGCGCAGCACCGAGCCGCTGGTGCGGCTGCTCGGTCAGCGGCTGGTGCGCGGCCTGGCGGACAACACGGCCATGCTCGAGGTGCTGACCCGTCGGTACTACGGAAACAAGGGTCTGGCCGGTGTGCACACCCGGGAGGCCGGTGGGTGCACCTTTGTGATCGCCGAGCGCCGGGGTCTGAGCCTGGTGTCGGCGGCGGTGAGTTTCGATGCGCTCGACACCGTGCTGCGCGGTCTCACCGAACTGGCGAGTGTGGCCGCGTCCATCGAGGTCGATATCTACCTGAGCTGGGAGAAGCAGCCGGAGGACTTCGACGCGATGGCGGCGGCGTTGCAGGAACGGCTCGGTGTGCGGCGGTTGCCGAACCAGATCCACCGGATCACCGCGACCGTCGCGGGCAGCGGCGGTGCGGTGATGCACCATCACTTCACTTTCCGCCCGTCCGCCACCGGCATGGTCGAGGAGCGGTTGATCCGCGGCCTGCATCCGTACATCGCGGAGCGGATGCAGATGAAGCGGTTGCGTAAGTTCGATCTCACTCGGCTCCCGTCCTCGGATGAGGAGATCTACCTGTTCCGCTGCATCGCGAAGGAGAACGCGTCCGACGAACGTCTGGTCGCGTTCGCGCAGGTGCGTGACCTGGCCGCGCTGCGTGAGCACGACGGCCGGTTGCTGGCGCTGCCGACGGCCGAGAGCACCATCGCCACCTGCCTCGACTCGATCCGCCGGGCACAGTCGCAGCGGCCGTCGGCCAAGCGGTTCCACACCAACCGGATCGTGATGTACATCTGGCCGCCGGTCGAGGTGACCCGCGCCGAACTGGAGATGATCGTCGATCGGGTGCGGCCGACGACCGCGGGCGCGGGGCTGGAGGAGATCCTGCTCATCGCACGGCACCGGGACCGGAAGACCGGTGAGTTGATCAAGGTCGCCGTGCGTATCGCCTTCGACGCCACCGGCGGCACCGAGGTGACCATCGGCGAGCGGTCCGACGAGGTGGTCGAGCCGCTCGACGAGTACCGGCAGAAGGTGCTGCGGGCCAGCAGCCGCAACACCGTGTACCCCTACGAGCTGACCGGTCTGCTCGGTGAGTTCGCTGAGTACGACCTCGACGCGGGCCACACACTCGTACCGGTCGACCGGCCGAAGGGACGCAATAAGGCCGCGATCGTCGCGGGCGTGGTCACTACACCGACCGAGCAGTATCCAGACGGTGTCACCAGGGTGGTGCTGCTCGGTGATCCGACGAAATCCCTCGGCGCGCTCTCGGAACCGGAGTGCCGTCGGGTAATCGCCGCGCTGGACCTGGCCGAACGGATGCAGGTGCCACTCGAGTGGTACGCGTTGTCCTCCGGCGCCCGAATCTCGATGCAATCGGGCACGGAGAATATGGACTGGGTGGCGGCGGCGCTGAAGCGAATCGTCGAATTCACCCAGGACGGCGGCGAGATCAATATCGTGGTCTCGGGCATCAATGTCGGTGCGCAGCCGTATTGGAACGCCGAGGCCACCATGCTCATGCACACCAAGGGCGTGCTGGTGATGACGCCGGATTCGGCGATGGTGCTCACCGGCAAGCAGGCACTGGACTTCTCCGGTGGCGTGTCGGCCGAGGACAACTTCGGTATCGGCGGCTACGACCGGGTGATGGGCCCGAACGGGCAGGCGCAGTACTGGGCGCCGAACCTGCTGGCCGCGCGGGATGTGCTGATGTCGCACTACGACCACACCTATGTGGCGCCTGGTGAGCAGTCGCCGCGACGGTCGGGCACCAGCGACCCGGCCGATCGCGACATCTCCGATTTCCCGCATGTCGTGGCGGGCAGCGACTTCACCACGGTCGGCGAGATCTTCTCCGCCACCGCCAATCCGGACCGCAAGAAGCCGTTCGACATCCGGACTGTGATGCGGGCGGTGGCCGATCAGGACCATCCGGTGCTGGAACGCTGGGCGGGGATGGCCGACGCCGAGACGGCCGTTGTGCAGGATGCGCGACTCGGCGGTATCCCGGTGTGCCTGCTGGGCATCGAGTCCAGGGGAGTGCCGCGCCGCGGCTATCCGTCCACCGACGGCCCGGACACCTACACGGCAGGCACGTTGTTCCCGCAGTCCTCGAAGAAGGCCGCGCGGGCGATCAATGGGGCCAGCGGCAATCGGCCGCTCGTCGTGCTGGCGAACCTGTCGGGCTTCGACGGCTCGCCGGAATCGATGCGGAAGTTGCAGCTCGAATACGGTGCCGAGATCGGCAGGGCGATCGTGAATTTCGAGGGCCCCATCGTGTTCTGCGTGATCTCGCGGTATCACGGTGGTGCGTTCGTGGTGTTCTCGAAGCTGCTCAACCCGAATATGACCGTGCTCGCGCTGGAGGGCTCGTTCGCCTCGGTGCTCGGCGGCGCCCCTGCGGCCGCGGTGGTGTTCTCCGGTGATGTCGATGCGCGTACGGCGGCCGATCCGCGGGTGCGGGATCTCGAGGCGCTCGCCGCGAACGCTGTCGGCGCCGACCGTGCGGCACTGACCGCGGAACGTGACGAGGTCCGGTCGTCGGTTCGCACGGAGAAACTCGGCGAGGTCGCAGCGGAATTCGACCGCGTGCACAATATCCAGCGGGCGGTCGAGGTCGGTTCGGTCGATGCCATCATCCGTGCCGCCGAACTGCGCCCCCGCATCATCGAAGCCATCGAGGCCGGCCTGCCCGGCTGACCCTCTGGATTGCTGAAATAATCGGCCGTCTCGGCGCCTATCGGGCCCCGAGACGGCCGATTTTCATTGCCCCCGCGCCTCGGTGGCGGAGTACCATTGAAACTTGTCTCTGACAAGTGTCACTCGACGCCTCACAATGACGTGAGGGCTGAGGAAGCACTTCTCACAACGGCGTGAGAGGTGAGCAAATGGGCGACCGAAAGGTGGTTCTACTCAAAAGGTGGCCGATCGCATCGACATTCGCGGTCTTGCTGATCGTGGCGAGTGCCGTGCTCGGTCCGCATGCGGCGGCACAATCATGTGCCGCGGTGGATCTGGTGATGGCCAGGGGGACCCAGGAACCCGGGTACCTCGGAACCTTCGTCGGTGATCCGCTGTACGACGCGATGCGGCACGCATTGCCGATGAGCGTGCAAGCGTATCCGGTGAACTACCCTGCGAATCTCACGGATGTGGGTACGGGTAGCGCTGATCTGGTCGCACACGTCGCTGCTCAGGCTGCGGCCTGTCCGGACGAAGAGTTCATCCTGGCCGGCTACTCGCTGGGCGCGGGTGTGGTACACGCCGCACTCGGCACCGGTATCGTCGCCGGACTGCCGGGCATGGTGCAATTGCCGGGCGATCTTGCCGACCGAGTGGCCGTCGTACTGCTCTTCGGTGACCCGCTGCGCTCGATCGGGTGGCGTGTTCCCGACCAGTACCTGGCCCGCACCGCCGATTTCTGCGCGGCCGGTGACCCGGTTTGTGGCGGCGGAGTCAATCCGAGTGCCCACGCCCGATACGACGATTTCATCAGTGCCGCAGTGGGATTCAGCGCCGCGCATTTGCCTTGAACCAGGACCCCGCGTGGCGGCGAATTCGGCCTTCTCGGTTGCGAATTCGGCCGATGGGGCGACGATTGGTGCGACCAGCGTTGGCCAGGAAAGGAAGTCGGCGTCGACCTTGCCGACGAGACCGTTGCCGAATTCGACGTAGCGGGAGCGCCTCCTACAACCTCGACACCGACGAGTGGAAGTGCGCAACGGAGCACCGGCCTGACCGGCGCTTGCACATGACCGAACGAGCGGGTACTCCGGATATCAGGAGGTGTTCGATGTTGCCCTCCGCATCCGATCCCCTGATGCGGACAGAAGAGGTTATCGTGTCGTCGGAGTCCGTCCGGCTGACAGGGATACTGGCCGTCCCAGAGACCTCCACCGGTCTGGTCGTCTTCGCGCACGGCAGCGGTAGCGGCCGACACAGTCCGCGGAATCGGCTGGTCGCCGATGTACTGAATCGGGCGGGACTCGCGACCATGCTGGTCGATCTGCTGGACGCCGCCGAGGAGGGTGACCGCGCCCGGGTTTTCGATATCGAGCTGCTCGCTGATCGTCTCGTCGCGGTGACCCGCGGGCTGCGCACGCGATCGGTACTGAGCGGGCTTCCGACAGGATACTTCGGGGCCAGCACCGGTGCCGGTGCCGCACTGTGGGCGGCGACCGAACCCGGCACCGAGATCGCGGCCATCGTGTCCCGTGGCGGCCGCCCTGACCTGGCCGGTCCGCGGTTGGCGCACGTCCGCGCGCCGACGCTGCTCATTGTCGGCGGTAACGACCGGCAGGTGCTGGAACTCAATCGCGCGGCCCAGCTGCGGATGCCGTGTCCGAGCGAGATTGATGTCGTGCCCGGTGCGACGCACCTGTTCGAGGAGCCCGGTGCGCTCGAGCAAGTGGCGGATCTGGCCCGCGACTGGTTCCTTCGCCATCTCAGCGTTGTGCGGTCTTGAACACCACCGGCAGGTCGTCGGGCCGCGGTGCGATCCGGGTACCGAAGTCCTGACTGGTGTGCTCGATCATTTCGCACAGCCATCGAGATTCGTTGCGCGCGGCCGATTCCAGACGCATATGCCGGATCCGCAGTGGAATCAGTCGCGTCCGCATCGCGCCGGGTTCGATGGACACCAGATATAGCAGGCGAAGATCCGGGCGGTACCGCTCATAGCCGCGAATGCCTTCATAGTCATCGATGACGTCCCCGCACCCGTACAGAATCGGTTTGCCCCGGTAGATCTCGATCGGCCGCGGATGGTGTGCGGAATGCCCGTGCACGAGGTCGACTCCGGCGTCGATCAATCGATGGGCGAATTGCCTTTCGCTCAGCGGTACGCTGTAGCCCCAGTTGGGCCCCCAGTGCACGGAGACGATCGTGATATCGTCAGCGCGCTTGAGCGCCAATACTTCTGCGGCCACCTCGTCGGCGGCGCGAATATTCGGTGCATCGCCGATCCACCAGAGCCCCGGCTGATCGTGACGAGCCGCCCAATGATGTGGAACCCCGCTCGACCCCGCACCGACCGAGACGATGACCACGCGCCGTCCGTCATCGAGTTCCGATATTGCCGGGGCTCGGGCGTTGTCGAAATCCACGCCTGCCCCGGCGCGCTGGATGCCCGCGGTATCGAGTGCTGCCACGGTGTCGGCCAGCCCTTGGATACCGAAATCGAGAATGTGATTATTGGCCAGCGCGCAGACGACCGGCGCGATCGCGGTCAACACCGGCACATTGTCCGGGTGCATGCGGTAGTGGATGCCCTTGACGGGCGCGAACGCGCCATCGGCGGTGATCGCGGTTTCCAGATTGATCAGTCGCACCTGCGGGGCGAGCTGAGCAAGAATCGGCAGGACGTCACCCCATGGATGACGGAAGTCCACGGGACGGGTGAATTCACCGTTTATTCGCTCCGCGAGTTCCGCATACGTCCGCGCATCTTCGACATACCGTTCGTGCAGCGTCGGATCACCGGGGTGCGGGAGGATCTGATCCACACCCCGGCCGAGCATGACGTCGCCGCCCAGCAGCACTGTCGCCATACACCCATTGTCGATCATTTCCGGCACATCGTTGAATGCGTGGCGTCGCACTTCTGTGGGTGTGGCTGCAACGGGCTGGGTGTGCCGCTGGATGCCGCAGGTCGCGTCGGCGGACGGTGCGCAAGCCGCACGCCGGACCGACGCTTTCACCTTCCAACAGGTACTGCGGGCCGATGAGCACGCAGGACTGTCACCCAGAATTTCGCGACACAGTTTGCGGCGTCAAAGACGCGAATCATCCCGCAGCTCAGCACATTTCGTCCTGCGACCGTGGCCGCCGTCGAGTTGGAGACCCGCACGAATCGGCCGCGCCGACTAGGGCGTGTGTCGCAGTGGGCGGGCCACGGGCCCGCCCACTGCGCCTTGGTGGCGGAGCCATTGGTTGATAGCGGCGATGTGGATTGTGGCGAGGTAGCGGACGGCGAGTTTGGCCACTTCGTCGTGCGTCATCGCCCGGCAGCGATCCGGACGACCGGTCGTAACCGGCCTACCAGGGGTCACTGTCCAGGGGCGCAGGACATATTTCAGAAAACAGCAGGTGGGCTGGCACCGCTGCACGGTGCTAGCCCACCTGCTACTTCGACACACGCTCTAGGTGGGGATGGCGCCGAGTTGTTTCAGCTGTGCGAAGACGTCGACGACGCCCCAGATCTCGGCGATTCGACTGTTGGCGAAGCGGACGATGAAGATCTCGTTGTAGGTGACGGATTTGCCAGTCGGTGGCAGGCCGCGGTACTCGCCCTGGTGGGTTCCGGTGACCGTGTTTCGGAAGACGACCTTGTCGCCCTCGGCGATCACATCCTCGACCGTGACGTGAACGTCGGGGAAGGCGCGAAGGAGCACCGCCCACACATTCTTCAATGCCTGCGCCCCCGTCGCGCCCATCGGCACTGGTGCGTGGAACAGGAAGTCCGGCTCGATGACCTCGTCGATCGTCCTCGCGATGACCTCCGCATCGCCGCTGTTGACGGCATCGTGGATGCGGCTGAATGCCGCTTTGTTGCTTGTTGCTGGATCCGTTGACATGTGATTTCTCCTCTACCTGCTGATCCGGCGCGGAACCGCCACCGTGACGAGTTTGTCCGGGTTGCGGATGGCGTAGAAGTTGGTGATCTTGTCGTCGATAATTTCGATCAGGAAGACGCCTTCCAGCTGGTCGCCGCCGTAGACGGCCATGGCGGGCGTGTTGTTGCAGTTGACCATCTCGGTCCGCAGGTTCGGCGTCCTGCTCGCCTTGTGGAACAGCTCTATGAGGCATCGGGCCACCTTCTCCGCGCCAACCACCGGCCGGCGCACCGCAACGGCCTTGCCGCCGCTGTCGGCGGTCCAGGTGGCGTCTGGAGCGAGGAGCGAGAGCAATCGTTCCGTGTCACCGGTGGCCGCCGCTGTCATGAACTGCTCGGTGATCTGCGTGATCTTCGGCGCGTCGACGGGCTCGAAGCGTTTACGCCGTGCCTGCACGTGCTCGCGGGCCCGGTGCGCTACCTGACGCACCGTCAGCACAGATTTGCCCACCGCTGCGGCGATATCGGCGTAGTCGAAGCCGAACACCTCGCGCAGCACGAATACCGCACGCTCGTCGGGAGTGAGTGTCTCCAGCAACACGAGCATCGCCATCGACACCGATTCGGCGAGCACAACGTCAGCCGATGCGTCGTGCTCGTCGATCAACAGCGGCTCGGGCAGCCACGGGCCGATGTAGTCCTCGCGTCGGCGCGCGCCGGCCCGCACTGTGTTGAGCGCTTGATGGGTCACCAGCTTGGCCAGGTACGACTTGGTATCGCGCACCGTCGTCAGGTCCACCTCGGCCCACCGCAGATAGCTGTCCTGCAGCACGTCGTCGGATTCGGTTGCCGAGCCGAGGATTTCGTAGACGATGGTGAACAGCAGCGGTCGCAGCACGGTGAACCGGTCGGCATGCTCGTCGGTCGTCATGCGGCCGCGACCACCGGTGTCGCGGACGTCGGCTGCGCGGGACGCGGGCCGCCCTTGGGCCAGATCAGGGAACCCGGCTTGCGGGCCTCGCGACGGATCTTTCCTAGCCCGATCTTGCAGGTCACCTCCTTGATCCGCGCGCCCATGCGGCCGCCGATGTAGACGTTTACCGAAGTGTCGTCTCTGCGGGCGAGCTGTCGGATGCCGACACGCCGACCGAGGCTGATGCACGACCCGATGATGGCAAGGTTGATCACTGCGGGTTCGGTCCCCGCGATGTGGCTCAGCACGGTGTTGGCAGCCTGCGCCCCGAGTGCCCCGGCGGCCTGACTACTCATCCGCAGCGGCTGTCCCGACGGCGCGGCAGCGTCGCCCGTCGCCACGATGCGGTCGTCGTCGATACTGGTCAGCGTCTCGTCGGTGAGTAGCCGGCCGAGCATGTCGGTCCGCAGCCCGCTCTCGGCGGCCAATCGCGGTACGCCGAAACCTGTTGTCCAGATGGTGAGTGCGCTCGGCCGCACCGTACCGGAGGCGAAGACGATCGCGTCCGACCGGACCTCGGTCACCAAATCGCTCTCGAACACGGCAACACCGTGCCGGGACAGCCATTTGGCGACGTACCGGCGTCCCGGCGCGCTGAGTGACGGCATCAGGGTTGCGCCGCACACCAGCGTGACCGTTCGTCCTTGTTCGGCCAGTTCGGCGGCTGTCTCGATGCCGGTCGGTCCGCCGCCGACCACGGTGACCGGAACATTGAGGGGTAACTCCTCCAGCTGGGCGCGCAGCCGCTGCGCGGACTCGAATTCGCCGATGGGGAAAGCGAACTCGGCCGCGCCGGGGACGGATGGTATCGCCGCGGTGCTGCCGACCGCGTAGATGACGTGGTCGTAATCCAGTGCGCGACCCGACGCCAGCCGCACCCTACGGGTCGCGGTGTCGATGCGGGTGGCGCTGTCGACGACCAACTGGATGCCTTCGCCGAGCAGCGTGCTGTAGTCGACCATCGCGTCGCCGGTGCCGGCGACGAACTGGTGCAACCGGATTCGATCGACGAAATTCGGGCGGGGATTGACGAGCGTGATGTCGATATCGGTGCGCATCCGCAGATGGTTGGCCGCGAGTGTTCCAGCGTAACCACCGCCGATGACTACGACTTTATGGCGTGTGTGGTGTTCGGTCATGCCCTCGAGACACCGCTGCTCGCCGAAATATGACACGATATGAAGTGATGTACGTCACTGGGATGCGGGTGGAATGACCCAGCATCGGCGATGTCGGCGACCCGGTACGACCGCCGTGGACATCGATGACAGTTCCATGGACGAAGGTCGCATCGTCGGAGGCGAGGTAGGTGGCGATGGTGTCGGGGTGGCCGGATCGTCCGGCCGGGGTGCCGTGCATGAGTGCGTCGGCAGGGTATTCGACCGTGAGGTCCCAATCGGGGCTGGGATGACTCCCGATGAGATGGTGATGCCGGACATGTTGGGCGACAACATGATCGGCAGGCGTCCTTGTCGAAGCGCAGCCGTGATTGTAGACCGCGGGGGTTGTGCCCCGGACGGTACTATTACCTTTCGATCACTTTTGTGGTCGACTGAATCACGTGGCCCGGCACGGGCTTTCGGGGACGTGTCGGCGCGCGATAGCCGATGAAATGTGGGGAAAACCATGAGCGCTACCAAGTTCGCCGCCACCGCCCTGCTCGCGATCGGTGCGACCGGCATCACCGCGGGCGCAGTGCATGCACAGCCGGTTGCAACGGATGTCACCGTGCAGGCAACCGAGCACGGCATCAACTTCGTCACCGCACCGACAGCAGATCGTCGAGGAGTCAGCACCACCGTCGAGGCCGGACGGTTCACCGTTGCCGCCGATGCGCTTTCGGTCACCCTTACCGACGCCGCGGGCAATGCGGTGACCTCGATACCACTGGGACTGCAGACGGCGGCCGGGACCGTCGCTCTCGCGCCGGAGATCGCCAACGACGGCCGAACCCTCACCCTCACCGCGCAATCCGACACCACGCGGACCGCGCAGGCAATCGATGAAGCCTCCGACACGATCGCCCGCAAGCAGTACAACGCCGGTATCGGTGCGCTCATCGGCGCCGGTATCGGCGCGGTGATCGGCTTCTTCCTCGGCGGCGTCGGTGCCCTCGTCACCGTCCCGATAGGTGCCGGCATCGGTGCCCTGATCGGCTACTCCACCCCCTGATTCCGGGGCACAACCATTGCGGAGTCCCTGTGTGCCGATAAGGAAGCAGCGGCGCACGGGGGCTCGCGTCTTTTCGCCCGCTTTCGATATTCGTGTACTCCGTGCCGAGTAGCTACTTGTCGGCTGGGGGTTGCAGGCTGATGCGGTCAGCGAGGGCGTCGACGGCGTCCGCGTCGGCGTACGCCTCGGTGGTCAGTTCGAGGAATGCGGCCCACCGGTTGATGCGTGGCGTCCAGCGTTGGATGAAGGCGTGGGCATGTTCGAACTCGCCTCGCGTGCCGCTTATTCGTGCCCGCGCCGCTGCCTCGGTGGCGGCTTGGACGGTGTTCTGGGCCAATGCCAATTGTTCGCGGCAGTG
Source organism: Nocardia sp. NPDC051990 (assembly GCF_040680755.1). Lineage (NCBI taxonomy): Bacteria > Bacillati > Actinomycetota > Actinomycetes > Mycobacteriales > Nocardiaceae > Nocardia > Nocardia sp. NPDC051990. The sequence goes on along the minus strand of NZ_JBFAXH010000010.1, from coordinate 122,388 downwards.
GTCGGCGTCGGGGACTTCCTCGCGCACGGTGTCGGCTTCGACGCGCAGGTTGAGGATGAGTCCGGCGAGTCGGGGATCGGCTGGTCCCGACCGTGGGGCAGCGGTGCCCGCGGCGATGGCCTTATCGCGGCGTTCGCGCCGCCGCCGCTCCCGTTTCTCGGCCAACGCCACTTGTTTACGGTGGCTTTCGGTGTCCGCGACGGTGACTACGGGAAAGGTCAATGTTGCTGTCGCCGAGAGCTTTTCGGCGCCGTTGCCGTCCCGGACCTGCATGCTGACCTGGTCCAGCGGCGGGGCAGGGTCGGGTTCGTCCTCGAGCCGGGCGTCGAGCACCGCGTTTCGGTATTCGATCATGATGTCGGCGACGACCCGGTCGAGCACCGCGGTGCCGACCTCGACATGGTTACTGCATGTGCGGCCGGTGCAGTCATCGGGAGTTCCGAATTCGCCGTCACCGGAGTCGACAATGGACTCCCCGGCTGGACCGCTGCCGACAATCTCCCAGCTATAGGTGTTGGATTGCGCTACCTCGGATCGCTCTACACAGTCCTCGGACATGGCCTGACCGTACTTCATCAAGGCACCGCGAACCAGGTTGTTCTCCGAAGCGGTCCGAACGCGTGCATCGCCGCACAATGAAATTCATCGGAGGGGCCGGTACATGCCATGTTCTCATCAGTGCGCGTGCGATGGGCGCGCATGTCGATGGGTGGAAGAGCGGCCGAACTTGTCGGTGGCGTCCGCAATACTGTCACGTGCCGATGAATTCGAGCCGCCGGTCCCGTCTGAATCACTGTGGCGCGATCCGATGACTTGACAACAAGCCACACCTATCCCTGTCGACATGCTCTGGAGGTACACCCGATGTCAGCCGAACTTTCCGCCCCCGCTTCGGGAGGGCGGACGCCGACCGTCATCCGGGTGCTGGTACTCGCCACCTTCGTGGTGATCCTGAACGAGACCATCATGATCAACGCGATCCCGCGTCTGATGGCGGATCTCGAGGTCACCGAGCGGGCGGCACAGTGGGTGTCCACCGCATTCATGTTGACGATGGCCGCCGTGATCCCGACCACCGGCTGGTTCCTGCAACGGGTTTCGACCAGACGGGCCTATGCCGTGGCGATGGGGGTCTTCCTGGCCGGTACCGCACTGTCGGCCGTCGCGCCGTCGTTCGCCGTGCTGCTGCTCGGACGGATCATTCAGGCCGGCGGCACCGCGGTAATGATGCCGCTGCTGATGACCACACTCATGACCGTGGTGCCCGAGCAGGATCGCGGCCGGGTGATGGGCAATGTCACCCTGGCCATTTCGGTCGCGCCCGCTCTCGGCCCGGTGGTCTCCGGGATGGTGCTGCAGATCGGTTCGTGGCGTTGGCTTTTCGTGCTGGTACTACCGATCACAGCGGTCGTCACCTGGCTGGGCCTGCGTCGGCTGGAGAATATCGGTGAACCGCAAGCCGGGGCGATCGACTGGTCGAGTGTGGTGCTGGCCGCGCTCGGATTCGGTGGGCTGGTGTTCGGGCTCAGCCGGTTCGAGAGCGACGACCTCACCAGCCCGGCCCTGATCGTCGGGGCGGGTTCGGCCCTCATTGCGCTGTTCGTATTCCGTCAGCTGCGCCTGCAGCGCAACGGCACCCCGCTGCTGGATCTGCGGGTCCTGCTGTCCGGCACCTACGCGAAGGCGCTGGTGTTGATGTCGATCGCGTTCATGTCGATGCTCGGTTCGATGATTCTGTTGCCGCTGTACCTGCAGAACATCCGTGGTCTGAACCCATTGCAGACCGGCCTGCTGGTGATGCCGGGTGGGTTGGCGATGGGTCTGCTCGGACCGATAGTCGGCCGCCTGTTCGACCGGTTCGGCGGGCGCGTACTGGTGATTCCCGGGTCGGTCGGGATCGCCGCGGCGCTGGCCGGATTCACCCAGATCTCGATGTCCATGCCGTACTGGCAGCTGCTGGCCCTGCATATCCTGCTGATGGTGTCGCTGGCCACCACCTTCACCCCGGTCTTTACCCTCGGCCTCGGTGCGCTCCCGCAGCAGCTGTACTCGCACGGCAGCTCCATGCTCGGCACCCTGCAACAGGTTGCGGCAGCCTTTGGCACCGCCCTGGTGGTGACGGTGATGTCGGCCCGCAGCTCCGGACTTGTTGCCGACGGCATCGACCCGATCACCGCGCACCTCGACGGCATGCGCCTGGCCTTCCTGGTCTCCGCCGCCCTGGCACTGATCGTGATCGCCGCGGCGGTGCTCCTGCCGGGCCGAGCGCCGGCCGTTCCGGAGGAGGCCGACGAACTCGACACCGCAATCCCCGAATTGGTCAAGAGCTGACCACAATTCGGCACGACGAAACCCCTGGCTGCATTCGCTGGGTCAGGGGTTTGGTATCTCCGATCGAACGCCGATCGGTTCCTCGCCAATCCGCTCGTCGCCCTGGTCGGCGGTGTCTGAACGGGCACGACGATTCATGCACGATTTCCGCAGTTGGGTTCGGTTCGGAATACTGCCCACAGACGCGGAAGCCGGTCGTTGCTCGCGGCAACCCGATTCGCTGGCAGTGCTCGACGAGCGGTGCGAGGCGTCACCTTCCGGCGTCGCGGACGCGGTTACAGCGTGCCTGAAAACCCTTTCAGCATTTCCAGGCACCCATCCTTCTCGGATGTCCTCCGTGCGCACCACGAGACTGCGCACCTCGGTTTCCGGCCAGTGCTGTTGGCGTCCACGGACATTGGTCACCGGGGTCGCGCTCAGAGCCCCCGGACCCGAGGCAGCGCCCCGAATAGACGGTAGCCTGCCAGTGGGCACCGACAAGGTGCTCAGACGCCTTCCTAGGCGTTGGCCTTCTCGTACGCCTGGGCTACTTCTGCTGAAATCCGTCCGCGGGCAGATACCGCGATGCCTTTCGCGCGGGCCCAGTCGCGAATGGCGACGGTGCGGGCGCGGTCGTTCGCCGTGCGCGCGGGCTGGCTCTTGCCCCGAGCCGCGCGGCCGATTTTGCGCGCGTTCGAGGTCCATGGCTCGAAGATGTCACGCAGTTGGCCGGCATTGTCGGTGGATAGGTCGATTTCGTATTCGACGCCGTCGAGGGCGAAGGTCACTGTTTCCTCGGCAGGGGATTTGCCGTCGTAGTCATCGACGAGCGTCACAACGACCTTGCGTGCCATGGGCATTCCTTTTCGTGGGTGGACAGCGGGCAGAGGATCGTGAGCAGAGGATCGTGATCATAACGAGCGTCCGCACAACGATCGAAGCTGCCCCGAATCGGCGATCGCGAACCAGTTGTTCGGATGCGGCGCGGTGGTGTCCGTGCCGCATGGTGTCCCGGCGGTAGCGGACAAATTGCCCAACCCGAATGTGCGCACTTGTCGGGATTCGTTCCAGACGAAACGGTTTCGACCAAGCGGTCGGTTCAGTGAACTGTCAGCGATCCACACGTTGATCGCTGGTGAACAAGGGATCATTCGGGGTTTATTGCTCAATACCGGCCGGAACCGCTAGCCTGGCGACATGGTGGCAAACGACCTGCGGCGAGTTGACCTGCCTGGCAATCGGAGTGGCTCCGGGGTGGAGACAAGCCGAAGCGTTTGCCAATCGTGAGTGCGGTCAACGCCTCCGAACCCTCGGCGCCCCGCACCGAAGCGCAGATCATTGCCCTGTGCAATCAGAAAGGCGGCGTCGGCAAAACCACCTCGACCATCAATCTGGGTGCTGCGCTCGCGGAATGCGGGCGGCGAGTGCTGCTGGTCGACCTCGATCCACAGGGCGCGTTGTCCGCAGGGTTGGGCGCGGTGCTGAATGACTTGCGACCGACGGTATATGACCTGCTCGGGGGGTCGCCATCGCAGATCGACGAGGTGCTGATCAGGACTCGCGTCGACAACGTCGATCTCCTGCCGAGCAATATCGACTTGTCCGCGGCGGAGATTCGGTTGGTACACGAGGTCGGCCGGGAACATTCGCTGCGGCGGGTACTCGACCCGATTCGGGACCGCTACGACTACATACTCATCGACTGTCAGCCGTCCTTGAGCCTGCTCACCGTGAACGCGCTGGCCTGCGCGGACGGAGTGATCGTCCCGATGGAGTGCGAGTTCTTCTCGCTGCGCGGGGTCGCACTGCTCACCGACACCATGGACAAGGTTCGGGACCGGCTGAACCCGGGGCTGAGCCTGTTCGGAATCGTCGTCACGATGTTCGATCAGCGCCTGCTGCACTCGCGTCAGGTATTGGCCCGGGTCGCCCAGGTTTTCGGCGACCGGGTCTACGACACGGTGATCTCACGGACGGTCCGCTTTCCCGACGCCACCGTTGCCGGTGAACCCATCACCACCTGGGCACCCAGATCCGCTGGCGCCGAGCAATACCGGGCTCTGGCCCGCGAGGTCATCCATCGGTCCGGCCGCTGACGCCACTGCTATTCCTCGGATTCGTAGTTGCCCATCACCCGAGGTGTACGCGACGTAGGTGACGTGGATGCTCGAGGTCTACAGGCTCTGGAACGCCTTGTGCCGTCCTAGTTGTCGCATCAGATGGTGGGCTTGTGGGGAGTCTCGGTAGTGGCCGAGCGCGGGCTTGATGTACGCGACGAAGCACGCGGCTTCTGTCGGCCAATCGGCGAGGACGGACTGTGCGATGGACCGAACCGAGGCGCAATGTATCTCGTGAACGAAGGTGTGAGAGTCGGGACCTGGTCAGACTCGAACGGTTTCCTCAGCGGTGGTGCCACTTGTGTGGGGCCGCGGCGGGCTGCTCAGTCGCGGGTATCGCGGACAGCGGCTATTGCCTCGATCTCGACGAGCTGGTCATCGTAGCCGAGTACGGTCACACCGAGTAGTGTGCTCGGAACATCGTGCGCGCCGAAGGCATCTCGCACGACCTCCCAGGCCGATACGAGATCCGCCTGGGCCGCCGAGGCCACCAGAACGCGGGTGCTGATCACATCCTCGAGGGAGGCACCTGCTTCCTCTAGAGCGATGCGCATGTTCTCGACCGCCTTGGTGGCTTGCCCGGCGTAGTCGCCGATCGCTGCGGTCGTACCGTCGGAGTTCAGCGGGCAGGCGCCGGCGAGGAAGATCAACCTCGAGTCGGCGGGAGCCGTGGCGGCATAGGCGTACTCGGCCACATCGGACAACGCATTCGATCGGATCAGGGTTACTGCCCGCGGCATAGCGCGCACGACCTTTCAAGACGAAGTTCGTTTCCACAGCCAGGGTATCGGGGTCTGGCACCGGCCTTGCGGAACCGAGCCCTGTGCGACCAGGCCATGCGGGCAGACGACCGTCTCGCAGCAATGTGCCAAGACAACCAGGGAGCGCCGACGACCTTCTGGTACCGATGGCCCGACCAAGTGAGCTGTCGGGAAACCGATCAATTCTCAGCACCTGGGCAACGCAAGCGGAAGTGCGACCTTTGCCGGAAAGTGGCGGGAAATCTTCTGCGTTATTTGGCGGCCAGTGGTTGGTCGTCGCCGAACAGCGGAAGCTGCGGCGATGCAGAGATGCGCCCACCGATCTTGCGCAGGAACCGCACGCAAGTGGCCTCCGCCCATGTCGGCTCCAAACGCTGTGGGCGACCACCCGGTCACTTCGGTGTGGCACAACCATTGGTGACGTTCTCGTCCGAGCGGGGGAGATGCCTCGGGCCGGATCCTCCAAGCAAGGGCCATGCATCTCCTTGCCACTTCCAACGTACAGCCCAACGGGGGGCTTGCGGCAAGGCCCCCCACGTGCCTCATACTGCCCGTCCGGTGCCGAAACGAGCGAGGTCGAGATGCACGATGTGGTGATCGTCGGGAGTGGGCCGACGGGGATGATGCTGGCTGGCGAGCTGCGGCTGGCGGGGGTGGACGTCGTCGTTCTCGAGCGGCGCGAGTCCCAGGGCCTGGCGGGCTCGCGCGGTGGCGGAATCCACGCCCGCACGATTGAGCTGCTCGACCAGCGCGGAATCGCCGACCGGTTCCTCGCCGAGGGCAAAACGATGCATGCGGCCACATTCGGCAGCACAAGGCTCGACCTGAGCGGCCTGCCCACGCGCCATCCGTACACGCTAGCGCTGTTCCAGAATCACATCGAGCGGCTCCTGCTCCGGTGGGTTGAGGAGCTGGGGGTGCCGATCCGGCGCAGCGCTGAGGTCACCGGCATCGTGCCGGACGACGAGGGCGTCGATGTTCGGCTCGCCTCCAGCGGGTCGCTACGGGCTCGGTACGTGGTGGGCGCGGACGGTGGGCGCAGCGTCGTGCGGCGCGAGGCCGGCATCGAGTTCGTGGGCCCGGACGCAACGCGCAGCAGCCTGATCGCCGAGGTGGAGGTGACCGAGGAGCTGCCGCAGACCGGAAAGGTCGACGAGCGCGGCATCCATGGGCTGCACCCGATGGGCGACGGCACGGTGCGGGTGGTGCTGACCGAGGCCGAGCTGGGTCCGATCACCGAGCCCACGCTGGAGGAGCTGCGGCGAGGGTTGATCGGGGTGTTCGGCACAGACTTCGGCGTGCACAGCCCCAGGTGGTTGTCGCGGTTCACCGACGCCACGCGGCAGGCCGCGTCCTATCGCGAGGGCCGGGTGTTGCTGGCCGGCGACGCAGCGCACGTGCACTCGCCCACGGGTGGACTCGGTATCGGCCTGGGGGTGCAGGACGCCGTCAACCTCGGCTGGAAGCTCGGGCAAGTAGTGCGAGGCGTCTCTGGCGAGGAACTGCTCGACACCTACCACGCGGAGCGGCACCCGGCCGGGGCGCGGGCGCTGAAGTACACGATGGCGCAGTCGCTGTTCCAAAAGGCCGACCCGAGGCAGGAGGCGCTGCGCGACCTGCTCGACGAGCTACTAGGCCTCGACGGCACGAGCACACTGGTCACGGCGCTGATCACCGGGCTTGACGTGGCCTACGACCTGGGCGCGGGACACCCGCTGCTGGGACGCCGGATGCCGGACCTCAACATCGTCACCCCCGATGGCCCGGTGCGAGTGTTCGAGCTGTCACACCAGGCCCGGCCGATGCTGCTGAAGTTCGGTGGGCCGTGGCTGGACGCCGGCGCCTGGACCGACCGGGTTCAGCACGTGTTAGCGACCTACAACGGCGCGTGGGAGCTGCCGGTGGTGGGCGAGGTGGCCGCGCCAACGGCCGTCCTGGTGCGCCCCGACGGCCACGTGGCGTGGGTCGGCGAGGACTCAGCTGAGGGGCTCACCGAGGCGCTGACCACCTGGTGCGGCGCGGCGAGGCGTTAGAGCGCTTGCCGACGTGCGGCAGTTTCGCGTTCACGAATCGCATAGCGACATCATGACCAAACCCCTGCACGAAACGTGTTGTATGCGTGGCGAATAGGAACGAGCGCTGCCATGCAGCATCGCGCGATGACCTGGGTGAGCAACAGGCGATCGGCTTGTTCGGCTCGGATCGATCGCAGCCCAATACTTCGGCCTGCCTCGCGATCGGACCATCATCATGGGCGCCCGCATCGACGTCTGATGTCCGAACTCGGCCGGCAGGCAGTACCTCGCTGTGTCGGAAAGCACTGCACGACAAAGACATTCCCCGAATATTCCAGCTGTTGGACGCCTTGCCCGAGCTGCGCGATGTAGTACCGGCCGACGAAATGGCTTGGCGGTCAGGGCCCTTCCACTGGGCCCTGACCCGCCCACGAGCCTTCGGAGTCGAGAACGTCAGCTGCGGACGAGCAACATCAGATTACCGAGCGATTCGGCAGATCCGAGCCCGAGGGCCTGCTCGGCGACGGCGCGTGCCACCGTCGGGGTCAGTCGCTGTTCGACGTTGAGATCGAATTTCAGGGTGAGCTCGGCATCGGACAGCGGATTCTCGGGCCCCCCACGGTTGTGGTCGATCCGAGCCTCACGCCATACACCGTCGCGGGTACGTACCCGCAGGACGGCGGGGAACTGATGGGGATAGAGCTCATCGCAACGGTTGTCGCTGCGACAGACCACGAGCGACGCCAGCGCGAGTGTACGCGGATCCCGCGCCGCCTCATCGGTGAAGTCGGCGTGACCCACTCCGAGTCCCGATCCGCCGAGCAGTGCCCGCGCCACAGTAAACGGGCCCGAGAAAGCCGCGTGATATCCCGACTCCGGCGCGGCCTTCGCCGCCGCGGGTTCCGCGATCGTGCGCAGCACCGGCTTCGGTACCCCGAGTTCGATTTCCACGATCTCGTCGGGGTCCAGTCCATCACGTCGAAGCGCGCATGCGGCATCGATTCCGGCATGGGTGAAGTGGTTGCACGGATAGGGTTTGAAGAATATGCGGGGCAATTCCCAACGCTCACCCAGCTTTTCGATCACCTTCGCCACATCGGCCCGGTCACCGCAGAATGCGTGCAGGAAACCGAATCTGCCTTCGATGACCGTCGGGGGACCGGTGAGCCCGTGCCGGGCGAGTTCCGCGGCGGTCACGCCAGAATGCGCCGCCCAGCCGCAGTGCGCCCGCTTGACCGTACCGCCGGTGCGATTCGCCTCGAGCAATCCCGCACCGAAGCTGGCGGCAATGCCCATCGCGTCCGCGATGCCCTCGGTGTCCAGACCGTACAGCATCGCGGCCGCGGCGGCGGAGCCGATCGCGCCGCAGATCGAAGTCGCGTGCTGGCCGCGTTCGAAGAATTCGGAATTGCCGAGTTCTTCGTCGTAGCCGCCCATACCCAGGCGCACCGCGATCTCGATGCCGACACCCGCTGCGTCGAGGACCGCGGCCCCCGACGCGGCGGTTGCCTCACCGACTGCGAGCGCCGTGGGAACGACCGACGCGGATGGATGCAACACCGAGGGCAGATGGGTGTCGTCGAAGTCCATCGAGTGCGCGAGTGTGCCGTTCACCAGGGCAGCTGTCGTCGCGGGGAACCGGTCGCCGGTGCCGATGCCGGTAGCCGCGTCCATACCGGCCCAGCCACGGGCCACCGCGGTGACGGCACGCGCGGACGGCTGTCCCTGTGCGGCGAGACAGTTGCCGAGCACATCGAGGACCCGGCGTGCGACGTCGGTGCGTAGTTCCTCGCCGAGCCCGGCGCTGCGGGCGCGGTCGGCCAACGCGGCGAGACGACCCACGACTGTCCCCTGCACATCGTGTCGGGATGTGCTGTCCGGGCCGCTCATTCGGCCACCACCGCCACGGGGCGAACCGGGGATCCGGTTCCACCGGTGATGCGCAAGGGAGCCATCACGAAGGTGAACTCGGTGAGGCCATGCTCGCTCGCCGCTTCGAGGTTCAGGTGTTCGATGATGTGGATCCCGTTCTCTACGAGCAAGATGCGATGCACCGGAAGTACGCTGTGCCCCTTGCCCGCGGGAACGTGCTCGAACGCGGTGGTATCCGCGCCCGCGGCCACGATGCCCGCCTCGGCGAGCCAGCGCGCCGCCCCGACATCGGCCCCGGGAACACCATCTTGCTGTCCGAGATAGCGCTCGGGGTCATCGAAATGCCGGGCCCAGCCGGTGCGGATGAGCACGACATCCCCGCGTCGCGGAGCAATACCCGCAGCATCGGCGGCGTCACGCAGATCCCGCTCGGTGACGGCGCGACCAGCGTCGAGGGCCTCGACCCCGTGGACGCGCGCCACATCGAGGAGCAGGCCGCGACGTAGCAGGAACGGTATGGCTTCCGCGCCCAGTTCCGAGAACCGTCCTCCCCGTTGCGCCTCTTCGGCGTCGATACCGCCGTGCAGCTTGCCCTCGTGGCTGACGTGCGAGAGGGCGTCCACGTGCGTACCGACGTGCCCGCCGGTCACGATGATTTCGTTGGATGCCGATCCGCCGTCCGGACGGACCATATCGCCATGCCTACGGATCAAGGTCATCCGGAACCCGGGATGGTTGGGTGAGCACGGCATTCCCGTTGTGTGGGGGTGTCCGAGCTCGACGATGTCGACTTCGGTGTCCATCACGGCGTTCAACAGTGCGTCCGGTCCGGTGGTGGTGGTGCGTCCGGTCATGTTTTCCCTCCTCGTGCTGCTGTGACGTCTGCTCTCTCGAGGACAATGCGCGCATTCGCGACGACGGCGGGATCGATGAAGTGGCCATTCTCATCGGCTACGGCTGTCTCGCCCGCCGCCATGGCGGCGGTCGCATGGTCCACAATCCGTTGCGCCCTGCGCTGTTCGTCCGGCGACGGTGTATAGGCCTCGTTGACGATGTCGATCTGGTTCGGGTGCACGACGGACCGCCCGAAAAACCCCTGTGCGCGTCCGGCACGGGAAGTCTCGGCCAAGCCCGCAAGGTCATCGATGGCGGTCCAGACACTCTGCACCGGCGAAGACAGCCCGGCAGACCGTGCCGCGGCCACGATCCAGCCACGAGCCCACGCCAACCCACTCGGCTCGGTGCGCATATCGGCCGCAAGGTCGGCCTCGCCGAGCGCGATGCCCGTCACTTGCCGATGACACAGCGCGATCTGGGGTGCTGCGAGGAGTCCCGCCGCGGATTCGACGATGACATGCACATCGCATGTGAGCCGGTTCGCCGTTGCCGCTACCGACTCCGGGTCCTCGGCTTTGGGCAGCCGGATACCGGTGGGCGCGGTGTCGACCGAAGCCAGTGCATGAAGCTCATGGTCCAGCCATTCGGACCCGATGGCATTGAGCCGCAACCAGATTTCCCGGTCCCGCGCCGCCGCACGCAGGGCATCGAGCGCATTGGTCAACGCGCGGTCCTTCGCTCCGACCGGGACGGCGTCCTCGAGATCGATGACGACCGCATCGGCGGCGCTGTCGAGCGCTTTGCCTACGCGGTCGGCGCGATGTCCGGGTACATACAGCCAGCTACGTGGGATCACATTGCCTCCGTAACGCCCGAGCCCGCCGTCCGATACCCGAGGGCGCGTGAGACCCGCTGGGCTGCCTCGACGAGTGGGGCTTCGTAACGGGCACACGCCTCGTCGGTCATTCGAAAGCTGGGGCCGCACACCGAGACCGATCCGATAACGGAACCGTCGGCTCCGAATACTGGGGCGGCGATGGATCCGGCCCCCTCCTGCCGCTCTCCGGTCGATCGGCACACGCCTCGCTCGCGCGCCGCACGCAGTTCCGTGCGCAAGGCGACCGGGTCGACGATCGTGGTCGCGGTCATCCGAGGAAGCGGCCGGGACAGGAGATCGTCCTGTTCCTCCTCGGACAGATACGCCAGAATGATGCGCCCCGACGAGCCGCTGTGCAGATCGAACCGCCTGCCGAGTTCCACTGTCATCTTGATTTCCTGAGTGCTCTCGACCTGGTCGAGATAGACCCGCCCTCCTGGCAGCCGCCCGGAGACGGTCACCGTCTCATTCGTGGCTCGTTGCAGATCCACCAAGGCCTCGCGGGCCATCCGCCGCAGCGGTGACACATCCAGGGCCCGCGCGCCCAGTGTCGCGGCCGCCGGACCGAGCAGGTACCGCCGCGTCGAGGGCTCGTAGAGCAAGAGGCCGCATTCGACGAAAGTCGTCAGAATGCGGTGGGCGACCGCCTTGGACACACCCGTCGCGCGTGCGATCTCCGAGACACCGAGTGCATTCGACCGGCGGCCGAATTCGAGCAGAATATCCGCTGCCCGCGCGGCGGATGTGGTGCCTCCACTGGAGGAGTCCATCGTGGCTCCGTTCTCCGAAATCCGTTGTTCTCCGAAATCCGTTCGTTGATCCCACGGCCACGCATGTGACGCGACCGGGTAAACCTAGAAACAATTTGTACCGCTCAGCGGAACGGTTGTCCAGGGATGGAATTGGCTCGCTTCCGACACATTTTGCGTTTATCTGCGATACGCCCACTTGTGCACGCAAGGATTGCGGTGCATAGTGCTAAAGACCACATTCCAATGTTCCGCCCAGCGGAACACAGAAGGAGGAAGCGTGGAGGATCTGGATTTCGATCTCGTCGTCGCCGGCGCGGGCGGCGGGCTGGTGGCCGCCCTGCGGGCCGCCGAACTCGGCTCGCGCGTGCTGGTAGTCGATGCTGACGAACACTTCCAGCGGGGCAACAACACCTCGATGTGCACCGCGATGATTCCCGCCGCCGGTACCAGGTGGCAGCGCTCGGCCGGTGTGCAGGACAGCCCGGACCGATTCATCGGCGACATCGAACGCAAGACCGGAGGTACGGCCGACCGGCGACTGGCCCGCGCACTGGCGCAGGCGAGCGCGCCCCTGGTCACCTGGCTGGCCGACAGTCAAGACCTCGATCTCGAACTCGTCACCGACTTTCGCTATCCCGGACACAGCGCCGATCGCTGCCACACCGTTGCGGGACGGCACGGATCCCGTCTGTTGCGGCACCTCGTGCAACGCGCACACGCCCATCCCCGGATCGAGCTCATCGCGCCGATGAGCCTGCGCGAGGTGTGCATGACCGACGGCCGCGTGAGCGGGGTCGAGATCGCCACTCCCGACGGCCACAGCGAGCAACTGGCCACAACTGGGGTGCTGCTGGCAACCAATGGTTTTGGAGCCGACCGCGCGCTCGTGCGCCAGTTGATTCCCGAGATCGCCGACTGTCACTACCACGGCGGACAGTTCAGTCGAGGCGACGCGTTGCGCATCGGCTGCGGCCTCGGAGCCGACACCGCGTATCTCGACGCCTATCAGGGCCATGCCGCGTTGTCGTCCCGCAGTCAGACACTGGTCGGCTGGGCGACAGTCGTGCACGGCGGAGTAATCGTCAACCGCGACGGACGCCGCTTCGCACCCGAATCGACCGGGTATTCGGAGTTCGCGGCGACGCTGGCCGCGCAGCCGGGCGGTACCGGCTGGATCGTCATCGACGAACACATCGAAACTCTGTGTGCGGCGTTCGACGACTTCCGCGCGGTAGCCGCCAGTGGGTCACTCGTCCGAGCCGACAACGCCGGGGAGCTGGCCGAGTGTCTCGGCGTGTCCGCGACTGCCCTCGAGGACGAATTGGTGGCAGCGCACCGCTCGGCAGCCGGTCAGGAACCGGACCGTCAGGGCCGTACCGATGAGCGGCATCCGCTGACCGCTCCGTGTATCGCGATAGCCATCACTCCCGCCCTCTTCCACACCCAAGGTGGTCTCGTCGTCGACGAACACGCACGCGTCCTCGCTGGCGGATCACCGATTCCGGGCCTGTACGCGTCAGGAGGCGCGGCGATCGGCATCTCCGGTCACGGAGCGAGCGGCTACCTCGCAGGCAACGGCCTCATCGCGGCACTCGGTCTCGCCTTCCTCGCCGCCGAGCATCTGAACAGCCCGGTTGCGGCCTGACCACCGAAATCACTGCACCGCATAACCGCCAGGAGATAACCATGACCACCTACCTGATCAAAAATGGCACCGTCGTTCGCACTGACAATGCGGCTCCCGACGAGGGCGAAGCCACGGACCTGCTCATCGTCGACGGCACGATCGCGGCGATCGGCCCCGACCTGCGGTCGGCGGAAGCCGAAATCGTCGACGCCACAGGCAAACTCGTATTCCCCGGTGTCGTAGACGCACACCAGCACTGGGGGATCTACAACTCACTGGACGTCGATACGCGCACCGAGTCCCGTGCGAGCGCACAGGGCGGTGTCACCACCGCGCTGACGTACATGCGGACCGGGCAGTACTACCTGAACAAAGGCGGCGCCTACGCCGACTTCTTCCCCGAGGTCCTCGATATCGCGTCGGGACGCAGCTACATCGACTACGCCTTCCACCTGGCGCCGATGTCCAAGCAGCACATCGGCGAAGTCCCCGACCTCGCATGCGAACAGGGTGTGACCTCGTTCAAGATCTTCATGTTCTACGGCAGCCACGGCCTGCACGGACGCTCCACCTCGCAGAGCGACTTCCTGATGATCCCCGAAGACGAACGCTACGACATCGCCCATTTCGAGTTCGTCATGCGCGGAATCCAACAGGCGCGCGAACGGTTTCCGGAAATCGCGCCACATATTTCGCTCTCGTTGCACTGTGAGACGGCCGAGATCATGAGTGCCTACACCAAGATCGTCGAAGAAGAAGGCGCGCTCACCGGTCTCGCCGCATACAGCGCGTCCCGTCCACAGCATTCCGAGGGACTGGCCGTCACCATCGCGTCGTTCCTCGCGGACGAGACAGGCCTGCCGAATATCAATCTGCTGCACCTGAGTTCGGCGAAGGCGCTGAAGGCGGCGATGAATATGGCCGAGGCCTTCCCGCATGTGGACTTCCGCCGCGAGGTGACGATCGGACACCTGCTCGCCGATATCGACACCGCCAACGGTCTGGGCGCGAAGGTGAATCCCCCCATCCGGCCACGCGAGGATGTCGAGGCGCTGTGGGATCACATGCTCGCCGGCAACATCGACTGGGTGGTCTCCGATCACGCGTGCTGCAAGGACGAACTCAAATTCGGCGCGGACCGCGACGATGTGTTCGCTGCCAAGTCCGGTTTCGGTGGCGCCGAGTACCTGCTGCCCGGCCTGATCACCGAGGGCCGCAAGCGCGGCCTTTCGCTACGCCGGATCGCGCAACTCACGGCGACGAATCCCGCTGATCGCTACGGACTCCCCGGTAAGGGCAGGATCGCCGAGGGTGTCGACGCCGATATCGCCATCGTGGATCCGAACCGGACGTGGACCGTGCACGCCGCCGACTCCGAGTCCACACAGGAGTACACGCCGTTCGAAGGGTTCGAGTTGACCGCCGCGGTAACCGACACCTTCGTTCGCGGCAATCGCGTACTGACCGATGGCACCGTCACGGGCGCCCCCACGGGACGCTACCTCGCCCGGCCGTACTGAGGAGAACGGTGAACGACACTACGAACAACAACCAGCCGACCGGCCCACTGCGTGGGATCAAGATTCTGGATGCCTCCACCATCCTGGCCGGTCCGCTGGCGGCCCAGATCCTGGGCGACTTCGGCGCGGACGTGATCAAGATCGAACATCCGCAGCGGCTTGACGGGATGCGCGGCCATGGACTCGACAAAGCGGGAGTTCCGCTGTGGTGGAAGATGGTCAGCCGTAACAAGCAGACGATCACGCTGAACCTGAGCACCTCCGACGGGCAGGAGATCTTCCGGGAACTGGCGCGCGAAGCAGACGTTGTCATCGAGAACTTCCGGCCCGGGACGTTCGAGCGCTGGGGCCTGTCCTATGCCGAACTCTCGGCCGCCAATCCGGGACTGATCATGCTGCGCGTCACCGGGTTCGGGCAGCACGGTCCCTATGCCACCCGGCCGGTGTTCGGCACCTTGGTCGAATCGATGAGCGGATTCGCGCACCTGACCGGCCAGCCCGACGGACCGCCTACCCTCCCGGCTTTCGGGCTCGCCGACTCCATCGCCGGAATCGCTGGTTCCGCCGCGGTATCGATGGCACTGTTCGACCGCGAACGGCACGGCGGGACCGGACAGGTAATCGATCTCGACCTGCTCACACCGATCATGACGGCGGTCGGCCCCGGCGTGATCTACGCCGACCAACTCGGGATCGACCAGGAACGCACCGGCAACAGATCGCAGAACAACGCCCCCCGCAACCTCTACCGCACCAAAGACGACCACTGGGTGGCGATCTCGACCAGCGCCCAGGCCATCGCGGAACGCGTTATGCGCATCGTGGGACATCCCGAAGTCCTCGACGAGGAGTGGTTCGCGACCGGACGTGAACGCGCTCAGCACGCCGACCTGCTGGACGAGTACGTCGGCGGCTGGATAGCAGAACGCACCCGCGACGAAGTCAGCGCTGTTTTCGAAGAGGCGGGCGCGGCGGTCGCGCCGGTCTATCGACCGAGCGACCTCCTCACCGACCCGCAGGTCGTCGCCACCGACATGATCACCACGGTCGAGGACGACGAACTGGGTCCGATGCGCATGCACAACGTCATGTGGCGCATGGGGCAGACCCCCGGTTCGATCCGGCACACCGGCCGCCCCGCGGGCGCCGACACCAACAGGATTCTCACCAACCTCGGGCTCAGTACCGACGACATCGACAACCTGCGGCTGCGCGGGGTCATCTGACCCGCCACAGTTCAATCCGAGGAGTTTGCTATGAAATCGCGTTGGTGGACCATCACCATCATTTTGGGCCTGGTGGTGGTGAACTACATCGACCGCAGCGCCATCTCATTCGCCGCCAGTCATCTCCGACAAGAATTCGGAATCACACCCGGCCAATACGGCATGATCAGTTCCGCATTCTCGATCGGCTACATGCTTTTCGCCCTGCTTTCCGGACCATTGGTCGATCGTTTCGGCTCGCGGCGTGTGCTCCTCGCAGGGATGCTGATCTGGGCCGCGGCGACAGCATTGACCCCGTTCGCCGGAGGATTCATCGGCCTCATCCTGTTGCGGATACTGCTGGGGGCGGGTGAAGCGCCCTGTTTCCCGGCGGCGACCCGGATCGCAAGCCGCTGGTTGCCCGCACAGGAGCGAGGCAAGGCGCTCGCGCTCATCGGTGGAGTAGCGGTCTCGGGCAGTCTGCTCGTCGGCGGCCCGATCCTCACCCAGTTGATTGCCTTCACCGGCTGGAAGGGCATGTTCTGGGTGCTGGCGGCGGCCGGCATCGTGTGGCTCGGCGCGGCATACCCCTACTTGAAGAACTCGCCGAGCGAGGCGTCTTTCGTTTCTGACGAAGAGTTGCGCTATATCCGAGCAGGTCAGACCGATGGTGAAGACAGCGGCCATGAGTCGAAGGTCGACTGGGGCGAAATCCTGCGCAATCGCAATCTCTGGCTCGTCGGCCTCGGCTACTTCGCCTGGGGCTTCATGTTCTGGGCATTCATGTACTGGCTCCCGCAGTACCTGGAACACGAATTCAGCTTGTCGATCAAAGCCGTCGGCGCATTCTCGGTCGCGCCGTGGACGGCTGGCGTTATCGGAGCGCTCATCGGTGGAATCATCGTCGACCGCGTGTACAAGCGCACCCAGAGCATTCGTTCGCGATTCGTCATCATCGGTGTGGCGTTGCTCCTCGCGGGCGTTTCGATCGCCCCAATCCTCTTCGTCCCCGGCAATCTCACGGTCGCGCTCGTGTGTATTTCGGCAGGCGTCGGCTTCGGGTTCATCACCGGCGGCATATGGTGGGTGGCCTCGATCGACGCAGCACCCAGTCAGCCCGGCACCGCAGCAGGTTTCGCGGATGCCTGTTTCGCCCTCTCCGGAATCATCGCACCCTCGGTGATGGGTTTCATCGTGGCTCGAACGGGCACCTACGACGGTGGATTCATCGTCATGAGCGCGCTGTGTCTGATCGGCTCGGCGGCCATGCTGCTGTTCACCAACGAACCGGCACGGCGTCCGGGCTCCGAGCACCGGCGAACAGCCACCGACGACGAACGCACCGCGGCGGGATAGCAGGGCTCCGGCCTCCAAGGGCTCGACAGCGGCCTGGGACAGTTGTCCGGCCGACCACCGCACGAAGGCGCACATGAGGAATACGGAATCGGTATGCAGATCATGGCGTCGCGCTCGGCACCTCGACCGGCTGAGGGTTCTGGCGCCGGATGTCGGGCCGCCAGCTCGAAAACCCCAGGAGTGGAACGCGTTAGAGTCAGAACAAGGGGCACGTAGCAATTCGGCGAGATGCGAGCCGATGCCAGCGGAATGCGCACGCAGGGCCGACGTGCGGTCGTATTCGCTGGCCCCTCACAGGGCTGCGTAGACCGCCTCGATCAGCTGGCATGCGCGGCGATCGCCGGACAGCCAATCTCGGCGGAGGTTCGGGACGAAGGCGAAGGCCACCTGATGGTCGATGTCACCGATCGCGATCGAGCCGCCCGCCCCCGGATGGCCGAAGGCAGTTTCCCGGGCGGCGGGCGGCAGGGGCATGTTCTGGGACGCGCGGGCATACCCGAGACCGTAGGCCGACTCGAGCAGGAGCACCTCGTCGCGGCCGCGGACGCGTTCGCTGATCGCGTCGTCGAGGATGTATCGCGGTAGCAGTGCACCGGCGATCAGATCACGATAGAAGCTGGCGAGGGCGCCCGCTGTGGTGACCAGTCCGGAGGCCGGCCATCCCCCGGTGAGGACCTCCGGCTTGTTGTAGGAGCCGCGGGGATTGGTGGTGGAGCGAGTGATGAGCGAATTGGGGTCTGCGTATGCGCGCGCCATCCGTGTGACCGTCTCGCTATCGATAGGTGAGGAGTCTCCGGTCCATTTCGCTTCGACTGCCGGCGGTGATGCAAGACGGGCGGTCTGTTCCAAGACGGGCCCGGCCGGGCCGATGTGGAGGTCCGCGTTGAGATGGCGGCGGGTGTACTCGCCGACCGTCGATCCGGCGTGGCGGCGGACGAATTCGCCGGCAAGCCAGCCGAAGGTGAGGGCATGGTAGCCGTGCCGGGTGCCTGGTTCCCAGACCGCGGTCTGGGTGGCAAGGATGGATGCCATCAGTTCCGGATCGGCAGCCTCGCTAGGGGAGATCGGCCGATCGAAGGCTGGTAGCCCAGCCGTGTGTGCGAGCAGGTCCGCGGTGGTCGTGGATTCTTTACCGGCACAGGCATACTCGGGCCACCAGGAGGCAACAGGGGCATCTATCGACACGCCGGCATCGGCGGCGACCCGCAGCGCCGCCGTTGCCGTTACCGCCTTGGTGCAGGAGAACGTGACACACGGCGTTTCGCGTTCCCATGCACGCCCAGTCGTCGCGTCGGCCGTCCCACCCCATAGATCGACCACCAGTCGCCCGCTCACGTAGACGGCAACACCGGCACCCAGATTCTGCCCGTCCGCGAAGCTCGCCTCGAAACTATCTCGAACTGCTCGAAATGCAGAGTCGACTCGACCCGATATCTGATCTACCATGCCATAAAGTAGAACACGTTCTAGTTTTTGGCGGTAGTGCGCTGATGACTGAGCAGCATTTTGCGCGGTCCGTAGCCGGTTGAGCGCTTCCGCCTCGCCGCTCCAGGTCCGACTCGGAACATGCGGTTGTGTAGGAGGATGACGTCGTATTGCCGATCGCGCAGATCGCCTGCCGCCTAGCGTATGTCGGCGGCATGGCGTTCGATTCGGTCTTCGACACCGGCTTTCACAACGCGTCCGCGCGTAGCGCGCAACGACGGCTCGAGGTGTCCGGGACCGTAACGTGGTGGCCCGCTCGAGCCGGCCCCGCTGCGTCGCCGCCGCTCGAAATATCAGAGCGCCGCGCGCGACAGCGAAAACCGTAGAGCCGGAACTCGTTTCTGCCGGAGCCGCACGATTCGTCAACTTCTGTGACAGGAGATCTGTGCTGCGCGCTGTTCGCATCGACCGCCGATTTCCCAGCAGCGAGAAGTTTGCGCCATCGATGCCGGGCCTCGGCAAACTACGGTGTGGCGGTGGTACTGGAACCGAATGACCGGTTTGCTGGATTCGTTGTGCAGGCTCGGCTTGGTCATGGCGGTAGCAGTGATGTGTATCTGGCCGAGGAATCGGAACGGGCACGGCAGGTATCGCTGAAGATTCTCGGACCCGAGGACAGCCGGTCACCCGAGGCGCGTGCGCGATTCGTGCACGAGTTCGACATCCTGTCTGTGCTGCGGCATCCCAATATCGTGCGGATGTACACGCACGGTGAAACCGACGGCAGGCTGTGGTCGGCGCACGAGTACGTGGCTGGTGCAACGGGGGCGACATTGGTGCCGGCACCGCACCGAGATCCGGACCTGCGGCGGGTGCTGCACGTGCTGGCCCGGGTCGCGGCGGGTTTGGATTTCGTGCACGCCAACGACATAGTCCATCTCGACGTCAAACCGGCGAATCTCTTGGTGGGTTCGCACGACCCCGGGACGGTGAAACTTTCGGATTTCGATCAAGCCCGATGGCTGCATCGGCCGGAGCCGCCCTTGGCCACCAACGGTTTCGTCGTCGTTTCGGTGCCGTATGCGGCGCCCGAGTTGCTGCAGGCCGGCGCGGTATGCCCGGCGACGGACCAGTACGCGCTGATCTCCACGGCCATCGAACTGCTCACCGGCCGCCCACCGTTCCCTCGCGGAAATCTCATGGCCACCGCGCAGGCCCAGCTGCACGACCCGCCCCCGGAAATCTCCGCTCGTCGACACTGGATCCCACCCGAGGTCGACACGATCCTGCACCGTGCACTCGCAAAGGATCCGAGCGCTCGCTACACCACCTGCACCGAACCCATCGCCCTACTCACCGAGGCCCTGCACGACGCCGACCCTCGCGCGCATACTCCCTTCCTGAAGCGCTTGAATGCTGCGTTCACTCGATCGCCGCTGCTGCGAACCACCTTCGGGCGCAATGCCTCCGGTGACGATTTCCGCAGGATTGATCGGCGCTAGCGCCATTAACTGGTGGTTCGAACCCTGCGGTATTCCCCCGTGGCTGCGCTGGTGAATTCTGACGTCGGCTATCGGCGAACTACGATGTCGCCCATCGAGACCGAGATCCGATGGACCGGCTTCGATGAGCAGGACTGTTCGGCGCTGGTGGCCGATCTGCTCCCCGATGACGCGGAGTTACCCCCGGTGCGCACCATCACGGTGGATGTCTCACTACGGTATCGAGCTGCCTGGTGCGCAGCGTTGTGACGAAACCGACGACTATCGCGCACCAGTCGCGCCAGTAATACCCGAGCAACGCAACGGCTGTCGCCACGTGTAGCGCGACCACGAACGCCAAGTAGGGATTGCCCGCGTCGGAGTCGTTCTGGACCAACAACTTCCGCCAATCACCGCCTACCCATGCGGCGATCAGCACGGAGTGACCGAGGCTGGAGATCGGGAACAGCTCGCTGACCCCCTGTACCACACCGATGACAGTCGCTTCGAGATAGGTGATCATCGCGACGATTGTTGCACGTGCGCGACTGTCCTTCCGGCGGGGAGAAGCACGTGCCGATTTGTCCGAATCTCCGTTGCCGCAGCATCTTTCGGGAGTGGTATCTGCCGGATCACCGGTGCGGCATTGCCGTCTGACGGTCGCCCGGCTTCGCGCCGTTCCATCGGCGGTCGGCACGACTGGAGACCGCTGTGTCGTGCTGGCGGAGCGCGTCGGGGAACATCCGGCACGGAAAGACCTGCGGTGCCCAGCAATTCGTCGGCGAGCATCGGGCGAACTTCGCCCACTGGTTCATTTTGCGAGGTGTCCTCGGGCGGAGAAGGTTTCGAATTACCGATGTCCGGGAGGAATGTGGTGATTTCGCAGTGCGCCACTGGATCGGGAACAGCAGCCATGCGGTGGGGTATTTGTTGACCTGCCCGGCGACACTGTGTCTCGCCGGGCAGGTCCCCTTCCCCGTTCGCTGCGCATACGCCGCCACGTCGCGCAGCGCTGCCATGCTAGCCCAACCGGCCCGCAATGCCGGGCAGCCACGCCGACTGCGGGGTGTGCGAAGCGTAGATCGGCTGGGGTGACGCACTAACCAAGGTGAGCTCGTAGTTGATGCAAACGGTGGACGGCCTATGTGCTGCTGGACCAGCCCGCCCTACCCCGAGGTGTGAAGCGGACAGTCCGCGGTAACTACTGCGCCGCAGCAGGTTCGGCTTCCGGGGCCGGCAGTCCGGCGAGCCGGTGCGGTGCCAGTAGGGATTTCACGGTCTCGGCGGGTAGCAGGCCGAGTTCGGTGGCGATTTCCTCGACGGAGCGGCCGGTGTGCAAGGCCTGCTTGGCGATTTGGGCGCTGGCGGCGTAACCGATATGGGGGGTGAGCGCGGTGACGATGCCGATGGAGCGGCGCACACCCTGTTCCAGGTGGTCGCGGTGGGGGGTGATCCCGGCGACGCATCTGGTTGCCAGGGTGTCGATGGCGGCGGTGAGGTGGGCGGTGGTGCGCAGCAGGCTGTAGGCGATGATCGGCTCGAAGGCATTGAGCTGGAGTTGGCCCGCCTCTGCGGCCATGGTAACGGTCATATCGTTGCCGACGGCCGCGAACGCGACCTGGTTGACGACCTCCGGGATGACCGGATTTACTTTGCCGGGCATGATGGATGATCCGGCTTGCACTGGGGGAAGGGAGATTTCCCCCAGACCGGTCGTCGGTCCCGAGGACATGAGCCGCAGGTCGTTGCAGATCTTGGACAGTTTGACCGCGACGCGTTTGACGATGCCGGAGATCTGCACGAACGCCCCACAGTCCTGGGTGGCTTCGATGAGGTCGGCGGCCGAGATCACCGGAATCCCAGTGATATCGGCGAGGTGGGTGCAGGCCAGCGCCGGATAATCCGGATGGCCGTTGATCCCGGTGCCGATCGCGGTGCCACCGAGATTGCATTCGCGCAGCAGTGCGGTGCCCTCGTCGAGGCGGGCGCAGTCCTCGCGCACCATGATCGCGAAGGTACCGAACTCCTGCCCGAGTGTCATGGGCACGGCGTCTTGGAGCTGGGTGCGGCCCATCTTGATGACATCGCCGAATTCGATTGCTTTGCTGTCGAATTCGGTCGCCAGTCGACCCAGTGCGGCGACCAGATCGTGGATGTGGTGCACGATGGCGAGTTTCACGGCGGTCGGGTAGACGTCGTTGGTGGATTGGCCCAGATTTACCTGGTCGAGCGGGTCCAGTGCGGTGTAGTCGCCGCGATCGTGGCCTAGCAACTCCAGTGCGCGGTTGGCGATGACCTCGTTGGCATTCATATTCGTCGAGGTACCAGCCCCGCCCTGGACCGGGTCGATGGGGAACTGGTCGTGCAGTGCGCCGCCGCGGATCTCATCGCAGGCCGCATCGATGGCGTCGGCACGGCGTGTATCGAGCAGGCCGAGGTCCCGGTTGGCGCGGCAGGCGGCCTGTTTGACCGCGGCGAGCGCGGAGATCAGGGCCGGGTAATTGCCTATGTGGTCGCCCGTGATGGCGAAATTGTCCAGCGCGCGGGCGGTGTGGACGCCCCAGTAGGCCGCGCGTGGTACCGCGCGGGTGCCGAGGGAATCGCGTTCGGTGCGAGTGCTTTCGGTCATCGGATTCCTGTTCAGTTGAGTGCATGCGGGATCGGCTGTGTCGCGGGGTGATTCGAGAGTTAGCCGAGTAGGTTCGTGGTCATCCACCGGCGCGGCTCGCCACCGGGCAGTCGGTGTCGACCAGGTAGCCGAGTTTTCGCGAGCGCGGCCTCCTTGATCATATCGGTGCCACTGATGGCACCGGCAGCGCACATGGCCCGGCCGGGTTGATGGCGGTCGAGATCGACTGTGCCGCTGTCGCAGTGAGTGATGACGACCACGGTTGTCCCACTTGCGGTTGCCGCACGGATCGCCTCGACCGTTGCCGAACCAAGCAGCGGTAGTGCGCGCTGGATGGTGAGTGATGCGGCGAGCAGGCGCGAGTTGTTCGGGTCGGTGGGATCGATGTCGGCAAGTTCGGTGATGCGGCGTAGTCGATAAAGTGTTGGGGCGCACATGAAGTCGTGCGTGCGCCGCTTTGCGGTCGGAGCCGTGATACAGATGTGCTTCCAACGCCTCCTGCATATGAGGGGTTGCTCAGCAGTGGGGTGATCCGCTCGGCCAGTCGATCGCGGGCATGGCCCCGGTCGGGTGAGTTGATATTCGAGCAGCAGATCGTCGAGTCGGTAGGTTCCGGTTGGGCGGGCCGAGTAGGCGTTCGAGCGTGGCGAGTTCGGCCACTGCCGCCGCGGCATCGGGCAGTTCGGCGCGCGGGACCGCCAGGCAATCCGCGAGATGTGGTTCGGCCGGACTGTCGCCAGCCCGACGTATCCGGGCAGCCCCGGTTCCTCGGGATACGGCTGGGAGCAAGGCGATTCCGGTGGATCCGTTGAACGTCACCAGCGCCGTGTAGTTGCGCATCATGTCGAGAGCGTGTTGCAGGTCGCCGATCTACTGGCCCGACGACGGATGCCTTGATCAGGATCGACAGCGGAAAGCGGTCTTCAGAGTCGATCGATGAACCCCCTGCACGAATCGGCCGAGCCGGGCAAGGTGCGGACTTCCCAATCTCGAGAGGTTCGACGATCTGAGTGAAGATTGACTGTGCCACTGTCCATACTCGGGCCATGCGACGCGGACCGTGGTTATGGGTCAGCACACCCGGTTGTACCTGACCGCGGTAACGACACAGCAGGAGACCTCGGTGAATCAGCGGTCGCGATTCGACCCGGGCGAACTGCGGGCGATGGTCACGAGGCTGGAACGCCTCATCGCCGAAGCGAACCGAACCGTCATAGAGTTGAAGGCCGCGATCGAATTTGCGGAGGTGCGTTCGGACGCGGTATCCGTGGAGGTGCCGTCGGACCTGGTATCCGTGGAGAAGCCCTCCGACGTGACATCCGGAGCGGCGCATTCTGTTGGCGCATCCATGGAAGTGCATTCGGTCGTCGGATCTGCGGGGGTGCATTCGGTCGGCGCAGCTCCGAGGGCGCAGTCGATCGGGGCAGCTGCGGCGGCCCGGTCAGACGTGGCAGCCGCGGTGCAGTCGGACGCCACGGCTTGTGCGGTGCAGTTGGATGTCACATCTGCAGTGGTGCGGCCGGATATCGCGTCAGGTCAACCGGCAGCAGAGCAACCCACCGCAAGACGCCACCGCCCGCCCGTGCGCGAGCCTGCACCGACCCCGTGGTCCCGTCGAACAGTGGTGGACACTCCATGGTCGCAACGTACGGTCCGGCCGCGCCCGGCGAGGCCGAGTGTGTCCGCCGAAGTCTCCGCATTCCCTGCACCGCAAGCGATTCCACTCCCAGCCGCACCGGTTGCCCAACCGACCGCACCGCGACAAGCTACCCCAGTCTTCGCGGGACCTGACGCTGTAGTGTCGGCACCGAATGGTCCACTGGGCAAGATCACGAAGCCGGAGACGATCCGACAGACGACAAATATTGAAGCGCCCAGGGTAGTTTCGCCACCGGTGGATGTTCGGCCACCAGATCCTCTGCCGCTGTCGGCTGATGTTGCGGAGCACGTCGCGGTGCCGATAGATGTTGGGCCACGTCCGACTCCACCTCCGCCGGCCGATGTTCGGGAACCCGAAATGGCACGGCAGCAGCCCGTGGGTGTTGGTGAGCCGGAGGGTAAGCCGCTGCCGATGGCAGTGCGGGGGCCGGGGGCTGGCCGGCAATCCGCCGATGTTCCACAACCCGAGACGGTAAGTGCGCCAGTGGATCTGGAGTCGCCTGTGGCCGTGCCGTTGCCAGCGGATGTTGCGGAGCCCACGGCGGTGGTACCACCGGCAGATGCTCGTGAGCCGCGGGCGATGCCGTTAACGACAGATGTTCGGGCGCCTGGGGCACTGTCGCCGCTGGTGAGTGTCCCCGAGCCGGAGGCAGCGTCGCAACCGGGGGATGCTCGCGAACCGGAGGCAGTACAACTGTCGATGGATGTTGAAGTCCCGGAAAGGGTGCCGGTATCGGCGGATATTGCGGAGCCCGAAGCGGAGGCGGATGTTCGGGAAGCCGCGGCGCTGCCGGTGGATCTTCCGAAGCCGGACGCAGTGCCGCTCCCGGCCCACGCTTCGCCCGAGACGGAGCGCCCGCCGGTGGATGTTGGAGCGCGGGAGGCGGTTCCGCTATCGGCAGTTGTTCGGGTACCGGAGTCACTGCCGGTGCCGGCGGATGTCGAGCAGTTCGATGCGGCTTCGTTGCCGGTTTATGTGCAACAGCCTGAGTCTGCGTCGATCTACATGGACGGCCCCGGGTCGGTACACCCGCCGGTGGATGTTGGGGTGTCCGAGGTGGTGTCGTCAGCGGTTGCTGCCGAGTTCGCGGCGGTTCCGCTATCGGAAGATGTTCGGGTGCCGGAGGCAAGGGTGGTGCCGGCGGATGTCGAGCAGTTCGATGCGGCTGCGCTGCCGGTGTGCGTTCACGAACCGGAGTCGGCGTCGGGGCACCAACCCGAGTCGGTGCCGCTGCCCGGCTATGGTCAAGAACCCGAGGTGGTGGGGCCGTCGGCGGAGGAACTGGAGCCGGCGACTGTACCGCTACCGGTATACGTTCCGGAATCCGAGACTGTACAACCTCCGGAATATCCCGATGTGGAGATGCCGCGCTCTCCTGGGGATTCCGCCGATTCGGTGACACCTCGGACGGCTGTCGAGTTGGCGGCACAGCACGGGCTGGACATTGTCGGGTTCGATGGGCCGAGCATGGATACGTATGTAGTTGGGGAGATCACCGCGGCGGTCGACGATATGCTGACCAGGTATCCGATCGCCTTGCGTGGCATACGGATTACCGACCCGGACGATAGTGCGCCCGCGGTGCGCGGGCCGTCTCCGGCGCTACCGCATTCGGATGCTTCGGCGATTTGGATGGTGCTCGATGGCGGGGCCTTGGCGACCCTGGTTCCGTCGGCCGAAAGCGCGCGGCCGCGGAGGTGGCTGCGCCGTCGGCGCAATGCCGACCGGCCGGTGTATGCCGCGGTCGTGCGCGAATTCGGTTGTGCGCTCGATGTCGCGGGCGACTTTCGTGCCCGGCACGAGGCGCAGCGCCGACTGATAACCGAATCCTTGCGTGGCAGTGCGAATCTCGCCTACAACCCGCTGGATCCGAGTCTTGCCCTGCTCGATGCCTTCACCGATGTCGTGCTGCATGGGGATCGTGCGGGAAAATTGGCAAAGGAGTTGCACGACATGCTGGTGAAAATGGCGCGAGCCGCGTCGACCGATCTGTCGGCCTGAGCGGGGTCACGGGGTGAGCACCCACCGCCGACAGCGTGTCTCGAACACTCGCAGATGCGACACCGAAGCCGCAGTCGGTGCCGCTGGTGTCGCGTGTTCGAGGGCAGACCGCGCTCACCCGGTTCGGGTAATCCGATCCCTCCCCGGTCTGCGTAGGCGCCTCCTATCGATGCTCTCGATTCGGTAGACCGGTCACGTTCCGAAGGCGAGGACCGCGCTGGCCAGCGTCAGGCAGTACCAGTAGGTGTAGAGGAGGTAGGTGATGTGATCCGCGCGGCGATCCCGGCACCGCAGCACGCGGTAGGCGATGACGTAGGAAAGCAGCGCCGCGACCAGACCGAGCAGCGCGGCGGGGGCCGGTGCGTTCCGATAGATGAGAAAA
This sequence comes from Nocardia sp. NPDC051990, assembly GCF_040680755.1. Classification (NCBI taxonomy): domain Bacteria; kingdom Bacillati; phylum Actinomycetota; class Actinomycetes; order Mycobacteriales; family Nocardiaceae; genus Nocardia; species Nocardia sp. NPDC051990. Next base: position 95,561 of record NZ_JBFAXH010000010.1, on the reverse strand, counting down.
TGCATGGCGATCGGATAGCTCGCGAAGGCGGCCGCGAAGAACCGTCGGCAGGCTATTTCGCCGAAAACCACTGCGGCGGTGCGTCTTCCGACTGCCATATCCCCGTCGATATCGCGCAGATCTTGCAGGGATACGAGCACGCTCAGTGGGATGGCGATTGCCGCGATCCAGGTCCAGGCCGCAGGCGTCAGGGGAGTCACGATCTGCCAGGCGGCCGCGAGCTGGGCGATCGTACCCGCGACCATTGCGGCATTCTTGCCCCACAGTGTGCGGGCACCGCCGAAGAGATTGTGGAAGGCCCACGCCACTATCCAGAGCACCGTCCATTCCAGGACCCGCAGCACCGCACCCAGCGTGAGGAAGGCGGCAGTGGCCCAGACGAGCCGCCACTTGGCGCCTCGCGGGGTAACGAGTCCGACGACGAGCGGGCGGTGCGGCTTGTTGCGGCGATCCTCCTCGATCCCGGTCAATTGGTTGGACAAGTTGAAGGTGTAGATGTAAAGCCAGAAATAGATCAGACATTCGGCCAACACCTGCGGTAGTGACGCGACACTCGCATGAGTGCTCGTCCAAGCCGCAACGGCGAAGGTCGTCGCGGGCACGACGGTCGCCGTGAGATCACCTGCGCTGAACGACCAGCAGATGTGGAGTTCACGCAGTAGGGCACTGGTCAGCTCGCCGACCCTGCGGTACGCAGGCGCGTCGGCGGGGGCGGCCATGTCCGCTACCCTGGCTTCGACGTCGCGGCTTCGGCTGCCGCCGGATCTCGACGCCACACCCGCATACCGAGTTTCGTCGGTGCGGGCAGATGCGCAAGCGATACGGATACGGGCCGAGTCGACAGCGGGGCGACGCGCCAACGCGCCGCGATCGTCGCCAATGCCAAACTGGCCTCGACCAGCCCGAATTGGTCACCGATGCAGCGACGGGCGCCAGCGCCGAAGGGGATGAACAGCATTCGGTCCGGCTCAGCGCCGATCCATCGATCGGGCTTGAATTCGCCTGCCCGCTCATAGATTTCCTCGCGCCGATGAATAACGTGCGGACTGACCGCCACGGTTGTGCCCGCCGGGAGCGGGATGCCGTCAAGGGTGGTATCCGCTGAAACCACCCGGGTGAGCAACCATCCGGCCGGATACAACCGCAGCGTTTCGGTCACCACCCGATTGACGACCGGCAGATTCGGCAGGTCCTGGTAGCGGGCCGTGTCATCGCTCAGCACGGTATCGACTTCGTGCTGAACCTGCTGGAGCATGTCCGGATTTCGTCCGAGTAGATACAGCGCCCATGTCAATGTGCTCGCGGTGGTTTCCGCACCCGCGAACAGAAACGTGAATACCTGGTCGATCAGTTCCTCGTCGTTCATCGCCACCTGCGCGCCGGTGGAGTCCGGATCGCGGGCGCGCATGAGCGAGGACAGCAGGTCACCGTGGTCACGATTGTCGGTCCGCCGCTGTTCGATGAGCTCGGCGGCCACGGTCCGCAGCCGGTTCCGGGCCTGGTAGTAGCGCCGGTTCGCCGGTGTCGGCAGCCGATTGACAACCGGTGGCAGCACCATCCGCCGGAATATGTTTTCGGCGATGGTCGCGAAATCATCGGCGACCTGCTGAACCGAGTCCTCCGGAAACGATGAGGAGAACATTGTCCGAACCGCCACCCGGACAGTGAGTTTCGACATTTCCGCGCCGAGCAGGATCCGCTGTCCGTCCTGCCAGGAACCGACGACGTCTTCGATCGAGTCGATCATGGCCTCGGCGTATCCGGGCAAACGTCCCGGTTGGAATGCGGGTTGGCTCAGGCGGCGTTGGCGGCGGTGTCTGCTGTGCGGGCAGGTTCCGATGCCGTCGCCCGCGACCTCGCGGGAGCGATCGTAGAGTGGTCCGCCGCGGTCGAAGGTGCGATCGTCGAGGAGTACCGTCCGGGCCAATTCGGGATCGCAGACCACCACGACCGGCAGCGGACCCAATTGGACTCGATTGAGGCGCCCATGGTGGGGCAGTGTCGACAGAAATCCGATCGGATCGGTGAGAAAACGCAGGCCGTGACCGAGAAGCGGCACAGCGTCAGGAGCGAGCGGGATCGACTCGATCGGGTTTGTCATGCGGTCCTGCTCGTTATCATCGCGGCAAGTAGTCGAAGGTCCTCGGTGGCTTCGTCGGCGGATACGCCCGTCAGGCAGTTCAGCGCGGCATCAAGCTGCCGATCGGCTTCCCGTTCGGCCCACCCGCGTGCTCCGGTGAGTTCGATCAGACAGGCGATCCGGTGCAGCGTTTCGTGATCTCGTCCGACATCGCGATACAACTCGCGCAGCAGATCCGCGGTGGGACCAGTCGAATCCAGTGCGCGCGCGATCGGCGGGGACTTCTTGCGGCTGGCGAGATCGGGGTAGAGCGGTTTGCCGGTCACGCTCGGATTGCCCCAGATGCCGAGTACGTCATTGATCAATTGGGAGGCGATGCCGAGATGGCGTCCGAATTCGGACAGCGCTCTGGCTTGTTCGGGGTCGGCTCCACCCGCGATCGCGCCCATCTCGCAGGCACAGGACAACAACGCGGCGGTCTTCGACTCGATCATGGCCAACGATTCGTCGAGCCCGACGGGCTCGCGGTGTTCAGACTCGATCTCCGCGGACGGTCCATTGCACAGGGCGGCAAGGGTTTTCGACAGGAGCGTGATGCCGGGGCGGCCGGCCATCTCGTTGATCGCCATGGCGAGTAGCGCATCTCCCGCGAGTTGGGCGCCGCGTTCGCCGAAGACCGACCAAGCCGATCGGCGGTTGCGCCACTGCTCGTCGCCGTCCACCAAATCGTCGTGCAGCAATGAAAAATCGTGTATGAGTTCGACCGCGACGGCCTCGGCGATACCCTGCGGAGGCTCCGTGGCCGCGACCGCTTTGGCCGATGCGAGGACCAGCGCCGGACGGATCGACTTCCCGCTCTGCTTGCTCGGCCGGCCCGTAGCGTCAAACCAGCCGGCGTGGTAGCCGACGATCATTCGGATCGGTGGGGCGATGCGGTCCAGGGAGGAACGATATGCGGGCTCGACCAGACTCCTGGCCTCGTCGAGCACCGTGGCCGCGGTTCGCGACCCGGATTCGTACCTGGTGATGCCCACTATCCGTCCTTCGATGCCCGTCGCTCGTACTCAGCCGCACGTAGCATTGAGATGGTATCAACATTTGGATGGTATGCGCATCTGTAAACGAACAGAACGGTTGGTGGAGAACCGATGGGTCGTCAGAGCAGAGCCGCATTGCAGCAACGCAATCGCGACCGGGTCCTAGCGGCTGCCAAGGCAGAGTTCGCCGAACGTGGTTTTCGCGGCGCGACGGTCGATGACATTGCCGAGCGCGCGGACCTCACCCGCGGCGCGGTCTACTCCAACTTCGCAGGTAAGCGGGCGTTGTATCTGGCCGTGCTGGCCGCGGAGGCCGAAGCGGCGCCGGAACTCCTCGATGGTGGACCCGCGCGGACCCCGGTGGCGGCCATCGCCCGATTCGCACGGACCTGGGTCGAACGTCTCCCCGGTTCGGCAAACCATCCGGTGGGCGGCCTCGTGCAGCTGCGTTCGCCGATGCTGGCGCACGACCTCATTCCCGAACTCGTTGTCGACGAATGTCTGCGCGGCTCGTTCGTACAACTGATCAAACTGGACGCCATCCTCCTCGGCCTGGCACTCGCGGGCCTGGACGGCGGTGGTGAGTCGGCACTGCCCGGTCGTTGGCTCGGCATCGCCGAATCGGTGCTCACCCTGCTGTACGGCGCAAACCAATTGTCCTTCGTCGCACCGGAATTCGTGGACGGAGCGAAAGTGGTCGCCGCATGTGAGCAGATGGTGCACCATCGGATCGACGACGCCGCGCGGGCTACGGCACACGCCGCCGCGGTGGTGAGGGTCGACGAACTGTGGACGCCACCACCGTGCCGCGACCTCGTCCATACAGTGGCCGCGGACCTGTCGGGCGGAAATGTGGTTGCCGTACTCGGGATGAACAGGCTCGGCGCGGTTGCGGATATCCTGCGTGACCAGCCGATCGGCGGTCGCACCACGGTTGCGATGGTCACCGCCGACGAGACGGAGGTGGCACAGCTGGCTCGCCTCGCGGTCAGCGATATCAGCCGGTCGCTGCGCGCCGCATTTCCGTGCCCCGCGGTGCCCGGCATGCAGGTGGTGCTCGACGAATCCGGCGAACTCGCACGGGCGTGCGGGGTCGATACCGTCGATGACGACACCGAGGGTGCGGTCGTCATCGACGGCGAACGGGTGGTCGCGCGGGCGATGGGGGCGGGTGCCTGTCAGGCGCTGGCGAAAATGCTCGGTCCGCTGGAAGACTCACGCTCGATCCGGAGTCGATGAACTCGCATATGCGGTTGCCGCGGCCTCACCTGCGCCCCGCCCGTCGGCCCGCGCCGTGATGCGGCTGTTCTCGACGAGGACAGCGAACTCGGAATTGTCGTCGACCTTGTCGAATCCGCATGCGGCCGCGAGTGTTCCAGCGTCATCGACGATCACCTGCAGCCGAGGTAGCGCCGCCGCCGGGAACGCATGGCGCAATGAACGGCAGATGTCGGCGATCGCCAGCCGCGCCAGCGGGGCGAGTTCCGCGGGATGATCGCTCACCAGTGCCAGCGTGATATCGGTGTGCTCGGGCCAGATCGACAGTGCCGCTTCGATGGTGCCGATCCGGTGCATGCCGAGGATGGCGACCAGGCCGCTGCGGTCGAGCCGGGCCGAGTCGCCGCGTACCCGATCGATGCAGCTCGGTGGCTCCCAAGGCTCGTCGACCCGGGTGACGCGCGCGTCGATGCGCGAGGGCGGGGTCGGCGTCTTCACGCCCCCGAGGAGCGCGACCTGTTCGCACAGCGCGACGGCTCGGGCCGGATCGGTGAACTCCGGTGCGACGTATGACAGCTGGGTCGTCCCGTACAGGATCGTCAGCACGGATTCGGAACTGGCGATGAAACTTTCGAGTGGCGCGGAGGTCGATTGGCTGATTGCCCGCAGTGACATGGCGAGCAGCAGCGCGTCGAGTGCGAGCAGCTGTGCGAACGGTCGCCGGATCTGTTCGCTCATCAGAACTTCGGGTACGAAATCGACGCTGAGCGCGGGGGAGGTGAACTGCGCGTCTTCGCTGTATTCGTACTGACTCGACTGCGGTAGCTGCTGGAGCCAGGTACTCGCGAACGCTCCGAGCGCGGCGGCCGGTGAATCGGCGCTCGGGTGGCCTTCCGGTGCGGGAGCCTGTTCGGCCTCGTGTGCGAGCACCGCGAGATACAGCGCTCGCTTGCCCGGGAAATTGGAATAGACCGCACCGCGTGTCATATCCGCACGCGCGGCGATGCCGTCGACCGTCGTGCCGCGGAATCCGCGCTGCGCGAACTCGGACTTGGCCGCGGCCAACACCTTTCTGCGGGTGGCGTCCTGCTGCTGTGCCCTCGTCAGACGAACCATCGGTCCTTCGCTATCTCCTTGCTTCCTGCGGCATCGCGCAGCGTACTCGTTCGACGCTCGCGTGCGGCGCCACGAATGGGCGAGATGTTGCTGGTGGCCCGTCATTGGGCCCGCTCAGCGTTGTCATGCACATTCGGATGTGTCTATCATCCAAATGGTAACAACATCTCGACTGTCGATGCCCTCGCCCGTCAGTTGCTGCCGTCTGACCGTGGCGGGGACGGTCAGACGGCACTGGACATAGGGCGCCCGCCAGGTGGATTCCGATTGGCGTTGTGCGCTGTCCGGAACCGAGCCCGAAACCGGCGAAACCGCCGGTAACGAGGTACGTTGCGTCGGAGTGGATCTCGGTGTCGCGCGCACGGGCCGGGTCAGCTGCGCCGCCGCGCTGATCTTGATTGTGGTGACCGGTCTTTTCGCGCCGCCCGATCTGGCGATGATGCAGTACATCGCCCTCGGCATGGTCACCGCGCTGTTCAACGATGCCACCGTCTTGCGGATGCTGTTGGTCCGGCGACCATGCGGCTGCTCGGTGACGCGTCCTGGAGGCACCGGTCGGCTGCGGCGTATCCAGCGGAAAGTCGTTGTCCGCGAACCAAATCCCGCCGAGGCGGACACGATGCCGACGCCCGATCCGCGACCGGAATCGGACGCGACGTCGGTTCGACGCTGCTCAGCTCGCCAGGTCGGTGAGATGCGGCTTGCGGCCGGATTCGGCGACCCGGACCGCGGCAGCGATCGCGACCACGGGCGACACCCGGCGGGCCTCGCTCGGGGAAATCCCCCAGCAGGCCGACCCGGCCGACAGGCGGGTCGGCGGGAGTGGGATGCTCGCGCCGTCGGTGTGCACGATCGCGCCGACGGCACGCAGTGCGCCGATTGCCATGGCTGCCTTGGCCGCGCCGACCACCAAGTGGATCTCGCGGCGCTGCGGTCCCGGGATCTCGATCACCGGACCGGACAGGTTGTTGGCCCGCAGGTACCGGCGCACGGTGGCGGCCAGTGCACCGGTGAGTTCGATGGCCGATATCTGCTCGTCGGTGATCAGGCAGACGCCATTGGTGGTTTCCGCCACTGTCCAACCACGTCGGCGGCAGTCCTGCACCGTATCCGATGTGGCCTCGGTGACGGAACTCGGAAAGGTGGTCGACACTATCTTCTCCGTTCTCGGCTCAAATCTGCGACCCCTCAGCGTCACATCCGTACCCGGACATCAAATCTGTTCGGGCTTAGAGTTTCCCAACAGATTTCTAATGGCCCTGATTCTGCGGCGTTTCCGACACTGGGGTATTCGGGCAATCCGCAGAGTTGCCCGCGCAGTCCGAACTAACCGAGTCGACGCGCGACCTCGCTGAGGCCGGTGGCGATCGCCTCTTGTTGTTCGGGTGTCAGCACATCGATGAGAACGCGGCGGACCGTTTCGACGTGGCCGGGAGCGATCTGCTCGAGATGATCGCGGCCCGCCGCCGTGAGGGTGGCGATGACGCCGCGGACGTCGGTCGGGCACGCTGCGCGGCGCACCAGACCGGCCTTCTCCATTTGGGTGACCTGGTAGTTCAGGCCGCTTTTCGAGGTGTAGAGTGCATCGGCCAATTCGGTCATGCGTAGCTGGCCCGCGGGGGCTGCGGCGAGGCGAACCAGGACCTCGTACTGGGTGTGCGAGAGCCCCTCCTGTTTGAGGTGCTGTTCGACCTGTCGGCCGACGAGCGCCCCCGCCGCCAGGAAGCCCTGCCAGGTGCGCATCTCCCGCTCGTTCAGCCATTTCGCGTCAGCCACCGGGCCATCCTACCGAAGTTGTTCAAATTTGAACAAAGAGCTATAGTCGGTTCGCGTTCAAATTTGAACTAGTTGGACGGAGGACAGCGATGGCCGGACAGATGCCGGTGCTCTACCTCTCACACGGCGCGCCGCCGCTGGCCGATCATCCGCGGTGGCCAGGTGAGTTGGCCGCGTGGTCGCGCGAATTGCCGCTTCCCACAGCGATTTTGATGATTTCCGCGCACTGGGAAGCCGCGCCGATCGCACTCGGCGCAACCACGAATGTGCCGCTGGTCTATGACTTCTTTGGTTTCCCGGAGCACTACTACCACGTGCGATATGTGGCACCTGGAGCGCCGGAACTGGCCGACAAGGTGCGCAAACTGCTCGGTGGCAGTGTCGTCGACGTGCCGGATCGTGGACTGGACCATGGTGCCTATGTGCCGCTGAAGGAGATGTATCCCGAGGCCGATGTCCCGGTATTGCAGCTGTCGATGCCGACGCTGGACCCGAGGCGGCTGATGGAACTGGGCCGCCGGCTCGCGCCGCTGCGCGCCGAGGGCGTGCTGATCATCGGCAGCGGCTTCTTCACCCACAACCTGCGCGCCATCACCACCGATGACGAGCACGTCTACAACTTCACCGCCGAATTCGACGACTGGGGCCGCGAAACCCTTGCCGCCCACGATCTCGACGCCCTGCTCGACTTCGAAAACAAGGCCCCCGCGGCACATCTCGCGCATCCGCGCACCGACCATTTCGCACCACTGTTCGTCGCACTCGGTGCGGGCGCCGATGATTTCACCAACCAACGCACCGTCATCGACGGGTTCTGGCTGGGCATGGCCCGGCGCTCCATCCAACTGGGCTGAGCCACCACATCACGAAAGGTATTCCTGTGACCGCCATCATCACAGCCCCCGCTACGTCTACCGAAACCGCAACGCCCACAGATACTTACGACCTCGGTCTACTTGTCCTGCGGTTGGCCGTCGGACTCACCATGGCCGCACACGGTGCGCAGAAACTGTTCGGCTGGTTCAACGGTGGCGGCCTCGACGGCACCGGCAAGTTCTTCGAGATGAACGGCTACCCCGCGGGCAAGGCGATGGCCGTTGTCGCTGGTCTCAGCGAAACCTTCGGCGGACTCGCCCTCGCCGTCGGGCTGCTCACCCCGCTAGCCGCCGCGGCACTGGTCGGCACCCTGCTCAATGCGATCGCCGTCAAATGGGGCGGCGGCTTCTTCGCCCCGAAGGGCATCGAATACGAACTGCTGCTCATCCTGGCCGCCGCGTCGCTGGCCCTCACCGGTCCAGGCCACTACGCCGTCGACCGTGTCGTCCCGTCCCTGCGCAACCACCGCCTCATCTTCGGCATCGCCGCCATTGTGCTGGCCCTGGTCGTCGCGGGCGGGGTGCTGTTCGTCCGCAACTGACGCGATACCTCGTGTAGACCCGCTCGGCGGTGCCGGGCGGGTCGCGGTCGCGCATCCACTCTTACCGGGGCGGCTGCGTCCATCGCTTTTGCGAGACCGGGTGTTCGGTGGCGGTCGAGGGCCTGCCTCAGCTGGCGGCGGACTTGTCGGTGCAGATTTCGACGATCGGGAGGACTAGGGCGGCGGGGGCGTCGGCGGGGACGACCGGGTTCTTGGGGGCGATGGGTTGGATTTGTTGGTAGGCGACGCCTTGCGAGGGGCGCAGGTCTTGTTCGCCCTTGTTGGGCCAGTAGGCGGCGCAGCGTTCGGCTTGGGCGGTGATGGTGAGTGATGGGTTGACGCCGAGGTTCGCGGAGATGGCGGCTCCGTCGACCACGCTGAGCGTCGGGTAACCGAAAACTCGGTGGTAGGCGTCGATTACGCCGGTGTCGCGGTCCGCGCCGATGGGTGCGCCGCCGAGGAAGTGGGCGGTGAGGGGGACATTGAAGATTTCGCCCCAACTGCCACCCGGGACGCCGCCGATTTCGTCGGCCACTTTGCGGGTCACCTCGTTGCCCGCCGGAATCCAGGTCGGATTGGGTTGGCCGTGGCCCTGTTTGCTGGTGAGCTTGCGGCCTAACATGGTGCGTTTGGTGTAGGTGGTGATCGAATTGTCGAGGTGCTGCATCACCAGCGAGATGATGGTGCGCTCGCTCCAGTTCTTCACGCTCAGGAAGCTGATGAGCGCGAACGGGTTTCGCACCACTTGGCCGAGGAAGCGCAGCCAGCGTGGCATTCGGCCGCCGCCGTCCACCATCAGGGTCTGCAACAGCCCCATGGCGTTCGAACCCTTGCCGTAGCGGACCGGCTCGATATGGGTGTCGTGGGTCGGGTGGATCGATGAGGTGATCGCGACGCCACGAGTGAAGTCGACGTCCGGATTCACTGTGCGGGTCGCAGCGCCCACAATGGATTCGGAGTTGGTGCGCGTCAGTTGGCCGAGCCGATCGGACAATTCGGGGAGTACGCCCCGATCCCGCATGGCGTGCAACAACTTCTGGGTGCCGAGCGTACCCGCAGCGAGCACGACCTGGCCCGCGGTGTGGGTATGCGGGCGCTTGCGGAACCACGCGCCGGTGCGCTGGGTCGCGATATCCCAGGTGCCGTCGGGCAGCGGACGGATCGCGGTCACCGTGGTCATCGGAATCACCTGCGCGCCCGCCTTTTCCGCGAGATACAGGTAATTCTTCACGAGGGTGTTCTTCGCGCCGTGGCGGCAGCCGGTCATACATTCACCGCATTCGAGGCAGCCGGTCCGGTCCGGGCCGACACCACCGAAGTACGGGTCCGCCACGGTCTTTCCCGGCTGGCCGAAGAAGACGCCGACCGGGGTCTGCACGAAGGTCTCGCCGAAGCCCATATCGTCGGCGACCTTCTTGAACACCTCGTCCGCCGGTGTCAGATGCGGATTCTGCACCACGCCGAGCATTTTCTTCGCGCGCTCATAGTACGGGGTGAGCTCGGCGCGCCAGTCGGTGATATCGCGCCACTGCTGATCCTGGAAGAACGGCTCCGGCGGCACGTAGAGCGTGTTGGCGTAGTTGAGCGAACCGCCGCCGACACCCGCGCCGCCGAGGATCAGCACATTGCGCAGCGGGTGGATGCGTTGGATGCCGTAGCAGCCGAGCTTCGGCGCCCACAGGAATTTGCGCAGGTCCCAGCTGGTTTCTGGCAGTTCGTCATCGGCGTAGCGTCGACCGGCCTCCAGTACACCGACCCGGTAGCCCTTCTCGATCAGCCGCAGCGCCGTGACACTGCCGCCGAATCCCGAACCGACCACGAGTACGTCGAAATCCGTTGCTCGCTGGTCCATGTGGTGCTCCTCGATCCGTGTCGCCAGTGACACCGGTAACACTACTACCGAGTAGCAAAGGTTTAGAGCTGGGTCTGCCACCAGGCGACCGTGGCAGCGATGGCATCCTCGATCGGGGTCGGATGCAGGCCGAGGCGCTCCTCGCTGGCGGAGGAGTCGAGTACGTACGGCCGCGTCACCTGGTAACTCATCTCGGCGAGCTCGCGCATCGTCTCGTTGGTGAGGCCCAGTATGCGCAGCAGGACAGCCGGTGCCGCGAAGACCTTGGGAGCCGCGACGCCCGCGGCGGCGGCGATCGTGTCGAAGAGCTGCTGCTGGGTGATCGGCGGTGCGGTCGGGGCGTGCAGGAACGAATTCCAGACCGATTCCTCGGCGGCCGCGCGGATCATGGCAGCGGCGAGATCGGGCATATATGTGTAGGAGTGCGGGAGGTTCAGCTTGCCTGATGCCTGCACCCGCTTGCCAGTGAGGATCGGGACGAATACCTGTTCCCCGGCCAGCGACGCCCGCACATATGGGCCGAGGAAGTCCGCGGCGGCGACGCTCACTGTCGCCGCGGCGTGTGCCGCACGGGCGCGCACCAGTTGGGTGCGAACGCTGGGTTTACCGAAATCGGCATTGCGGGGCAGGTTTTCGGTAATCGGACCGTCGACCTTGCCGTAGGAGTAGATATTCTCCGCGAAAACCACTACCGTGCCGGCCTTTTCAGCTTCATTCAGCACGGTGCGCTCGGCCGGCGGCAGCTCCGCGCGCCAGGCCTTCGCCGTGTATTCCGAACCGCCGAGGCAGTGGTAGATGGCCGTCGCGCCGTCGAATTCGCCCGAAAGTCGTTCGGGTAGTGTCACATTGACCATGCGTCGCTCGACGAGGGGATGATCGGGACCGCTCCCGGAGCGGGTGAGTACCCGAACCTGTTTGCCCGCCGCAGCCAATTGCTCGGCGATCGTGGTTCCGGTGGGTCCGGCTCCGGTGACGATGTGCAGCTCCGACATGGGCGAATCCTCATCTACTTTGGTGAGCGGTGCTCACTGTTGCGTACAAGCATGCAACGAGTGCGCCCCAAAGTCAAAGAGCATCGCTCTCATTAGTTGACATCGCTCTCTAGAGAGCGCATGGTGATCGTATGCCGACGACACCACGTGCCCGGGCCAGGGCCCAAACCATGAACGACATCGTCCGGATCGGCCGCGAACATCTGGCCACCGATGGCGCGGCCGCACTCTCGCTGCGCGCCGTCGCCCGCGATCTCGGTGTGGTGTCGTCGGCGGTATATCGGTACGTGCGCAGCCGCGATGAACTGCTCACCCTGCTGGTGATCGACGGCTACAACGCACTCGGCGACGCGGTCGACGCGGCACTGGCCGATGCTCCCGACGACGACCCGATCGAGGGCCTGCGCATCGTCGGCCGCACCGTCCGCTACTGGGCGCTGGCCGAACCCGCCCGCTACGGACTCCTATTCGGCACACCGGTGCCGGGCTACGACGCTCCAGCGGAACAGACCACCGTTCCTGGCACCCGGGTCATCACGACGATGCAAACCCTCTTCGCCCGCGCCTATCATGCGGGCAAGCTCACCGCACCGGTCGAGGAGCGCCCGTTATCCTCGGCACTCGCAGCGAATTTCGCCGACATCAGAGCCTCGTTCGGCCATGACATCCCGGACTGGCTCGTCGCCCGGGGCATCACCATGTGGGTCGGCCTGTTCGGTGCGGTCACCTTCGACGTCTTCGACCAATTCGGCACCGACACCTTCGCCGACCGCGCCGAATTATTCGAACTCCAACTCGACGGGCTCCTCGAACAACTCGGCTACCACGGCTGACGACGCCGCGATATGGGTCGCCGACCTCGTGGGCGGTCAGGTGATAATGCGGGGGCGGGAGCACGCCGTGGGGGAGCCGGGGGGCGATGGCCCAGCAGACTGTCCGCGGTGCGGCCCTCGCCCCAGCCGATCTTCTCGCGGTAGCGGCTATCTGGTCCTGGGCGATCGGGCTGCCAGGCAGTAGCGGGGTCGATTCAGCGTCGACGTAGCGGGCGTCGGTGGACAATAGACCTCGCGTATGAAGCACGTCTGGCGGTCGGATTGTCTTGCGATGACCGGGATTCCGGAATCGGTGCGGTCGAATACGTTGGCGGGGTGGGCATCCCACACCGCCGCACGGCTGCGCGCTGAGATCGCGCCGGAACCCGACGGGGACGAATCTCGCCGCGGCCTAGCCGAACCTGCCCGAGTCGCTGCGCAAGCTCGCCGCCCACACGATACCGATCCGATAGGCCAGAGGCCCGGCTCATCCAGGCCGTGAGGCATATGCGGTCCTCGCCGGGCGGGGGAGCGGGGTTTCGTGGGGTCGTGGGACTCAGGGGAGTTGGGAAATGAGCTGGGGCGCAGGGGAATTGCGCGGTTCAGATCGACCTCGGTGGTGCTACGACGCGGCGCGTCATGAATGAAACCCGGGTAACGGCCAGTTCAGAAATTACATCTAGGTAGATAGATATGCGCATCTATGCATGATTGCAATTAGAACAACTCCACGAATCACCTACCGAACAAAAGGCACCACCCAGCAACCACACCTAGCTCGAGAGCAGCTGACCCTAGCCATGACCAGTGTGCTCAGGTGCACTGATGCGTGCGTAGTCGGTCTCGAGCGAGGTGTGGTCAGCGCGAAGTGTCGGTGCCGGATTGGAGTTGCCCACAACAACCGGCTCCTGAGCTAGGGCGACTTCTCCACCGTCGCGATCGCGAACCCGCCCCAGGCACGCCGAGTTTGCGTGTCCTCGCCGAGGGTCTGCTGATCGGAAAGCGAAAGCCCGCAGGATCGGAGCAGCTCGGCTAACCGTTCACGGGAAGGCGGGGTGCTGTCGACGCCGAACTTGAATACCTCTCCCGCGGCCTTTGTCGTGGCCCTGCCATAACGCCAAAACAGCGCCCGCGACTGGAAGGCTTCGGTGGTGAAGTAGTCGAACGCGACGACGCTTCCGTTTGCCGTCGAAGCGATCTTCCGCAGGGTGTCCTCGACGGCCGCCCGGTCGAGGTACATGGTCACGCCCTCCCACAGGAACAGCGTTCGCTGACCAGGGTCGAATCCCGCCGTGGTGAGGCAGGCGAGCCAATCCTCCTTCTCGAAGTCTGCCGGTACGAACGTCACCCCGGTGGAACCTATGCCGGCCTTCTCGAGCGTCTTGCGTTTGACCATCTGCGTTTGTGGCGAATCGACCTCGAACACACGTACCCGCGTGTCGGTCGGAAGTCGGTAGGTGCGCGTGTCGAAACCCGCGCCGAGGATGACAAACTGCGCGACGTCGGGCAGGTACCGATCGACGGCTGCATCGAAAAACCAGGTGCGTGCCGAGACCTCGTACTGCGGGGGTATATCGCCCTCGAAGGGGTATCTGAAGGCCCTCGGCACGTACCCGGTCAGCCGGTGTGCCAGCACCACAGGACCGACCGCAAGGCGCAGTCCCAGGGGCGGGACGTCGGGTAGTGTCCGTATCAGCCGGTCCGCGGCCTCATCCTGCCTGGTCCCGAATTTGTGCGCGGAGAACCGGGCGGTTAGCGGGCCCTGCGCCGTCCCGGATACACCCGAGCGGCCCGTGGTGATGGTCTTGACCACCCACACGATGTACCCGATCAGGATCAGGGGAGACATCAAGGTGCAGAGGATGTAGTAAGCGACAGTCGAGATGAGCTTGCGCATGTGCCCTCCAGTCGTCTTCGCCGTGCGCAGTGGGAGAACGGATCCCGGTCGTACACTGCGCGAGAGTGCTCGTTTTACCACGGTAAACCGATAAGGCCCTCAGTGTTCGGCGCAGAGGGCGGCGACGAGCTGGGTCGGGTCGAGGTCGTCGCGCAGTCTTCGAGCACGCAACGCTGACCAGACTTGTTGCACTACCGGGAAAGTCTCGCGCTTGACTTCGAGCGCACTCTAAATTCTAGCGTTGGTGGCATGGCAGCAATATTGATTACCGGAGCGAACAAGGGTCTCGGCTTCGAGACCGCCCGCCAACTCATTGCGGCGGGGCACACCGTCTATCTCGGCAGCCGGGATGCCGAACGTGGTCGCCGGGCGGCCACGGAGTTGGGTGCGCGGGCAGTTCAACTCGATATCGTCGAGGATGCGTCCGTTGCGGCCGCGGTGCAGACCATCGAGGCCGACGGCGGTCTGGATGTCCTGGTCAACAACGCCGGTATCCAGGCAGAGATGACCGACCGCAGCGACGTCATCGGCGCAGCGGACATCACCGCCGATGTGATGCGAAAGACCTTCGACACGAATGTCTTCGGCACGGTGCGCGTCTTGCACGCCTTCCTGCCGCTGCTGCAGCGATCCGCCGCGCCGGTCGTGGTCAATGTCAGCAGTGGTCTGGCATCGCTGACCAGGGTCTCAACACCGGGTACCCCGGCGTACGCCTACCCGGGCGTAGCGTATCCGGCATCGAAGACCGTGGTCAATATGCTCACAGTGCAGTACGCGAAGGCGTTCCCGAATATCCGGATCAATGCGGTAGAGCCCGGCTACACGAAGACCGATCTCAACGGAAATACCGGAACCCAGACGGTCGAGGAGGGTGCGGAGATCATCGTGCGCATGGCGCAGATCGGCTCCGATGGACCCACCGGAAGCTACGTCGATGCCGCCGGCGCGCTGCCCTGGTAATCGACCACGGCCGTGGCGACGATGTATCCCTTGGGATCGCGCCACGTCCGCCCCGGATGGTGGGTGAACCAATCTTCGACGTCCTCGCGCAGATCGTTCAGAATCACCTGCCGCCGTGGGTGATTCGGTGTGACGCCGTAGAAGGTGAACAGCGCCTCGGCGAAGCGCACCAGTGGATCGGGGGTGTCGAAGACGAGCGCATTGTCCGATCGTTGGATCCGCACCTCGCCGAAAACCTCGGACATCAGTGCCGGCAGGGTGTCGGAGTCGACGGTGACCGCATCGGCCACGTCGAGGCCGTATGTTGCGGCGTGCGCGGCCACGAGTTCGGTCGTGTGGGGGTGGGTTCCGGGATGATTGACGACCACGGCAACCCTCCCGCCGGGTTTGGTCGTGCGCCGGAATTCCCTGAGTGCGGCGACGGGATTCGGGAGGTGGTACAGCATATGCCGAGCGGTGAGCACGTCGAAGCTGTTGTCGTCGAAGGGGATCCGGTCCGCGCTGCCGAAAACGCCGCGTACCCGGGGTACGGCATTCGCGGCGGCGACCATTGCCGGGGAGGTGTCGATACCGACCAACGCACCTTGGTGACCGCCTCCGGCCAGGTGGGCGAGGAATCGGGCGTCGCCGCAGCCGATATCGGCTAGATCTTCGGTTCCGGTGAGTTCGAGCGCGGTCAGCACATCCGCGATGGGGTCGTCGGGCCGCTCCGAATAGTGCTCGTGGGTGTCGATCCGTACCTTCAACGGTGTCGGATCGGCGTATTCGGCATCGAGACGGTAGCTGCACATCGCGGTCGTCCTTCGGTCCAGTTGGCCGGTGGTTGACCAGGTCGCCGGTTCGGCGATCGGGTCCGCGGGCTTTCCGGCGGTGAGCGTACCTCCCGAGGCAGCGCGCGGCGTTCCCTTTTGGTGGGGTAGCTACGAACCGTCCGACCGTCCAGTGGTGACGGTGGGGAGCCGCAGCGTGATCGGTGTGGTCTCGATCGGGGCGTGCATATCCTCGGTGCTCGGGCGTTCATCGTCGAGAATAGGTTCGCCGAGTCCGATTTTCTCCTGGAGCCGCTTCATCCATGCCGGTGCCCACCAGCAGTTGTCGCCGAGCAGCTGCATGACCGCGGGTACCAGCAGCATGCGCAGCACGGTCGCATCGATGAACAATGCGGCGATCATGCCGTAGGCGATGTACTGCATCATCACCAGATCGGAGAAGGCGAAGGCGCCGGTGACCACCAGCAGGATCAGCGCGGCCGCGGTGATGATGCGGCCGGTGTGCGCGGTGCCGGTGCGCACCGCGTCGCTGGTGCTCGCGCCCTTGGCTCTGGCCTCGACCATGCGGGAGAGCAGGAAGACCTCGTAGTCGGTAGACAGGCCGTAAATTATCGCGATGATCAGTACGAGCACATTCGACTGGATCGGCTGCGGGGTGAAGTTCAGCAGTCCTGCGGCGTGGCCGTCGACGAAGATCCAGGTCAGGATGCCGAGGGTGGCGCCGAGGCCGAGTGCGCTCATGAGTGCGGCCTTGATCGGCAGCACGAGCGAGCCGAAGGTGAGGAACATCAGGAGTGTGGTCACGAACAAGACCAGGGCGATCATGATCGGGATGCGGTAGAGCAGTGCGTCGATGCTGTCCTTCTGCATGGCCGGAATACCGCCGACGTACATGGTGACGTCGTCGGGGAGTTCCATTTTGCGCAGGTATTCGATGGTTTCCCCGCCTTCGTCCGGGTTCACCAGTGTTGCCTTGGAGCGGTAGACGTTATCTTGCGTCAAGGATTTGGACGGCATTTCGAATGGACCGGCCAGTCCGGGTGCGTGTCCGGCCGCGCGCCACGCCTCGCCGACCAGAGTGCTGTTATCGGCGACGAAGACCAGTTCGATGGGATCGGATCGGCGCTGTGGGAAGAAGGTGTCGATCTGTTCCTGTGCGACGCGAGTCGGGTTGTCCGGTGGGAGGTATCGCTCGCTGAAGCCGCCGAAGATGAGGTTCTTGACCGGGATGATCAGCAGGAAGAGCACGACGATCAGTGGGATCGCGACGGTGAGTGGGCGCCGCATCACCCAGCGGGTGGTCTTACCCCAGAAACTGTCTTCGATTTGTTCGGCGGTCTTGGTTCTTCGGAACCGCTTGAACCCCAAGATATCCACGTGCGGACCGAGGACGGCCAGGCTGGCGGGCAGGACGGTGATAGCGGTGAAGGCGGCCAGTAGGACGGTCGCGATGGCGCCATAGGCCATGGATTTGAGGAAGCCCTGGGGGAACAGCAGCATGCTGCCGAGGCTCGCGATGATCATGGTCGCGGAGAACACGACGGTGCGTCCGGCGGTGACGACGGTACGGCGCACCGCGGCGCGGGTGTCGTAGCCCGCGGCGAGTTCCTCGCGGAATCGGCTGACGATGAACAGGCCGTAGTCGATGGCCAGGCCCAGGCCGATCATCGAGAGCACCGAGGAGACAAAGGAATTCACCTCGGTGAACCGGGTGAGGAGCATGATGATGCCGGATGCGCCGATCACCGTGAGTCCGCCGACGAGCAATGGTAGCGCGGCCGCGACGAGGCCGCCGAAGATGAAGAACAGCAGCACCGCGACGGCGGGTATGGCCAGGACTTCCATGCGGTGCACATCGTCGGCCATGGTGTCGTTGAGTGTGCCCGCCACCGCCTGTAGGCCGCTGACCTGCACGTCGATGCCCGGTATTGCGAAGGCGTCCTTGACCTTGCGGAAGTTGCGTACGGAGTCGGTGTCGTTGTCGCCCGCGATGGCGATTGCGGCAACGGCGCGCTTCTTGTCCTCGGTGGCAGCCTTCGCGCCACTGATCTTCGCGCCGTCGACGCGCCAGTAGGAGGCGTTGACGCCGGTGATCTCGTTCGGATACTTGTGCGGCAGGCTGTTGAGATTGTCGATGATGGGCTGGCTGAACTGCGGATCGTCGACGGTCTTGCCGTCCGGTGCGGTGTAGAGCACGACGACGTCGAAGTCGTGATTACGTCCGAAGGCGGCGTCGGCGAGGCGTGCGGCTTGTGCGGATTCCGAGGTGGGATCGTCCATCCCGCCGGAACTGAGGTGGTCCTCGAGTCCGAAGCCGTATGCGCCGAGTGCAAGGAGCGCGCCAACCACTATCCCGAGTGCGGCGAAGCGCAGCCGGTAGACGAGATCCCCCCAGCGCGTGAACATCAGCGGGCTCCTTGCCAGCGGGAAAATGGGTGTGCTGGTTGCTTTGCCGCGCCGATCGCCAAGGGGCTGCATCCTTTCCGGGGTGCACGCTCGATGTGCCTGCCATCAAAGGTACAGGCCGGTGTGAAGTACTAATGTTTCAGAAGTGATTTCACCACGCGTGTGAATGTGACTCGGATTGCATTGACTGCCACGGTGATCAAATCGTGACAACTGGCAGTCGGTGCAGGCCTCTGCGGGCTATGAACTGCGCCAGGGTGTGATCATGAGATCGGTTGGGCTGAGGATAATTCGTCCGAATCGAGCTTGTCGGCGAAGCATCGCTCGATGCCCGCGAGGTAGCTGGGCGCGGCCGCGCGCAGGCGCTCACGACCGGCATTACGGGTCGTGCGCACATGTCGGGTGAACCAGCGCGCGGTCAGACGGTGCCGCGATTCCCGCAGGGCACCAACGGCGTTGGTCTCAACGCGGGGTCCCGACGGTGCTCCGGTGTGGGATTTCTGCCAAGATTTCGAATTATGGTGTCGAATCCGCTGCCCGCGCTAGCTCGCTGGATCGCGCAGAAGAGCTGGGTAATGCGCATGGCGCCGATAGTGCTGCGGCTGGAACGGTGTGTTCGGTGGGTCAGCCGTGGTCGTCACGGGGTGCTCGACCTGGCGGGTTTGCCGTCGATCGAGATCACCGTCCCGGGCCGCAAAACCGGGATCGCGCGCACCACATCGCTGCTGTATGTGCCGCGCGGTGACGACTTCCTGATCGTCGGCTCCAATTGGGGCAAGCCCAAGCATCCGGTGTGGTCGGCCAACCTGCGGGCGGTCGGCACCGCGACCGCCCGGCTCGAGGGTGAGCAGTTCGAGGTGACCGTCACCGAGGTCACCGGTATGGACCGCAAACGCGTCTGGGATGTGGTGGTCGAGTTCTGGCCGGGCTATGAAATGGAATGCGAGCTGTCCGGCGGGCGCACCTTCCGCATTTTCGAGTTGCGCCGCAGCTGAATTCATTCAGCGGCAGGCACGATCGGCCTGCCCCGGTTCGGGACCGGCGCCGGTGGGGTCAATGCGGCGGCGGGCGAATTCGGTTTCGCGGGCGGGGGTGGTGCGGCCGGCGTGAGCAGCGGCGGACCGGCCGGCGCGAGCACGATGCCCTGGCCGGGATTCTTGTCGGTGGTCGGCTCGGCGCAATCGGGTGCGCCGGGTTCGCCGCAGGTGGCGGGCACGATCGGTGCGGCGTGGGTGACGGTCGACAGTGCGCTCGTGGCGATCGCGAGGACTCCGGCCATGACCAGCACGGCTCGCCGGGATGTGATGGACATCGCCGTCACAACCAGATCGGATCGCCGTACACCGCGACCGAATTGTCAGCGGTATCGGTGGAAATGGTCGCGATCACATACGAGCGCAGGCTGACCGGACCCATACAGGCATCGATTTTGATCTGCACCTGATCGGTGGTGATCGAACCATGCGGTCCGGCAAGGGCTTTGGTGCCGAACGGGATGGTGGTAATCGTGCCCGGTTTGAAGGTGGTGGATACGCTGGGCATTGCCATGGCCCCGACACCGGCGCTCAGCCCCGGACTCGGCGCGACCATCACGTTGACATTCGGCCCGACCGTCGCTGCGAGCCCGAGCGATATGCCGTTGGAAACGTCGATTTGGCAACCGATCTGGTAGCCGAGTGTTAGTGTGCCCGAGTTGACCGATTCACTGCCCGCACCAGTGATATCGGCGGCCGCGCGCACACTGACGAAGCCCTCTCGAGTGAACGCGGTGTCGGCGAGATTGGGAACTCGATTGAGGTCTTCGGTGGACTTCGTCACCGTGAGCTGCCAGCCGTCCTCGGTGGTGACAGTGCGGACCTGATCCGGCAGTGCATCCGCCGAAGCCGATTGTGCTGGAACGAAACTCAGTACCCCCGCGGCCAGTAGGCATAGCGGGGCGGTCGAGCTATTCATATTGTCGATCTCCTCGATTACGTTGCAGTTAAACGATATCCGACGCCATGGGGGACCTCCGTCGACTGTTCGCGTGTTCAAAACGGTGCGTGGTCGTGTGGCAGCGCGCAGAATTCGGATATGCGATTCCATGCCTTCAACGCCGATGTGCTCGCCGACCACGACGCGGTGGCGATTGCGGAACAGGTGCGTCGCGGGGCGATCGGCGCGGCCGAGGTCGCCGAGGCGGCGCGGGCGCGGGCCACGCAGGTCGATCCGACATTGCGCGCCCTTGCGATCTCGGCGGAATCCGCGCTCGCGGCGGGTGATCCGGATGCGCCGCTGTTCGGTGTGCCGACGTATGTCAAGGACAACACCGATGTGCGTGGGCTGCCGACCAATTACGGCACCGCGGCGTTCGTCGGACGGCCCGCCGCCAAGGATGGGCCGTACGCGAAACAGTTTCTGAGCACCGGGATGTCGGTGCTGGGCAAGAGTCGGCTACCGGAGTTCGGTTTGAATGCGAGTACCGAATTCGCCGCGGCCGAACCGACACGCAATCCCTGGCATACGGACTATTCGCCGGGTGCGTCATCGGGTGGTGCGGCGGCTTTGGTGGCCGCGGGTGTCGTGCCGATCGCGCACGGCAATGATGGTGGCGGCTCGATCAGGATTCCGGCCGCGTGCTGCGGTCTGGTCGGGTTGAAGCCGAGCCGATCGCCCTTGAATCCGAACGCCCTTGGCGGCGCATCCAGGATTGACTTCGCCTATCCGGGAACCGCGCGCCAATCCTCGCCGAAAGGTCCGGCGCGACGTGTGACCAGGTCCAATGCCTCGTCGCGCGCACCCTCGATCGCGCGCTGCCACTGCTCGGGCACCAGGCCAAGCCGAATGGCTAGTGCGTATTCGTCCTCGTCCTTCCAGTGGTAGCTCAGATCCGGTTCGACAATGAGATCCAGGTGCAGGTCACTGGTGTCGACACCATCGGCGGTCCGCGTGAACGGCAATTGGAAATTGACGTACCACCACAGGAATTCGCCGTGCTCATCCCACATCGGGGCAATCGCGAAATAGCGATCCGCATACATGATCGCCAGCCGCGTAGTGCGCTGCCACACCCATGCCCCCATCTCCCACTCCCGCCGCGCATACGCCTCGAGCAACCGCCCCCGTGCCCCCGGATCGCCCTCCCGCATGGATCTGATCCACAACTGCGGCCCCACTCCCTCGGTTCCGGGCGTCAGCAACACCCGCAACTCGTCCCCCCGATCCACCACTACCCGCTGCGGCCACTCGGTGAACGCGCGCCCAAAGATCGTGTCCCGCACCATAATCGTTCGACCAACAGCGAAAGGCGTCACCGTGCCAGCTTAGTTGGCCGAGCCGTCTGGATGCCCCTCACGGCGCCTTGGTGATTCAGTCGGTATCGGGAGCGGCGACACTGTTCGAGGAACACACCGCGCTGATGACGCATGGCCCGTTTACGCAGCACCAGCTGCGCCACTCCCGGCTCACCCACGCTGCAGAGCGGGGAGCGTCCACGCCGATGCTGATGGCGTTGTCCGGACACACCTCGGTGCGCTGCCTGAGCAAGTACACGAAGGTGTCGGCGAAGCCCTCGGTCGATGGCAGGCGAGACCGATCCCGCCGCACGACGGCGCCGATGAACGCGAAAGGCGTTGTGGCCTGCCATGGTGAGGATTTCTACTCCGGGTGGGTTTGCTGGAATCCGATGATCATGGCGTGCAGTCCGGTGGTGAACCACTGGTCGTAGTAGTCGAGGGCGGCAGGGTCGGGTGATTGTTCGTCGGTTCCGGGCGGGATGCCGACCTGGGCGAGTGCGTGCCCGAGAACGTAGACGCCGACCGACTGCAGGATATGGGTCTTTCGAGGACTGGTGACGTAGCAGTATTCGTCGTGTCAGGTTGCCGGAATCGGCACTGACGATTGCTGCTCTTATCCGTCGTGCAGGCGGCGGGAGTGCCTGGTGTCGACGTTGCCGGTCAGGGTGTTGAGAAGGCTCGGTAGTTCGGTGATGGTCTGGGCGGGCAGGCCGGTCACGGTTTCCTCGGCCAGCGCGCACCACATCCGCTTGACCTGTTCGGTCAGGACTTTGCCGCTGTCGGTGAGTTCGACGATGCTGGCGCGCTTGTCGGAGGGGGCGGGGGTGCGGCGGACATGGCCGGAGGCTTCGAGTTTACGGGTCATGAGTGTGACGCTGGGTGGCTCACAGCCGAGCGCCTCGCTGAGCTGGGCCTGAATCATCGGGCCGGTTCGATCGAGTTCGAGCAGGAATGCCTCCTGACCGGGGTGCAGGCCGAGCGGCGCCAAGAGTGCCGCGGCCCTGGCCCGGTGGCGCAGGGTCAGCAGGCGGATGGCTTGGTTGAGGGCGTCGGCTTGCTCGAAGTCCACGGGCTCTCCTTGACAGATTTTCATTATTCGCATAACTATTATGCGCATAACTAATTCTACATCGAGGGAGCCGGACATGACGGTGAAGGTCGCAGTCATCTACTACAGCGCGACAGGCAGCGTGCACGCGCTCGCACAGGCCGTCGCCGCGGGCGCCACTTCCGCCGGGGCCGAGGTACGGTTGCGGCGGGTCGCCGAGCTGGCACCCGACAGTGCGATCGACCAGAACCCGCAGTGGCGGCGGCACGCCGATGCGGCCACATCGATCCCCGAGGCCGCTCTCGAGGACCTGGCCTGGGCCGACGCGTTCGCATTCGGGACGCCGACCCGCTTCGGCACGCCAGCCGCCCAGCTCAAGCAGTTCATCGACCAGGCCGGCGCGCTGTGGCGGGAAGGAAAGCTGGCCGACAAGCCGGTGACGGCGTTCACCTCGGCGTTCAACCGGCACGGCGGCAGCGAGGCCACACTCTTGGCTTTGGGTAACGTCTTCTACCACTGGGGATCGCTCATCGTCCCGCCCGGTTTCACCGACCCTGCCGTATACGCCGCGGGCGGAAACCCTTACGGCACTTCGTTTGTGAGCGGCCCGACCGGCAACGGCCCGGATTCGGAGGCGCTGGGAGCAGCCCGATACCAGGGCCGCAGGCTAGCGGAAATCGCGATTCGGTTGCTCGGCGAGGGGCGTGTCCCCGACGCCGCGGACGGGCACATCGGCGAAACCTTGGCCGACATGGCCTCTCAGTCCGCGTGAGCGGTGGATCGGCAAGGAGAACGTTCATGACAGGCATCAACGCGGCGACTCGGCAGGCCACGCCGCGCATCAGCTCTATGCGGTGGATTCTGGTGCTGGCGTGTGCCAGCCAGTTCATGGTCATCCTGGATTCGTCCATCGTCAATGTCGCGCTGCCCGCCATCCAGCGCGACCTCGGCTTCACCGCCACCGGTCTGGCCTGGGTGGTGAACGGCTATCTGCTGACCTTCGCCGGGCTCATGCTGCTGGGCGGCCGCGCCACCGACCTGTTCGGTCAGCGTCGGATGCTGGCCGCCGGGCTGGTGTTATTCGCCGCGTCGAGTCTGGTCGGGGGTTTGGCCGGGACGCCGGAGGTGCTGGTGGCGGCCCGCGTGGTGCAAGGCATGGGTGCCGCGATGCTGGCACCGGCGACATTGGCGGTGATCAACACCAGCTTCACCGAGGAGCACATGCGGGCCAGGGCGTTCGGTGCTTGGTCCGCCTCCGGCGGTGTGGGCGGAATGGCGGGTGCGCTCGCGGGTGGCGCGCTCACCACCGGCCTGTCCTGGCGGTGGATCTTCTTGATCAACGTCCCGATCGGCGCGGTGCTGATCGCAATGGCGTTGACGGCATTGTCCGGCAAGCGAACCGGTCGCAAGGAATCGCTCGACTTCACCGGCGCGATCACGGGAACGGCAGGGTTGGCCGCGCTGATCTTCGGGGTCATGCAGACCACCGATCACGGCTGGACGTCGGCACTGGTGCTCGGACCGATCGGGGCGGGCCTGCTGCTGCTCGTAGTTTTCACCGTGGTGCAGGCGCGTTTCACTGCGCAGCCACTGATGCCCTTGCGGCTGTTCGGAATACGGCGAGTGGCCGTCGGCACCGGGATGCTGTTGCTGTTCGGCGGGATTGCCATCGCGATGTGGTATTTCACGGCAATGTTCCTGCAGAACGTATTGGGTTACAGCGCAATTCGTGCCGGGCTCGGGCAGACGCCCGCGGCGGTGACGTTTTTGGTCATCGCGCGGGTGGCCGCGGCGCTGCTACCGCGAACCGGAGCGCGCCCGATAGTGCTGGCCGGATGCGGTTGTCTCCTGGTCGGTTTCGGCTGGCTCGCCCAGGCAGACGCCGGTAGCGGCTACCTCACCGGCGTGCTCGGGCCGACACTGCTCGTCGCGGTCGGCATCGGGTTGACCTTCCCCACGCTCATGGCGACGACGACCGCCGATGTCCCCGGGAGCGACACGGGGATCGTTGGTGGTCTGGCCAACACCGCCAGTCAGGTGGGCGGATCAATCGGCCTAGCGGTACTTGCCGCGGCAGCCGGGGCCAGGGCCACACAGGTAGCCGGTGAGAGTTCCCCAGCCAGCCTCGCCGCCGGTTATGACCTGGTCTTCCTGCTGGCCGCCGGGCTCAGCTCAGCTATCGCGGTCGTCAGTGTGTTGCTACCGCGCGACCAACGAAGCTGACTGCCGCCGCTCAGAGGCCGAGTTTGGTGACGGCGTTGTCTTCCAACGGGTTTGCGGTGCGAATGTAGTTGTGTACGGTGCGCGGATTGGACCAGCGGCCCTGTCGCATGATCTCGCGGTCGCTGGCCCCGCCGAGGGCGGCCTGGGTGGCGAATCCGGCGCGCAGTGAGTGTCCGGAGAAGAGGTCGGGGTCGAGTCCGGCACGCGCGGCATAGCGTTTCACGAGTTCGGCGATGGCGCGGCCGGACATGGCCTCGGTGCCGATGCCGCCGTGGCGGGTGATGGTGGGAAACAGTGGGAGGGTGTTGTTTTCGGCGAGTGCGGTGCCCTGGTAGCCGTGGCAGCGGTGGATATCCGGAGACGGCGAGGATGCCTGGGCCAGCCAGGCGCGCACATCACCGTGCGTGCGACGTACTTCGAGCAACCGGATCCAATCGGCGAAGGCACAGACCGGGCAGGTGTGCGGACGCTGGCCGCGGGGGAGTGCGACGCGTTGTTCTGCGATTCCAGTGGGGTCGGTTTTGGTGGTCGGAAGCTGAACGAGGAGCAGCGGTTCACCGGTGCCATGATCGAGATCAGCCCGCACATCGGCGATCCGCAATCCGGCGAGTTCGCTGCGGCGTAATGCCCCCGCGAATCCGACGAGCAATGCCAGCGCGTCGCGGCGGCGCGCGGGCTCGGTCGGCCATCCCGGCTCCGGCAGCCCCGCGAGCAATTGTTCGAGGGTGTGCAAGAGCACGGGGCGTTTGCGTTTCGGTTGTGTGCGACGGGTCCGGCGAATACCGCGCAAGGTCAGGCGCACGACATCGGAACGGGTGGGTGACGGTAATCCGTTGGCGGCGTGCACGGCCGCGATGGCCGCCGACTTGCGTTCGAGCGTGGCCGCACTGAACGCCCACCGCTGCGAACCATCGTCGTTGTGGCGCAACGCATCCGCGGCTGCGGCCAGGTATACCGCGACATCGAGCGGATCCGCGGGCAGCGCCTGCCGCCCCTCCGTCGCGCACCATCCGGCCCATGCGATCCAATCGGTTCGATACGCCCGCAACGTATTCGCCGACTGGGAGGCCTCCAGATACCGCCGCAACGACCCGGCCTGCTCGTCATCGAACCGCTCCCGCACCAACCGCAGCGCCACGGCATCGACAAGCACACTGCGCACGCCACGCCGCAACTCCGTGCGCACCGACTCCGGCACCGCGACCACCGCATCGCCCACCTGCTCGCTCCTATCCACCCGGCCCACGACGATCAAGACTATGCGCTCTCCGGGGATTCCGGGGTGGTCGCAACAACGTCAGCGGGGCAGCGGCACCAGCCGCTGGGCATCATCGAACAGATAGGACTCGGCGACACGTGCCGCGGTGAACGCGGCCAGCGCGGTGGCCGCGAGCAACATGTACATGACCACGATCTGATAGCGAATCGCGGTGAGGGGATCGACACCGGCCAGGATGAGACCGGTCATGGCTCCGGGCAGACTGATCAGACCGACGACCTTCGTCGCGTCGATCGTCGGAATCAGCGCGGTCCGCAGTGCGGACCTGCGGTGCGGTAGGAAGGCCGCACGCGCCGAAAGACCCAGGCACAGGCGGGCTTCGATGGCGGGACGCGCATTGCGGGCGTCCTCGCGCAGTCGGCGCAGTGCGATACCGGTGGCCTGCATGGCGGCGGAAACGATCATGCCGCCGACCGGGACGACCACGCGGGCCTGCGTGGAGATCACATCGAGCAGAATGAGTGCGCCGAGCGTGATGGCCGATCCGGTGCCGACCCCGATGGTCGCGGCGCGCCGCGACCGCGGCACCCCCTGTCCCCGTCGGCCCGCTACCTGCCCGGCGACCAATACCATCAGGACAACCCAGGCGAGTGCGCCCGGTAATCCGGTGTGCTGGAACAGGATCAGCAGAATGGCGCCCACCGCCACCAATTGTGCGGCGGCGCGGGTTGCGGCGATGAGCAGCTCGCGGGTCAGATGCAGTCGCTGACGGTAGGCGATCGCGGCGGCCAGTGCGACGAATACCACCGAGGCCGCGACACCCGGCCAGCCGGGAATGGAAAGCTGTTCTGTCACTGAGGTTTCCGTTCAGTACCGGGGGATAGATGCCCGTGTTGCAGTGTCCGGATGTCGTCGGCCACATCGGTCACGAAGGCGGTGTCGTGGCTGACCAGGACGACACCGCCGCCGGTCGCGGTGTGGTCGCGAATCAGAGTTGCCACCGCGACAGCGGATTCCGCGTCCAGCGCGGAGGTCGGTTCGTCGAGCAACAGCACCTCGGGTTCCACGGCGAGCGCCCGCGCCAGACACACCCGCTGCGCTTGACCACCGGACAGTTCGAGACAGCGCCGATCACGGAAGTCCGGCAGGCCGACGCGGGCGAGCACCGTATCGATGCGATCGGCTGCGAGATCGGTACGGCCGACGCGGATCTCGTCGCCGACGATTTCGGTGAGCAGCGTCGGTCGCTGTGGTACCAGTCCGACGCGGCGGCGCAGATCCGGCACGGGTAACCGGGCTATCGGGACATCATCGAGCAGGACCGTACCGCCGCTCGGTTCGTCGAGGCGGTTGAGCAGCCGCAACAGCGTGGTTTTGCCGGTGCCACTCGGCCCGACGACCGCAGTGCACCGACCTCCCGGAAACGTCACGGAGATGTCGGTGAGGATCGGCGTTTCGCCGTGGGTCACGCTGACCCGATCCAGACTGATGTTCGGCACCATCCCACCATTCCCTACCTGTGGAAGTCTTTCCTGGCGGGGCCCGAAAACCGCGCGAGTAGACGCGGCCAGCGCCTATGGCCAACTTTGGGGCGATGTCGCTCAGTACCCACGAGGTCGATCTGTTCGAGAGCACCAGGGGCCGTTTGGAGGCGATCGCCTACCGATTGCTGGGGTCGGCCGGTGATGCCGAGGACGCGGTGTAGGAGGCGTTTCTGCGCTGGCAGTCCGCCGACCGGGACCATGTCGAGACGCCCGAGGCATGGCTGCCCAAGGCGCTCACCAACCTGTGCCTCAACCAGCTCACCTCGGCGCGGGCCAGACACGAGACGTATGTGGGTCAGTGGCTGCCCGAACCGGTGTTCGCCGGGGACCGGATGCTCGGCCCGGTCGATACCGTCGAGCAACGTGAATCGGTCTCGATCGCGATGCTCACGCTGATGGAGCGGCTCTCGGCCAAGGAGCGCGTGGTGTACGTGCTGCGTGCGGCATTCGGATACGCGCACAACGAGATCGCCGACATGCTCGATATCACCGAGTCGAACTGCCAGCAGATCTATCGCCGCGCCAAACAGCATCTGGCCATCGACCGGGTTCGGGTGCCGATCGAGGAGGCCGCCGCTCGCAGGATCGTCGAGGAGTTTCCTCGCCGCGGCGGTCAGTGGCCGGACCGAGACGCTGATCGGCATGCTGACCGATGACGCGATCAGCATCGGCGACGGCGGCGCCTTCCTGCGGACCCTCAACAAGTACTGGCGTCGCACCCTGGCGGCACCCATAATCAGCGACCGGCGGGCATCGGCCTGGATTCGGCGAAATGGGTTGCGCGGCTACGTTATACGAACACCGGCGATATGTTGATCGCAATGAACACGGACAACGAGTCGTGCCTGCTCGCGCCGTGCTCACCGAGTCGGACTGAACCCGGTCGCGCACTCGGTGCAGGTCCCGTCAACGTGGACCGGGCACCGGGAGCGGCGGCGTTCATGGGCCGACTTCCTAGCGCTCTCGGCAGGCTTGTTCGAGGCCGCGGATCAGCTCGCGGAGTAGCTCGTCGTCCGCACCGAATGTGAGGCGGACATGGGTGTCGGGGGCGTGCATGTCGCCGCCGCGGACCGTCGCGATGCCATGGCGCAGCAGCACGCGGTCGATATCGTCCGGCGTGTCGCCGAGGCGGGAGCAGTCGACGAGCAGGAAGGCGCCGCACCCGGGTCGCACGGGCTCGGGGAGGCCGATCGCGGCGATACCGTCGCAGACCAGGTCGCGCTTCGCCTGGTATGTGGAAAGCGCCCGGTCCAGCCAGTCGCGAGGCCCGGTGAGGGTGGCGACCGCGGCCCGCTGCGAAGTCACTCCGCAGCACACCGCCTCCCATTGGAAGCGACGCTCGAGCGCGTCGATGATCGGCGACGGAGCCAGGACGTAGCCGACCCGCCAACTCGCGAGCGCATAGTACTTGCTGAGGCTGGTGACGGTCACGATGTGCGGCCAGCGATCGGCGAGTGCCTCCACCGGCTGGTGCCGACGACCGTCGAACGTGAAGTGCTGCCACGAATCGTCGGAAATGACGAGGAGCCCGTGGCGCGCCGCGATGTCGACCACGGCCGCAATGGTCGCGGCGTCGGGGAGGTAGCCCGTCGGATTGTTCGGATTACACAAGAGCACAGCCCGGCTGCGGGGCGTGACGGCGGCCTCCAGTCCGGCGAGGTCGAGTGCCCATCCATCGCTCTCGCGGGACGGGACGTAGGCAGGCGTCGCGCCGGCCTCGCGGATTGCCCCGTCGAAGAAGAAGGTGGGAGTCGGCACGATCACCTCGTCGCCCGGAGCGAGCACCGTGCGCATCACGAGGGAGAGGCCTTGCATCGCTCCGTGGGTGATCAGCAGGCGACGCTCGGGGTCGATGTGCAGGCCGTGCTCGCGCTCCAGCTCGGCGGCGATCGCGGCCCGGAGTTCGGGGAGGCCGCGGGTGTCACGGGGGTCGGGCTGGTCCATCGCTTGCACGACCGCCTGTCGCACGTGGTCCGGCATGGGAAGAATGGGTGCTCCGATGAGCGGGAGAACCCGCACGCCGTCGTGCGCGGCCCGCGCCGCGCGGTCATTCGTGCTCATCGCGCCCATTACCGGGAGATCGCTCGCTACAGGGAGATGCCAGGAATCCGAGGTGCTTTGCCGCATAGGACCAACTTATCATTGAGATATCAATTTTGTCTTTAGATATCTTTAGTCTCCAACCAATCGGGGTCGCTGCTATATCAATATTTCGTAGTAGTACGCTAACGAGGTGCGCGATATCTATCCCGTGATCGTGGGAACGCCTCATATCCCCGCGTTGCTGCTGGTCGGCAAGGAAGAGACCGGCCTCGACCGCACCGGCGAGGCATACCGGGCAATCAGGCGCCAGATCATCGACCTGACGTTGCCGCCGGGCAGCCGCTTCACCGAGACGTCGCTCGCGCAGCAATGGCACATCAGCAAGACGCCGGTGCGCGAGGCGCTCGCGCGGTTGCGGCGCGACGGGCTCGTGACTGCGCTGCCACGCGCGGGCTATGTCGTCAGCCCCGTCACACTCCAGGACACCGACGATCTCTGCGCTTTGCGGTCGCTGCTATCCAGCGAGGCTGCCGCCGCCGCGGCGCGCCTGGGCGTCGCAGCGCCGGCGCTCGAACGGCTCGAAGTGCTGTCCAAGGTGCCCTTCGCGCTCGCGGCGGGCGAAGCGGAACTGGAGGAGTCGCTGCAGGCTGGGATCGAGTTCGAGGGCATCATCGCCAACTTCAGCGGGAACAACCGTCTCGGCAAGGCGATCGTCGATGTGCTCGACGAGCTGGAGCGGGTCTTGCGGATGGCCTCGTTGATCGCTCCCGACATCGCGAGCCCGCCCGGCGAACTGGAAGCCATCTTCGAGCGACTGCGCGCGCAGGATCCGGATGGCGCCCACGCCGCGATGCGTAATCGATGCGAGCGCGTGCGTCGCGACGTGCTTCAGGTTCTGGCGAAGAGTACGTCCGTGAGCAGGGCGAACATCGAGCTGCCATCGCGCTAGGGCCGTGACCGGAAGGCATATTCTCGCCACCCGGTTATCGGTCCGCGAGCGCGGCGTCGACGATCGTCTCGAGGTACAGAAAGCCCCGCCGATGGGTCGGCGGGGCCTCGAGTCACGGCGGGCGTGGGCGGGCCCGAGTGCGTCTTGGGCGGTGGGTTCGCACGGGCTGAGGCGCCGGTAGCCAGCGATGGCGGCGGTCACCGCCGCGCCGAGCCAGGAATCGCGTCAGCACAACGACGACCAGCCCCCGGTCCGGCGCGAAGCCGATCCGGGGGTGCGGTGATCCGGTCAGATGGCCGTCGGGAAGTGGAGGTTGCCGCGGTGCTTGCCTGCCTTCGCTTCCTCGGGCCAGCGGGTGGTGACGGCCTTCGCGTGCGTGTAGAACGCGACGCCCTCTGGACCGTGGATGTGGTGCGCGCCGAACAGTGACTGCTTCCACCCGCCGAACGAGTAGAACGCCATGGGCACCGGGACCGGGACGTTGACGCCGATCATCCCGACCTGCACGGAGCGCTGGAAGCGCCGGGCCGCCTGGCCACTGGCGGTGAAGATCGCCGTACCGTTGGCCCAATTGTTGTTGTTGATGAGGTCGATCGCCTCCTCGAGCGAGTTGACGCGCACGACGACGAGCACGGGGCCGAAGATCTCGTCGCGGTACAGGTCCATCTCGGGTGTCACGCGGTCGAACAATGTCGGGCCGACGAAGAAGCCATCGCCCTGAACGTCGACCTCGCGCCCGTCGACCACAAGGTCGGCGCCCGCGTCGATACCGGAGCTGATGTAGCCCCTGATCCGCTCGAGCGCCTCCGGCGACACGACCGGGCCCATCTCGGACGCGGCTTCGAGTCCTGGCCCGACCTTGATCGCCCGCGCCTTCTCGCGCATGAGCTCGACGAGCGGCTCGGCCACGTCGCCGACCGCGACGGCGACCGAGATCGCCATACAACGCTGGCCCGCCGAGCCGTACCCGCCCGCGATCAGATGCTCGGCCGCGAAGTCGAGGTCGGCATCGGGCAACACGACGGCATGGTTCTTGGCACCGCCGAGCGCCTGCACGCGCTTGCCGCTCGCAGTCGCCCGTTCGTGTACGTACCGCGCGATCGGCGTCGAGCCGACGAACGACACCGCCGCGATGTCGGGGTGGTCGAGGATCGCGTCGACCGCAACCTTGTCACCGTGGACGACGTTGAAGACGCCGTCCGGCAGGCCGGCTTCGGCGTAGAGCTCGGCGACGAAGTTGGACGACGACGGGGCGCGTTCCGAGGGTTTGAGCACGAACGTGTTGCCGGTCGCGATCGCGATCGGGTGCATCCACATCGGGACCATCGCAGGGAAGTTGAACGGCGCGATCCCGGCGCAGACGCCGAGTGGCTGGCGAAACGAGAAGAGGTCGACATCGGTCGAGACCTGGTCGGAGTACTCGCCCTTGAGCAGCTGCGGGATCCCACAGGCGAAGTCGATCACCTCCAAGCCGCGAATGAGCTCGCCTCTGGCGTCGTCGAGGACTTTGCCGTGCTCGATGGAGACGATCCGGGCGAGGTCGTCGAGGTGTTTCTCGACGAGGTTGCGGAAGGCGAACATCAACCGCGACCGGCGCATGACGGAAGTGTCCGCCCAGCCGGGCAGGGCGGCGCGCGCCGCTTGCACCGCGGTGTCGACGTCGGCGGGCTCTGCCAGCAGCACGTTGGCCTGGCGCTCGCCGGTTGCGGGGTTCCATACCGGGGCGGTGCGGTTCGACTGGCCCGCGGTCTCGCGGCCATCGATCCGATGCTGGACTGTTCTGACTATCCCTGTGCTCATAGAAGAGCTCACCTTTCTCGTCGGGGTGCTCGGTAGGGGTGGTGGCTGTGTTTCGCGTGCTCGTAGTCGCAACTCTGATCGGCGTGCTGTTTTCTCAGACGATGAGGTCACCGCCGTTGATGTCGATGGCCGCACCCGTGATGTACGCCGCGCGGTCGGAGGCGAGGAACGCGACCAGCTCAGCGACCTCCCAGGGGTGCCCGACACGGGGCACCGGGAACGACCGAGTGACGCCTTCGAGCGCCTCTTCCGGTAGCAGGGTGCGGGCCATCGGTGTGTCGATCAGGCCTGGGCAGACGGCGTTCACCGTGACTCCATCGGCTCCGTAGCTCTTCGCCAGGTGCCGGGTGAGCCCGAGGACACCGTGCTTGGCCGTCGTGTAGTGCGCGCCCCCAGCAGTGCTGACGGTTTTGCCGGCAGTAGAGGAGAAGTTGACGATCCTTCCCCAGCGACCGCTGCGCATCGCGGGAAGTGCTTGCTGGCAGCACAGGAACGTCCCGTGCACGCTGACGGCGAGCACGCGGTTCCACTCGGCCTCGGTGATGTCCTCGAATGCGGTCGGCGGTGCGATGCCTGCGGCGTTGACCAGGATGTCGAGCCGCGATCGCTCCGCCAGCAACGTGGCGAACGCGTGGCGTACCTGGTCGCTGTCAGTGATATCCACTGCGGCCGACTGGACGCGATCGGCCGCTACCTCCAGCATCGACGCCAGCTCGGCGCGGCTGGGCGCGGCCAGATCGAATACGGCAACGGTCGCACCGCGGCGGGCCAGGGCGTGTGCGGTCGCCAGGCCCATTCCGCTCGCGCCGCCGGTCACAACCGCGACCCGGCCCTCGAGCTCGCGACTGTCCGCGCTGACGGGCGCGCGGAACCCCTCGCCGGCAGTCATGAGCCGACCAGGACTGCGCGTGCCCGACCGAACGCGGCTGCCGCGAGTTTTAGCTGATCTGCCGTGTGCGACGCCGAGACCTGCACCCGGATCCGTTCCTCGCCGACCGGGACCACGGGATGCGCCAGCGCGAAGACGAGGACACCCTCGCGGCGCAGCGCCGCAGCCACGTCACGGGCCAGTGAGCCGCCCCGCAGCATTACGGGGATGATCGGGTGCTCCCCCGGCAGCACGTCGTAGCCGAGATCACCCAATGTCCCACGGAGCCAGGCGGTGTTGGCGGCCAGGCGCTCTCGCAGCTCGGGGCGACCCTGCGCGATCCGGATCGCCGCCAGCGCCCCAACGGCCAGCGGAGGGGCCATCGCGTTGGTGAAGATGTACGGACGCGAGGCCTGCCGCAGCGTCTCCACGATCGCACGATCACCGGCGACGAAACCCCCGGCCCCGGCGCCGAGCGCTTTGCCGAGCGTCCCCGTCAGCACGTCGACACTGCCCTCCAGCCCGAAGTGCTCGGCCGTGCCCGCGCCGGTCGCGCCCAGCACACCTGTGGCGTGTGAGTCATCGACCATCAGCACCGCGTCGTAGCGCTGCGCCAGCTCGGAGAGCTGGGACAGCGCGGCGATGTCGCCGTCCATGCTGAAGACGCCGTCGGTAACGATGAGCCGGTGGCGTGCGTCTGCGCACTCGGCGAGCTGGCGCTCGAGCTCGTCGAGGTCGGCGTGCGCGAAGACGCGCCGTCGGGCCGACGCCAGCCGGATGCCGTCGATCAGGCTGGCATGGTTGAGTCTGTCGCTGAGAACTACGTCGTCCGGGCCGAGCAGGGCGTCGAAGACGCCGAGGTTCGCATCGAAACACGAGCTATAGAGCAGGGCGTCGTCGGCTCCGACCAGCTCGGCGATGCCCGCCTCGAGCTGGCCGTGGATCTCCCGTGTGCCACCGAGCACGCGTCCAGCCGTGAGCCCGAGCCCCATCTCGCGCAGCGCCCGCTGTGCCGCATCGAGGACCTCGGGGTCCCCGGCGAGCCCGAGATAGTCGTTGGAGCCGAGGTTCACGAGCGTCTCGCCGCTCACGCCGACCGTTGGCCCTTGGGCTCCCGAGACTACGAGATCGCTGCGCAGCCCCGTGCCCATTCGGCGTTCGTCGAGCTCTGTGCGGAGCCGATGCAACAAAGTGGCGTTCATGCTTCCTGTCCTCGTGTTGTCCAGATGATCGCGCATGTCATCAAGACAAGCTTGTCATATCAATTGTTCTGTCTGATATCTCAGAGCGGAATGGTCTCGCCCGGACGGAAGGGGAGTACGGGCGAGACCACTTGTTGCCCACGAGTTCCCGTGGGCCCTACTGCACCTACTTGGCCTGGGGGAACGGCTGGTTGATGGTGGTGAAGTATTGGACCGCCGCCATGACCGCGACCGGGGCGGTGACCAGCAACTGTCCGGCCAGGGTGCCCAGCGCGCCGACGGCGATGATGCCGCCGATGCAGCCGACAGCGGCGGCGGGAAGGAACGGGCCGAACAGCCCGATGATCGTCGCGGAAGCCACCGTCGCGCCTGCGATTCCGCCGATCACACAGCCGACAGCGCCGCCGGCCAAGCCGCCGATAAGAGTGCCGATCGTGGCGCCCGCGCTGATGGTGCTGGTCATGCGGTTCCAGGCCGCGACTTCACGGTCATAGGGGGTCTTGAACGGTGCCTGATCCTCGAATGGCAGCGCCACCGGCTGATAGGTGGCATGCGCGAGATCGAACTGGGGAGTCAGGACCGCGGTGCGATCGTGGATGTCGGCCGCGATCGGAAACAGGAAATCATCGACACGGAACGACAGCTCCGCGCCGGCGAGTACGGTCCCGTCGGCTGCTTTTATCTTGAATACACCGTTGTCGTTCACCAGAGAGCCCGCGTCGCTGTTGACGATTGTCGACGTCGGCGTACTGGTAGCGGTGTAGTTGACGACCCCGGCAGCGTCGGCGGGATCGGCAACTGAGACGCCGGCCGATAGCGATACCGCAGCTGTGGCCAATACCGCGCAGGTAGCAATTTTGCTGAGCATTGTTCTTGACTTTCTTGCGTGTTCTTTGTTCAGGGAAATATCGACTACTTTTGGGAATGGCGGACCATAACCGGTATTCGATACAGCAGGTGGAATCAATTTGCGCAGGGCTTCCCACCCCTCGGAATTAGAGCGTCCGCTTCTGTGTAGTCGGAATGGTCAGGGCTGTCCGCATGGTGCGAATACGCGGGTCATCGTTTTTCGCCATGCCATCCAGCGCAGTCCACGACTTCGAATCCCCGGCTGGGAAAGACGGTGTTCATGAAGAAGTCGTGCATCGCCTGATCACTGTCGGCACAACCATCACGTAGCACGGTCACTTGGTAACCACGGTCGGACGCGTCGTAGCACGTCGCTGCCACCATTGCGCCGGTCGCGACTCCGGCGATCGCGAGGGTGTCGACGCCGCGGGCACGCAGCACCAGGTCGAGATCAGTGCCGGCGAATGCACTGGCGCGGCGTTTCAGCACGACGACGTCCTCGTGGGTGACCGGCAGGTCGATCTCGGTTCCGGCCGACCCCTCGTGAAAGTTGTCCCCGGCATCGTGGAACGACCGGTACAACGCGTTGCCCGGCGGCAGATCGGCCCCATTGGCCCGGAAGGCGATGTGCACGAACACAACCAGCACACCGGCCGCGCGGGCACGCGGGAGCAGTTCGGTGAGCGGTGGCACGACCTGCCTGGCGAACGCATAGTTGCTGGTGATGCCCCGCTGGATATCGCCGATGATCAGTGCGGTGTTCCGGACAGGATCGGTGTCGCCGGGCTGCGGATCGCCGAGCGCGACCGCACCCCAGCCGAGTCCGGTGACTCCTGCCACGGCAGCGGCCCCACCGAACACGTCTCGGCGAGTGACGCTTCCTTGGCGGGCGGACTCGCCCACCGTGCCCGGGGTTTCGTGGGGTGAGGTGGTCATGACAGGTTCCCATCCAGCCGCTCCATCCGGCGCCCGACGGTGAGCAGGACAGTCAGTCCGGCGGCCATGATGATTGCAATCGCCAACAGTGCATAGGTGAAGCTACCGGTCGCGTTCGCGATGAATCCGGTGAAGTACGGGCCGATGAAGCCGCTGAGGTTGCTGACGGAGTTGATGAGACCGATCCCGGAGGCCGCAGCCGCGCCGGTCAGGCCGATCGCCGGTATCCGCCAGAACTGGGGCATCGCAGTGATGATCCCGGCGACACTCATGCAGACCGCGAGGATGAACAGGACACCGCTGTGGGTCAATGTCGCCAGCAGCAGTCCGGTCACTCCGAGGACCATCGGTACGGCGGTAGCCGTGACGGCCGTCCGGCGGGCAGCGAAGCGAGCCCAGCTCAGCATGACGATCCCGGCCACCGCGTACGGGATCGCCGACAGCAGTACGCTGCTGACATCGCCGGCGCTACCGATGCTGTGTGTGATGGACTTGATCATCGTGGGCAGGAAGAACGCCATCGGATAGAGCCCGAACGCGATCGCGAACCACGCCACGGCCATCGCCCACACCCGTCCACTGCGCAACGCCTCGCGCAACCCGGTCAGCGCACCGTGGGCAGCCTGTTCGGCGGCCTCGGCGGCCAGGGTGTTCTCGATGGCGGTCTTCTCCTCATCGGTCAGCCAGCGCGCATCGCGCGGTCGATTGGGCAGGAAAGAGTAGATCAGGATGCCGAGCAGGACCGTCAAGAAGCCCTCGACGAGGAACAACGCCCGCCAGCCCGGGATACCGAGCATTCCCTCACCCCATGCGAGCAGCGCGGCAGCCAAGGGCGAGCCGATGATCGAGGACACCGGGATCATCAGGATGAAGGTTGTCAACGCCCAGGAACGCTGGCGGCGCGGGAACCAGAACGTCAGGTAGAGCAGGATCCCGGCGGCCAGCCCGGCTTCGGCGAACCCGAGTAACATCCGCGCGATGTAGAGCGTGGCCGCCGAGTTCACGGCTGCGGTCGCAGCGGTGACCAGTCCCCACGTGACCATGATCCGGGTGATCCAAGTTCGGGCGCCGAAACGGCTCAGCATCATATTGCTCGGCACCTCGACGAGGACGTAGCCGATAAAGAACAGCCCCGCGGCCAAGCCGAGCTGGCTGCTGTTCAGGTGTAGCTCACGTGACATCGGTGCGGCGATGTAGCCGACGTTGGCACGGTCGATGTAGCTCGCCACATAGGCGAGCCCCACCAGTGGGATGATCCGAATGCCAACCTTGCGCCAAGTGCGGGGCGCAACGGCGTCCTGGGTGGTAGCGACGGTCGAACTCATCGCAGTGTCCAATCTTGAAAGGGATAGATATTTTTGTGGCGTCAGCGCGCCTGGCCGCGCAACCCGGCGGTGGCGCTCGCGTCGATCACACCGTCTTCGGTGATCACGACACCGTAGTCGCGTTCGGCCCCCGCACGGCTTACCTTGCCGTCGAGGACGTCTTCGCGGACCAGTTCAGGGGCACGCTCGAAGGGGCTACCGTGCCCGCCCCCGCCCGCGGTCACATGTCGGTGACGGGTTCCGGCGGTCATCGTGAAGTGCGGTTTGGATTCCAGTACGCGTTCACCGGGCCCACCGGGGTCGAGCACATTGAGCGAGGGCGTCCCTTGTGCACCGCCGGCCAGGCCGTAGGGCAGGAACTTCCGCCGGTCGGATCTGATCTGCACGCTGGCTTGGGGCGACAACAGCGTCATATCCCGGAAGGTCGCCAGGCCACCGCGCCAGCGGCCCGCCCCACCGCTGTCGGGGAGGTAGCCGTAACCGTCGATGCGGATGTGACCGGAACGTTCGAGCTCCTCGATCGGGGTATTGGTCAGATTGGCGCCCAGTGAGCTGATCCCGTCGACGCCATCGCGGTCGGGACGGGCACCCCACGCTCCGGCCAGGGGATCCCACAGCACGACGGACGCCCCGTCGGCTCCGACGACGCCGATCGCGATCCCGTCCGGCCCGCCCTCTCCGGCGGCGGGCACCTGATCGGGGAACACCGGGGCGAGTGCCCCGAGCACCGCATCGATGATCCGGAAGCCCACGAGACCGCGGGCGCCGCGCGCGGAGGGGCGCCGCCCGTTGAGGATCGATGCCTCCGGGATGACGAAGGTGAACGGACGGTAGAACCCACTATTCGCGGGGATGTCCGAAGCGAGGACACCTTGCAGAGCCGCGTAGGCGGCGGAGCGGGTGAACGAGGCCGTGGCGTTCAGTGCGGAGTCGACCTGCGGCGACGAGCCGGTGAAGTCGAGCTCGATTCCGGACTCGGACAGCGTGACCCGCACGCGAATCGGGATCGGCCCGGAGCCGAGGCCGTCGTCGTCGATGTGGTCGGTGAACTCATACGTGCCGGGGACCGCCTCGGCGAGCGCGGCGCGTAGCAGGGTTTCGGAGTAGTCGAGCAGCTCGTCATTGAGCGACGCGAGTCGTTCGACGCCGTGCCGCGCCGCGAGGGCTCGCAGGCCCTCGGCCCCGGTGTGGCAGGCCGCCAGCTGGGACTCCAGGTCACCGCGCAGCAACTCGGGTTCGCGGACGTTGCGCAGGATCAGCTGTAGGAACGTCTCGTTGATCACCCCGGCCTCGGCCAGACGCGACGGCGGGATCTGCACCCCTTCGGCGAAGATGCTCGTCGACTGCACGGCCATGGAGCCGGCCGCCCAGCCACCGACATCGGTGTGGTTGACGACCGTGACCGCGAATCCCACGAGGGTTTCTCCGGCGAACACCGGGGCGACCGCGAAGATGTCGGGCAGGTGCATGCCGCCCCGGGACGGGTCGTTGAGCAGGTAGATGTCTCCTGGCCGGATCCCGTCGCCGAACTCGGCGAGGATTTCCTCCATCGCGTCCGGAACAGAACCCAGATGCACCGGCAAGGTGTTGGCCTGGGCGATCACCCTGCCGTGTGCGTCGCAGAGGGCGGCGGAGAAGTCCATGCTGGACGCGACGAGCTCCGAGTGCGCAGTGCGCACGATCGTGATCGCCATCTCGTCGGCGATCCCGGTGACGGCATTACGGAAGACCTCGAAGGTCACGGCATCGCGAATCATTCGGCACTCCAGGTGATGACGATGTTGTTGAACTGGTCGCGGTGTACTCGGGCGCCGGGTGGGACGAGGGTGGTGGCGTCCATGTCCTCGATGACCATCGGTCCGTCGGCCGGCTCGGTGCCGAGGTCTAACCGACTCACGACGGGCGTGGATACGGTCTCGGCGAACCGGCATTCCCGGGTGGTGGCTTCACGGCCCGCGGCGACGGGGAGGCCCAGCACGTTCGCGATCGATACAGGGGTGGGCAGTCGACCACGTACCCGAAGGTTGACCAGTTCGACCAGCTCGTCCGTGCCGGCTCGGCCGTAGGTGCGCTTGTGCTCGGCATGGAACCGCTCCCACACCTCGGCGAGCAGGTCTTCGGTGAGGTCGCCATCGGGCACCCGGATGCGCAGCTCGAATCGCTGGCCCCGGTAGCGCATGTCCAGCAGCCGATCCATGACGGCGTCGGTCCCCAGCTCTGCGCTCACCGTCGCGGCGAGCCGATCGAACTCCGCGGCCAGCGCGCTCACCTCGGCGAATTCGGGCCGGTATGGGGCGAGTTCGTGGCGTTCGGTGTCGGCGACGAGTAGGCCCAGGCTGCTGAACAGACCTGGGTGTACGGGCACGATGACGGTCGAGATACCCAGCTCGCGAGCCAGCTCGGCAGCGTAGAGCGGACCGGCGCCGCCGAAGGCGACCATCGTGGCCTCGCGTGGGTCACGGCCGCGTTCGCTCGTCACCGCTTTGACCGCGGTCGTCATGTTCGACACCGCCACCTGGTATGTTCCGCGCGCGGTAGCCGGAACATCGGCACCGAGTCGCTCGGCGACCGGCGACAGTGCTTTCACGGCCCGATCGGGGTAAATCGGTACGCGGCCACCGGCGATAGCCTGTGGACTCAGATATCCGAGCGTCACGTTGGCGTCGGTCAGGGTCGGCAACTCACCGCCGAAGCCATAGCAGGCAGGGCCGGGGCTCGCCCCGGCGCTGGCGGGCCCCACATGGAGCGCGCCCGCCGCGTCGACGGAGATGATGCTGCCGCCTCCGGAGCCGACCTCGGCAATGTCGATCGATGGTGCCCGCACCGGATACCCGGCGCCGGAGCTGAGGCCGCGGGCGACGTTCATGCCGCCACCGACCTCGTAGTCGGCCGAGACGAACGGCTCGCCGTGCTCGATCAAGGACGCCTTCGCCGTGGTCCCGCCCATATCGAACGCGACCACGCTGGACAGGCCGATCAACTGTGCCAGCTTCTGCACGGCAGTGACACCGGCTGCCGGACCGGACTCGATGATCTGCACTGGCCGTTGCGCGACCGAGGCCGCATCGAGCAGGCCTCCGCTGGACTGCATGACCAGCAGCGGGGCGCTCACCCGCGCCGCCCGCAACCCGGCTTCCAAACGGGTGAGGTAACCGTGCACCGCCGGCCCGACATAGGCATTGACCGTCGCGGTGCTCGTGCGCTCGAACTCCTGCGGCTGCGGAGAAACATCGACCGACGCCGTGACATAGACATCCGGCAGCTCAGCTCGGAGCAGCTCGGCGACTCGCCGCTCCTCGTCGGGGCGGACGTAGGAGTTGATCAGGCACACGGCCACCGCTTCGATTCCGTCCGCGCGTAGCCGTGCGGCCACAGCGCGAACCTCGTCGTCGCCGGCCGGTGGTTCGAGACGCCCGTCGGCGGTGATCCGCTGGTCGAGTTCGTACCGATTCCGGCGCCGGGCGAGGGGCTCGGGCTTGGTCCACGAGAGGTCATAGAGCACCGGCCGCCGCAGCCGTCCGAGCTCCAGCACGTCGCGGAACCCGCGAGTCGTGACCACCGCCGTGCGAACGCCGGTCATCGACAGGATCGCATTGGTGGCCACGGTCGTGCCGTGCAGCATCGCGGTCACGGCTTCCGGCTCGGCCCCGGCCAGGGAAAGCACCTGGGTGGTCGCCGCCACGACGCCCGCACCATAGTCGGGCGGTGTGGACGGGATCTTCATCGGGACGACTTCTCCGGCCGGGCCCAGGGCGATGATGTCGGTGAATGTGCCGCCGATATCGGCACCGACTCGCCAACCGGCCGGTCGAGGATCGTGACTGGATGCCACTGAGATCTCCTTCACTGCAAGTAAGTGAGATCACAGTAGAAGCTGATTGAGATATCAGCAATAGTTGTTGATGTTTTTTATGGAGTAGTGTGATCCAGCAGAACGGTGGTGGCTACGCAAGACCAGCCGCCACCTGCGCATTCACGGGCCCGCGAATACATCGAGTCCGGTCAGTCGAGACGAAGGCTCCCGTAGCCGGGCGGCGTGATCGGGATCGGGTGGTCGCTGCCCCGCTGATCATCTCGGCGCTGTCGGTGGGTTCGGCGATGTCGCAGTTCTCGCAATACACACCCCGATGCCTGCCAATCGGCGGGCGCGCTTAATTGGTTGTGCAGCAACGATATTGACGCAAG
This sequence comes from Nocardia sp. NPDC051990, assembly GCF_040680755.1. Lineage (NCBI taxonomy): Bacteria > Bacillati > Actinomycetota > Actinomycetes > Mycobacteriales > Nocardiaceae > Nocardia > Nocardia sp. NPDC051990. The sequence continues at coordinate 53,762 of NZ_JBFAXH010000010.1, read as the reverse complement.
GAATGCGGCGGGGCCTGCCTACTGCGGTGAAATCCGGCGCTCAGCTGAGCGTTACGGCCACCCGGATGTCCATCGGGGTGGCCAGCTCGGCTATGGCTCGAATCGACGGTGTTGCTGTCGGAAGGTCCATAGCCCGAACCTATCGATCTGTATCGGCGATGATCACTTCGCTGCCGACTGGCCGGAAGCCGCATGCGAGGAACGCGCGCAGGGAACGCGCATTGCCCGGCGACACAGCGGCGAAGACGGTTTCACCGGCCGGGACAAGTTGGAGTGCTTCGTGGATGAGCGCGCGTCCGGTACCGTCGCCGTGATCGGGATGGTGTAGCTCCACCGAGATCTCGGTCCGTCCAACGAGTCCGGAAGCAATGGTGACCAGTCCTCGGTCATCGCCGTGAACTCGGACGCCGGTGCGCAGATGTCGAGCGTGGCGGACCCGTGGATGGTGGCCGAGATCTTCGCGGATCGGGAGCCTGCCGTTCCCCTGGCCGCGGTGGGCGAGGGTGACGTCAAGGGTACCGATTTCGCCGGTGGCCCCCGCGAGGCGTTGCAGGACGTCGGGCTGCAACGCGGCTCCGAATCCGTCGAGGTGGAACTCGGCGAAGTCCGTCACCGGCCGGGAAGTCGCAAAGATCGCGTAGCCAGTGAACGAGACGACCGCGTGCATGCCCTTCTGGGTGGCGGGCATGAAAATGACCTGACCATCCGCAGGGGGAAAGGCGCCATCGGCGGCGGCGAGGAACACCGGCAGCAATGGATGCGGCAAGACTGATGCGGTGGTCTCGTCCAGTTCGGGCAGCGGCTCGTCCTCGTAGCGACGTATCAGCCGGTCATCGTGGTGCATTTCGATCGCCATGCCGCCAGACCATGCCATCGCGCGCCGACTTGCGCTGCCGACGCGCCGGTACACCCGCCGCCGTACCTTCCAGCGCTGGCGATCGATCGCCGGGGCCGGCAGGTTGACCTCGGCCAGCGCCTGGTCGGAGGGTTTGCAGTAGCAGCAGACATTCTCCGGCTTCTTGTGTCGGGACTTCGCCATAAACAGCAGCGGGCGCGCCCTGCTCGCCGAGGTGGGTCAACGCCGAATGCTGGGATTCGCGCAGGTCCCAACCCGTTCCAGGGCCTTGGAGTGCGGTGTGGGCGTCGAGCGTGGCGCGGGCCTGGCCGTAGGACAGCCGCGCCAGTTCGGTGCCCGGGTCGCGGGGCCAAGGAGCTGATTCTCGCCAGAACGCCCGGCGGTGCCTGAAGACATGCACAGCAGATTGCGTGCGTTCGGCGTCTGCGCGGAAGAATGTTCGATCACGGGGCGACGTCCCGCAGATGCTGCAGTCCCGCATCGGTGCGGGTGAACCCGCAGGCATCGAAGTAGAACGCTCCCAGTTCGGGCCGGAAATCGACGTGCAGCCATTCACACCCCGCGCCGCGCGCCGCATCACTGGCGTGGTGGACGAGTTCGGTGCCGATGCCGCGATGCTGGTGCTCCGGGCGGACCTTGGTATCCAGCAGAAAGGCGTGGTCGGCTCCATCCCATGCGACGTTGACGAACCCGATCAACAGCCCGTCGTCACCATGGGCGCTGACCCAGCCCAGACTGTGGCCGCGGACCCGGTCCCACCATCCGTGTTGGAAGCAGGGTCGCTGACCGCCGCGTCCCCAACGACGGGCTGAGCCTGATTCCACTGACCAGCTGTCGGCCGAACTCTGGGTTGAAGCAAATTCGACGGAATCGCTGGCATTGGCAACTTTCTGGGCCCGCCCAACGTCCGCTTGTGCGAGGACGACTTCCAAACGTGAGCCACCGGTACACGCTCGCCGACGTGGGCCATCCTCGACAGCTCGCGCTGTCGGCATGCCCATTTCCGGTAGATCACATGGGAATCCGGCTGATGCATGAGAGCCCTCGCTCGTCTGCGACGTGGGGGACCCTTTTTGCAGGGTTCCGTTGCTGATTCGTTTCGTATGCGCAAACCAAACGAAAACGAAACTCCAGCAGACGGATTGCCAGGGTCCAGGAAATCTTAACCCCCGATAATGTTCACTTATCGGAGGTTGGACTCAGGGAGTTGGCGAATGGATGGCCTTGGGGTGACATGCATTTCGTTTCGTCTTAATACGTTTGATTCGACGAAACCAACGCTACGATTCTCTAATGTCTAACGTTTGCAACTACCCCGGATGTGCTCGACCGATTACGCGCGGGGGTGGACCGGGGCGGCCCTCGGAATACTGTGATCACCCGGAGCACACCCGGTGGCGCGCTTGGCGGGAACGGCAACGGCAACAACAGGAGTCGCAGCCACCAGCTGCTGCCGTCACTGTGACGCAACAGGGGCCGGCGACGGTGGCGCGGTTGCGCGCGGATGAGCTGCTCACGCAATTCCGTGGACTGGCCGATCAATTGGGGAACACCCTGAATGCGGCGGTGGCCGAACTGTCCACGCTGGCCGATCCGGCGATCGCCGAGGCGCAGGTACAGGCCGTGCAGGCGGACGCGGCACGACGCATCGCGGAGGCGGAGGTCGCGACGGTCGCCGCAGACCAGGCGCGACGCGAGGCTGAGGAGGCGCGCGCGGCCGCGGAATCGGCCGCCGACGATGCGGCCAGCGCGGCCGAACATGCGGAATCACTGGTCGCCGAGGCCGATAGGGCGCGATCGGATGCCCTGCGTGAGGTCGAGCGGGTGACCAAACAGGCCGCCGACGATGTCTTCGCGGTGCGCAGCGAGGCCGACGCCGAGATACGCACCATCCGCCGCGAAGCCGCCGACGATGTCGAACGTGCGCGGCAGCAGGCCACCGAGGATGTGGAGCTGGCACGCCGGAAGGCCGCGACGGAAATCGAACAGATCCGGCGTGAGTCCGCCCAGCAGATCACCGCGGCCGGTGCCGAACGCGATCTGGCGGTGCAGCGCGCCGCCGATGCCGAACGCGCCATCGAACGCGCCGAACAGGCCGTGGCCGAACGCAATCAGGCCATCGCGGAGGCACGCACGGAACTGAACCGATTGCGCGAGGAATTGAACCGATTGCGCGAGGAGCTGGATCGCACGCGCGGTGAACTCGTCGAGGTGCGCCGCGCGGCGAGTGCGGAGGTCGCGGCGGTGCGCGCCGAATCGACGGCCGCACTCGAGCAGGTACGGCGCGAAGCCACCGAACGGTTGGCCACACTCGACGAAGCCCGCGCCCAAACCTTGGCCCGCGCCGAACGCGCCGAACGCCAGCTCGACCATTTGGTCGCCAGTCGAGCCGGATCGGTATCCGAGGGCGCCCCCGGTTAGTGCGCAGGCAGCGGGAACCTCTTGTCAGGTTTGCACCCCGATGGGGTGCCGAGATAACAGACCGGCTGCCCGGTGTAAGTCACAAGGCCACTGGTTCTAACCGTGCGCGCCAGATCGAGCGCGCAATGCCGTCGGGGCGAGGGCCCGCCGGAGAAGCTATCGGTTTTTTCGTGTCGGATGTCGAGAATGTGGCAATGCTTCGCTGGCCACGATAGGCGGTCCATCCTGTTTTGTTCCGCCCGGCAGAGCTCTGCGTCGTGTAAAAGAGTGATGTCCATTCGTGGAGTCGGGTTCTGCGGACACCCGATTGCGAGGCCCGTAAAGAATCTGAAGTGAGGAGCGGTTTGGTGGAAGCGACATGCGATGCGGCTGGGCAGGTGGGGCATCACTATCGCGCGGATGACTATTACGAGGTGGGTCGGGAGAAGATCCGCGAGTATGCACGAGCTGTGCAGGACTTCCACCCCGCGCACTGGAGCGAGGACGCTGCCGACGAGCTCGGGTACGCGGGTTTGGTCGCGCCGACCACGTTCATCTCGATCGCCGCGATGCTGGCCAACCGCAAGCTATTCGACAGTGTCATCACCGGCTACGACGTGTTCGTGCAAACCGACCAGGTCTTCGAGATACACCAGCCGGTAGTGGCCGGTGACCGGCTGGTCAGCGATGTCGAACTCGCTTCGGTTCGCCGCATAGCAGGCAAGGATCTGCTCACTGTCAAGAACACCTTCACCGACCAGACGGGCCAGGTTGTGCAGGTCATGCACACGACCGTCGTCGGCATCACCGGCGCGGACGTCGACACCGGCATCAGCGCCGCGATCGACCGTGTGGTCATGCACGGTATTGATGTGCCCTCTCGAACCGCAACCGCCGGCCGCGCAGCCGCGGTGGCGGAAAGGCACACTGCGACGCACCGGGCTTCGAACACCCGCCCACACGAGTCCACGACCGCCCGGACGAGAGTCCCGCGCACCGGAATCCGATTCGAGGACATTACGGTCGGTGACGAGCTTCCCGCACGGATCGCGCAGCTGACCCGGGGCGACCTGGTGAACTACGCTGGCGTCGCCGGTGACGCCAATCCGATCCATTGGCACGACGACATCGCCGCGCTCGCGGGCCTCCCTGACGTGATAGCGCACGGCATGCTCACGATGGGCCTGGGGGCAGGCTTTGTCACCGAGTGGCTCGGTGACCCAGGCGCACTGACTAGGTACGCAGTCCGGCTCTCGAACTACACGATCGTGGAAGCCGCCTCCGCCGGAAGCGTCGAGTTTACCGGGCGCATAAAGTCGATAGACCCCGACACGAGGACCGCCGTCATCGTCATCGTCGCCAAATCCGCAGCACGCAAGATCTTCGGACTCGCCACCGCGGATGTCCGCCTCACATAGTCTCCGGCACGCTGACTCCGATACCACGACACACGGCTGGTGGAACGTTGTCCAGATCGCGGCGGTGTACCGCAGGTGCGGAACAGGGTGTCTAGAAGTCCTGCCGGGCGGTGCCGCCGGGCAGGACGGCGACCTCGGCGCACTAGCCTTCGCTGGTGCTGCACGACTATGCCAACGCCTTCAGCGGGCTCGGCGGTCGGGTGTGGAACGGGGTCGGCGTGTCGGGCGGGGGTGAGGTAGTTCGCGAGCTGGTTCTCTTCAGCCAGTTGATGAGGGTGAGCGAGTCGCCGACCGGGAGTGCGGCGGCGACGATCCGGTCGAAGCGTCGTCGTAGGGCGAATGATCCGCGCCCACTACGAGGGAGCGGGGAGCATCCGCCAGAAATCCGGCGCTACGCGGTCGCCGCAACCTCCCGCATCGAGAGTGTTGCGACGACCGCGTGAACCCAAGCACTGGCCGCGGAGGGGCCAGTGCATTGTCCGGGGATACCCCGGGCTTCCGAACCGAGGACTACTCGCCGAGCCGCTCTTCCGCGTAGACGACCATCGCGTCCCGCTGATACTCGGCCAGGCCCTCGGCGATCTTCTCGTAGTTCGCTTTGAACCGCTCGTCGTCCACATATATCTGCCCCAGGCACTTGTACGCGTCCCGGTTCGGGGTCCAGAAGCGGCATATGCCCTGATACTGCGTGTCGATCTCCGCCTGGACCACCACGTCGCCGACCGGGGTGCCGGCGGCCATGAACTCGGCCATGCGGATCATCGCCGCCGTCAGCTCACGCTGCATACGCTCGACGTCCTCGGCAGTCATCGTCGCGGTGTTGCGCCGAGACTGCTCGAACTCCTCCGGCCAGCGCTCGCGGGCCTCGTCGCCGACTGCCATCGTCCCAGCGCCTCGGCCGACACCCCCGGTGTACTTGGCGAGACTGCACACCGAGGCGTGCCCGGACAACGCCATCAGCATCGGCGTGGACGCGCCGATCTCGGCGGCGTGGGTGCGCCGCTGGAACTGGTCGCGCATAACCGCCGAGAACAACGGCACCGAAGGGGTCGCGAGCTCTCGTGAGTTCGCATCTGAGGTGAGCCGGGTAGCCTTCGGGGGCGTGAGTCGGCCCGTATCCGACTGGTCAGAGACCGGCGGAGGCGTGCCCGGGATCGGCCCCGAATCCCCGCAGTAGCGTGTCTACGATCAGCGTGGTCAGGGCGTCGACGTCTGCGTCAGCGGTTCCGCCCTGGGTCACCTCGTGAATGAGCGCGTAGTAGCAGCGCCGCGCCCACTTGATGTCGACGTCGGACCGCAGGAGTCCGGTGGCCTGCGCGCGACGGAAGAGCCTGTCGCACTTCTCCAGCACGTCGGCGTACACCCGGGCGATCTCCGGATCCGCGGAACCGGCGGCCCGGGTCATAGCGAAGCCCCAGCCGATCTTGACGCGAAGCACGTCCGCGGTGACCCGGTAGAGAACGACCAGGGGTGGCGCGGTCTCGGACACCGCGCCGTCGACGGCGGCGGCGAACTGCTCGGTCACCCATCGAGTCAGGGCGTCGATAAGCGCCTCGCGTGTGGCGAAGCGCCGGTGCACGGTGGTGCGGGCGACGCCGGCGGCCTCGGCGATCTGTTCCATGGTGGCCGTGGGATCACCCGAGAGCACGCGTTCAGCGGCCGCCAGGATTGAGTGCACCGTCCGTTCCGTGTCGGCGCGGAGCGGCTTGCCGCCGATGCGGAAGTGTCCGTGCTGCATTGTCACCCTGAAACACTACAACGCGGTAGCTAAATCGCTACAACTTGCAACGTTGATGTTGCAAATTGTAGCTTCGTTGCGTCGATCGTGATGCAATGAGGAGGCATGGAATGGATCTGCAGCTGAGTGGGCGAACCGCCGTGGTGACCGGGGCCAGCAGGGGGATCGGGCTCGCCATCGCGGCGCTGACGGGCGAGGGCATGCGTGTGGTCGCGGCCGCACGGACGTTGACGCCAGAACTCGAGAACCTGGGGGGCGATCGCGATCCCAGTGGACCTGGCGGCGGCCGACGGACCGGCGCTGCTGGTCGAGGCGGCGCTGGCGGAGCTGGGTGAGCTGGACGTGCTCGTCAACAATGTGGGCGGGGGTGACGGCAGAGCGACGGGGGATTCCTATCCTTCGACGACGAGCAGTGGGCGGAGATCTACGGCCTGAACCTCTTCGCGACGGTCCGCACGACCCGGGCCGCGTTGCCGAGTCTGCTGCGGCGCGGCGGCACCGTGGTCAACGTCTCCTCATCACCTGTCCGACGCGTTCAGGGCGAACCGTGTTTCAGGGTTGTTGCAAAACGGCTCGACAGTTTGCAACAGCCCTAGTCGGGGCTGGTGGGCGAGAGCGGTGCTCTTGCATGTGTGCCCGAACTATGAGACCGTCGATCTCTAGAGAGAGCGTCGCTCTCGATTGAATTCGGATAAACAGGAGTTCTTGTGCACGAATCACGCACGCGCATCGGCGCTTTGGGTCTCGCCCTGGCCGGCATCCTCTTCCTCGTCTACGAAACCGTTGCCCCGCGCACCGACCAGGACACCCTCGAGGGCGCGGCGTCCTGGACCTCGACCGGTTGGGCGGTGGGTCACATCGGCGCCATCATCGGCCTCATCCTCATTCCGCTCGGTTGGGCCGCGCTGCGAAATCACCTGGCGGACACCAGAACCGAGCGGCCTGCTTACCTTGCCGCCACCGTCGGCTACATCGGCTCGGCACTGTCGATCTCCTACTACGGTGCGGAGGTGTACGGGCTCAGGGCCATCGGCGCACGAGCTGTTGCCGACGGCGACGCCTCCCTGACACAAATCGGTGCGGACTTTCGGATGAGCCCGCTCGCGGCGACGGTCTTCGCTATCGGCCTCGCCCTCATTGCCGTCGCCGCGATCCTTGCTGCCGTTGCCATCTGGCGGTCGGGGAGGTTGCAGCGTTGGAGCGCGGTTCCACTGGCCGCCGCGATGGTGCTGTACTTGCCGCACTTCTGGCTGCCACATGCGGTGCGCATCGGTTGGGGCGCATTGGTGACCGCCGGCGCGATGTGGATCGCGGTCGAGCTCTGGCGTGCCGTGTCGCGCACTCCCGAACTCCAGGCTGCGTGAAACCCGCACCGTGCCTCGAAAGGTAGGGTGCCTCATGGCTGTTATTCATCACACGACCATGTCGCCCAGCAAACTCGAGCTGCTCACCGCCTGGTTGCCGACCCGGCCGTGGTTTCGAGACAGCGGGCGCGCCCCGGAGCTGAGCAAGGCCGGTGGTTTCCGACTCGACGATCCGGCGGGCGCGGTCGGCATCGAATTCGTGCTGGTGAACGACAGTGCTGGACCGGAACCGATCACCTATCACGTGCCGCTGACCTACCGCGGCGCACCACTCGACGGTGCCGAGGACGCTCTCGTCGGCACCACCGCACACGGTGTGCTCGGACAACGGTGGGTCTACGACGCGACCCGGGATCCGGTAGCGGTCGCTCAGATCATCGCACTGCTGGCGGGGCAAGCGCAGCCGCAAGCGCAGAGCACGAGCGATGCCCCGGATCCCTCCATCGTCGTCTCGATCGGCGAGCCCTCCTGCGCCGCAACGCAATTCCGCTCGGCTCTGGATACACCGACCCACACCGATATCGTCGTTGGCAATGATCGAAGCGTTCGGGTCGAGCGGGTCCTGCGTCCCGAGTCGGCAACTGCACCGAACTCCACTGCGGCACCTGGTGAACCGGCCGCAGACAACCAGCGCCCTGACGCACCGAGTTCCAATCCGACACGTGCCGACTCGGTGGCAGACAGCCAATCCGCTGCACTGACCTCCTGTGCGACGAATGCCGCTCAGGTAACGGTTCCGTGGCAAATCATCAATGGTTCCACCGTCCGTGGCGTGGTTCTGGCGATCGACTGACCGCGTCCGAGCAGCGCTGGTGGTCCGGGATGGCCTTACGTCCTCGGCTACTCCTCGATTCGGGCTGCTCGCCCTCATGGTCATCGTCCTCGGAGTCGTCGACGCGACGCGGACGGCGGGCGACCGGGCGGCGTGCCAGCGCGAAGGCAATGCGCTGAATCCCGCTCGTTGTCAACCGATGCCGTCGCCCACGAGGGAGTGACGCGCCGGCGACCTGCCGACTCCAGGTCGATACCGGCATCGAGCGGCGCCTCGCTTCCCCTCCGACAATACGATCCGCGCTGAAGTGACACCCGGATCGGTTGTGGAACTGGAGACTTGGCGAAATGAAGTGATCGCGGTGCGGTGGTGCGAAGTCCGCGCCGACACCGTCGACGCACCGACGGTGGACTTCGGTACTGCGGTCGGCGCGTCACTCATCGGGTTCGGCTGTGCCCTGCTCGGCGTCGGCGGTTGGCTGGTCGAGCGGAACCGCCGGGCGTGGCGGCCGATGGTGGAGGCTGTGCTGGCCGCGGCGCTCTGTCAGCGGTTCGTGATGATCGTCGTGGGCCACTGCTGATGCGTGACCCGTTGCGTGAGAACCTGCTTGCCCGACATGTGCAGTTGATACTCATGGCCGGTGCATTGCTCGCCTGCGGTACCGGGGCGCTGGCGCACCGGCGCGCCACACTGCGACACGCCCAGTCGAGCTGAAAATATCGATACCCTTGAAGCAAATATTCGGTTATCCGAATACTCAGGTCATACTATTGAGCTATGCCCGAAAACGAGAGTGCGGGTCGTGGGGGTTCGCTTGCCGACGGGGCGCGGCTGGCGGTACTGGTCGCTGGTGTCGGCTCCGTGGTCCTCGGTGTGCTGATAGCCGTGTGGCCGGACAAGACCGAGCGGCTGGCGGAGCTATTGTTCGGCCTCTATCTACTACTGAGCGGAGCGATGCAGCTGATCATCGCGATGGGTGCCCGGTTCGGGGCGGCGCTACGGATCTTCGTATTCTTCAGCGGCGTCGCCTCCGTGGCATCGGCAGTGATGGCGTTCCACAGCGCGAATTCGATACTGCTGCTCGCGGTGTGGATCGGCCTCGGCTGGGCCGTGCGCGGGATCGCGCAGGCGACCGTAGCGGTGTGGGCGGACAAGTTGCCTGAAGGTGGCTGGCAAGAGATATTCGGGCTGCTGACCATGATGGTGGGATTCATCATGATCGCCCTGCCGTTCGATTCGCTGGACGTACTCGGCATGGCAGCCGGTGGCTGCGCGATCGTGATCGGCACGCTCGAGATTCTCACTGTCGCGCGTGGCCGTGGCGCGGTCGACTCGGTCGCGGACACTACGCGTCTTCCAGTGGTGTCGAACTGAACTGGCGCACAGACTACTCCGACGGTATCCCGGGCGGCGCGGGCGTCCCGCTGCCCGGGATAGCACGGTCGCGACCACTGTTCACCCATGCCGCAGCCGTTCCATTGCGACTGTCACTCGACGTGGTCGGTGTCCTGTTCCCGAAGCTGTCCGAACCCCCAGAAACGAGCTGTGAACTAGACCATGGTTTGGGTCGGGGTGGAAGCTCGCCGTAGTGGGCACGACGCCGACCCGGACATAACCGAAACAGCTCCGTCGTCGTCTTGACGTCGGCGACCGGCGTTCTGCCGCCCGGATGCGGACAACCTGCCGAACAGCATCGATGCGGTGGCGTGCCCAAAATTTCAGGAATCCGCCCAACCGACGCAGCAGGTAGTCGTAGTGCTCGGGGGTGGAAACTCGGGGACAACGTTGGGTAGCGAAAGGTGAATGGCGCGTTGAACATTCGGCGCTAGTTGGCGCGGGATCGGTGGCGGTTCAGGGGCGAGGCGGACCATGGACCAGGTGGCGGTCGGACCGGCGTTTTCCGCGCTGACCTGGGCGTCGCCGCGTTTGATGGTCAGCGGCAGATATATAGCGGCACAGTCGAAATGGCGTTCGGCTCGCCAGCGATGGGGTTTCGCCGGTGTAGTGGTGAGCGAAAATTTCGGTAGGGTTCGGCGGCGCGCGCAGGGGCATAGCGCTGTCGCGACCGGAGACCGATGTGACGCCGAGGAGACTGTGGTGGGTGTCGTTACTGTCCGCGAAGAGCAGGCGATTCAGCGGTTGACCGACCGCCTGGTCGACGACTATCCGGCCGATCAGGTCGAGAACGTGGTGGGCGCGGTACGGCAGCGGTTCGAAGGCCATCCGGTGCGGGAATTCGTCCCGATTCTGATCGAGCGGATCGTACGCAGGGAACTGGCGGCATCGACAACCGATGCCAAGTCGGAAGTCGTTGCCGTGCAACCGAACTCGAATCCACATCCCGATCCGTCGCCCGGGATGGGTCGAATCGTCGCGGTTGGTGGCAAGTTCGTCGCCGATAAGCGACTCATGGCATTCGCGGCAGCGGCCCTGGTCGTCGTCCTCGCCCTTGTGGTCGCCTTCGCGGTGCGACAGCCCGACCAGTCCGCTCCGGCCAGCGCGCCGGCAGCGCTGACCACGGTGCACGGCGTGGTCGGTTCGGAGAAGACGGCCTTCTTCGAAGATCCGCGCGTCGTGGAAGCCTTGGCCCGCAAGGGTGTCAAGGCACAGGTCGATCCGGCCGGATCGCGGCAGATCGCGACGTCCATCGATCTCGGGAAGTACGACTTCGCGTTTCCGTCGAGTGCGCCTGCGGCGGAACGGATTCAGCGGGCGCGCAATATCAGCACGAAGCACACCCCGTTCTCCTCACCCATGGCCATTGCCACCTTCCAGCCCATCGCCGACCTGCTGACAGCGGCGGGCGTGCTGCATCCCGGTCCGGTCCCGACCTTCGATATGGCCCGCTACCTAGAACTCGTGCGCAGCGACGTCGAGTGGCACAAACTCCGCGACAACACCGCCTACTCGGTGCACAAAAACATCCTGGTGTCCACGACCGACCCGCGGACCTCCAACTCCGCCGCCATGTACCTGGCCGTCGCGAGCCACGTCGCCAATGACAACACCATCGTGCAGGGCCCGGCCGCCGAACAGGCCGTACTGCCCACGGTGTCGCGGCTGTTCGTGCGCCAGGGCTACACCGAGAACTCCACCGACGGCCCGTTCCGCGAATACCTTGCGGTAGGCATGGGCCCGACGCCCATGGTCTGGATCTACGAGGCACAGTTCGTCGAGGCGGCCATCCGCGGCCAGATCAAACCCGGCATGGTGTTGACCTACCCGTCCCCGACCGTCGTCTCCCAGCACACTCTCGTGCCCCTCACTGCGCCCGGCGATCGCATCGGCCGCCTGCTGACCACCGATCCCGACCTGCAGCGCCTCGCCGCCGAACACGGATTCCGCACCAGCGACCCCAGCCAATTCGCCAAGGTCACCGCCGATAACCATGTACCGGTGGCCGGTGACGTGGTCGACGTGATCGACACCCCCACCATCGACACCCTCGAACACCTCATCGACATCGCCACCAAGTCCTATAACTGACGTCGCTTCCGAAACACCAGGACACTCCGCAAACCTGTCACCGCGGCCGAATCCAGGGGGCTCGGCGGCCGAGGCTGCTTTGTGGTGCCTTTCGTCAGGGCATTGACCGGCGACCCATATATCCAGGTCACGACCGATTGCCGAGGCGGCGCGATCGGAGGATCGTGGAATACGAAAGCCGACATATCGGGTCTGGTCGAGTAGCGCGGGGCGGGGGATTCGAGTAGCCGGACACCCGTGGCAGTGCGGCGCACTCGGGCCAGGCTGGGGGCGGGGATGAAGAAAGGAGCGTCCTCATGAGCGGGATGTTCACCAGGACTGCCAGATATGCGGGTCCATATCGGTCGTCACCAACAGTCGGCACGCACGGGATGGTGGTCTTCGGGACCGGCACCGACTGTTACTTTTCGCATCGGCCGATGTTCTTCTCGCCGTATGACTTTCAGGTGCTGCTCGATATCGAGTTGGACGAGCGCGGTAGTCGGGCACTCGGCGCCGACCGGCGCACCGGATTCCGCGGCGGCCATGCCTTCGAACCGGCGGACCTTTCGCTCGCCGACCTGGATCCGAGCGCGGACCGCCCGCGAACCACATTCCGGGGCAATCTGATTCGCGGCAACCCCGATCGCGGTGGCATCGTGATCGCACGAGACGTCGTGGCCACGGTGCGTAACGTCATATCCTTCGCACAGCTCGATCCGCATCCCCTGCGCGCTGCGGAACTGCTGACCCATCTGTGCTTCGGCCGGGCAGACAAAATGTATGTGGCGCACCGGATCGCGCGGCGGCCCAGCTTCGATCAGATCGTCTCGGCCCGGCTCATCCCCGGCACCGTCACCGACATGCTCGGCACCCCACTGCCCGACGATGTCACCGAATTGGTATTCGATCAGGCACAACCGATCATCCTCGGACAGCGCGATTTCACCGGCCAACGATTGCGGGTCGGCGAGATCGCCGTGGCGGCATTCCATGCGACCGACACCGTTAGCGAGCACCAGAGCTTCCTCGTCGACATCGCCGTCGAGCGCCAGCTCTATTTGGAGGTCGCCGACCTGCTGTGATGTCAATACGCCGGAAGTAGCTGTTCGGGGCAGACGCGATAAGCGAGTAGGCCGGACCAGCTGGGCGGATGCGTCGATCTCCACGCTCTTGTCGATGACGAAGGCCATGGGGAACAATAGTGAAACGAGTTATAAAACGTGGCGCGGAGTCTCACTCTGGGGAACCAGACCCGTCTCACCCCCACGGGTGATCCGCCCACTGCCAGCCCGACCCTACGGTCAGGCCCATGACGGACGAGCGAGCGACGGCGACGGTGCCGCGACTGATCGAACTCGACGCGCTGCGCGGATTCGCGCTCGGCGGAATCCTTCTTGTGAATATCGAACTCATGTCGAATCCCGCCGGATTCGCCGACGGACCCGTGATCACCCTGCTGCAGGCGTTGTTCCACAACAAGTTCTACGTCCTGTTCTCGTTCCTGTTCGGATACTCGCTGACCATGCAGTTCCGGTCCGCTGAACGGGCGGGAGTGAGCGCCCGGGCCCGCACCGTGCGACGCTGCCTGGCACTCATGGCGATCGGGCTCGCGCACGCGATTTTCTTCTTCACCGGGGACGTGCTGTTCGGATACGGTGCAGTCGGTTTGACGCTGTTGGCGCTCAGCCGGATACGACCGCGAACGGCCTTGTGGCTGGCCGGGGTCATGTACGGAATCGGGGCAGTCGGCATTGCCCTGGTCGGAATACTGGGCGGCGAGCAAACGGGGGATCCGGACGAGACGGCTCGTACCCTCGGGATCGTCCGGGCCGGCTGGGGGACCGCCGCCGAATGGCGCTGGGAATTGTTCGTGGACCGGCTGCCGTTCTTCCTGCTGTTCGGGCTGTTCAATGTGCTGCCACTGTTCCTGATCGGCTTCGCCGCAGGTAAGGTTCGCCTCTCGGAGAATCCGGACCGCTACCTGCCCGTGCTGCCCCGCATCCAGGCCATCGGGTTCACTGTCGGCCTGCCGATTTCGGCACTCGCCGCAATCACGCATTGGCTGCCACTGAGGACGCTCACACCGTTGGCCGATCCGCTACTGGCCGCCGCGTATGCCGCGACGCTATTGCGGATCATTCGGCGCCGACCCGAGGTTGCCGAGGTGTTCGCCCCGGCCGGGAAGATCGCCGCCACGACCTACATCACGCAATCCCTCGTTACCGCATTCCTTTTCACCGGGTACGGATTCGCCCTCGCCGGACGTCTGGGCGATTGGACCGTCATGGCTATCGCGGTGGCGATCTACGCCGCCCAGCTCGCTGCGGCCCGGCTGTGGACCCGTCACTACCGGTACGGGCCGATCGAATGGGTGCTGCGCGCAGTTACATACGGCCCCAAGCAGTTACGTGCCGCGGGCACCGTGGCACCATGATGCTTGCCGCCCGGCATCCAGTGCTGTTCACTCCGAACATGCAGATTCCCCGGCGATTTCTGCCATAGAAGTGCATGCTCAGCATCGCCTTCCAGCGCTGCTGGACACTTGCGTGCCAAGCGTGGGTCAGCGATCAGCAGTGACCTTCAGCGCCTCCAGCAGAGCATGAGCGAATTCGGTCGGTGCTTCCCGCACGCCACTGTGTCCGCCAGGGAATTCGACCAGCGGTCGGCCCAACTCGGCCGCGAGGGTTTCCGCGGTGCGATAGGGGAGTTGGCCACGGGTTTCCCGGCCCGCGGCCAGCACGAGCCGGTCCACGACACCCGCGAGTGCGGCCGTATCGGGCCGGTAACCGGTGACCGCGCGCAGTTCGTGCGCGAACATCAACGACGCGTTGCCCATGAGACGTCCGAGCATTTCGGCGGTGCGGGCCGGTACCCCGGCCGGATCGGGCAGCGGCTTCGAGGTGACGCCCACCGCGCGCATGAAGCGTCCGCCCGCGACGGCGGGTCCCTGGTCCCGGGCGAGTTCGACCACCTCCTCGACCATGGCCCGGTGCACATCGGCATCAGGCAGGACCGCGAAGCACGGCGGTTCGTGGGCGACGACCAGGCGCAGTCGTTCCGGATTGCGGGCGAGCAGGTCGAGCGCGACCACCGCGCCACCACTGACACCGGCGACGTAGGCGAATTCGCCCGCGGGCGTGAGGTGTTCGAGCAGGCGGTGGGCGTCATCGCTGAACACATCCATGCGCTGATCCACCGGTTCGGGAGCATCCAGGACGCTGCGTGAGTAACCGCGCGGATCGGCGGCGACGACGGTGAAGTGTTCGGCGAGAGCGTCGGCGATCGGATCGAAAATCCCGGCGTCGCCGCCGCTGCCCGGCAGCAGAAGCAGCACCGGGCCGCTACCGCGCACCTCGAAATACAGGGTGGCGCCGGGCACTTCGATGGTTTCGGATCTCACTGCGATGTCGCTTTCTCGTCGGTGGGCCAGTGGGTGAGGGTGATGTGCAGAGCGTCGACAATGCGGTCCCAGGAGACGGCGGTGCAGCGGGAATGTCCGAAGCCTCCGTTCGCCTCCAGGTTGGCAAAACCGTGAAAAGTGCTGCGCAAGAGGCGAACCGCGTCGGTGACATCGGGTTCGCCGAGGCCGTAGGCGCGCAGCATCCCGTAGGTCAGGTCGATGGCACGCCACCCGCCGCTCCAATCGGCGGCAACGGCGGGATCCATCGGCATTTGAGTGGCGGCATAGCGGCCGGGATGTTCCAGGGCGTAGCGGCGCCACTCGTCGGCGAAGGCCACGAGCGCATCCCGTCCGGCGCGCCCGGCCACTGCCGTGGCGATGCGCTCGGTCTTCTCGTCGCCCGCCAACATGGCCACTCGGTTGCGCAGGTCTTCGAGGTTCTTGATGTGCGAGTACATGCTCGCGTCTTTGACGCCGAACTTCCTGGCCAGCGCGGCGACGGTGATGCTGTCGAATCCGACCTCATCGGCGAGCTCCGCTGCCGCCTGCGTGATCCGCTCGGCGGTCAACCCAGCGCGTGGTGACATCGCAGCCTCTCTCGGACTAATACTCCTAGTTTATATCCTAGGAGAATTAGGTTTGTAAGTAGTTGAGGCCCTGACAATTTTCGCCCGGACCAGCCCCGCCGTGCATCGCATCGAGCTCTATGTCGAGCCATGGGATACCGACTCGATCCGCGTCGCGGAGTTCGGCGGATACCTCCGCGAAGGCCTGTTGCGCAGCTACCAGGGAATCGGGTGGCACTCGACGCGACATGCCCGCTACGCCACTACACGACTCACGCCCTGAACACGACACCGCCGCACCCGATCGGGGTGCGGCGGTGCGGTCGGGGCTCAGCGGACGAAAGTCGATGCGCGGTCGGACAAGTCGAGCAGCATTTGCGGGATGATGCCGAGCAGGACGGTGGCACCCGCGGTGAATGCGACGACTGTCGTGGTGAGGAATGGCGCGGCGACGGTCGGGGCATCCGTGGGTGGGTCGGTGAAGAACATCAGGACAATAACGCGGATGTAGAAGAAGGCGGCGATGGCGCTGGAGATGACACCGACGATCACCAGATAGCTGGCACCGCCGGAGGCGGCGGCTTGGAAGACCGCGAACTTGGCGACGAAGCCACCGGTGAGGGGCAGGCCGGCGAACGAGAGCAGGAACAGGGCGAAAACCGTTGCCAGCCAAGGGGAGCGGTGGCCGAGGCCGGCCCATTGGGACATGGCGGTGGCCTCGTCGCCGTCGGTATCGCGGACCAAGCTGACGACCGCGAACGCGCCGAGCGTGCCCAGGCCGTACGCCAACAGATAGAACAGGATCGCCGACGTACCCGCCTTATTCGCCGACGCCAGACCGGTCAGAATGAATCCGGCATGCGCGACCGAGGAGTAGGCGAGCATGCGCTTGACGTCGGTTTGGGTAATCGCCATGACCGCACCGATCACCATGGTCGCGATGGCAATGGCGGCGAGTACCGGACGCCAGTCGTCGCGCAGACCGGGCACGGCGATCTGCAGTACCCGCAACAGCGCGCCGACCGCGGCGATTTTCGTCGCCGCGGCCATGAATCCGGTCACCGTGGTCGGCGCGCCTTGGTACACATCCGGCACCCAGGATTGGAACGGTACCGCGCCGATCTTGAACAACAGCCCCACCGCCAGCATCGCCACCCCCAACAGCGCCAGGGTGGTGTTCTGTGGATGCTGGGCTATCGCATCGGCGATACCACCGAGCTTGACCGTTCCCGCCTGCCCGTACAGCAGCGCGACACCGTAGAGGAAGAAAGCGGACGAGAACGCCCCGAGCAGAAAGTATTTCAGCGCTGATTCCTGCGACAGCAGCCGCTTGCGCCGCGCCAGCCCGCACAGCAGGTACAGCGGCAGCGACAACACCTCCAACGCCACGAACATCGTCAGCAGATCATTCGCCGCCGGAAACAGCAACAACCCACCGATCGCGAGCATGGCCAGCGGGAACACCTCGGTGGTCGCGACACCCGCACGCACAGCGGCCATTTCACCGGCACTGCCGGGCACCGCGGAGGCCTGCGGGGTGAACGCGTCCACACCACCGCCGACGGCGGCCGCGGCCACACTCCACGTCCCGGGACCGGAGCGCGCCTGCGGCCGCGGCTCCGCACCGCGCTCCGCCATGAACAGCAGGGCCAGAATGGACACCACCAGAATCGTGCCCTGCAGGAACAGCGTCACACCGTCGATCGCCACCGCACCGACCATCGCGGTCGCCTCGGTCCCGGACAACCGCACCACCGCAACCAGCGCCGCGACCAACCCGGCCAGCCCGAGCGGCAACTGGATCGCATACCGATGGCGGCGCGGCGCGAACGCCTCGACGAGCACCTCGACCACCGCCACCCCGAAGACGATCAGCATCGGCGATAACTTGGCGTATTCGATGCTGGGCGCGGGCACACTTGCCGCGAGCAGACTGCTCATTTGTGGGCACCTCCGTGATCGGCCCCCGCTGCGGGGATCGCGGGCGTCTTCGGCGCCGGATCATGGACGCCGATGGTGCTCAGCGTCTGACCCACCGCAGGATTGATGAAGTCCAGCACCGGTTTCGGATAGGCACCGAGGAATAGCAGCGCCGCGATCAACGGCACCACCACCGCCAACTCGCGCGGCACTAGATCATAGAGCCGTTCGTTGCCTTCCTTGACCGGCCCGGTCATCATCCGCTGGTACATCCACAGCACATACAGCGCGGCCAGCACCAGCGCTCCGGTCGCGATCACCGCCGCGAATCCATAGCGGGTGAATGTGCCGAGCAGCACCAGAAATTCGCTGATGAACGGAGCGAGACCGGGCAGCGACAGGGTGGCAAGACCGGCGATGAGGAAGGTGCCCGCCAGTACCGGCGCCACCTTCTGCACCCCGCCGTAGGCGGCGATGGCCCGAGTTCCCCTGCGCGATACCAGGAAACCCGCGATCAGGAACAGCGCCGCGGTCGAGATGCCGTGGTTGACCATGTACAACGTGGCCCCGGTCTGCCCCTGACTGGTCATCGCGAAGATGCCCAGAATGATGAATCCGAAGTGCGAGATCGAGGTGTAGGCGATCAGTCGCATCACATCGGTCTGTCCGACAGCCAGCAGCGCGCCGTAGATGATGCCGATCACCGCGAGCGTAATCACCAGGGGCGCGTAGGTTCCCGAGGCATCCGGGAACAGCAGCACGCAGTACCGCAACATACCGAAGGTGCCGACCTTGTCGACCACCGCCATCATCAACACCGCACTCGATGGTGTGGCCGCCACCGCCGCATCCGGCAGCCAGGTGTGCAGCGGCCACAGCGGCGCCTTCACCGCGAAGGCGAACATGAACCCGAGGAACAGCGCGTTCAGCACAGCCGGACCGGCACCGAGCTGTCCGGCATTGGCCGCGGCCACGACGGTGCGGAAATCGAAGGTGCCCGACGATCCGGATCCGAGCCCCTGCCGCGCGGTGAGCACATACAATCCGACCACCGCGGCCAGCATGATCAGACCGCCGAACAAGTTGTACAGCAGGAATTTCACCGCCGCCCGAGAGCGCTGCTGGCGATGTGCGAGATCGGCGCTGCGCGGTCCGAAGCCACCGATGAGGAAGTACATCGGGATCAACATTGCCTCGAAGAACACGTAGAACAGCAGAATGTCCAGCGAGACAAAGGAAATCAGCACCATGGCCTCGACGAGCAGCGTCAACGCGACATAGGTATGCGACACTCGACGCCCGCTGCCGACCTCGCGCTCATCGTTCCAACCGGCCAGGATCAGCAGCGGCACCAGCGCCGCGGTGAGCAGCACCAGCACCAGCGCGATCCCGTCCAACCCCAGCGTGTAGCCCGCGCCGAAGGCCGGAATCCACTCGTGCGATTCAACGAACTGATACTGCGCCCCACCAGGTTCGAAGCGCACGCCCAAGACGATGCCGAGCACCAGCACCGCCGATGCGACACCGAATGCCAGCCCGCGCGCGAGGGTGCGCCGCGACGCAGGCAACAGCAGCACCACGACCGCGCCGACGACCGGCAATAACCACAGCGTGGTCAACCAGGGAAAGTCACTCACCAAAGCCTCACTGCCAGCAGGGCTGCGGCCACCAGGGCCGCGCCGGTGAACATGGACAGGGCATACGACCGTACGAAGCCGGACTGCACCTTCCGGATTCGCGCGGACAGTCCGCCGATCAGTGCGGCGGTACCGTTGACGATGCCGTCGATGCCGCGGTTGTCGAGGAAGACAAGGAACCGGGTCAGATACGCACCAGGGCGCATGAACACGCCCTCGTTGAACGTGTCGCCGTAGAGATCCTTGCGGGCCCCGATGGTCAGCGCCGACACCGCTTCCGGTGCGGTCTCGGGCACCTCGTGCTGCGCGAACTGGTTGTAGGCGACGCCGATTCCGACGGCGACCACCAGCAGTGCCAGGGCGGTCACCACGCCCGCGGGCACGACCTCCTCGCCGTGATGGGCCCCGACAACGGGTTCGAGCCAGTTCTGCAGTGATGACCCGAGGACGAACAGCCCACCCGCGGCCACCGATCCGATCGCGAGCAGAATCATCGGCCCAGTCATCACCGCCGGTGCCTCGTGCGGATCGGTATCCGGTTGCCAGCGCCGCTCGCCGAAGAACGTCATGATCATTACGCGCGTCATGTAGAACGCGGTCAGCCCGGCACCCAGCAGCGTCACCGCACCCAATGCCAAACCGCTTGCGCCGCCTTGGTTGAACGCCGCCTCGATGATCCGATCCTTGGAGAAGAATCCGGCGAACGGTGGCACCCCGATGATTGCCAGGTAGCCGAGCCCGAAGGTGACGTAGGTGACCGGCAGCAGTTTGCGCAGTCCGCCATAGCGGCGCATATCGGTCTCGTCGTCCATCGCGTGCATGACCGATCCGGCACCGAGGAACAGCCCGGCCTTAAAGAAGCCGTGGGTGAGCAGATGCATGATGGCGATCGCGTATCCGGCCGGGCCGAGGCCCGCGGCCAGCACCATATAACCGATCTGGCTCATGGTCGACGCCGCCAGTGCCTTCTTGATGTCGTCCTTCGCGCAACCGACGATCGCACCGAACAGCAGTGTCACCGCGCCCACCAGCACCACACCGAGCCGTGCATTGGGCGCGAGATCGAAGATCGGCCCGGAGCGCGCGATCAGATACACGCCCGCCGTCACCATGGTGGCGGCGTGGATGAGTGCGGAGACCGGTGTCGGCCCCTCCATCGCGTCGCCGAGCCAGGACTGCAGTGGCACCTGTGCGGACTTACCGCATGCGGCCAGCAGCAGCAACAGCCCGATCGCGGTGAGTGTGCCCTCGCTCGACTTCGGCGCGGTCGCGAACACCGCGCCGAAGTCGAGCGAACCGAATATCGCGAACATGGTGAACATGGCGATCGCCAGCCCCATATCACCGACCCGGTTGACGACGAACGCCTTCTTGGCCGCGGTCGCCGCGGTCGGCTTGTGGTACCAGAAACCGATCAGCAGATAGGAGGCCAGACCGACGCCCTCCCAGCCCAGATACAGCACCAGGTAGTTGTCCGCCAGCACCAGCAGCAGCATGGCCGCCAGGAACAGATTCAGGTAGGCGAAGAACCGCCGCCGTCCCGGATCGTGGTTCATGTAGCCGACGGAATAGATGTGGATCAGCGATCCGACGCCGGTGATCAGCAGTGCGAAACACACCGACAGCTGGTCCAGTTGGAGGCTGAAATCCACCTGCAACCCGTCGACCGGTACCCAGCTGAACAAATCGTTGTGGATCGCGCGGGCGGCATCGGCCCGGTCGAGCATGTCGAAGAACGCGACGACAGCGAAGCCGAACGAGGCCAGCGCGGTGGTGCAGCCGAGTAGATGCCCCCACTTATCGCTGTAGCGTCCGACCAGCAGCAGAATGGCGGCACCGGCCAGCGGCAGCGCGGGCAGCACCCAGAGCGTTGCGGTATCCACGTCAGAACTTCAGCAGGTTGGCGTCGTCGACCGAGGTCGAACGGCGGGTGCGGAAGATGGTCATGATGATGGCGAGTCCGACGACGACTTCGGCCGCGGCCACCACCATGGTGAAGAACGCGAACACCTGACCGTCGAGATTCGAATGCAGCCGGGCGAAGGTGACGAAGGCGAGGTTGACCGCATTGAGCATCAGCTCGATGCACATGAACACCACAATGGCGTTGCGCCGCAGCAGCACACCGGCCGCGCCGATGGTGAACAGCAGGGCGGACAGGAACAGGTAGTTCTCAGGATTCACCGCTTGCCTTCCTCGTCTGCCTCGCGGGCGGTGGTTTCGGGCTCATCGACCTCCGTGGCGAAGGCCGGGGTCTTGCCGACCGAGATGACCGCGGCCTCGGTGAGCGCCCTGGTGCGGCGGTGCCGCAGGATGGTGCTGATCGACAGCTCCTCGAAGGATCCGTCCGGCAGCCGTGCCGGAATATCGACCGCGTTGTGCCTGGCGTACACGCCGGGCGTCGGCAGCGGGGTGGCGCGATCGGAAGGCCGGGCCGGGTCGTAGGCCCCGCGGAACCTGCGGCGCGAGAGCTCTCGCTGATCCAGGCGCGGTCCGAAATTCTCCCGGTGCGCCAGGATCATCGCGCCGATGGTGGCGGTGATCAGCAGTGCGCCGGTGAGTTCGAAGGCCCACACATATCGGACGAAGATCAGTTCGGCGAGTTTGCCGATCACGTCTTGATATGTGAATCCCTTTGCCGGATATGTGATTCCGGAGTTGCGGATGCCGTTGGCGATACCGCTGATCAGCAGCAGCCCGAAGCCGAGCCCGACCGCGCCCGCCGCGAGCCGGTGCCCGCGCAGCGTTTCCCCGAGCGACTCGGGGGAGTCGACGCCGACGAGCATGAGCACGAACAGGAACAGCAT
The DNA here is from genome assembly GCF_040680755.1 of Nocardia sp. NPDC051990. Lineage (NCBI taxonomy): Bacteria > Bacillati > Actinomycetota > Actinomycetes > Mycobacteriales > Nocardiaceae > Nocardia > Nocardia sp. NPDC051990. Next base: position 31,416 of record NZ_JBFAXH010000010.1, on the reverse strand, counting down.
CATGACCGCGCCGGTGTAGACGACGATCTGCACGACGCCGAGGAACAGCGCGTCCTGGGCCATATAGAAGGTGGCGAGCACGATCATGGTGGCGGCCAGGCAGATCGCCGAATGCACGGCCTTGCCCGCGAAAACCATACCGAGCGCGCTGATTACGGCGAACGGGCCGAGGATCCAGAATTGGACGGCCTCGCCGGTGGAGGTGTGGGTCAAGGGCTCGGCGGCCAGGATCAATTCGGTCACCGCGCGCCTCCTTCCGCGCCCGCGGCGGCGGGCGCCCTGTTATCCGAACCGCCTTCACCGCTCGGGACATTGCCGCGGTAGTAATCGCCTTCCGTCGCACCGGGGTACATCGCGTGCGGCGGTGCGGTCATACCGGGCTGCAGTGGAGCCAGCAGCCGGTCCTTCTCGTAGATCAGATCGGCGCGGTTGTCATCGGCCATCTCGTACTCGTTGGTCATGGTGAGCGCCCTGGTCGGGCATGCCTCGATGCACAATCCACAGCCGATACAGCGCAGATAGTTGATCTGGTAGACCTGTCCGTAGCGTTCGCCGGGCGAAAAGCGTTCGGTCTCGGTGTTATCCGCGCCCTCGACGTAGATCGCGTCCGCGGGGCAGGCCCATGCGCACAGCTCGCAGCCGATGCATTTCTCCAGACCATCCGGATGCCGATTGAGCTGGTGGCGGCCGTGATAGCGGGGTGCGGTCGGCACCTTCTGTTCCGGATAGGACTCGGTATTGGGCTTCTTGAACATGGTCATGAAGGTGACTGCGAAGCCCATCAACGGTTCCAGCCGTCCCGGCTCGGGTTCCGGCCGCCGCGTCGATGGATCCGGCAGCGGTGGCGTCGGGAAGCCGAGGAAGACCGCCGTGCCCGCTTCCTGGGCGGGTTTCTCTACCGTCGGCGGCGTATCCGGTGCACGCCCGGCCCGCAAGAACATCGACACCATCAGTCCGGAAATGATGATTCCGCTGATCACCAGCAGCGGCGTCTGGATGTGGTAGCCCTCGTTCTGCAGCACGCGGGCGGTGGCGACCAGCATGACCCACAGCAGTGCGGTCGGAATCAGCAGCTTCCAGCCGAGATTCATGAACTGGTCGTAGCGCAGGCGAGGCAGCGTGCCACGCAACCAGACGAAGACGAACAGGAACGACCACATCTTGGCGATGAACCACAGCGCAGGCCACCAGCCGGAATTCGCACCGGCCCACAGGTTGATCGGGAATGGTGCGCGCCAGCCGCCGAGGAACAACGTGGTGGCGAGTGCGGAAACCGTCGCCATATTGATGTATTCGGCCATCATGAACATGGCGAATTTGAGCGAGGAGTATTCGGTGTGGAAACCGCCGACCAGCTCGCCCTCGGCCTCGGGCAGGTCGAATGGCGCACGGTTGGTCTCACCGACCATCGACACGCAGTAGATCAGGAACGACGGCAGCAGCAGGAAGACATACCAGGTGCCCTCCTGCGCCTTGACGATGCCGGAGGTGGCCATGGTGCCGCCGAGCAGGAACACCGTCGCGAAGCACAGCGCCATCGCGATCTCATAGGAGATCACCTGTGCGGTCGAACGCAACCCGCCAAGCAGCGGATAGGTCGAACCGGACGACCAGCCCGCCAGCACGATCCCGTATACGCCGATCGAGGTGATGGCCAGGATGTAGAGCACCGCCACCGGCAGATCGGTGAGCTGCAGCGCGGTCCGGTGGCCGAGGATCGACACCTCCGGCCCGATCGGGATCACCGCGAATGCCATGAATGCGGGCACCACCGAAATGACCGGCGCCAGAATGAAAATCGGCTTGTCGACGATGGCCGGGACGATATCTTCCTTCAGTGCCATCTTCACGCCGTCGGCAACGGCCTGCAGCGTGCCCTTGGGGCCGACCCGGTTCGGGCCGACGCGCATCTGCATCCAGGCCACGATCTTGCGCTCCAGATACACCGCCATCATCGGCGTGAGCAGCAGGAAGGCGAAGATCGCCAGGGATTTCCCGATGACGAGCCACAGCGGGTCGTGGCCGAAACCGGCGATAGCGTCAGGCCCGGAGGAGGCAGCTTGCGTAACCACGGAGGGCCAAGCGGACGCCGCAGTGAACACAGAGAGATCACTCATGGCGGTGTTCCTTCATCCTCTCGTCGGCGCGGTGCAGGTGCACCACACCGCCCGGCTGGGTGGCGAGCTGTTCGTTGACCGTGCAGCCTGGCGAGTTCAGCGGCAGCCACGCCACCCGATCAGGCAGATCGGTAATCAGCAGCGGCAGCGTGACGGTGCCGCGATCGGTGGCGACGATGATCGAATCGTCATCGGCAGCACCCATTTCGGCGGCGGTGGTGGGCGAGAGCCGCACCACCGGCGGCCGCGCGACACCCGCCAGATTCGGCTCGCCATCCTGCATACGCCCCTGATCCAGCAGCATCCGCCAGCCGGACAGGATGGCCGTGCCGGGAATGGGCTTGGTCACTGGATGCGGCCGGTGCGCGGGCGCGGGCAAGGACGGACCGTCCCAGGTACCGAGTTCGGCGAGTTCGGCGCGCGCGGATTCGGTATCGGGCAGTCCGAGCGCCACCTTCATCTCGCCCGCGATGGCCTGCAGCACCCGCTGATCCGACAGCGGTGCGGGTTCGCGGCGCACCACCGAATCACCGAGTGCCGCCTCGAATTGCCGTGGCCGCCCCTCCCAGGTGCGGAAGGTCCCGGATTTCTGCATTGCCGAGGCCACCGGGAAGACGACATCCGCGCGTTCGGTGACCGCGCTGTGCCGCAGCTCCAGGCTGACCACGAAGCGGGCGGCGTCGATGGCCTGAAGTGCCGCCTTGGGGTCCGGGAGATCGGCGATTTCGACACCGCCGATGATCAGTGCGCCCAAGGTCGGCGCCGCCTCGAGGATGGAGGCCGTGTCGCGACCCGCGGTGACTGGCAGGTCCGCGACATTCCAGATCGTGCGAACCTGTTGGCGCGCCCGGGGATCCACAACCGGTCGGCCACCGGGGAGCAGGCCGGGCAGCGCGCCCGCCTCGACGGCACCGCGTTCACCCGCCCGCCGCGGCACCCAGGCCAAGGCCGCACCGGTTTCGTCGGCGAGCCGGACCGCAGCGGACAGCGCGCCCGGAATCCCAGCCATTCGCTCACCGACCAGCATTACCGCACCCGGCTGACGCACCAGCTGCGCGGCCGTTGCCGAAGCGGCTGCGTCCGTACCTATTTCGCCGGTGCGCAAGGCATCGAGCAGGTGAGGCTCGGCCCCTGGCATGGCTTGCAGCAGTGTGCCCGACATCCGATCCAGCCCGCGCGAAGAGTAAGCGGCGAGCGAGAAGATCGGCATACCGCGCTTGCGTGCCGCTTTGCGCAGCCGCAGGTAGATAATCGGCGACTCCTCTTCCGGCTCGAGCCCGACGAGCAGTACGACCGGCGCGTTCTCGAGTGCTTCGTAGTCGACGGTGACACCCTGTCCGGCGACACGAGCGGCGAGGAAGTCGGCCTCTTCGGCCGAGTGCACCCGAGCGCGGAAGTCGATGTCATTGGTGCCAAGGGCAACTCGAGCGAATTTGGCGTAGGCGTAGGCGTCTTCCTCCGTGACGCGACCACCGACCAGCACGCCCGCACTGCCGAACGCCGATGCCAAACCTTCGGCCGCGGCGGCCAATGCCTCGGACCAGGATGCGGGTGCAAGGTTGCCGTCCCAACCGCGCACCAGCGGTGTGGTGAGCCGGTCGCGTTCGGTGGCGTAGGTGAACGCCCACCGGCCCTTATCGCAGTTCCACTCCTCATTGACCTGCGGATCGTCACCCGCCAAGCGGCGCAACACTTTTCCACGCCGATGGTCGGTGCGCTGTGCGCAGCCGGACGCGCAGTGTTCGCAGACGCTCCGGCTGGAGACCAGATCGAACGGGCGAGCCCGGAACCGGTAGCTGGTGCCGGTGAGCGCGCCCACCGGGCAGATCTGCACGGCATTGCCGGAGAAGTAGGAGTCGAACGGTTCGGCCTGTGCGGTGCCGACCTGCTCGAGGGCACCACGATCCATGAGTTCGATGAACGGATCGCCGGCGATCTGCTGGGAGAAGCGGGTGCAGCGGGCGCACAGCACGCAGCGTTCCCGGTCCAGCAATACGGCCGTGGACAACGGAATCGGCTTGGGGTAGGTGCGCTTCACGCCGTCGAAGCGGGTTTCGGGCCGACCGCTCGACATCGCTTGGTTCTGCAGTGGGCATTCACCGCCCTTATCGCAGACCGGACAGTCGAGTGGGTGATTGATGAGCAGTAGCTCCATCACCCCTTCCTGGGCCTTGGCGGTGGGTGCCGAAGTCAACTGGGTGCGCACGATCATGCCGTCGGCGACGGCCATGGTGCACGACGCGACCGGCTTGCGCTGCCCCTCCACCTCGACCAGACATTGGCGGCATGCGCCGACCGGGTCGAGCAGCGGGTGGTCGCAGAAGCGCGGGATCTGGATCCCGATGAGTTCGGCGGCCCGGATCAGCAGTGTGCCCGCTGGAACGCTGACCTCGGTGTCATCGATGGTGACGGTGACCAGGTCAGCGGGCGCGATTCCGCTGGCTTTGGAATTCACAGTGGCTGTCATCGGACTCCTTCGGCCCAGGCGGTGGATCGCGCGGGATCGAACGGGCAGCCGTCGAGCCGCAGATGGTCGACGTATTCCTGGCGGAAGTACTTCAGCGAGGAAATGATCGGGCTGGCCGCACCGTCGCCGAGTGCGCAGAAAGATTTGCCGTTGATGGTGTCGCTGATATCGAGGAGCTTCTCCAGATCCGATTCGGTGCCCCGACCAGCCTCGATCCGCTTCAGCAACTGGACGAGCCAATAGGTGCCCTCACGACAGGGCGTGCATTTACCGCAGGATTCGTGGGCGTAGAATTCGGTCCAGCGCAGCACCGCGCGCACCACGCAGGTGGTGTCGTCGAAGATCTGTAATGCCTTGGTGCCCAACATGGATCCGGCACCGGCGACGCCCTCGTAGTCCAGTGGCACGTCGAGATGTCGCTCGGTGAACAACGGCGTCGACGAACCGCCGGGCGTCCAGAACTTCACCTGGTGTCCGACCCGCACGCCACCGGCGTAGCCGAGCAGTTCGCGCAACGTAATGCCCAGTGGCGCTTCGTATTGTCCGGGCCGCGCGACGTGCCCCGACAGCGAGTACAGCGTGAAACCCGGGGATTTCTCACTGCCCATGGAGCGGAACCAGGCCGTGCCGTTCAGGATGATCGGCGGCACGCTCGCAATGGATTCCACATTGTTGACCACCGTCGGGCAGGCATACAGACCCGCCACGGCCGGGAATGGCGGCCGCAGTCGAGGCTGGCCGCGCCGACCTTCCAGCGAATCCAGTAGCGCGGTTTCCTCACCGCAGATGTATGCACCGGCACCGGCGTGCACGATGAGTTCCAAGTCGTAGCCGGAGCCTAGAATGTTCTTTCCGAGGAATCCGGCCGCATATGCCTGCGTGACCGCGGCCTGCAGCCGCCGCAGCACCGGCACGACCTCGCCGCGCACATAGATGAACGCGTGTGCCGCCCGAATCGCATACGCCGCGATGATGACGCCCTCGATGAGGGTGTGCGGGGTGGCCAGCATGAGCGGAATGTCCTTGCAGGTACCGGGTTCCGACTCGTCGGCATTGACCACGAGATAGTGCGGTTTGGTGACGCCATCGGGTCCGGGCCCTTGCGGGATGAAGCTCCATTTCATACCGGTCGGGAAGCCCGCGCCGCCACGACCGCGCAGACCCGCGTCCTTGATGGTCTGGATGACCTGATCGGGCTCCATGCGCAATGCCTTGCGCAACGCCTGATAGCCGTCGTGGCTGCGGTAGTGCTCGATGGTCCACGACCGCGGGTCGTCCCAATGCCGGGTGAGTACGGGAGTCAGTCTCATCATGCCTCGCCCGGCTTCGGTTCCTGCGCTTGCATATTCTGTTCCTGTGCAACCCGCAGACCGGCAAGTGTCGCCTCGCCCGCCGCACCGTCGAGCACCCCGGGGCGTTCGTCGGGGAATCCGGCGAGGATGCGCGCGGTCTGCTTGAACGTGCACAGCGGTGCGCCGCGTGTCGGTGTCACCTGCTCGCCGCGGCGCAGCGAATCCACCAGTGCGGCAGCCGATTCCGGGGTCTGATTATCGAAGAACTCCCAGTTGACCATCACCACCGGCGCGAAATCGCAGGCCGCATTGCATTCGATGTGCTCGAGGGTGATCGACCCGTCCGGTGTGGTCTCGCCGTGCCCGATGCCGAGTCGGCGCTGTAGGGTCTCGAGAATGGCATCGCCACCCATCACCGCGCAGAGCGTGTTGGTGCAGACACCGACGTGATAGTCGCCGGTGGGGGTGCGCCGGTACATCGAGTAGAAGGTCGCCACCGCGGTGACCTCTGCGCCGGTCAAGTCCAGCTGGTCGGCACAGAATTCGATGCCGGTGCCGGTGACGCAGCCCTCCTCGGCCTGCACGAGGTGCAACAGCGGCAGCAACGCCGAGCGCGGCTCCGGATACCGGGCGATGATCTCCTTGGCATTGATCTCGAGTCGTTCGCGCACATACCGCGCGAACGGCTCCGGCCGGGTGGACAGCTTCAACAGGATCTCGGTCATCGGTCAACTCCGCCCATCACCGGGTCGATGCTGGCGACGGATGCGATGACGTCGGCGACCATGCCGCCCTCGCACATCGCCGCCACCGCTTGCAGATTCGTGAACGAGGGGTCGCGATAGTGCACCCGATATGGGCGGGTGCCGCCGTCGCTGACCATATGCACACCCAGTTCGCCGCGTGGCGATTCCACCGCCACATACACCTGTCCCGCCGGGACCCGGATGCCCTCGGTGACGAGTTTGAAGTGATGGATGAGCCCCTCCATGGATGTGCCCATGATGCGGCCGATGTGCTTGGGGGAGTTGCCGAGTCCGTCTGGACCCAGCTGCAGATCCGCGGGCCAGGCGAGCTTCTTGTCATCCACCATCACCGGACCCGGCCGCAATTTGTCCAGACACTGCTCGACGATCTCGAGCGATTCCCTCATCTCCGCGACCCGAATCCAGTAGCGGCCGTAGCAATCGCAGCCGGTGGTGGTCGGAACGTCGAATTCGTAGTTCTCGTAGCCGCAATACGGCGCGGTCTTGCGCAGATCGTGCGGCAGACCGGTCGAGCGCAGGACCGGTCCGGTGATGCCGAGCGCCATGCAGCCGGTGAGGTCCAGGTAGCCGATGTTCTTGGTGCGTGCCTTCCAGATCGGATTCTGGGTGAGCAGATGATCCATATCGCGCAGCCGCTTGGGCAAGAGCTGCAGCAGCTCGCGGACCTTGGTGACACCGTCGTCGGGCAGATCCTGGGCGAGGCCGCCGGGCCGGACGTAGGCGTGATTCATGCGCAGGCCGGTGATGGTCTCGAAGACATCCAGAATAAGTTCGCGTTCCCGGAAACCGAACAGCATCGGGGTGAGCGCGCCGAGCTCCATCCCACCGGTCGCCAGCGCGACCAGATGTGAGGAGATCCGATTGAGCTCCATGAGCATGACGCGAACGATGGTGGCGCGCTCGGGGATCTGCTCTTCGATATCGAGCAGCCGTTCGACGCCGAGGCAGTACGCCGTCTCGTTGAAGAACGGGGACAGATAGTCCATCCGGGTCACGAAGGTGGTGCCCTGCGCCCAATTCCGGAATTCGAGATTCTTCTCGATACCAGTGTGTAGATAGCCGATGCCGCAGCGGGCCTCGGTGACCGTCTCGCCCTCGATTTCCAGGATGAGCCGCAGTACGCCGTGCGTGGACGGATGCTGCGGACCCATGTTGACGACGATGCGTTCCTCACCCGCGCCGTCGAGGGTTTCGGTGACCGTATCCCAGTCCTGGCCCGCCACCGTGACCACAGCGGGTTCGGGCCCGGTGTCGTTGTGGACGCCGGGTCGGGTGTCGATGTCGCTCATTACTTGTACGCCCTCCGCTCGTCGGGCGGCGGAATGCGCGCGCCCTTGTACTCGACCGGGATCCCGCCGAGCGGGTAGTCCTTGCGCTGGGGGTGGCCACGCCAGTCGTCGGGCATGGTGATGCGCGTCAGCGAGGGGTGGCCATCGAAGAGGATGCCGAAGAAGTCGTAGGTTTCCCGCTCGTGCCAGTCGGTGGTCGGATACACACCGAACAGCGACGGGATATGCGGGTCGGCATCCGGTGCGGATACCTCGATGCGCAGGCGTCGATTGTGGGTGATGGACATGAGGTGATAGACCGCGTGCAATTCGCGGCCCGCGTCGTCCGGATAGTGCACGCCGTTGACGCCGAGGCAGAGCTCGAAACGCAGTGCGGCGGAGTCGCGTAACGCCGCGGCGACGGTCACCAGATGTTCGCGTCGCACGTGCAGGGTGAGTTCGCCGCGGAAGACGATCACTTTCTCGATGGCGGTCTCCCAGCTGGTGCCGACCGCGCCGAGCGTGCCGTGCAGTGCGGTGACGACCTCGTCGAAATAGCTGCCGTACGGCGCGGGGGTGCTGCCGGGCAGTGTCACCGGCCGAACCAGGCGGCCGTAGCCGGAGGTGTCGCCGGTGCCGGTGACACCGAACATGCCGCGCCGCACGCCGATCACCTCGGCCGATGCTGAATCCGCTTCCGGCGGTGTGCCTTCCGGTCCTGCAGTGGCCGCGGCGTCGACGAACTCCGGCGGCGTGCGGGTTTCGGTGTTGTCGGGGGAGTCGAAGGTCATCGCAGCAGACCCTCCATCCGGATGGTCGGCGTGGACGCCAGTGCCGCCGCTTCGGCGGCACGGATGGCCTCCTCGCGGTTGACGCCGAGTGGCATCTGCTGGATCTTCGCGTGCAGCGTCAGGATCGCGTTCAGCAGCATCTCCGGGCGCGGCGGGCAGCCGGGCAGGTAGATGTCGACCGGCACCACATGGTCCACGCCCTGCACGATGGCGTAGTTGTTGAACATGCCGCCCGAGGACGCGCAAACGCCCATGGCCAGCACCCATTTCGGTTCGGTCATCTGGTCGTAGACCTGACGCAGTACTGGTGCCATCTTCTGGCTGACCCGGCCCGCGACGATCATCAGATCGGCCTGCCGCGGTGAGGCGCGGAACGCCTCCATACCGAAGCGGGCGATATCGAAACGTCCCGCGCCGGTGGCCATCATCTCGATGGCGCAGCAGGCCAGCCCGAAGGTGGCCGGCCAGAGCGAGCCTTTGCGCAGATATCCGGCGAAATCTTCGACCGTGCTCAGCAGAAAGCCGCTGGGCAGTTTTTCCTCGAGACCCATGTTCGACTAACTCTCACTTCCACTGTGCGTGCGACCCGACGTGGCGAAATGCCTTGTGGGCCAATGCGTATGGGCGATCAGTCCCAGCTGAGACCGCCGCGGCGCCATTCGTAGGCGTAGGCCACCGAGACGTTGAAGATGAACAGCGCCATCGCGGCGAGACCAAAGAGACCGAGCGCATCGAAGTGGACAGCCCACGGGTAGAGGAACACGATCTCGATATCGAAGATGATGAACAGCATCGCGGTGAGGTAGTACTTCACCGGAAAGCGTTGTCCGGTAACATTTCCCGGCCCGCCCGCGACGGCGTGCGGAGTCGGTTCGATGCCGCACTCGTAGGCCTCCTGTTTGGCCCGGTTGTAGCGCTTGGGACCGACAAGGGCCGAGAGGATGACGGAGAACACCGCGAACGCGGCGGCGACCGCGCCGAGGACCAGAGTGGGCATCTCGATATTCACGACTGCACTTCCCCTCCTTGCGAGCTGTAGCTGGCGGTTGGGCGTCATGTCCCCCGACTGCGCCGGGAGTGTGATGGTCGGCGTCGGAATCATGACGGCAGCTTCCGAGGCGGGCTGACGTCGTTGTCCGCCTCGGTCAGACTCGCCTCATGGCCTGCTCGCACCACGCGGGTCTGTCATATCGAGGCTCGCGCTCATGTGAGCTACGGCACAGCCTACAACTGACACGGCGGGTCGACCATTTATTCGATTGGGTCTTTGATCGAAAACGGGACTGCTATTTATGACTGAATCGGGGGTAATCCGACCCGCCGGATCGCTAAGTGATTGCACCGTCACGTGACATCAGAGTGCCCGCGTCCTCGGAGGCCGCGGGCACGATGTGGCGCTCGGGGCAGATTCGGTCAGGCCGCGGTGTAGTGGCGCAGCAGCGCGACGACGGCCTCGGTGAGCCGGATCGGATCGATCGGATGGGATACGGCAGCCTCCGCGCGCGACCAGTTCGCGAGCCAGGCATCATCGGGGCGACCGGTCAGCACCAGAACCGGTGGGCACTGGGCGATCTCGTCCTTGAGCTGTTTAGCGATGCCGAGCCCGCCCGCTGGGGCGGATTCGCCGTCCAGGATGGCCAGGTCGATACCGCCCGCGTCCATCTGCTCGATGACCACGGGTGCGGTCGCCACCTCGAGGTAGTCGAAGGCGGGCAGCTCGGGGTGCGGGTGTCTGCCCAATGCCAGCATGACTTGGCCCCGGGTATCGGCGTCGTTGCTGTAGACCAGGACCCGCAGTGGGGTGGTTCGAATCGCGTCGGCCACGCAGGGATGGTACGTCGGGGCGGGGGTGCGGCGTGGCACGTTGGCTCAGATTGCTCAGTGCGCGTCGCGCTGTCATCGGTCGGCGGCGCGGAATGCGTGTGCGGATAAGGTAATCGAAAGCCGTTGCCTGCGGGTGGCAGCCGGCGGGGTGGGCGACGCTTACAGGTCGCCCTGTTCGCGGCGGCGGTCCTGATCGCGTTGGCGTTCTTCCTCTTGGCGGCGGGCCTCGCGGCGCTGGGATTCGGCGCGTTCCTGCAGGCCGCGTAGGAAGGCTTCGTCATCGTCCGGATTCTGCGGTACGTAGCGGCCGGGCCGGTCGTATTCGCCGTAGCGGGTGAGGGAACGCGGGGCGCCCTCGTGCAGCGGGCGCCCCGCGAACAGCCACAGCAGTGCGCCAACGGTCGGCACCAGGATGACGACGATGAGCCATGCCATCTTCGGCAGATTCCGGATCCCGGCATCGGGGCAAGTAACGATGTCGACCAGGCAGTAGACCCACAGGGCCAACGTGATCAGGCCCAACAGTGCGTATGGCATCGGAAATCTCCTCGGGCGCACGGCAATAGCGATGGCCTGCTCATCCGTGGTTTCCGAAAGATCGATGGTCCCCCCGCCGAATCGGCCTGCATGGAGGATACACACCGCGTTGAGCGCATCAGTCCGGCAGCAACGGGACCGAGATGCCTTCGCCGCGGCCGATGAGAGCGGCGCGGGTGACGGCGGATGAGCCGAAGCGGCGGCGCAGGTCGTCGAGGGTGGCATCAAGGGTGTTGGTGGCGCGAGATTCCAACGGCAGGGTCAATTGGACGGCGTCAGCGTTGTCGAGATTGGTCAGTGCCAGCCCGATGAGGGTGAGGCCACGCTCCTGAATCGTGGGCATCGCGCCACTGAGCAAGGTGCGTGCGGCGTACAGGATGGTTTCGGTGTGATCGGTGGCCTCGGCCAGGGTGTGCGAGCGGGTGGCTCGAGAGAAATCGTCGAAACGCATGCGCAACACCACAGTTCGGGTCACCCGCTCGGCCGCGCGCAACCGACAGCCGAGCCGGTCGGTGAGGCTGTGTAGGTAGGCCTCGATCTCGTCGGGTGGCCGGTACCGACGACCGAGTGCGCGTTGCGCGCCGATGGAGCGGCGGCGGACACCGGTTTCGACGCGCCGCGGGTCGCGAGCCAAGGACAGGGCGTACAGGTGCTGTGCCGCGGCGGGGCCGAGGATCGCGCGCAACGGTGATTCGCCGAGTTCGGCGAGTTGACCGATGCGGGTGATGCCGTGTTCGTGCAGGGTGCGGGAGGTGACTTCGCCAACGCCCCATAGTCGTTCGACCGGCAGCGGATGCAGGAAATCGAGTTCGAGTTCCGGTGGCACCAGGCGCAATCCGTCGGGCTTGGCGACCGCGCTGGCCACTTTGGCCAGGAATTTCGTTCGCGCGATCCCGACCGAAATCGGCAGCCCAACCTGCTCGCACACCGCATCGCGCAACCGCCGCCCGATCTCGACGGGTTCGCCGGCGATCCGCCGCAGTCCACCCACATCGAGAAACGCCTCATCGATCGAAATGCCCTCGACCACCGGTGTCGTGTCGTGGAAGATCTCGAAGACGGCCTTGCTCGCCTCGGCATAGGCCGACATACGCGGCGGCACCACTATCGCATGCGGGCAAAGCCGCAGTGCCGCAACACCATTCATAGGCGTGCGCACCCCGAACGCCTTCGCCTCATAACTGGCCGCCAGCACCACCCCGCCACCCACAATCACCGGCCGCCCCCGCAACCGAGGGTTATCGCGCTGTTCCACCGAGGCGTAGAACGAGTCGAGATCCGCATGCAAGATCGACGCCTCGGCCCGTGCCTCGATCCGCGGCCTGCGCGAACGCGGCGCAATCGCTGGGCGGACAGACTCGGACACGAACATATGTTCGCATAGATCTACCTCTAACGCGTAGGACCGCGAGCTATCGAGTGGGGCTACCAATACTGATGCTGTTTTCCGTCGGTGTCGGCAATGAAGATGACCGCGTCGGCGCCGTGCAAGTCGGCAGGGGTGAGCGGGATGTGGCCGCGCACGATCGGTTTGCCCGCGCTGGTCGACGGGGGAAGCGCGGAGCGCAGGGCCGGTGTGGCGAACAGGGCGCGTCGGGTGGTCGCCTCGGCCAGGACGCTCTGGAGAGTGCCCGGATCGCTGTCGAGGCTGGCGTCTGTTGCCAGGAACATGTAGCGCTCACCGAGGGTGAGCCCGACGAGAGCGCCGGCGCTGCCCCAGTTCGCCTCGTCTGCCACGGTCGGTATCGAGCACTGCATGCGTTGCAGGAGTGCGTTGTGTGCGAAGACCAGGGTCGGCCCGCGCCGGTGCTCCGTGGCAATGATCGCGAGCAGGTTCTCGGCCATCATTTCGGCACGCAGGCTGAGCAGGGTCGCAATGCGATCAGGCGCGGAACTGGCGATGGCCGCGTGATAGCGCAGCAGGCCCAGGGCGGTGCTCGCGTGCGCGACGGCGTGGTCGTAGCCGGTCGGGTCGGCGGGGCGCAGGCCGGGTGCCGCGCGGCGCAACGCGCTGGCCAGATCGTCGGCGACGCTGCGCAGGGCGCGAGCGCGGTCGGAGTTGCCGATGGACGCTGCCGGGTCGAACATGGCCGCCTCGTTCGTCCAGTCCGTGTCCTCGCCGAGCAGGGCATCGAGGTCGCGGACTGATTCGGGCCGCAGCGCCACGGGCAGGTAGTCGATGACCGAGGACAGTGCGCGTCGCGGGCTCGGCGCACCGGCGTACTCCGTCGGCGCGTCGAAGCCGTAGAAGCGGACCCGATCCCGCGGTGCGCGACCGGCATTGTGCGCACGGAGCCATTCGACGAGTTCGCGGTTGCCAGGCACGGCGCCGAACCCGTGGCTGAACCCGGTCGCGAGCACCGTGTCGATCTCCGCCGGCGCCCCGGCCACGTAGTCGTCGACAAGGGATGCGGCGAAGGCATCGGTCTCCAACGCGATCGACCGGTAATCCCGTTCGACGAGGTGACCGAGGAGTTCGTTGCGCAGCAGCGGGAATGCCTCGATCCCGTGTGTCGGTTCGCCGAGGGCGAGCAGGGTCGGCGGCTCGGTCCGCGTGGCGAACAGTTCGTCGAGGGCACGGCCCAGGCTCGCCGGGTTGTCGAGTTGGCGGCCGATGCCACGCAGTGCTGTCGCGGTAGACATGAATACCCCTTCCAGAGTGAGCTACCGTCGACAGTATCGTTGAAGATTCGAGTGAAACTTCTGCAACTTTTACCTGAGATTCAGAGATGAAAGCCTCAATCGGAGGTGCAAGCTGCGGCCCATCGACCTTGCCAGGGAACACGGGTTGTCCGCACAGGCGATCCGCAACTACGACGACGCGGGCATCCTTCCGCCGACCGAGCGCAGCGAGACCGGCTTCCGGCGCTACACATCTCTGCACGCACAGGCGCTACGTGCCTTCCTCGCGTTGCGCGGTGGCCACGGGCACCAGCGGGCAATGGAGATCATGCGCGCGACCAACTGCGGCGACACCGAGTCCGCGTACCGGTTCATCGACGCCGCACACGTCGCGCTGCTTGCCGAACGTGAGACCCGCACCGAGGTCGCAACGGCCCTCGGCAGCCTGTCCACTTCGACACCGCCCCAGGTCACCGGTCGACCGCTGACCGTGGGCGAACTCGCGCGCCGACTCGGCGTGGACCCCGCCACCCTGCGCACCTGGGAGACCCAGGGCATCCTGCACCCCGAACGCGACCGAGCAACGGGTTATCGCGAATACGGACCGGACTGCGTACGCGACGCCGAGATCGCACGGCAACTGCGCCAGGGCGGCTATCTGCTGCATCAGGTCGCCCAGTTCATCGATTCCCTGCGCAACGCGGGCGGGGCAGACGCGTTGACCGTCTTCCTCGACTCCTGGCAGGACCGGCTGACCACACGCAGCCGCAACCTTCTCGCCGGCGCGGCGCAGCTCGATACCTACCTCACGATGCTCGATCAGACACAGCAGGGGTGACCGACGATGTAGTGCGGGCAGGGACAGAATCCGGGGACTACCCGTGCAGCGCTGCCCAGGGAACGCGCTTGCGACTCGACATGAGCTCCCTCTTCTCAACGCGAAGACGAAGCGGCCTGGTCGGTGTCAGCGTCGAGCCGGCGGTCCGGTCACGCCTGTTTCGACGCCAGCTCGATCACCGTGATATCGGAGGGGGCGCCGACGCGGACCGGGGGTCCCCACGCGCCGGCGCCGCGGGTGACGTAGAGCTGGGTGTCACCGTAGCGCTCAAGGCCTGCGACGGTCGGATTGGCCAGGCCCGCAATGAAATTGCCGGGCCATAGCTGACCGCCGTGGGTATGGCCGGACAGTTGCAGGTCGACGCCGAACTCGACCGCATCGTGGATTTGCACCGGCTGATGCGCCAGCAGTACCGCGGTACGCGCGAGATCACGGTCCCCGAGCGCGGCGGCGAAATCCGGACCCTGCCCGATACGTTCACCCTGAAGATCGTTGACACCGGCGAGGTCGAAATGCGGTAGTTCGGTTCGGCTGTTCGTCAGGAGCCGCAGTCCGAGTTCCTGCACGTGCTCGATCCATTGTTCGGCGCCGGAGAAGTACTCGTGGTTGCCGGTGACGAAATAGGCACCGTGACGCGCGTGCAAGCGCGACAGCGGTTCGACCGCCGAGCGCAGGTGTTCGACGCTACCGTCGACCAGATCGCCCACCACCGCAATGAGATCCGGCTGGGTGCCGTTGATCGTCTCCACCACTCGCTCGGCGAACCCGCGGCCCAGAATGGGGCCGAGATGCATATCACTGACTACGGCGATCCGGTAGCCGTGTGCGGCACGCGGCAGCTTGGCCAGCGGTACTGTCAACTGCTTCACTCGTGGGCCGCTCAGCACGCCGTTGGTGCCGTAGCCGATGGTGGTCACGGCCGCCAGCGTTGCCGCGGCGCCGACCGCACGAGAGACGAAGAGTCGCCGGGAAACCGGCACGGGATCGTCTCGCGGCGCGGTTTCCGGAACCCGCACCTCCGTGACCGCGGCCTCGGACCTGCTCGAATGCGTGATCCAGCGCCGGAGCAGTGGCCGGACCAGCTCGCCCACCAAAAGCCAGAGCACGAGATAGAGGAACAGCGCGCCCCACAGATAACCGGGCCACGCGATTATCTGGGTGATCAGGAACGGAACCCCGGCCGATTCGGATACGAATGCGCCGATCAACAGCGCTGTCCCCGCGACGATCACCCCGGTCCCCGTCCGGCGGGCGATCGACCCACGCTCCGTCGTCTCCCATACGAGCCGCCGCCAGAGATACCAGTGCGCGCCGACCACTCCCGCAACGACGATTCCCGCACCGACGACGATTCCCACGACAGCGACCACCACGTCCACCGCAGCACTCTATGCCCGAGGCCGAGATCTCCCTGAGCTGGCGATACTGGAGTTCCGCATGCTCGGGATATCCGACATATCCAGCGCAGATCTACGGTATGACTACGTAGTCATAATCCGAGCCAGTTACCCTGGAACTTCAGAGATGTCCAGTCAGTTGATGAGGGAGTCGGCATCGTGCGTGGATTCGGGGATTTGGAGGCGGTGATCATGGACCGCATTTGGGACCGGGACGCGGAAACCACAACGGTCCGCGAAATCTTCGACGAACTGGCCGCCGAACGCGATATTGCCTACACGACGGTCATGTCGACCATGGACAATCTGCACCGCAAGGGCTG
This sequence comes from Nocardia sp. NPDC051990, assembly GCF_040680755.1. Lineage (NCBI taxonomy): Bacteria > Bacillati > Actinomycetota > Actinomycetes > Mycobacteriales > Nocardiaceae > Nocardia > Nocardia sp. NPDC051990. Next base: position 15,173 of record NZ_JBFAXH010000010.1, on the reverse strand, counting down.
GTTGGCACGCGATCGCGCGGGCAAGGCATATCGATATTGGCCGACGCTCACCCGCGAGGAACACAGCGCGCGACTCATGCTCGAGGCCCTCGGCTCCGGCGGTCGCTCGGATCTGGTGCTCAGCCATTTCGTCGATCGGATCAGTGCGGAGGAGTCGGCCGGACTGCGTGCCGCGCTGCGTCGGCTCAGCTCACGCAAAACCCCTGAGGCGCCGTGAACGTAGCCGTCAGCCTGATGATCTACGGGAGCATGGTGGCCACCTTCGGTCCGACCGTGCTGCGCAGACTCACCTGGCGCGGCGTCGCACCGCGGCTCGGGGTGCTCGCCTGGCTGGTCGCGATCGCGGGCGCACTGGGTGCGTGGGCCATCGCGTCCGGCATGCTGATCGTCGAATTCGCCACCTACTGGCATCCCGCCGATATGCTGCACGACTGCTACGCCGCGCTGGCCACGCCGATACGCCTACACGATGGCCTGCTGGTCCAATTGGGCACCCTCGCCAGCGCGGCCCTGGTCGCCGCCGCGCTCCTCGGCATCCTGACACATGTCACACGGGCGATGCTGCAGATGCGACGCAGAACCATCGCACACGCGCGGGCCGTTCGCATGGTCGGTCGACATGTGCCCGGTATCGGCGCCGTCGTGCTGGATTCGCCGGAACGCCAAGCCTATTGCGTGGCCGGACCGCCCGACACCATCGTGGTCACCAGCGCGGCCGTCGACGCGCTGACCGAGCAGCAGCTCGCCGCGGTGCTTGCCCACGAGCACGCACATCTGAGCGAACGACATGCCGGACTGCTCCGCTTCCTGCGCGGTATCGCGATCGCCCTGCCCGGGATGCGTCTGGTGACCGACGGGGAGCAGGAAATCGGCCGACTGCTCGAGATGTGCGCCGACGATACGGCGGCGCGCAGGCACGGGCGAGAGCCGCTGCTCGAGGGTCTGCTCGCGATCGTCGGGGCGACCGAACCGCTCCCGGCGGGCGCGTTGAGTGCCGCTGCTACCGCCGTACTGGTTCGAGCCGAGCGGTTGGTCGCACCGGTCGGAGTGGTCCGTCGAGCGACGAACTGGACTGCATTGCTCGCCGTGATGGCCGCGACGGTGGTCGGTCTACTGGAAATCGCGGTCGGAGTACTGTTCTGCAGCACAGTGCTGGGATGAATCCGGCACCGCACCGGATCCGGTAAGAGGTTGGGAGGGCATAGGTGCACGTCACCTGGGAACAGGTTTTCGCTTGGCGGTTACGCAGGCAATTCGTCACGTCACCCAACGATGTCGCTACCACCGAGATCGTCGAGCGCCTGTGCGGTGTGCAGGCCCAGGTGACCGCGGCCGCGGATCTCGCGGTGGCACTGCGGCGCAGCAAACCCGATCCGGGTGCGCTACTGCCGGAGTTGGTGGTCGGCACCCTGATGAAAACCTGGGCAATGCGCGGAACTCTGCACGTGCTCACCCCTGGAATGGCGGCCGCCATTCTGTCCTTGATCGGTTCCGCCCGCACCTGGGAAAAGCCCGCCTGGCAGCGCACATTCGGGGCGTCGCCCGCGGAGGTCGCGGCGCTGACCGATGCGGTGGCGCAGGTGCTCGATGGCGCGGTGCTCAGCCGGGACGAACTGGTCGACGCGCTGCTCGCCAACCCCGCATTCCATCGGCTGGGCGCGGAATTGCGCTCCGGTTGGGGCGCGCTGCTCAAGCCGCTGGCTTGGCAGGGGGCGCTGTGTCACGGTCCAGCGCAAGGGAATCGGGTCACCTTCACCAGCCCGGCCCATCTGATCGATGGCTGGCGCGGCCTGCTCGAACCGGACGCCGCCGCGCCCATCGCGATTACCGGTTATCTCGGTGCGTATGGCCCGGCCACACCGGAATCTTTCGATGCCTGGCTCAGTCGCAACAGTCTCGCGAAAACGACGGTGCGCCGGTGGTTCTCGGAACTCGGGGACGCGCTCACCGAGGTCGATATCGCGGGTCGGCGCGCCTACATTCTCACCGAACACGCCGACGAACTGACCGCCACGGAACCGACACGTACCTCGGTGCACCTGCTGGGTGCCTTCGACCAATACGTCCTCGGGCCGGGCACCGGCGACACCGAACTGCTCCCCGCCGAACATCGCTCCCGAGTAAGCCGGGCAGCGGGCTGGATCTCTCCCATCCTGGTCGTCGACGGCCGCATCGCAGGCACCTGGGAGACCAACGCCAACGATCTATCCGTCACCACCTTCGACGGCTCCCTACCTCCGACCCGCGAGCTGAAGGCCGCCGCCGACCACGTGGCGGCCGCCGTGGGCCACACCGGATTCACCGTCCGCGTGGCGTAGTAATCACACCTCGGCGGGCCCTGAGGAGGTCAACACCGATGGCGCTGGTGTTTCCGGTTGTTCTCGAGGGAATCCCGCCGTCTGGTGGGGTTCGGCATCCGGGTGCCGAGTCCGATCGGCCCCGTTGCTACCGCCACGGCGGCGGTCAGACGAGTCAGTTGCATCATGAAACGAGCCGCAGGTTGGTGAGTTCTTTGAAGCAACCGACTATGCTGAGGCGCATGCGCAGGACCAGCTTCGACGAGATGAACTGCTCGGTCGCCCAGTGTCTGGAGGCCGTGGGCGAGTGGTGGACGCTGCTGATCGTGCGTGACGCACTCTTCGGCGTGACCCGCTTCGACGACTTCCGCGCACGCCTTGGCATCGCCCGCAATGTGCTGACCCAGCGCCTGGAACACCTGGTCGCGCACGACATCATGGTCAAGGTGCCTTACCAGGAGAATCCGGTCCGCTACGACTACCAACTGACCCCAAGGGGCCGCTCGCTCTGGCTCGTGGTCGATGCCATGCGGCAATGGGGTGACGAGTGGGCCGCGCCTGACGGCCCGTCGGTGCAGGCCGTGCACGAATCCTGCGGTAAGACCACGGTGCTCGAACCGGTCTGCGCCGAATGCGGTGAACGGGTACGCGGGTGCGACCTGCGCCCCGTCGATGGTCCAGGTGCGATGGGCGGACGCTCCATCCTGCCCACCGACCTCCAGCACGCCCACTGATCGATCCGTCCATTAGGCTGCGGCGGTGGCGGATGGGCGAGTGCGGAAGCTGATCGACACGGTCGCGTGGGTGCGCATCGAGGGCGGCCGCATCCTGTGTGCGCGCCCCAAGGGCAAGGACATCTTCTACATCCCGGGCGGGAAGCGTGAGGGCGCGGAGTCCGATCTGCAGACGCTACTGCGCGAGATCGAAGAGGAGTTGACCGTCGCGCTGCTTCCGGAAACCGTCGCCCACGTCGGCACGTACGAGGCCGCACTGCACGGACCCGCCAGTGACGTGGTCGTTCGAATGAGCTGCTATACCGCCGACTATCATGGCACCCTCGCGGCCAGTAGCGAGATCGAAGAGGTCGCGTGGTTCTGCTACGCGGATCGCGCGCTGGTGCCGCCGGTCGATCAGCTGCTGTTCGATGACCTGGTCGATGCTGGCCGATTGGCCTGAGGTGTCCGCGTATCCGCCGCGCGGGATACGGTCGATGGCATGACCACGGTTCGCTCAATGTTGCGTTGGGCCGCATACGCATTGGTTGCGCCGGTGATCGCTCTCGGCCCCATCGCGAGCCGGTTTCGGGTCCCGCGCCGGCTGCTCGGCATCTTCATCGCACCACGCGATGCTTTGGCGGTGCCGGCGGTTGTGCATTCGGTGCTGGCCGGTGCACTCGGCCTGCTCACCTGGTTTCTGGCCTTCCTGGCGACTATCGCCGCGGTGCGCGGGATTTTCTATCCGCTCGTCGCGGGCAACGATCTCGAACACTCGTGGGGTGGTCCGACGCTGGCCGTTGCCTGGGCGGTACACGCGCTGCTCGGGGTCGGGCTACTCCCCGTCTGGGGACTGGTACTGGCGGGACTCGGTGCGGTGCAAGTGCGCCTGACCCGCCGGTTGCTCGGGCGGCGCGGCCCGTGGTGGCCGATTCCGGTATCGCTGCTACTAGGCGCCGGTGGCGTGCTGCTTTTCATCTCCTGGTGGCATCAAGCGTGAATCGGCGAATGATGGTGCGGCGAATGCGACACAAGCTTTCCAGCTAACGAACCTACTGGCCATTGACAGCCGGCATCGTCGACGAACGCGGCGAGGCGTGACCGACGTCGCCCGAAGCGGCGGCTGACGCGATAGTTCGGTCGAGAGTCATGTATTCGCCGAGCAGCTGCATCTCGGATCAGCAGTGATTCCTCAACCACGAGTTGTTATTTCTCCACATTGGGATTGACGGGATCAACGATCACGGCCGATATAGCGCCACCCACCACCGTCGGGAATTACCCTGAATCACGACTCGACACTGTTGACCGCCGTGCCGAACGTACTTACGTATATTTCGACATCAACATACGGATGCGCGGCGCCGTTGGTCCCCGCCACAATCCCACTGATATATGCGAAGTCAGGTGGGCAAAAGTGAGTGTATTGCGATACTATCGGTGCGGATTTTGGGTGACCACTTCGATAGAAGTGTCATTGAACCATGCTGTGGTCGAGGCGGAGCACAACCATGATTGACCGTGCGTCCCGAGCATCCGCACTTTATGACATTCGGGCGTCGATTGCGAAATCTTCGATTTGAGTGCGATTCGATCTTGATGACCAACCGATCGAGGTGATTGTGGGAATTGCCACGGTCGAGGTTGTGGGTCGGTGTTGCAGGGCCGCCTGCGTATTCGGGGTTCGCCGACTTGGGGGTGTGTCGTGATCGGGTTCGGGGGTGAGGATCTCGCGGGGTTGGCCGATCGGATTGCGGATGGACTGCGGGGGCTCGCCCCGCCCGGGTGGCAGCCGAGATGGGCCATGCGCGAAAATGGCCCCGAATTCATGTGCGCCCTGATGCAACCCTTTCGCATGAGCTACCTGTATTTGGTCGATGAGAGCGAACGATCCTGATCCCGGTCATACTGCCCGGCGAAAGGTTCTACGCGTCGCCCCCCAGCCGTCATTTCCGGGTGCACCTTCCGTAGCCTCGATGCCAGCCACCCGGCCGACCGGTGCCCCTGGCGGCATTGCCCGGCCCAGAGCGGGGGCGCTGGCAGCGCCTCCAGCGGTGATCATCGGCGCGATCTTCTGGCCCGAGCGTATACCGCCCGAGCGGTCGGTGGACGGCATTCGCGAGCGTATCCAGCAGGAAGACAACAACTCTGGACCCCACCTTTGGCGGGCATAGTCCGACGCACTGCGGCTGGTCACAGCCTTGCACATGACGCAGCTCGAATGGCCAGGACATTCCGGCTTCTCAGGATCGCAGTCGTCTTGCGGATCCGCCGATGATCGCGGCCCGTAGCACGTCAGGGCGTTGAAGCTGGTGCGGTTGAACGGCGTCGACGGTATCACCGGCCACCACATCAGCACCGAGCTGGAATCCCGGTAACCGCCATCAGGTCGCGACCGGGGCCCGCCCCGCCCGTTCGATGAGGTGCTGCACCAGGTTCAGCAGCACCTCTTTGCAAGAGGCGCGGTCACGGGCGTCGCACAGCATTACCGGGATGTGATCGTCGAGATCGAGCGCGTCGCGAACCTCGTCGACCGTGTATACCGGTGCGCCCTCGAAACAATTGACCGCGACCGTGAACGTCAGCCCGCGGCGTTCGAAGAAGTCCACGGCCGCAAAGGAATTGCTGAGCCGACGGGTGTCGGCGAGCACGACCGCGCCCAACGCGCCGCGGGACAGTTCGTCCCAGAGAAACCAGAACCGGTCCTGCCCCGGCGTGCCGAACAGGTAGAGCACCAGGTCACGGTCGATGGTGATGCGGCCGAAGTCCAGCGCGACCGTTGTCGTGGTCTTCTGTTCAACGCCGGACAGGTCGTCGACCCCGGTGCTGACCTCAGTGATCAACTCCTCGGTGCGCAGCGGCGCGACCTCGCTGATCGCCGACACCATGGTCGTCTTGCCGACGCCGAAACCACCGGCGATGAGAATCTTGACCGAGGCTGCCAGCTGCGGTGTCGCACCGGGCCGGGTCGGATCAAAGCTTTCGGATGCCATCCAGTACCGCTCGCAATATGTTGAGATCGCCGGGACCCGCCTCCGGCTGCACCGGCGCCCGGAAGATCAAGTGGCCCTCGCCGATCAGATCGCCGACGAGAATCTTGGTCACCGCCAAGGGAAGTTTCAGATAGGCCGCCACTTCGGCGACCGACTGCGGCGCACGGCACAGCCGCACGATGTTCGCATATTCCGGATCGGTCCGCCGCAGTGTGGGCGGCGGATCGGCTGTGACAACTACGGTGAGCATGTCCAGGTCATGGCCTGCCCCCATCACCCGTCCGCGGGTGACCGCATAGGGCCGGACCAGTGGACCGGCCTCATCGTCGAACCATTGCCCACCGCCCTGCGTCATGGTAAGCGCGCAGGGGTGGATAGAAAGGTGCCGACGCGTTGGACGGTGACATTCATTTCATAGGCGACCATCCCGAGATTGGCCGATTCGGCCGCCTGGAGTGCCAGGCAGGCGTTGTCGCCCGCAGAGGTCACGAACAGTACCGCACGATCGAGTTCGATCACGGCCTGGCGGACCCCGCCGCCGTCGAAACGGCTGCCCGCACTGCGGGCCAGACCGTAGAGGGTGGAGGACATGGCGGCGAAATGTTCAGCGTCCTCGCGGGTCATGGCGGTGGAACGGCCGAGCAGCAGCCCGTCGGTGGACAGCACCACCGCATAGCGCACGCCGGCCAGCCGATCGACGAGATCGTCGAGCAGCCAGTTGAGATCACCGGGGCTGGAAGAAGTCACCGTTGCCTTCCTGTTCGTCCGAGTGTTTACCGCTCGGTGCCTGAAGTATGCCGAATTGCTCGGCGGCCGCCACCTCGGGCAGCACGGCATCGTGGATGGCGCGGCGGCCCTGCCTGGTCCCGTTCTCGATGGCGGCCATCAGATCTCGGGCCTGCTCCGCCGAACGTTCCCGCTCCGGCGGCTGCTCCGCTGCCGGCTCGGCCGGCGCCGGCTGCGCCAATTGCGGTGCGATGCTTGCCTGCCGGTGGCGGCGCGGCAGCGCGGGCCTGGTGTCCGCCGGGGTCGGTTGGGGTGCCTCGAACGCGGGACCCGGCGCCGGTGCCTCGACGGCAGGTGGTGCCGGCGGCGGCGCGGTGAGCACCGCGGATTCGGTTTCGGCGCCACCGAAGGGGGAGGAGTCGACGAAGGGGATCGGATGCCGTCGGCTGCGTGCCGATTCCAGCGGCTCGGGATCCGATGTCAGAGCGGCTTGTTCATTGGCGAGCAGGGCCGACGGGATGAGTACGATGGCGCGGATGCCGCCGTAGTCGGACTCCGACAGCCGGACCGATACCCCATGTCTGTGGGCCAGCTGCGCGACTACGAACAGGCCGAGCCGGGAATCCGAGGACAGCGCCGCGACACCGAAATCCGGTGGATTGCACAGCATCTCGTTGACCCGCGCGATTTCGGACTCGGTCATGCCCATGCCCTGATCGCTGATCTCGATGACCACGCCCTTGCCAACGACATTGCCGCTCACCTCGACCCGCGACTGCGGCGGCGAGAACGAGGTCGCATTGTCCACCAGTTCGGCGAGCAGATGGATGAGGTCGGCCACCACCGCGCCGAGCACGTGGGTTTCGGGCAGCCGGGACACCCGCACCCGTGCGTAGTCCAGGGTTTCGCCGACCGCACTGCGCACCAGATCGATCAGCGGCACCGGATTGCGCCACTGCCGACCTGGCCGACCGCCACCGAGAATGATCAGATTCTCGGCATTGCGGCGTTCGCGGGTGGCGAGGTGATCGAGCCGGAACAGGGTGTCCAGCAAGGCTGGATCCTCTTGGCGCTCTTCGGCCTTGTCGAGGATCTCCAGCTGCCGATGCACCACGATCTGGCTGCGGTGCGCGATATTCAGGAACACCGCCTTCACACCCTCACGGGTGCGCGCCTCGGTCACCGCGCCCGCGACGGCCGCGGCATGCGCGTGCTGGAAGGCTTTGGCCACCTGGCCGATTTCGTCGTGACCGTAATCCAGTTCCGCGGATTCGGTCGCCGGATCGATGAGCTCGCCCTCGCCGAGCCGGCGCATCAGTTCGGGCAGCCGCTCATCGGCCAGCGCGAGGGTTTCACCGCGAAGTCGTTTGAGCCGGTTGATGACTCGGTTGGCCAGTACGATCGCGATCACGAACGCCAGCAGGCTGACCACGACGACACCGCCACCAGCCCACGCGGATCGCGCGGTGGCATCGGCGGCCGTGTCCTCGGCCAGCTTCTGCGAGTACTTGTTCTGGGCGATCCACACATCGATCAGCCCGCGGTTCACCTCAGCGGCCGCACTGTGCCACTCCTGGGTGCTCAATGGCAGGGCGGGTGACGTCGACTGTTTGGTGGTGCTGCTGGACGAGCTGGATGAAGCCGACGAGCTGGAGGTGGCGCTCGTCGCCGTCATAGTGCGTTGGGCCAGTGCGTTTTCCATGGCGGTGACCTGTTGCCAGGCCTGGCTCGCCATCAGCGTGTGCAGGCTCTCCTGCTGCTTGGGATCCAGTTCGGCGGCGAGATTGGCGGCCTCGGCGTGATAGAAGCCGATCTGATGCAGGTACTCCTCAAGCGGAATGGGAGTCGGCCCGTTCGCACTGACGATCATGCCCCCGAGCGCGGTGCTGCGCGACATCGCCTCGGTCACCAGGAAAATCCGCATACCGTCGGCGATATGCACGCCGATCTCGGCATCCGGCGCGGTCCGCTCGGCGATCTCGGTGCCGTAGGAGATGACATCGAGCAGCCGGTTGTAGAAGTTGTATGCGTCCGGGACGGGCAACGTACCGGCATCGGTGAGCGCGCGGAGCTGGTTTATCGACGTCGACAGCGTCACGAAGTTCGCGGCGTTGTCGCCGATCTTCGAATCGTCCACGGCCCGTAGTCCGTCGGAGGCCTCGATCAGGCCTTTCAGCGCGCCGTCGAGGCGCATCCGGGACACACCGAGTGCGGGGGAGGCAGTCTCGTCGCCGGTCAGCGCGGCCAGTGTCAGCTGACGTTCGCTCTGGACCGCCGCCAGCAGTTCACGGATGGAGGGTATGGCCTGCTGATTCTGTGCGGCCCAGTCCTTGGCCTTATTCCCCTCGGCCACCAGATATCCCGCCGCACCCACGCCGACCACGAGCAGTGTCAGGCTCGGCACGAGCGCGATCGCCAGAATCCGCGTGCGGACCCCGAGCCTCGCTCTGAACATCGCCATAATCTAATCCAGTTGTGACCATTTTGTTGCCCGAGTCCCGCTGAGTGGGACCGGATTTGACATTGCTAATAGATGCCCGAGTGCGTCCTGAATCGATTCGGTGGCGAGCCCGGTGTGGACCCGCGACCGAGATCACAGTCCCGCGAAGCGGCCGATGGCGACCAGGACGGCAATGATCAGGATCGTCGTGGTGATCGCGATATTGCGGGGTTCGCGCAGGCGGATGTGCGAGCTGATCGCGCCGATCATCACCATGGCGAATCCGACCGCAGCCAACGGGGTGAGTGCCGGTGCGATACCGGTCCACCATGGGACGATAATGCCGATGGCGCCGAGTAATTCGGCGTAGGCGGTCATGCGCACGATCGCCTTCGGGTACACCGCGACCCCTGTCTGGCCCGTCTCGACCAGCTTCTCCTTGGACTGGGTGGATTTCGCGATCCCGGATGCGGTGAACACGACTGCAAGCACGATTTGCCCGATCCAGAGTGCGATATTCATTGTTCCTCCCTTGATGGGGTTCAGGTGCCCATGAGACAGATCGGGTCTCGTGAACGTGACAGTTTCCGCCGAATAGGCGTCGTCATCCGCCAACCCCGGGTAGTGGCTATGACAGCGATCGCGCGCGGCGTATGTTGTGTGTATCCCGGGGTTACTCACAAGTAGGAGGCACCGATGTCCGCGCCGAATGCCGACGTCTTCGAGCGCCTGAGCTCGCTTGCCGCAATCGCCGATCCGGACGCTCGTGCGCGCAGAACGATCGCTGAGACCTTCACCGGCAACTCGCTCGGCACGGTGCCGGTCGGCACCGCCGACGATGTGACGGCCGCATTCGACAAGGCCAAGGCGGCACAAGCCCGATGGGCCACCCGGTCGGCCAAGGATCGTGCCGCGGTGCTCGAACGATACCGCGAACTGGTCATCGAACGGCGCAAATTCCTGATGAATGTGATCCAGGCCGAAACCGGTAAGGCGCGTTGGGCCGCCCAGGAAGAGATCATGGGCCTGATGTTCGCGGCCCGCTATTTCGCCAGGGTCGCGCCCGATCTGCTCGACGCGCACCGCGTGCCCGGCGCCTTCCCGGTGCTCAATCGGGCGACCGTGCGCCACCAGCCCAAGGGCGTCGTCGGTGTGGTCGCGCCGTGGAACTATCCGATGCTGCTGTCCATCGGCGATTCGATCCCGGCGCTGCTCGCGGGCAATGCGGTGATCGTCAAACCGGACAGCCAGACCCCGTTCTCCGCACTGGCCAGCGCCGAACTGCTGTACCAGGCCGGATTGCCGCGTGACCTGCTCGCCGTCATTCCAGGACCAGGCACCGTGGTCGGCACCGCCATCGCGGACAACTGCGACTACCTGATGTTCACCGGCTCCTCTGCGACCGGGCGCACCCTGGCCGAACAGTGCGGGCGCAGGCTCATCGGCTTCTCCGCCGAACTCGGCGGCAAGAACCCGATGATCGTCACCAGCGGCGCGAAACTGGATAAGGCCGCCAAGGCCGCGGTACGAGCCTGCTTCTCCAATGCGGGTCAGCTGTGTATCTCGATCGAACGGCTGTATGTGGAGAAGGCGGTCGCCGCGGAGTTCACCGAGAAGTTCGTCGCCGCCATTCAGGCTGCGAAACTCGGTGCGGCCTACGACTATTCGGCCGATATCGGCAGCCTGATCTCCGAGGCGCAGTTGGAGACCGTTTCCAAGCATGTCGCCGACGCCACCTCCAAAGGCGCTCAGGTGCTCACGGGCGGCAAGGCTCGCCCGGATCTGGGACCCCTGTTCTTCGAACCCACCGTGCTCGCCGATGTCACCGACGAGATGGAATGCGGCCGCAACGAAACCTTCGGTCCGCTTGTCTCGATCTACCCAGTAGACAGTGTCGAGCAGGCGATCGACCTGGCCAATGACACCGAATACGGTCTGAATGCGAGCGTTTGGGCGCAGACGAAGGCCGCGGGGGAGTTGATCGCCGAGCGGCTGCACGCGGGCACCGTCTGCGTCGACGAGGGTTATGCCCCTGCCTGGGGCACCACCGCCGCGCCGATGGGCGGTATGGGCATCTCCGGTGTCGGGCGCAGGCACGGTCCGGACGGTCTGCTGAAGTTCACCGAACCGCAGACCGTTGTGGTCACCCGATTCATGAATCTCGATGCGCCACAGGTGTTTTCGCGGGACACGTGGCAGCGGCTGCTGATGACGCTCGCCCGCAGCTTGCGTTTCCTCCCCGGCCGGTAGCCGCCGGCCCCCCGCCGTCCCGGTCTGCAGCGGGAGAGCGGGGCTGCGCGGTATCGGCCCAGGGCTGCGGACCCTTGGCCGATCACCCGTTCATCGCCCGTTCTCCATTGAAGATGCAAGTGGGGTGTGCGCGTACGGTCTACGCTGCTGATATGGCGAGGGTTTCGCGACGAGCCAAGGTAGCCGACGTGCACGAACTGGCCACCAGCATGCCGTTCGTCAACCGGGTGGACGGGCCGCACGGCAATGCGGTTTACCAGGTCGGCGGCAAATCCTTTGTGTTCTTCCGCAACCCGCGACCCGACGCATTCGACCCGGTCACCGGTGAGCGTTATACCGATGTGATCGTGATCTGGGTGCCCTCGGAGTCCGACAAATTGGCCCTGGTGCAGGATCCGGATTCACCATTCTTCACCACCCCGCATTTCGACGGGCACCTGTCGGTGCTGGTGCGCGGCAACCGCATCGGCGAACTCTGTAAGCAGGAGTTGGCCGAGGTCATCCAGGATGCCTGGCTCAGCCGGGCCTCGCACAAACGCGCGGCGGACTGGCTGGCGGCGCATCACGTCGCGAAGTGAGCTGCGTGGCGTGTCCGGCGCTCAGCGCAGCAGTTCGATTACCGCGCCCATCGGCTCCATGCTGCCCTCGAGCACGGAGACGTAGCTGAATCCGAACCGTTCCCGGCGCTGTTCCAACTGCCGCGCCATTTCCTTCGGCGTCCCGATCAGCAATGCGGGTAAATCCTCGGGCCGATCGGCGACGTCAGCGGGCAGATGCGGACCGTACAGATCCAGTGCGGCCGACCGCTCCTCCGGCGGAATTACGCGCTGCAGCAGGATATTCAGTTCGACAGTCTCGGCCCGTGCCCCGAGCAACTCCCGCAGGTATGCCAGCCGCGCATCGGTGGCGTGGAGTCCGACGAACTGCAGCGGTCCACCGTTGTAGGCCGGGGCAGCACCGGGGAGCGCGATGATATCGGCATGGTCGGCCGCGACCCGCAGTAGCCGATCGCCCCAACCAGCGATGACGAGCGGCGGGCCTGCGGGCTGCGCGGGACGCGGCTGGTACTCCGGATCGGCGAACAACCGCCGCACAGTCGCGGCGGTTGTCGCCAACTGCTCGACCCGCCTGCCCGCGCTCTCGAAAGTAATTCCGGCTGTTTCGAATTCCTCTTGGACATATCCGGCTCCGAGTCCCAACTCGACCCGTCCATCGGTGAGTTGATCGACTGTGGCTGCCTCGCGCGCCAAGAGCGCGGCGTTGTAGAACGGCGTATTCAATACGAAGGTGGTCAGCCGAACCCGTTCGGTCGCCTCGGCCGCGAGCATCATGGCCGGAAACGGTGCGGGCAACCCGAGGTGATCGGCCACACCGACGACGTCGTAACCGAGTTCTTCGGCCCTGCGACACTTTCGTATCCACTCGGCCCGTGAAGCCGAAGCAAGCAGAGTGACACCGAACCGGAACGTGCCTCGCGCTGCCGTCACCTTTCCTGTCTACCAGCGTGTGCGTCCAACTGTCGATCAGCACGGTGCGAGAGCCAGTCCCACCCAAATCATCCCGGCCAAGGTCACCACCGCCGCCAGTACCGGACCCGGTCGCGGTGACCCGGCCGACCCGACGATCCGCAAACTTTCGCAACCCGATAAGCATCCGGACGCGCGGGCGGCGGGCGATGCGGCGTTCGACGTCCTCGCCAGCACCATCACCGAAGCCGTCGCCGCCGGATTGCTGCCGGCCGATAAGGCTGACACCCTGGCCGTCATGTGGTGGAGCCTGGCGCACGGCATGGCCTCGCTGTGGCTGGACGGTCAGCTCGAAAAACGCAGCACCCAACTCGGAACGACCGTGCCGACGCTGGTCGAGGACATCATGCGCACCTTCACCGCGCTGGTCGGCCCCGGCGCGTGATACCCCGGCGAGCACACCCGGCACTAGAGTGAAGCCGAAGGTTTGCTGTCCGACGCACCCACACTCTTCGAGAGGGATGTTCCGATGACACAGCAGCTCGATCCGACGGTCCAGGAATTCGTCACCGCGCTCAACGACAGTGATCAGGATCGCTTCTACGCCATCCTCACCGACGACGCGACCATGTCCGACGACGGTGTGGAGCGCAATCTCGCCCAGTGGACCGACTCCGAAATCTTCGGCAGCAATGGACGCATGGCAGTCGAATCCGTCGGCGACGGAGGCACCGAACTGGTTGCCGACTATACGAATACCCGCTGGGGTTCGATGCGCACGGCTTGGCGCTTCACTGTGCGCGACGGCAAAATAAGTCGATTCGAGACCGGCCAAGCCTGAGTATCCTCGGGTTCGTGTTCATCACGCCCAACTACGGCACGGGCTCGCTGGCTGACCTGTTCCCCTCCCTCCTGGCCGGGCTCGGTGTGCCCGGCGAGGTCGACCGGCTCGGTCTCGACGTCGTCGCCGACCGGATCTGTGTACTGCTGATCGACGGTCTCGGCGCGGATGCGCTCGCCGCGAATTCCGATGTGGCGCCATTCCTGTCGGCGCTGGCACAGCGCACGCTGACGGCGGGCTTTCCGAGCACGACCACCGTCAGTCTGAGCTCACTGGGCGTCGGTGTGCCGCCCGGCGAACACGGGTTCACCGGATACCTCATGCACGTCCCCGGCTACGACCAGCTGGTGAACCCGCTGACCTGGCGGCTCCACGGCGCGGGACCGAAGATCGACCTACTCCACGATCTGGTGCCCGAGAAATTCCAGCCCGCCGCCACGGTTTTCGAGCGCGCCGCGGCCGACGGGATCGCGGTGGCCCAGGTTGCGCCGAATCTACAGGCGGGGTCCGGGCTGACCAGGGCAGTGCTGCGCGGCTGCGAATTCCGCCCCTATTTTTCTGTCGGCGATTTCGTCGACAGCGTCGCCACCGCATTGCGTGCGGGCCCACGCTCGTTGGTCTACGCCTACCACGGCAACCTCGACACGACCGGTCATGTGCGCGGGCCCTCGTCCGACGCTTGGCTTTTGGAACTCGCGCATGTCGACCGGCTGGCCGCGACCATCGCCGAACATCTGCCACCCGATGCTGGGCTCATCGTGACCGCCGACCACGGCATGGTGGAACTCGCCGACCGCGTCGACTACGACAAGACCGACGTACTGCGCGAGGGCGTACGCCTACTCGGCGGCGAGCCGCGCGCCCGCCACGTCTTCACCGTCGACGGCGCGACCGCCGATGTGGCGGTGATCTGGCAGGAATACCTGGGCGCCGACTTCGATGTCATCCCTCGCGCCGAGGCCATCGATCGCGGCTGGTTCGGCCCCACCGTGGCACCGCATATCGCCGAGCGCATCGGCGATCTCGTGGTCGTGGCCCGTGGTCTGCGCGGTGTCGTGCGCACCGGCATCGAACCGCTGGAATCCATGCTGATCGGGCATCATGGTTCGCTCACATCGGCGGAAATGATGGTGCCGTTGCGCACGTTCCGACCGTAGCGTGCCATGCCCAAGTACGGGTGGCGGACAACCAGTGCTCGGCCGCGGTGAAATCCGCGCTGACCGCACAAGGTTCCGAAGAAGACTCTCAATGATCGTGTCAAGCCGCAGCGGCCGCCGGGGCCGGGGTCTCGACGCTGAATTCGCGGCCGTCGCGCAGCAGTGCCCACAGGACATCGACGAGCCGTCTGGCAAGGGCTAGCAGGGCTTGGGTATGGATCTGTCGTTCACCGCGTTTGCGGTCGTAGAAACGCCTCGACGGCCCGTTTTCGTAGCGCAGGCTGGACAGG
>NZ_JBFAXH010000009.1:0-222872 GCF_040680755.1 Nocardia sp. NPDC051990 | reverse complement strand
AGGTCGTCACCGGCGAAGGCGACGTCGATATCCGAAGAAGTACCCATGCTCCACGATGCACGGAACACCACCCGAACTTGCTCGGGTCGCGGCATTACAGAGCGCTCGGCGATTACGGTGGGCTCGATGGAATGTGCAGGGGTTCATGGGCGAAGGCCGAATAGGGCAGTGTGGCTCCGGGCTTCGGCGGATCGGACATGTCGGCGGGGTCGGGTATAAGACCTGTTCGGTCAGTGAGTTGCTGGACGAAGGACATCGGGTGGGCGACAAGCGCTGGGTAGCGATCTAGCGGCGGTACCTGGGCATCGGGACGGCCGGATCAATACGGGAGGACATGCTGGCCCTGGCGGCGCTCATCGCCCCGGATCTTCCCGCGATCGCGGACAGGATCCGGACGACGGACGACGATCCGCGAGGCGCGAATCGGGAAACGATGACACTCCGCCCCCGACGCGCAGGCACTACAGGCGATGGTGGCCGAATTCGGCCGGCGCTACCCGCATATCCTGGAAATCGCAACGGCCGCGACCGGCGGCGTCTCCGGCGTCGGCTAGGGCTGCGACGAGCAATTTGAGTTCGAATTCGCCCTCGATCTGCTGCTCGACGGCGCCGACAGGCTACACCGGCACGGTTGGAATTCACGCGGGATACAAGCAACCACTGGACCCCACGGAGGGTGGAGATGACGAACCTGACCCCACGGGTCGCGGCCTGGCAGCGATCGGGCACGTTCGAGCAGGTCGGAGGCCACAAGATCTTCCTACGCGAGCGCGCGGGAGCCGCGGATCTACCGCCGCTGCTGTTCCTGCACGGATATCCGTCGAGTTCCTACGACTGGCGAGACGCCTTCGACCTGATCGACGGGCATCCACTGGTTGTGTTCGATTTCCTCGGCTACGGACTGTCGGACAAACCGCGGGATGAGCAGTACTCGCTCCGAATACAGGCCGACATTGCCGAGGATTTGGCGCAACGGTTCGCGGGCGAGCCGGTCGTTATGGTGTCCCACGATATGGGCAGCTCGGTCGCGACCGAGATCATCGCACGCGACATCGACGGCACATTGTCGTTCACACTGAAGTCGGCGCTGCTGTTCAACGCGAGCCTGGTCCGGGAGCGGGCCAGCCTGCTGCGGGGACAGAAACTCCTGCTGAGCCGGTTCGGGCCGCTTGTCAGTCGGCTAACCACCGAGTCGTCCTACCGTCGTTCGTTCAGGGGCATCTTCTCCCGGGCGCACCCGCTCGGCGTCGAGGAAGCGGCAGACCAGTGGTCGCTGCTGGCCTGCAACGATGGTCACCGCATGCTGGACAAGCTGATCTACTACAACCACGAACGCGTTACTCCACCGACCTCCGACCGCTGGCACAACGCATTACGCACCTGGCCCGGTCGGCTGGAGCTGGGTTGGGCCGAGCTGGACCCCATCTGCACCGAGGCCGTGCTCCAGGCGATACTGCGCCTTCGCCCGCACGCTGTGGTGACCCGCCTGCCGAATTTGGGCCATTACCCCCAGATCGAGGACCCCGAGCGCGTCTACGACGTCATCCGGCGACACGCATCGCAAGGGTGATCGACACGGGTCGATTGGCGCGCGACCCCGACAGGCGGCGATGCGGAGAAACTCTCCCCGAAGCCCGCGCCGCCGCCGTCGTGATCGGCGTGGTTGATGAACTCCACTGCGAATCCCATGCGGCCCATGGCGATATGCGGCAGAAGCGGTTGGTGATCAAGTGCGTGACCGTGGTTTCGCTGCACTCGTGCAGCGTCGCTGCGCCGATCCTGCTCGACGAGGTACAAGCAGGCTGGGTCGAACCAGTGTCCCGAACGGACGGCCAGCCGACTCCATCGTGTGATGCGATGCGCGCTGCCGGGCAGTGAGCGCCGCCGACGCCGGCGATCTGTGCGCGACCGCCCTGCTCGACCCGCAACACCACGCCAACGCCCCAATCATCTACCCGCCGGGCCATGAGCTGCTCTCCCAGCATCAGATCGCCGACATCATCAGCGAGGAAACCGGGCGCGAAGTCCGCTATCAGTACATCACCGCGAACGATTGGAGCCGCCAGCTGCTGGCCCACTCCGGGGGCCTGCCCAACCACGCCATGATCCAGCACATCACCACCCAGACAAAGATGTGCGAGGACAACACCACGATCTTGCGCAAGGACATCGACCCCTCGGCCCTCGCAGCGGCCAGCGGCCGCCCCCCGCTGACCTTCCGAAACTTTGTGCGGCAACACCGCTCAGCATTCGGAGCCGCCGACGCATGAGCATCGAGCTGTTGGCCTGAGCCGCAACCACATTCAACGCAAGAGCGTCAACGCCGCCAAACCACGAACTTTCGGTCCGGCCGCCACCAGCAGCGCGAACACGATCCACGGTGATCCCCTGTGGTAGTCACAGTAGAACCGCAGGGCACTGCGGTGGTGGGAGCGGACTTTGCGGAATGGTGCGGACCGCATACTGCCGCCCTCCCTGGAATGCCCAACGACGGCGCCCTGCTCGGTGTCCAGCTACCCCAGTCGACTGCCCGGGCGCTCTCCTCCAGTCGAGCCAGGCGAGTTGTGCCAGGAAGAACACGAGACCGGCCACCCGCATCTCCACATTGTGTTGCAGGCAGTTCCGTATATTCTTCGCTGCTGGCAACCCTGTTACACGGACTAACCGACGAAGAGTTCGATACACACTCATCGGCAGAAGAGGACGTTCGCCGGACGCGCGATAGGCGGCAGATGAGGACGTTAGTGGGCACCAGGCCAGCGTCTGTCGGAGCCGCACAGGCGTGAGAGCAGGAGCGCCTTGCGAACATTTGCCCACCGGAAGGTGTCACTGCCCGTCGCTATTCGACGGCGATCAGGTCTCGGATGCCGGCGACCTGGTGCAGTGCGCCCGAATCCTGCACGGCCGCAACAATTCGGTCGACCGCGTCCAGGGCCGAGATCGTGAACTCGCGGACGATGTCGGGTTGCACGCCACGCTCGAGGCTCACCGGAACATGGGCCAATAGGTCGCAGAACAAGGGCCGCTCGGCAAGGCTGTGCGCAAAGCGGGCGGCCAGGTGCTCCGGCGTGGTCGCCGCATCGTCCGCGAGCTGGGCTGCGACCGCCTGCGCGTGCTGGGGGATCACCCTCGGGGCGAAGCCGCGCGGCTGGCAGCCGATTTCCGCGCTCTCCCGGACGTCGAGCTCGCGCTCGCCGTCCCGGTTATCGGTGACACTGTCGCGCCGCACAGGGCGCCCCCGACATCGACCCTGCTGCGCTTCGCGCGGCCGACGCACTGACCCGTACTTCCGGATGACCCGGCGGCCGCCGCCGAGGAAATCCAGCGGCGACGGGAGGAGATCGGACTCTCCTAATTCGTCTTCGGCGCCGACTTCGCCATCCGCTCATGCCGCTGGGCGCGCGGTCGACGGACGATATGTGCTGCGACGCAAAACATCCGATATTGAGCCTACAACTTACTTGACGAATTCCCGGTGCGCGACACTAGGTCAACGATTCCGCGTAAGCCCGCGCGTCAATGGCTTCCAGGGTGGCGATCTCAGCGTCGTCAATTGCCATCAAGGCATAGTCGATCGACGCCGAGGCATAGCCCTCCGCGTCATCGGCTCGACGATTTGCAACATTCAGGTTGTGAGTGTCTTTCTTGGCCGCAATAGTGTTCTTGATTTTCTCGACCCGCTTGTTGTGCTCCGCCTGGAGTGTTTCCCATTCGGAAGCTGCGGCAGCCTTCCTCGCTGCGACATTCGCCTTGAATGTATCCTGCCTGACTTTTGCTTCCGCTTTGGCGGAGTCGATTGCGGCATCCATTTTCTTCTCGGTTTCTTTCTGAGCCGCCGCTATCTTCTTCTCAGTACTCTCTGCATGGTCTTTAAGTTCATGCACCTTTTCCGAAATCTTCGTCATTATTCTCTCCTTTCATTTCCTAAAATATCCACAAACACTATTGTAGCCGGTGGCCGGCCGTGTTCAAAGGCAAGGTGTATGGCGTTCGCCGCGGAAACTACGACCAGAGCCTGTGATGAATCTGCCTCGACAGCCTTGTCCCAATCTGACGGTGTACCAGTGAGTACCCCGAGTGGCGGGGCCGCGATTCCGGCCTACATCCAAGTTGCCAACGAAACCGGTGCGAGACTCGCAGGCTGCAAAGCCACATTCGGCTACATGATCCTGCCCACGGAGTCCAATCCACCTCCTGGGCCTTCATCGGCCGGGCCTGTAAGTCTGGGCTGGCGCCCTCGATGAGGTCGATCGGCGGCTGCTACGACAACGCCGTTATCGAATCCTTTTGGGGGCGGCAATTTCCACACCCCAACGCCGATACCAACATCACATAATCGGCATGAGCGCGCACTTGAGCCCGCTAGAGCCAGCCCCTGTGGAGCGGATGGCGGGCAGGCGGTGGTTGGAGCCGTGGGTGCGGCGCAGAGGTTATTCGGCTCCGGAACGTGTGTCGAGGATGAACAGTGCGTTTGACGTGCAGGTATTTGATCGGACCCCGGTCGAGTTCCGCAGCGGATTAGCGTCTGGGAAGAAGTAGGCCGAGAATATATCTCTGCTGGTAGAAGCCCTGCCGAACCTTTACCGGCTCCCCGGTCAAGGATCGGCGGAGGGTCTGTGCATATTCGGCGGGTCACATCCATCGACGCTGGCCTGACCCGGTGCGGCGGCCGTTCGGTGAGGCTTGGACGACGGTTTCCAGACCAGGGGAAGGGGCCGTAGCCCCACCCGGTCAGGGGTTGCGGTCGTGATGGTCGCCGAGCGGCGGCGTTGTCAGGGTGGGTGCTTAGGCTCGGCGGCATGACTCAGAGGACGACAGTTACGGAATTGGTCGAACTGGACGACGAAACCCGAGAACGCTTGGAGGCTCTAGTTCCCAAAATCGAGGAGCTGGCGGACGTCTACTGCGATGCGGGCCACCCTATGCCGGGCAGCGCACTGGAGTCCGATTTCAAGGTGCTGACCACGCAGACGACCGTGGCAACCATCCCCGTCATCGGGTTGAACGCGCTCGACCACCTGCAAATGGCTGCCAGGGGTGTGCTGCGCGCTCGTCAGATCTCGGCGTTCTCGACCTTCACCCTTGTTCGGTCGGCGATCACTGCCGCTGGACTCGGCGGGTGGATTCTCGCTGCCGAGACGGAGAAGGAACGGCAATCCCGGACGCTCTGCGTGGCGTACCACGAGGCCAAGAACAACCGAACCGCCGCCCGTGAACTCGTCAACAATCACGCCGAGCGGGATGCCACGCCGGAGAACCAGCACTACAACGCGCGCCGAGACTCCGCGCTTAGCACGATCGAACAGTTGAATGCCCAACTCGACGCGATCGTGGCTGACGCTGTCCGCATCGGGGTAGGCGACAGCCCGACCGCAGAGACGATAAAGAAGCACATCAAGGAGAAGCCAACCGACACCGAGATCATCGGCGCTGCCGCTGCTCTCGTCGCACCGCACGCGTACTACGCCGACTTCGGCGCCAAGAGTGAGATCGTGCTCCGATGGCGGACCATGAGCGCCCACGCCCACGGGTTGAGTTGGGCCGCGCGCATGTCGGTGGTCGAGGCGACGACCGACGAGGGTCGCCAGTTGTCTATCTGGAACCCACAAGGTGAGGATCTGCTCCAGGGGATACAGGTCGCGTGGGATCTCATGTACGGCATGACCGATAGGTACATCGAACTAATGGGAAGGCGTTCGGCGTCGCCGGACGCCGTGAGCTGAGTCCGGCCCTTCTGTTACCCACGCGGTGGGGGCTGCACCAGTCCGCGCCGACCTATCCGGAACTCGGCATTACCGAGCGCTCTCATATGATCTCGCCAGCCGTCGCATCAACCGTGTGGTCAGCCAGATCCTGCCAAGATCTTGACTCAAGACAGCGGGCGTTTGGCAACGCTGCTCGTAGCATCGTTGATATGCCTTGTTCTCAGGAGGGCAAGAATGTAGAGCGGCCGTATCGAACCCGCGGATTCTGTCCGGGCTGCGGCGTGCCGATGCCTGCTGGGTTGCGATCGGATGCGAAATTCTGCTCGGATGCGTGCCGCTCACGGCACTGGCGATGGTGCAGGCAGGGGCGAGATCGTGTTCTGGCCCTGCGAGATGACGATGCCCGCCGGCGCTGCCCCGAATGTGGGAGTTCGTGGGTGGTCGGTGTGGACCACCGTGGCGACGCCATCTACTGCTCACATCGGTGTCGCACCCGCGCATGGCGTTCTAGCCGTTCCGTGCATCCGTCACCGTGACGGATGCACGGAACGGATTCTCGATGGCGAAAAAATGTGACATGACCTGCTAAAATGGGCAATTGATTGGCTTGTCAACTCATCCGGCAGAGGCGCAGAATCGATTTCGACGCCCCCGATCCGTTCTCTAACCGACACGCACGGGCCTGTTCGGCGACATCTGGCACGAGGACGGCCACCCGCCGGGCGTGAAGGAGATGTCCGATGACTGCCAAGATCGGCGCTGTCACGAAGAAGCGCTACGACCGGCTCGTGAAGGAAGGCCGCGAAATCGTCGCCCAGAACACGCACGGCCAGTTCAAGCTCGGCGACAACGCCCTCGAGATCGAGCCCATGAACACTCGCCCTGGCGGGCGCGTCGCCCCTGGAGATGAAACCTCAACGGTCGGGTGGGGCCTTCAGATGTACGCAGACGATATTGGTGTGCCCAGGGAGACATTGAGGCACTACCGCTGGATTTCGTCGCGATGGCCGATGAAGTACCGAGTAATGGAAGTGCCGCACTATATCCATGGAATTTTCGCCGGAATCGGCGCACCCGACGACCCCGAGGAACGATACAAGGTCATTACCGACCCGCCGAAGGTGAAACGGACGGGCGAATACCGCTGGAACGAGGACGATGCCTACCGACGGGTGGGGTGGCGGCCCCCGCATCCGGCATCGGAGCAAGAGCGTGTGGACCGAATCCACGACCTCGCCAGAGATGACACCGTGGCTACCCGAGTCATTACCGACTTCCTGCGGCGCCCGAATGTCGCCTACGAGGCGATGGCCGACAACACCGCACGCCATGCTGTCAACGCCGCTCAGATCGACCGATCGAAAGCAGCGATGGAGCTGGCTCGAGCAAAGACTCCAGCTGTACGGCGAATCGAACACTCCGCCGAATATGTCGATCTGGTTGGCGCCTGCCAGCAGTACGTTGCCACGATAGCCCGCATCGTTCCTGGACTGCGTGGCCAGGACTTCAGCGATGACGAGCGCGAGCGTGTACACGCCAACACCGCCCGCGTCCGCGCGACGGCGGACTGGATCGAGAGCGCCGTGGATACCGGTAACGTCGGCATGGACGATGCGCTTGCTCGACTCCTGAGAGGTGAGTGAGATGGCACGCGGGGTCCCCCGTCACATCAAGGGCGAAAAGGTACGCACTGCGCTGATCGCGGCACGGCCGAATGGCTTGTCCGCCAAGCGCCTCGCGGATGTTTCGGGACTGTCGATGAGCCAGGTACGTGACGGGCTGATCGAGATTCGCGAAGAGTCAGCTCTGGCCAACGGCGAACCGCTGACCTGGTCGCGGGATGCGGGCTACCGGCTCTCCGATACGGCAGAAGGCGTGTGGACTTACACGACAAAAACGGCGGACACGTCGCACACACGATTGGTGCGGCTGATGAAGGGAACAGTCCTTCCTTATTCGCAACGAGAACCGGACGATGTGCGAATGAAAATCGCGGTCGCACAATTCAATGCCGCAGTTGCCTCGCTGCAGATGGTCGTCGGCGAGGAATTGATCGCGATGCCGTCGAGCCGGCTCAAGGGCCAGAACGTACATCGCTGACCTACTTGGGTCCCGCGGGTGTGGCGCTAAACAGACCCCGTCCGCAAGAAACTGCTGGCCGCGATGGACGGGCTGCTGGACGGCAAACCGCTACGCTCCACCGGTCGGCTCAGCATCTCCCAACTCGCCGTCGACCCGGTCTCGAACATTGGAGACTCACCCACCAACACACATCAGAGCTTAAACACCATGCAGTGCTGTGGCTTCCAGTGATCGAGTCTGTGACGGCGTGATCTACCAGCTGCGGTCTTGGTAAATGATCGCACGTGCAGCTACTGGCTCCACTCGACGGCGACACCAGCCTGTAGCTCGAATGCTGCGCAGTTGTCGGTCCGGTCGTCGATGAGGAGCGCATCGGTAAAAGGCAATCCAACTTTGGTCAGCCATGGGCTGAAGAAGGATTGCGGCTCTTCAGATTTCAGCACGCCGGTGTCGCTGGAGCTTGCTGGATCACCCGATGTGGTTCTGATTGGCAGGTCAGACGATTCCTGAACGGTCGGATGAATGCAGCAGCTCGAGGTCTCGAATCTGATGTCGTCCATGTTCCCTTCAGGCGCGGTCATCGTGCGGCCACTGCCCATATCGGCAGCAACAGCAGTGCGGCAATGGATGTCTTGACAACGACGGAGGCGGCGAGTTCCACCTCGGTGTCGTATTGCTGAGCGAAGATGAACAGATTCTGCGGTGCGGGCATGGCCGCGATCAGTACCACGTAACTCAGCCACTGACCGGTCAGGCCGAACATGTACCGGCTCATTGCGAGGGTCAACAGCGGGAAGAGCACGCATTTGAAGCCGATCAGCCAGTACTCGTCGTTGGTCGTGCCGTGAAATCGCAGGCCAGCGCCGCCGAGGTGCAACCCCAATGCGAACAACGCAACTGGGGATGCTGCTGCACCGGCCATCGACAACGCATCCAGCGTCCAACCGGGCACCGGCACGTTCGCTACGTTGGTGGCGATGCCCGCGTAGCAGGCGAGTACCACCGGGGTGGTCAGCGCCGCCAACATGCCGCGCCGCACCTTGACCGGCGTGGAAACGCCGACATCGTTGTGGCTACCAGCGGATTCCATGATCGCGATCACCACCACGGTCAGCACACAGACCTGCAGGAGAATCACGGGGAAGATGGGCGAGGCGTCGCCGAAGAGCAGGATGAACACGGGGATGGCGAAGTATGCGGTGTTCACCTGGCAGGCGCTCATGATCCTCAGTGCGGTTCCTCGGGTGCTGGACCCGGTTACCGATCGCGCCACGATCGCGACGACAACCATGGCAAGCAGAGCCGTCGCGGCGTAGGCACCGATCGCGGTAACGTTGAAAACCTGGCTCAGGTTGCTCGAGTACAGGCTGCCCAGTAGGTAGGCGGGGATGGCGAATCGAAAAGCGAACTCGGAGAACGCCTTCGATGTCGATGAGTCGATGATCTTGCGGCGGGCGAACACGACGCCCGCCCCGAAGATCAGCGCGACCGGTGCCATCTTCTCGATCGTGTCGACAATGCCAGTCACCGGCCGCACCTCGCACCCATCACCATTGCCCCGACTCCTGTCACAGTTGCAAACCCCGAACCGCCAGCCATCGCTCCAAGATCAAAATCGACCACAGCAACTGTGCGGTCTGATTCGCGGGCCGCGCGGTCTGTCGCGCGAACAGCGACTTCACTTCCACCGCATTGAACAGGTTCCCGCTGCGCTCGACTGGTAGGACGATGTCACCGACCATGTCGTAGAGCGGCTGGCCGGGTCGCATCATCGCGGTGATCGGCAGAGTGAACGGCTGCTTGTCGCGGTCGACGATGCAGGCCGGAAGCCTCCCGCGTGCGACGGCCGCCACAGGGGCCTTACCCGTACCTCCAGCAGTCTTCGCTCGTGCCGGCAACTGGCTGGCGAAGGCCATGATGCGTGGTTGCAGGAACGGAACCCGCGCCTCGACCGCCCACGCCATGCTCAGGTTGTCGAGGCGACGCAGAATATATTCGGGAAACCGCCGAACGCAATCGAAGTGCAGCAGTGTCTCGAGCACGCCCCTTTCTCCGAAGTCTCGGTCTGCGGCCACCTCGTCACCAACCAGATCGCTGAAATACCCGCCACCAGACAGGATTTCGTTGCGGAAGGCGTCGCTGTAGAGGCCGGCGAGCACCGAGACGGGGGCGATGGCCAGGGTGGTTTGGTACCGGCGATGCCATCCGGGGCGGGTGTCGGCGGCTGCGGTGAGGTACCTGCGGTATCCGGCGAACAGCTCGTCAGCGCCGTCACCAGTGATCGCGACCTTGAACCCCGCCTCATGCACCGCCTTGAACAACCCGAACGTCGACAGGCTGTGCGGGGCGTTGTTGGGTTGGTCCAGATGCGCCACGAATTCATCTATCAGGGCAGGGAATTCACGTGGATCCAACTCGACTTGATGATGGCGTGTACCGCAGTGCGCGGCGACCTGCGCCGCGAAATGCCGTTCGTCGGCAGGCCATTCGCCGCGGTAGGCGACGTTGAATGTGTCGACCTGTCCTGCGAGTTCGGTGGCGACTGCGGTGAGCAGACTCGAATCCAAGCCGCCGCTGGTGATCGCGCACACCGGGACGTCCGCGGCCAGCATCTTCCGCATTTCCGCCCGCAACAATCCTTCGAGGGTCTCCGCCGGGTCGGCGTCAGGTGTGAACGGCGCTGTGGTCATCGCGAACGAGGTTTCGACCAGGCGCGCATCAGAGCCGAATTCGACAATGCTGCCGGGTGGCATGGTACGGACTTGAGAAAAGATCGTCTCCGGCCCCCACACGGCTTTTCCGCCGAAGTAGCGGTCGACCGCTAATCGGTCCAGTTGCGTGGGGAAGTCCGGGAACCTCGACAGCGCCTGCAGTTCGGAGGCGAAACAGAGCCTGCCGCCGCTGACGTAGTAGTGCAGGCTCTTCATGCCCGCGTGATCATTGAACAACTTCAGGATCGGCTCACCCCGGCGGCTGTCCACGATCGCGATCGCGAACATCCCCTCCAAGTGCGCCACGAACTCGTTGCCGTAACGCTCATACAGCGGAAGAACGACATCACCGTCACAGGTGCCCTCGAACCGGAACCCGTCGCCGGCCAGCTGCCCGCGCAGCGCGACGTGGTTGTAGATCTCGCCATTGAATACGCACATCAGGCCCGGGCCGAACCGATACGGCTGCCTGCCGTGATCGACGCCCTGCACCGCGAGGCGATTGCTTCCCAACGCCCAGCCCGCCCCCACATGCATGGTTTGCGCGTCCGGACCGCCGTGACGCTGCGCCTGCGCGACAGCGGTCAACGCAGCCTGTTCGACCGGCGCACCACCCAGATAGCCATGGATCCGGCACATGCTCAGACCGCCTTCACCGCGGCATCGATGCCCGATTGCCGCGCCAGTGGATAGTGCCGGGCCAGCCACTCGACCACGATCGCGATCTGATCGACCATGTCACCGATCTGCTGCGCGGTCGGGCTCACCCCATGCCCCGGCAGCACGCTATTGCCAGTCTTCAGATGCACCGGCGACAGAATCCGCGCGAAGTCCGGCGCCTCGTAGGTGCGGATGAAGTTCCCCGAGGACGACGGGTTGTCGATGTGAACATCCAGCGGGACCGACACCGTCTGCCGCAAGGCGGCAAGCATCGACAAGCTCAGATCCCGCACCGGGTTGATGCTGTTGGCGCCCAACGACTCCAGCAACCGCACCGAGGCCGGGTTGCCGTGCCCGCAATGTGCGGACACCTTGATGTGCAGCTCCGGCGGCAGCTCGCCGCGTTGACGCAGCGCGTCGAGTGTGGACAGCAGCCCTTCGTCATACACGACGATGCCACGCACCCCGAGTTCCACTCCGCGAAGGACATCTTCCACCGCGCGCACCAGCTGTTCACCGCCGCGGAGCCGATAGCCGATCCGCGCTCCCTCCACCGTTCTCGCCGTCGCGCTGGTGTCGGTCGTGGCGCGCGGTCCCACCGACATCAACACCTCGACGCCATGTCGGCGCCCCAGCTCGACGTATCGCCGGATCTCATCGGCGGGATGCCGACACATCCCCTTGGTTTCGGTGATCCGGTTGATCCGCACACCGCGATCGGCTGCCTGTGACAGCAAGGATTCCGCGGCGACCGCGGAGTTCACCGTGGGGACCTCGATCCGCCACCGGCCGCCATCGGGAAACGTTCGCGGCGAATCATCGAGCCCGAGATCCGGGTCACCACCGGGCAAACCCACCCCCGCCAGCAGACCACGCGCGTCACCATAGAAATACATAACCCAACTTTCCAATCAGTTCGATCTCAACGACTTGCGATGCTTCCCAACAGGTTCCGAACTTCTACGCTCGCGACTTCGCCGTGAAGGAACCGCCACGCAGCGGATAGCGGTCCAGCGACTCACCGCACGATGTCAACGCCCAGACCAAGGACAGTCCCGCCCACCATCGGAGTACTCGCAGTGCGAGGTGTTCTCGCCGGTCATCGCGCATATCTGTCCGCCCGCAAGTCGGGCACGACCCGACCAGCCGCCACCAGCGCCTGAAATGCTGTCCGCTTGCATGGACAGGAGTCCGCGCGGCACTGCCGATGCCACTGCATCGCGCGGTGGGCTTGCTCGACGGTGAACGGCTCGTCCGGTTCACGGTGCGACAAATTGAACGGCCAGATGACCGCACCAGCAGAAGCCTCGTCCCAGTCCCACCACGGTCTCAAGTCGGCACCGCGGGGACCATCCTGCCGGCGGCGGGGATGTACCCACCTGCAATCGACAATTACCACAGCGGTCATCGCGACGCCGACCAGAACGATCAGGAACACATCCAGCGGCATGATCTGCCGATCTCCTCAGTACTCGTCGAATCCCGCCCGCCGACAACAAGGCACGTGCAGCCAGCCACGGACTGACGGCGGTCACGGTGTTGTGCTTGTGATGAAACTGTCGGGGGTCCAGCCGGTGAGCTGCTCGTAGGGCGCGAGGTAGTTCTCGCCGCTCAGCGGTGAGCCGGGCAGGTCGGGGACGTCCAAGGCGGCGCATAGGTCCGGTATGTGAGCGATGAGGATGCGCTGGCGAGTTGCGAGTTCATCCTCGATCGAAGTGCTCTGCTCGCTCCAGCCCTCGACCGGGTGGGTGTTGTACCAGCCGCTGTGCAGGTAGTAGACGAGGCCGAGCGCGAAGACCTCACCTACGGTGATGAGGAGGTGTTTCGCGAGGGGGTCGGTGGTTGTGGCTGCGGCGATGATCGGGGCGATAGCCATTGCCCGGTCCCCGGCGGCGACCGCCAGTGCGATGGCCGCCGTACCCGGGCCCATGACCGGCCCGGCCGCCGTGAGGTCACCGCGGCGCAGGCCCTCGGCGATGGCCCGCTCCCGCCGGATGAGGAGTTCGACAGACCAGGGCAGGTCGGCCGGTGTGCCCGGCAACTGCGGGGTGGCGCCAGCCAGTAACGCCTTTCCTGCTTTGATCTGCAGGACTTGTGTCTCCCCCTCCGCGATCAACGAGCTGAAAATATTCTCATGCCAAGCGCCCAAGCGGCTCAGCACCGTCGCGCCGTGCGACGCGGTGCGCATCCGACACATCAGCAGAACCCGCTCCGCGAGCTGCGTCATCGCGGTCTTGGCGAGCATCGACCACAACCCCATCACGGCGTCGCTGTTGGTGGTCGCAGCGCGCATGTCGCGCAGATGCCGGCCCAGGATGCTGGCGCAGTAGACCGCAGCCAGCCCGGTCGCGAGGTTGTCTTGTACCGCGTCACGGTCGGCCATCACGGTTGCCCCGGGTCGGCGTTGGCGGGCGAAATTGTGTACGCCGTGCAGGGCGGCGCGAGCGCTGGCAACAGACGCATTCGCCAAATCGAGCCGACCGTCTCCCAGTGCGCTGATAGTGCGATGGAAGCGTTCACGTAGGTCAGCCAGGTCGCATTCGAATCGACCGTCCTCGGTGATGCGGGCCCAATTCCCAGCGAGCAGTGCGTCTTTCGGTACCCAGCAATTGCGGAACCGGATGATCGCGTGAGCCATCGGCGAAAAGCACTTGTCCGGCAACGACTTGACGTCCACCCCCTCAGCCAAGCCGTCGGCGGTCCGCAGGCGCAGCAGGAACGCAAAGACCCCCTCATCACCACCGTGCACGAACAGGCGGGCGATGACCACGACGATGTTCGGCACCTCGGGGTCGGCGACATTCGGCATCGAGTACGACGCGCGAATGTCGGGGGTGCGCAGCCAAAACCCCTGCGACGCGGGATCCCAGACCGCGGCCCCGCGGTGGTCGGCGCCGTTGGTGCCGCCCAGTTCGGTCAAACACAACACCCCCACCGCGTCAACAGTGTCGAGATCGGCCAGGCACTGCTGCTGATACGGGGTGCCGGTCCCCAGCGTCAAAATCGCTTGTGCCACCAAGTCGATATCCCCGGTCAGCAGCGGCAACACGTGGGTCGCGCTGACGGCGGACTTATCGCAGAACACACCCCGCAGCTGGGGGTCGGCAGCGAGTGCTCGCACAGGCACGCCGAGCCCCTTGATCGCCGACCGCAGCAGGACCGGCCCCCATGCTGCGTGCTCGGCATAGGTCAGGCCCGACACCGGGAGGTCCTCCATGGCCGTTACCGCGTCGTGGACCCGTGCCCGTTGCATGGTGTCCGGGCCGAACAGCGCGGTCCGCAACGCCTCGACAGGTTCGCTGCTGACGTGGGCGCGTGCGCTGGTGGTGAGATCGATGGTCATGCTGGTGCTCGCCTTCTCGCCAGGCGACGCGCCGTCGGCTGTAGCCGCAGCGATTCGCCGAATCATGTTGGGTTGCAATATCTTTCGTTTGGTTTCGGATCCAGGGAATGTCACCGGTAGGCCGAAACGTCGTGCCGCCCAGTCTGTGATCAGGGCAAGAGGCCGACGGCGTGGAGAGCGGTGACCGCGTCGCAATGGAATAGGCGATGGCGGGTGATGGCACCGAGGAAAGCGAAAGCCTCTTCAGGAAGCCAGGATTCGCACACCCCGGCCAGTGCGTTCCAGTCGCCGCGCCACCGTTCGTTGTGGTGCGCCACGGTACCGCCGGTACGGACCGCCCCCGCCATGGTCTGACCCGGGTGGGGCCACCACCGGTGGTCGAACTGCCCGAGGGGTGTGTCGATGACGTCACACAGCGTCAACGCCACCGCCTGCTCCGGATTCCATGCCCGGCGCGCGCCGGCCAACTGCTGGTCGAAGAACTCCCGGTAGAAGTGTGGGTCGGCATCGAGAGCCTGCAGCTGCAGCCGGGGCAGTGTTCGGTTGCCGCGGTGGTGGTCGATGAAGGGGCGCCAGTAGGTGTCGAGGAAACGGTGCCGGACTTCTTTGTCGTCGCGGTCGAGGGCTGGCGGGCGCAGTACGTCGATCATCGTTGGCCTTACAGAATGTGTTGGGGAGGTGAGGGCGGAAAGATGACCGGCAGTGTGGATAACGCGCGATGGAGCGGGCCGGGCCGCCACTCGAGTTCTTCGGCGGGTATGGCGAGGCGCATTTCTGGAAGGAAGTCGAGCAGTTGGTCGATAGCTGTCTCCGCCATCAGCTCAGCCACGATTCGGGCCGGTTTCGGGCAAGCGTGTGGGCCCGCGCCGAAGCCCAGGTGTGAGTCGTTGCCGGTGTACTGGCCGGTGTTGACCTCGGGGCCGCTGTTGCACGCGGTCACGCTGGTGATCACCGGCTGATGCGCAGGCAACCACACCCCGCTGGCGAGGATGGGCTGGACCGGATAGGTGAGGCAGTAGTTGGCCATCGGCGGGTTAGTGAACAACACCTCGGCGAGTGCGGCACTCGTCGAGGGCGGCAGGCCACGGTTGATGCCCGCGATGAATCGGAGGCGATCGGTCAGCATCAGCAGCAGGGTGTTGGCGATCCAGTTCTGCGGCACCTCGATCGCGGCCGAAATGATCGTCAGCAGTTGCTGGACCATCTCGTCATCGCTCAATTCGGCCCGATGCCGCACCAGCCGCGTGGTGACGTCGTCGCCGGGATTGGTGCGCTTGAGCCAGGTCAGTTCACGCAGGGCCGAGTCGAACAGTTCCTCAGCGTTGTCCTGTCCGTCGAACAGCGCCGCGCTGGCAGCGGCGAGCCGTTCCCCGAGCTGGGGTGTGCACCCGATGATCTGGGTGACCACTGCGAACACCACCGGCAGGCAGTATCGACTGAGCAGATCAGCCGACCCCGACCGGCAGAACGTATTGACTTGGCCGACCGCGGTGCGCTCCACCAAGGCGCGCAGCCCGTATTGATTGATTCCGGCAAGGGCGTCGTGGGTCGCCCGGCGGAAGCGCAAGTGTTCTTCGCCGTTGCTGCGCAACGCGTTCGGCCGCCACTCGAGCATCGCCAGGATCGGCCACGTGCGGTCGTGCAACGTCTTCTGCCACTCGCGGGGATCAGCGGAGAAGTGCACGGGATCGGTGAGAATGTTGATCGCGGTGCGGTAGTCGATCACCAACGTCGCGGCCAGCCCGGGTGCGAGCTCCACCGGCACCAGCGCACCGTAGTTCTCGCGCATCTGCTTGTAGGCGCGGTGTGGATCGGCGGCGAATTCGGGGGTGTAGATGCTGATTCGAGGCCCAAGCGCTTCGATCGGGGTCCCTGTGGCTTTGCCGGGCGCCGGGAGGGTGTGCTGCTGCACGAGTGTGGTCTCCTATGGGAGCGGGAGTTGGGGGGACGGACGGAACCTGACCGGTAGTGCGACCAAGGCGCTGAGGAAGGGGTTCGCCACCCGTTCCACTCGGTCGACGGGCACAGCCAGCTCGATATCGGGCAACGCGTCCCACAACTGAGCAAGGGCCTCACGCGCGATGAGCGTCGCCATCGATTCCGCTGGGCACTTCTGCGCTCCCGCACCGAAAGACAAGTGCGCACGATTCCCGCGGTTGCCCGTGCGGTCCTCGCCCACGGCGGCGGGATCGCTGTTACAGGCCGCCAGGCCGACCAGCACCGGTTCGTGCTCGTGCACTGTGCCGCCGCCGTCGAGGATCTGCATCTGCCGCGGGAAACGCGCGAACGCGATCGCCAGCGGCGGATCACTGTAAAGCACTTCCTCGATTGCTTCCTGCGGCGACAGTGCGCCCCCAAGAGCATCCTCGCCGAACGGTTCGTCGGTCACCGCCAGCAGCACAGCATTGGCGATCAGGTTCCACGTCGGCTCGGTGAACCGGTACAGCATCGCCAATTGGTGAATGACCTCGTCGACCGATAGCCCGGACCGATGCTGCAGCAGCCACGACGTGACATCCATGCCTGGGGCGGCCCTCTTGTCCACGACGGTGTCGCTCATCGCCTCTTCCAGCATTCGGTTGCCCTGTTTCACCGACGCCGGATCAGTAGCTCGCAGCGTCAATATCGCGTTCAATGCGTGCTGCCCTGCCTCCGGTGAAAGCCCCAGCACCCCATGAACCACGTCGACAACCAGCGGGCGCGCGAACTCGCCCAGCAGATCCGCCGAATCGCGCTCACAGAAGCGGTTAATCAACAAGACCGCGACGCGTTTGACCGTGTTCTCTAGAGCGAATTGGTCGACGAGGGAGAGAGTTTCGCTGATGGCGAGCCGGTACAGGGAGTGTGTGCCACCCGAGGTGTGTAGTGCGTCCGGCCGCGGGCCCAGGCTCGGCAAAGCAGGGCACTCAGGAGGCACCTGCTGCGCCCAAGCCGTCGGATCGGTCG
The DNA here is from genome assembly GCF_040680755.1 of Nocardia sp. NPDC051990. Lineage (NCBI taxonomy): Bacteria > Bacillati > Actinomycetota > Actinomycetes > Mycobacteriales > Nocardiaceae > Nocardia > Nocardia sp. NPDC051990. The sequence continues at coordinate 205,425 of NZ_JBFAXH010000009.1, read as the reverse complement.
GATACCGCTCCTCGCGGGTCAGGATCGCCAGTGCATCTCGGTATTCGGTGATCAGGGTGGCCGCCACCCCGATGTCCACCGGGACCAGAGACCCGAAACGCTGCCGCATTTCCCGGTACGCACCATGTTGGTCAGCCGCGAATTCTGGCCCGAATAGCGGCACCGGCGCCTGGGAGGTGCCGACCGGCGGGCTGTGGTCGATCGGGAATTCGCTCGTCTGAGGTGCGGGGGTTGAGGTGGTCAAGCGTCACTCCAAGCGTTGATCATGGGAGACGAGATGCGCGTCTGCTTCGGGGGATGAGGAGGTGCGTCGGAGATCGAATTGATGGGCGCGAGGCGGGTATTAGCGCCTTCACGCGTCGCCGCGCCGAGCGAGTGCTCCTAGAAGCTGACAACACCCTGGGCCATGACCTGCGTGCACAGCGGCCAGGAAAGCCGCACGGTCGCTGCTGATTTCAGGTCCCGGTGCGGCGGCGCAGTCGCGGCCAGCGATCAGCCACAGATCCCGTTGATCTGGGGACGGTGGTGAATACATCGCTGCCTCCCTGCTGTTCGAGGGCACCCGGCGCGGGCCGGTGGATTACCTTCGCCTGGGCCTGCTCCATTGGCCGATGCGAACCGCATGAGGGGCGGACCGCCGCTGGATTGTGCGATGAGCCGATAACCAGCAGGTGGCGCCGGGTGCTGCATATGATGTTCGTGCCAGCAGGCATCCGCCGACAGTGTTGCGGTGTTGCCGTTTGTTGCCAGCTGCTGGCAACGCAGGTCGAGGCCGTTGCGGTAAGGGGACCAATCGGGCGTGAGCGAAACACCAGTATTCGGCGAGGTCGCCAGACGGCTACGGCTGCGCAAAGATCGTTCGCTGCGCAGTGTCGCTGCCGCAATCCGTTTGGACGCCGGTGCGCTATCACGCATCGAGAACGGCCGCCGCCTGCCATCACCGAGTGTCGCCGCTGGCCTCGATGCCGAGCTGTCGGCCGACGGGTTGTTGATCGAGTTGGCCCAAGAGTTGGGAGAAGCTCCCCATTCGAGCGGCCCGGTTCCGGATCGGCTCGAAGCTTCGGCGGAGGCATCACTTGCGTTGGCAGAGTGGGCCAGCAACGACCATGCCGGGCAATTGACTGTCGATAGCCTCGCAAGCGAGTTATCACGTATCGCGCAGCAATTCGTGCACGCACCGCCACGTCCGTTGGTGGCCGAGCTTGATGCTCTGCGCGACACGATCCGCCGGGCACTGCACACCGGTCCGCCACCATCGCGGGCACGGGAGCTGTTGGTTCTGGCGGGGGTGACCATAGAATTACTCGCGCAGATCACCAGCAACCTCGGCAATCCCGTCGCAGCGATGCAACACGCACGTGCTGCGGAATCCCTCGCAGCGCGAGCAGGACACAACGGCCTACGCGCCTGGACGATTGGCACCCAAGCACTGATCACCGAATGGAACACCAACCCCGGCAGCGCGATCGAGATCGCCCGCCGCGCATCCCAGTGCTCGCCCACCGGAGAGCACAAGATCCGGCTTGCCGCGCTCGAAGCGCGATGCGCCGCCCGACTCGGACGCCGTGACGAAGCCGCGAACGCGACCACCGAAGCTCTGGCCACAGCCGAGACTGCGTCCGACAGTGTCGATGACGTCGGCGCCTTCGGCGGTTCGCTGCGGTTCCCCACCACTAAACTGGCCTACTACCTCGGGACGACCTACCGGCTCCTCGGCGAAGCTGACAACGCCGAATGGTGGTCTCAGAAGGCGGTCGACGGCTACACCCGGGGCCGGGAGCAGGACCGCTCATACGGCGACGAAGCATTGGCTCGCGCCGACATCGCCATCGTCCGCATCACCGGCCGCGCTATCGACGGTGCACGCGAAATCCTCGCTCCGGTCTTCGCTCTGTCGCCTGCACAGCACATTCATCCGGTGGCGGAAGGATTACGGGCTGTTGACAATTCGCTGCGAGCCACCCGCGATGCAAATGCTCCGATCGCACGGACCCTCAGCCAGGAAATCGACGTGTTCACTTCGACGCAATTCCCTCCACGGCGATGACCGATCGCGAAGTGACCGAAACCCTGCTCACCATCGCATGTGAGCAAGCTGGCCTCTCATCGTCGGGTGCTCGCCTACTCCGCAAGCATTCCAACGTCGTCTACCTGCTCCCTCACGAACACACCGTGGCCCGCATCAGCCACAACGAGCACCACGGACTACGCGCTCGGGCATCGGTGATGATCACGAGATGGCTAGCCGACCAGGGCATCCCCGTGACCGAACCCCGCATCGATCACGCCATCGATATCGACGGCGTCACCGTCACGTTCTGGCAGTACTACCCACAAAACGACCGCGCCCGCCCACCCGCCAGCGAACTCGGCGCCATCCTGGCTCGCCTACATGCCCTACCCAAGCCGCCATTCGAACTCCCCGACTATCCGCCACTGGTAGGGCTCTTAGAAACCCTCCAAAATCCGTGCGCCACACAAGCTCTCACCGAACCGGACAAGCAGTGGCTGCTCGAACGCACACACCACATCATCGGCCAATACCACCATCTCGCTTCCGAGCTCGGTCACGGCATGGTCCACGGCGACGCTTACCCAGGAAACACCCTCTGGGGTCCCTCCGGTGCACTGCTGGGCGACTGGGACGAAATCAGTATCGCTCCACGCGAACTCGACCTCATCAATACCATCCAAGGCGCCCGGTTCGGCACCACCCCAACTGAAATCGACGGCTTCGTCGCTGCCTACGGCTGGGACGTTCGACAATGGGACGGGTTCCCTCTCCTACGAGAAATGCGCGACCTCCATACCCTCAACGCATACATCCGCCACGCCAGCCAGGGCGACGCCGCCGCAGCACAGGAACTCGAAAACCGACTCCGCAGCCTGCGCGACCCACGCTTCGTCGACTCCCGCTGGAACGCGCTCGGGTGAAAGTATAGGCACCCGCCATCGGTCATATCTGTGGTGGTCTCCTGGTGCGGACGCCTCGCGAGCCGGGAGATGTGGTCGATCGAGTGCGGGCCGGGCCGGTACCGGACAGCCACGGTCTGGGGCGTAGGCATGTGGGTCGGCGGAGACTGAGCGGCGCGTCTATACCGACGGCGTGCCCCATTGGCGGCGGCCCGGCCCGGATTCCTGCCATGCCGCGCACAACCCCGACAGTGCGGTGTAGGTCTGCGCCCAGTAGCTGCCTGATCGGTGGTGCAGGGCCAGCGCGACTTGCTCGTCGACGCAGATCCGGACATCGCTGTAGGGAAAACGGACCGTGGCTCGCGGCCGGTACGGATGAGGGAAGGGTTCGTTGATCCAGTAGCCGTCGAGGGATTCGGTGAGAGTCTCGCCCAGGTAGTAGCCGAATCGTGCGAGCAGCGGATCGTCGGGATCGGCTGAGCTGTAGTCGGTGAAGTGGGCGAGCAGGGCGTGCTCGGCGGTGCGGATTGCGGTCTCGGAGTATTTGTCTGGCGGCATGTGTGGCACATCGTGTGCGAAGAACCGGTTTAAGGAGTCTGGTTTGTGGGCGAGCCAGTCCACCCACGCCGGGTCGAGTTGACAATCCAGCGACCGAAGCGGTGCCATCCGGTCGGCGGTGTTCATTGCGAGTCTGCCTGCGCCGCAGCGGTTTCGACCGCATCGACCACGGCAGCGAATGAAGGCCGTGAGTACCCGTCGGGCAGGTGCAACCAACACCGTTTGGCGTTGCCCGGCGTCGGCAGAACGATCAGCGCTCCCGAAAACAGCGGTACCGCACTGTGTGTGAACAACTTGACGTTCAGCTGGGCGATATTGTCGGTCGGTGTCGGAGGGTCGGTGAGGAACACCCACACGCGGTGACCGACCGAGAACACCGGCACCGATCCGGCACCGAGCAGGGTTCTGACCTGCGGACCGAGCGTATTTGTTGTGATCACCGCCGATACGCTTCCGGCGACCATCGTGATGGCGTCGGTGTGTGGGTCGCGGAAGGTGTTGAACCCGAACTCATCTCGATACACCCGACGGCGTTGATCGATGATCGCGAGTCCCGGTCCGGTGTCGCTGGTTTCGGCGCCGGTGTTGTCGGCAGTGGAAACCGTTGCTGTGGCCATGTGGATCTGCCTCTCATATTGATGGGTATTCACGAGTCCGCGCGTACCGCGCGGGTAGTACGACGTGGTGGCGAGGAGGGGCGAACTGGTCGCATCGCGACCGGTGGCGGCTATTCCCAGAGGCCACCGCAGGGGAGTTCGGGAAGGTGCGGCCCGACTTCGTTGTCCACGGTGAAAGTGAGATCGGCGGCATCAGCGGCAGCAGCGAGTTGCGCGGCGACGCTGCTGATCTGCTCGGCGCTGCCCTGGAAATCCAGCACGAGCGGCCCGGATTCGATGTGGATATGCCGGACGCGGCGTGGGGATTTCATCAGCACAATCCCGAGCTGGCGATGAACTCACCCGCTACCTCCGAAGCATGAATGCGGGGCCAGTATCCGGGCGGAGACAATGTCCACACATCGCAGTCACGGCGAACCGCATCGAGCCACCCGGTCGGACGCAACACGATCGGCACGATCACCACATCGATCCCCGACGTCGCGAAGCTGGCCAGCAGCACACTCAGGTTCGCCGAACCCACGACCGAGACAGCACGCAAATCCAGCCAGGCGTGGCGAGCAACCTCACGGATCGTCGCCACCTCGGCCGGGGCCTGCTCCCCGGATCGATCCCAGATCACGATCCCGTACGCCCGCACCCGCCCGCTCACGACCGACGCCCAACACTCGAACCCACCCAACGCCGCCCACGCAACGCCGATACATGATCGGGCGGACCCTCGCCTGGCAGACCGGGGCGAACCCACTCATCAGACCCGCCGTAATCCCGCAGATGTCCGAACGTCGGTGCGATCATCGCGCACTCACCGCCACCACCGCGTCCAGCACAATCCGCATCACCGGTCGAAATCCGTTGCACGGCAGAAACAGCCACCGCCAGATACCCGAACCTCCATCGTCCGGTGACGGCAGCACGATATGTGTGCCACCGAGACCGACGTTCAGACGCAGAAGAGTCGCGAAGATCGTGTGTTCGTAACCATCAGCCGGACCGGTCACAAACGTCGTGCGCGCGGTGTCCCGGTGCTCGATCACCGGACCGAGCTGCCGGTCCATCGCAAGCCACGTGGCGACCTTCTCCCCCAACGGCGACGGCATCACCACCGCATCCAGCAGGCCATCAATCCTGCGAACCACGATCCGCCTCGTCCGCGGCACAACCACAACCGGAAGCTCCAGAACCCGCCGATACCAACCACATTGATCCGCCGTCCCGATATCCGTGGACGGCATCGCGGCCTGCAACGGACAGCCCGCGACATTGACCCGGACTGACCTACCTGACGTGGCGCCTCGCCTCGAGCTCGACGATTCGGCCGTCACCCCTGTCGACAGGGGCCTGTAGAGAGGGGTGACGGCATCGGGGGTCACCGTTCACCCCTGCACACCCGGACCGCATCGATCACATGATCTGGCGATGGCCGATACCCATCCTTAGGCATCACAAGCCACCGGAACCTGCCATCGCGTGGCGTCGGCAACCGGATCTCATACCCGTCGGGCACCAGCCGCGTTTCGACGGCCGACAGCATCCCGAAAGTAGCCACATCCCACAGGTGATGCCCGACAGCACCGGTGAGCATCGTCCAACACGCTCGCGACGCGCCATCGATCTCGATCACGACCGGACCGGGCCCAACCAGCCGGTCATGAACCCGCTGACCAAGCGGCGCGGGCATCCTCACCGCACCCACACCACCGACCCGCATAAAGATCGGACCGACGCCATCACGCACGAACGCATCCAACCCACATACGTGCCGGTAACAGCCGCACAGCTCTATCGCCTTGTCCACATCACCCGGAGCACTCATCCGATGCCCGCCTGCCTGGCGGTCATTGGGTCCGCATTCGGTCTTGAAGCGCACCGCATAGTCATCACCCCTACTCACAGGCTGTAAGCCGCTCAATGTGATGAACGACACGTCTGACGGTATGTCGCATAGTTTGAATTCGTCAAGGTGTAACAGAAGTATTCTGGCGACGTAGTATGACACGTGTCATTTCAGCTCTGGTGTACGGTGACGCTGCCTGTACGAGAGAGGAGACAACGTAGCCATGGTTGCGAAATCGCCTGCGGTAGCTCGGTGGGAGCTGTCGTATCGGGTGCGCCGTCGGCGCGAAGTCCTAGGCATCACAGGTCCCCAACTTGCGAAGGAGTTGGGGTTTTCTCGGACCTATTGGCCGAAAGTCGAGCGCGATCAGCGCATCCTGACCGAGAGCAAACTGCGAGAACTGCTAGAACAGTTGGAGTTCTCGGAAGACGAGAAGGCCGAGATGCTCGAGTTGCGCGATCTTGCAAAAGAGCGCGCCTGGTGGAACGGGTACGAAGGTCTGTTCGGTGAAGAACAGTTGCGGCTCTGGGGCATGGAGGCTGGCGCTGAGGAGATCAGTACAGTCGAAAGCGTGTTGATTCCCGGTCTGCTGCAGACCGAGGATTACGCTCGCGCGCTGATCACGTCCGATACCGCGTTTATCCGTCAGATCGAGGTAGGTCAGCGAATCGAAGCGCGCATGCGCCGTCAGGAACGGCTCACCGACTCTAATCCACTCCGCCTCAATGTTGTTGTCAGCGAAGCTGCACTGCGGCAGATGACTGGAGGCGTTGACGTCTTGCATGGCCAGTTGCAGCATCTAGCTGCGATGATCACCGGTCATCCAGGCACGATCGACTTTCGCGTCCTTCCCTTCAGCAGCACGACTGGCGCGATCTTCGGCTGCCTCACGTTCCACATTCTTGAGTTCGCCCGACCGCATCTCCCTGCGCTGGGGTGGTCCGAAGCGGTCGACTGGGGTGAACTGGTCGAAGACGAGGAGCGTATCCGGAGTATGACCGTCGGATTCGGACATCTGCAGAGTCGGTCCTTGAGTCGCGAGGATTCACTGGCTCTCATAGAGAAGTTGGCAGGCAGGACAGAAGCACCAGGTGAGTAGGATCATCATCGTGAACGAGAGCACCACCCCTTCCAACCCCGGCTGGTTCAAAGCTTCATTCTCGAGCCAGTCATCAAGCTGTGTCGAGGTTCGGTTCACCGAGGATGAGGTGCTCGTCCGCGACAGCAAATACCACGGCGACCCAGCCTTCCAGCCGATGATCGCCATCCCGGCGGCCTCTTGGCACCGGTTCTTAGCGATCGCCACTGGCGACGCCACCGACGACGATGCGCCCCTTGGCATTCCGGCTATCGAATACGACGCAAGTACTGGCCACACCGCCCTTCGGGATGCGGTCGGAACAATCCTCGACTACACAGCGGCTGAGTGGGCCGCCTTTACTGCCGGGGTAGGCGTCGGCGAGTTCGCCATCGGACTGACCTGACCCTGCTGTCTTGTAGGGTCTCAGAAGTCGTGTTCTCCAGAATCCGGCTGTCTCATGAGACAGCGCGGAGAGGGCGTCAGTGAGAGTTGGCCAGCGGATGTTCGTCGCCGATTGGGTCGGCTGTCAGCTCGAGTGGCGCGGCATGCGCAGCCCATGTGTCCCAGTCATCGGCGAGCCGTTGCTGGTCTTCGTAGAACGCTGGGCGGTTTCTGCTCGCGTAGCGAGCCTTGGCTATGTCGGCGGGGACGTCACACCTGTCGGCAGCACGTGAAAAATGACCACCGTGCGGCAACTCAAAACGGACCATCTGGTCGGTGACTCTGGCTCTATCCGAGCCAGGGAGGACCGAAGGGATGCTTGCTGTGGAGGATTGGGCTGAGATTCGTCGGTTGCGCCGGTCAGAGGGCATGCCGATCCAGGCGATCGCCCGGATGATGGGCGTGTCCCGCAACACCGTGAAGCGAGCCCTGGCCTCGGACGGGCCGCCGAAGTACCAGCGCCCGTTCAAGGGGTCGGTCGTGGATGCGGTCGAGCCGCTGATCCGGGAATTGCTGAAGGTGTATCCAACGATGCCGTCGACGGTGATCGCCGAGCGGATCGGCTGGACGCGCTCGGTGCGGGTGCTCTCGGGCCGGGTCGCTGAGTTGCGGCCGGCGTATCTGCCGCCGGATCCCGCGTCACGGACGACGTATGTGGCTGGGGAGATCGCGCAGTGTGATTTCTGGTTCCCGCCGATCGAGTTGCCGGTCGGTTTCGGGCAGGTCCGTGGTCCGAAACAGCTGCCGGTGCTGACGATGGTGCTGGGGTATTCGCGGTGGCTGATGGCGATGTTGATCCCGTCGCGGCATGCCGAGGATCTGTTCGCGGGCTGGTGGGCTCATATTCATCGTTTGGGTTCGGTGCCAAGGGTTTTGGTGTGGGATGGCGAAGGCGCGATCGGCCGTTGGCGTGGCGGACGTAGCGAGTTGACCGCCGAGTGCCAAGCGTTCCGGGGAACGTTGGGCACGAAGGTGCTTGTTTGCAGGCCTGCTGATCCGGAAGCCAAAGGCATGATCGAGCGGGCTCATGATTATCTGGAGCGGTCGTTCCTGCCGGGTCGAACCTTCACCGGCCCAACCGATTTCAATACTCAACTCGATGATTGGCTGGAGTTGGTGAACGCCCGTCCGCGGCGGGCGTTGGGTTGCGCGCCGACCGATCGGATCACCGCGGACCGCCAAGCGATGCTGAGCCTGCCGCCGGTGGCGCCGCAGACCGGGTGGCGGCGCTCGGCTCGGCTGCCGCGTGATCACTACATTCGTTTGGATTCCAATGACTATTCGGTGCATCCGTCGGTGATCGGGCGCCGGATCGAGATCCTCGCCGACCTGGACCGGGTCCGGGTGTTCTCCGGTGGCCGGATCGTCGCCGATCACGAGCGGATCTGGGCCTGGCATCAAACCCTGTCCGACCCCGAGCATGTCGAGGCGGCGAAGGTGTTGCGGCGCGGCCGGATCGGTGTCCTGCGCCCGGCACCCGAACCCGAGGTCGAGCAGCGGTGTCTCACCGACTACGACACCGCCCTCGGGGTCGACCTCGAAGCAGAAGGTGGGGTGGCCTAATGCCCAGCCGGACCAGAACCACCGCGAAAACATCCACCGCCACAAGAGATTTCACTGCCGAGCTGAGCTTCCTTACCCGGGCGTTGAAGGCTCCGTCGCTGCGGGAAGCCGCCGAACGACTACCCGAACGCGCCCGCGCCGAGAACTGGACCCACGAAGAGTTCCTCATCGCCTGCCTGCAGCGAGAGGTGTCTGCTCGCGAGTCTCACGGCGGTGAGAGCCGCATCCGCTCAGCCCGCTTCCCCTACCGGAAATCCCTAGAAGAGTTCGACTTCGGTCACTCCCGCGGCCTCAAACGAGACGTGATCGCCCACCTGGGCACCCTCGACTTCGTCACCGCCAAGGAGAACGTGGTGTTTCTGGGCCCGCCCGGCACCGGCAAGACTCACCTGGCGATCGGGTTGGCGATCCGAGCGTATCAGGCCGGACATCGGGTCGGGTTCGCCACCGCCGCCGAATGGGTCTCGCGCCTGGCTGAGGCCCACCACGGCGGCCGGTTGCAGGCCGAGCTGATCAAGCTCGGCCGCTACCCGCTTTTGGTGGTCGACGAGGTCGGCTACATCCCGTTCGAGAACGAGGCCGCCAACCTGTTCTTCCAACTCGTCTCGTCCCGCTACGAACGCGCCTCACTGATCGTGACCAGCAACAAAGTCTTCGGCCGCTGGGGAGAAGTCTTCGGCGACGACGTCGTCGCCGCGGCCATGATCGACCGCCTCGTCCACCACGCCGAGGTCATCGCATTGAAAGGCGACAGCTACCGGCTCAAGGACCGCAACCTCGGCCGAGTCCCCACCGCCAGCACAACTGAAGACTGAACCATCAACAAAACCGACCAGGTGATCCAAATTGATCTGCCGTCAGATGGTCCGGATTGGCGCGCTGTTGACAACACCAGATCTCGACTGCGTGTGATGCTCCGGTGTTCCGGATTCCGGTGCGGGCGAAGTGAAGGTCGCGTGGCTTGAACCACCACGAGTCGATGACGACGGTGCCTGGGATTGCCCGTGCCAGGGCCCAAACCGTGTCCATTGCGATTCCGCCGAGTGTGCGGAGTTCAGCGGCGTCGTCAAGGCAGTCTGCGAGGGCCTCCTTGACGGCGTCCTTCGATAGGAACTGGGCGTTCAACGACTCGGCCAACGATCGGCCCAGTGTCGACTTGCCCGAGCCGGGAAGTCCGTTGACGAGCACCAGGAGTTTGTCCATCGAATCATCATGACGAACGGCTCGGTGGGGCCGCGTGGTGGTCGGCCAGCGTGATGATGTCGCCGGTTCGGTGGAGTTCCTGGCGCAGAAGCGCGTTGTCGTGGTGGAAGGCGGCGATTGCAGTTGCCGCGGCGTCGAGCTGCTTCTGAAGGCGGGTGCATTCGCGGGTCTTGTCGGCGAGTTCGCGTTGCAGAACGGTGATTTCGTCGTTCTTTTGGGCTTCGCGCGGTGTGAAGCTGTCGCAGGCGCTCACTCTGGCGTCCCATTCGCTGATAACTTGGGTCGCCCGGTTCATGGTCGCGCGGCTGACACCGGCTTCTTTCCAGAGGTTGTCCTTGATGAGGCGGCCGTCCGTGCGCCGTGGTCGTCCAGCCAGGAGCCGGTCCATGGCTGTTCTCAAAAGTTTGGCGGTTTCGTCGGACACTCCTTGTGGTCCGTTTGTCATCGCGGCTCCTGGGTCGGCGCGGCGCGGTTCAGGACGGCATCGACGTCGGCGAGTTCGCGTTCGAGCACTGCTTTTCGCCCGGCGGTGATTCCGCGTGTGTCGAGCAAGGTGAGCAGGGTGTGCCGTTCGGATGCCCAGATCGGGAGGTGGTTTGGCGTGATGATGCTGTTGGCGCAGCGGTCGGGGCGGCAGCGGTCTTGGAGAGGTCCGCGGTGCCCGGGCGGGACGATGGCGTTTTCGAGGCAGGCGGCGCCGATGAAGCGTTCTGGCAACGCTATCTCGCTGGGAAGAAAGGAGAATGAGCAGTGAGCGAATTCTATGTTGAAGGCATCTTCCCGGTCAGTTTCCGACCGAACCCGTTCGTCGTCGGCCGTGCCGTCGGAGACTTCACGGTGGGCCAACAGGTCGAGCTGCGCAAGAAGGACGGAACGACCTACCGGGGCGTTCTGGAAGCACTCGACTTCCACCAGCCCGCGCCGGGCAAGTTCTCGCTCGTCTTCGCCCCCGAGGTGTCGTCTCGAATCGAACCCGGCGACGTGGTCTACTCGGTTCCCGCCGAGAAAGGTCTCCGCCCGCAGTGACTACAATCAGCGAATCGCGCTCGGCATTGTTCCGAGAACCGCCGACTTCGGTGTTCCGGCAACTAACTTCGTCGTGTTCGACCGGCGCATGGTCCTGGCGGAAACCGTTGCCGCCGAGCTCACCATCACCGCACCGAGCGAGATCGCGCTGTATGAAAAGACATTCGCCGTCCTCGCCACTCATGCGCCGTACGGCGACCAGGCCCGAGCCCTGATCGCCGCCGCACTGGAACACCGGCGGAACCAGCTGTAACCGCGGGTCCACCAGTGTTATCTCGGTCCGTTGTAGTCGGGCGGCGGCGGATCGTTGGCCCGCGCCGGGTCTGCCAGGTATTCGAGATCGCGCAGGCGCAGAACGACGGCCCAGCCGACATCCCCCGGCGCGTACCGAAGCCCCGGAGTTTGCAGTACCTCGAGCACCTGCTCGACCTGTTCCCGCGACGGCGGCCGGGTCACCTCGTCGCACACGGCCCGGTACACGTCGGCCGCGGTCATGTCGCTGCGTGGTGGGATCGCGTCAACGACGACGGTTACTAACCGTTCGAGTGCTGCGTCCATATCGTTCCTCTTGTGCGGCACGGGCAGTCGGCGGCCCGCGGTGGCGTGTAGACGGTGGCGTGGCAGGCGCATTCGTGAGAGCGGTGCCCAGACCGGCCGTCGCCGATGCACGGCATCCAGCCGGCGAGGATCCGGCCGCGCTGGAGCGGGTGCCCCTTCGGGCATCGCGTGGGCGCGGGCTCGACCCATCCGTCCGCAGTGCGGACGAGCTGATCGGGCGGTACGACTTTGCCGTCGACGGTGTAGAGCAGACGGGCGGTCATCCATCAAGCATACCGCGCGGTTCGAACTTGTGTTCGATTAACCGTGGAGGATTGAGCTGAGATTCGTCGTTTGCACCGCTCAGAGGGCTATGGCGATCAAGGCGAATCGCCCGGGTGACGGGGTGTCCCGTAACACCGTGAGGCGGGCTCTGGCGTCTGACGGGCCGCCGAGGTACAAGCGGGCGCGGCCAGGGATCGGCTGAAACCCGCTGAGCAAATAGCCTTTTCGACCGTACAGTGGACGGATGAGCATCGTCTCGGAGTACGAGAAACTGATCGCCGACCAGACTCGCGTGCTGGGGTCCGATCATCCCGACACCTTGACCACCCTGCGTCGGCTCGCCGAGTTCCGTTTCGACTGCGGCGATTTCACGGGCGCGGTCGACGACTATGGGCAACTACACTCGGCACGGGCACGCGTCCACGGAGCCGACCACCCGGACACGCTGAATGCGTTGTACAACCTCGCCACCAGCCGTGCGATGACAGGCGACCTCGCCACCGCGACCGCCGACTATCAGCAGTTGTACGACCTGCGAACACGCGTGCTCGGCGCCGACAACCCAGACACGCTCCGAACGCTCAGCGCTCTCGCCAGCTGCCGAGCAGACGCCGACGACCACGAAGGCGCCGCCGCTGACTACCAGCGACTGCTCGATGCGCGAACCCGCGTGCTCGGCTCGGAGCACGAAGAAACCCTGCGCACCCGCGGAGACCTGATCTACCAGCAAAGCCTGTTGATTTCAGATCAACAGCAAACGCCGAGCTAGTGCGCTATCGCCAATTGCGCGATCAGATCGGGTAGCCCCACGATGACCAGCCGTTTCCCAGTTGCCCATGCTTTGCGTGTCCTGCCGAGGATCGGGGCCTGCGGCAGCTCGCCGAAAACGTCACTACCACAACCGATTTGACTTACACCCAAAGATCAATTCTTCTCGAACTCCTATCGGGTCGCTGGAGGCGAGCAGACCGGCTAGCGATGGCGCCGACCTGAAGACCACGTGGATCACCCTGAACTCAGGGTGATCCACGTGGCGTTTCAGTAGGCGCGGGAGAAGATCACCCGCTTGCCGTAGCTGGCCGGTGCGCCACAACGCACGCACCGTCCCGTCTCCGGCGGCCCGTCCAGCGGCATGCATCGCGGCGTCGCCGAGGTCACCGCTTTGATGTCGTCCTCACACCCCGGTTGCCCACAAAACATTCGCGGGCGCATCTCCCACCGGACCACGTTCGCCCACTGGTTCAGCAGCATCGGCAGATCCCGATGCGACGAGATCCACTTGGCCATCATCTCCCCGATGATGGTTTCCGAAGTCGGCCGCACCACCAGCGGCTCTTCGAGTTCCTTACCGCCCGCGTGAGTCACCACCGCCAGTTCAGGGGCGAAACCATCGACATGATCGGCCTCGCGCTCGAGGTAGCTCTGCGGAATCAACAACGGAAAGTACGCATTCTCATGCCCAGTCGCCTTGATCCGCGCATCCAGCTCGGCTTGCAGCAACTTCCACACGCGATAGCCATACGGTCGGATAACCATCGTGCCCTTGGCCGGACCCCGGTCGACAAGGCCAGCCTTCACAACCAGCTCGTTGTACTCGCCGTGCGCCTCCTCCGCCGCGAGGCCGGCTTTCGGAGTGGGTAGCGTGAAACCGTGACACTTCATCTGCCAGCGTGGGCGCGGCGTGTGGCCCAGGGTGAGCTAGAACAGCCTTTGCCACGACGATGGGCTCACACCGAGGGCGTAGCCCGTGCCGCCACCATGCTCGGGCCACGACTCGGTGCCGATTCTGAATTGCTCATCGCCGCAGCGGTCCTGCACGACGTCGGCTACGCACCGCGGCTCGTAGTGACCGGCTTCCACCCGCTCGACGGTGCCCGGTTCCTGCGTGATGAGCACAATGCCGACGTCCGACTTGTGCGACTGGTTGCCAACCACACATTCGCGCTACTGGAGGCCGACGAGCGCGGCCTGCGTGAGGAACTGGAAGCCGAGTTCCCGATCCTCGACGATCAACTCCTTGTGGACACTCTGACCTACGCAGATATGACCACCACGCCGGACGGCGCTCCGACGACGCCGACCGCTCGGATTGCCGAGATCGTGAGCCGCTACGGCCCAGACACAGTGGTGGGCAGGTTCATTCAGCGGGCCGAGCCGGAGATCCTGGCAACTGCGGCCCATGTCGAACAGGCGTTGGCGGATCAGCCGAGGTAGGGGTAGTTGCCGGACAGGAAGTCCCTCATCTGCTGGCGCATACTCGGGTGGATGTCGTACTGGTCCAGGTCTTCAGGGCCTACGAAGGTCACGCCGTCGGCTTCCTCGTTGATCGTCGGCTCCCCGGATACCGGCCGCCCGATGTAGGTGTTCTCGTACTGCTGGCGGATCTCGCCGTCGGTATAGGCGACGATGTGGTTCGGATTGCTGTAGACGCCAAGGAATCCCGTGATCTCCGCAGTGATCCCGGTCTCTTCCTCGCATTCACGGATAGCGCATTGGCCAGCGGTTTCACCAAAGTCCATGGCACCACCGGGCAGCGCCCATTGCCCGGTGTCGCGGCGGCGCTGCAGCAGGATCGCCCCGGATTCGTCGGTGACCAGCAGATTGCAAGCCACCACAAGCGAATTGGGCTTCGGTGCCTTCGGGTCGTGGTAGTACTCGATCCTGCCCATGATCGGCCTCTCACTCAGGGGTCCAGGGCTGCGCGTCAGCCCAGATTGCATCGAAGCTTTTGGTGTAGTTGTCGAACCATCCGGTTTCGCCGATCCGCTTGAGTTGCAGGACCGGGTTGGCGCTGGCCGGCTGTCCCCAGATATGAGGGTTGACCAGCAACATGTCGTCGTAACGGAATAACGAGTTGTACAGGGTCGTGTCATGGAGCCGTACTTCGCATCGCTCGTGAGATAGCAATGCGCGGTAGTAGCTGAGCGAAGCCCGGATCTTCGCACCCAGCGTCGCCCCGCCGATGCCCTCTTCTTCCCCACGAGCGGCGGCGGCCTGGCCGTCAGGGTCGCCGAAACATAGTCGGACGCGGGCTCCTTGCGTTGCCCGCTCGATGAGCATTTTCGCGACGTGTGGGTTGGATTGGGCGAAGAATGTTCCAGAAAAGACCAGTACGTTGATCTGCTCGGTGGCCTCGCGCAGCAGCGACAGCCAGGTCTCCCGTGGTACTTCGGCTCGGTTGAGGTAGGTGGCAACCAGTTCAACGTCCCGCGGCACCGGCACCGGCGGCGCGGACGGGGCGGGTGGCCACAAGAAGGTTTCTTCTACGCGCAGATGATGAGCCACCCGCCGACGGTGCCTGGCGTGCGGTACCCGGCCGCCGAGCCAGCGGCTCACCGTCTTCGGGTCGACCTGGCAGACATCGGCCAAGGCCCCGGGCACGATCCCCCGTTGGTGGAGCACGGACTGAAGCCGGACATTCACGCTTTCAATAAAACCCAACGGATGGCTCGCCGAGCAAGTGCACCCTGATGCGTCTTCGAAAACGTCCCAGGACGTCCCGCGTGGCGTCCCATACGCGGTTACGCGGTCCCACGATCACCGGACACGATGATCTTTCTCGTCTAAACCCAAGGGGGCCAATGTGATCCGGGAACCGATAACGAGGCCATGTGAATCCGCCCGAGGCGGGCTCGGTGCGGCACCAGCGTCGCGCATCGTCCACCCGGACATCGAATCCGGGTGGCGCACAGCGCGCCGTGTCGCGGGCCGCAGCGCGACACTGCGCGCCGGTGTAGTGGGCCTCGGGCGTCAGGCAATCAACGATCACATTCCAGCGCTCGTAGCGTCACATCATGTCGAGTTGGTCGCCGTCTGCGATGAGGACCCGAACGTCATGCGCGAGCAGCAAGCGTTGCATCAAGTGCCGGGCTTCGCTGATCACCGCGAGATGTTCGAGGCCCAGGCGCTCGACCTGGTGGTGGTCTGCGTGCCACACGACGCCGGTCGGGCGGTCATCGAGTCGGCCGCGGAGCACAAGGTCCACGTCCTCAAGGAAAAGCCGTTCGCCACCGACCTGATCGAGGCCATCGAACTAGCGGATTTGTGCGAGCGATCTGGCATCGAGCTGATGGTCACGCTGCAACGGCGATTCAATCCGATCTATACGAGCTTCCCGCAGCTCGCGGATCAGATCGGCACGCCGTTTCTGATCGACGCCCGCTATACCGTGCATGTCGATGACCCGTCGGAGGGTTGGCGTGGGCAGAGCGCCAAGGCGGGCGGCGGCTGTGTGATCGACATGGGCTATCACCTCATCGACCTGCTTCTCTGGTATTTCGGATTGCCGGACAGTATCGCTGCCGAGCTGTCGGTCGGTGCGCGGCCGGACCGGCGTTACGACGCCGAAGATACTGCGCTCATTCACTTTTCGTACGAGAGTGGCCTCTACGGCTCGTTGCTCCTCTCGCGGTTCATCGGGCCGAAGACCGAAGAGATCCGGCTCGTCGGGTCTGAGGGCGTCGTTCATCTGGAGCGTGGCCGTATCCGCCGACTAACCAACAGCGGCGAGGTCATCGAGTCACTGCATCGCGAACAGGCCTGGCCCTCGGCCGCGGCCTGCCAGATCGACTACTTCCACCGCGTCATCGACGGCACCCGACCCAACCTCAGCGGTCCAGCCGAAAACCTCGCGCACATGGCCTTTGTCGCCGCCTGCTACGAGGCCGCACGCACCCACATCCACCTCAATCCCAAGGAGCTGTTGTGACCTCACCACTGGCGCTGCTCGGCGGTCCGCCCGTCATATCCGGAGTAGCACGGCACTTTTCATGGCCGCCACTGACCGAGGCCACCAGCATCGCGATCCTCGACCAGCTCGACGAGGGCATCTCGATCTACGACCGCTCGGGTGTCATCGCCCGACTGGAAGATGCGCTTCAGCACTACTTCGGTGTCCGCCACGCCATCCTCACCAGCTCAGGCACCGCTGCGCTGTATTCGATGTACGCCGCCTGCGGCATCGGGCCAGGCGATGAAGTGATCGTGCCTGCGTATACGTTCTTCGCCACCGCGACGCCGCTCTTGCACCTGGGTGCAACTCCTGTGCTGGCGGATTGCGACACGAGTGGCAACCTCGATCCGGTCGATGTGCCGCGACGTATCACCGAGCGCACCAAAGCCATTGTGGTGACACATATGTGGGGGATGCCCGCACAAGTCCAACCTCTGCGCACACTGGCCGACGCTCACGGCCTGTTACTGCTCGAAGACGCCTCCCACGCTCACGGCGCGAGCATCGGTGAGAAGAAGCTCGGCACGTTCGGGCGAGCCGCCGCTTTCAGCATGAACGGGCCGAAACCGCTGTCGGCGGGTGAAGGCGGCTTCATCCTCACCGATGACGAGCAGGTGTATCACCGCGTCTTGCTGCATGGCCAGTACAACAAGCGGTGCCGAAACGAAATCCCAGCGCGATCTGACCTCAGCCGCTACACCGTGACAGGCATGGGACTCAAGCATCGCATCCACCCACTGGCCGCAGCCATTGCGCTGGAACAGCTTTCACATCTGGATGACTACCTCGCAGGGCGAGAGCGCATCGCCGAGCACATCCACGACGAACTCCAGCGAGAGCCGGGTCTCACTATCACCTGGCACGAACCACACACGCGACCAGCCTGGTACGGACTCGCGATTCTCTACGACGGTGAATTCTTCGACGATGTGCCTGTCGAGCGCTTCCACGCCGCGTTGCAGGCCGAGGGCTGCCACGAATTCGACCGACCAGGATCGACCTGCCCGCTGAACCTGCTGCCGCTCTTCCAAGAACCAGGTCCACTGTTCCCGGCCTTCACCGGCAAACTCGGCTACGCTCCGGGCGACTACCCACGAGCCGAAGAGCTCCACCATGCCACGCTCAAACTCCCTGTTTGGCATCGAGACGAGGACCTGCCGCTCGTCGACCGCTACATCGAAGCGCTCTACAAAGTCATCACCCACCACGCCGATTTGAAAGGGTAGAACTCGATGATCGAGACAACACTGCTGGAGAAGCTGACGCGTGAAGCCGACCAGGACGAGGTACAACAACTCGTCGTGGGCGCCATCGTCCAACACGGCGGCAAAATCCTGCTGTTACAACGTCCCGCCGACGACTTCATGGGTGGGATCTGGGAACTTCCCAGCGGCAAAGTCGATCCCGGCGAATCCATCGACCAAGCCCTGATCCGGGAAGTCAAGGAAGAGACCGGCCTCGACGTTACTGCCGTCCGAAACTACCTGGGCGAGTTCGACTACCAATCCGGCAGCGGCAGGAAGAGCCGCCAGTTCAACTTCACGGTCGAGGTCGCGAATACCGACACAGTGCAGCTGACCGAACACGACGCGTTCACATGGACCAGCCTGGCAGAGGAACCACCGGTTACAGATGCCGTGAAGCAAGTCCTGGCGCGAT
Source organism: Nocardia sp. NPDC051990 (assembly GCF_040680755.1). Classification (NCBI taxonomy): domain Bacteria; kingdom Bacillati; phylum Actinomycetota; class Actinomycetes; order Mycobacteriales; family Nocardiaceae; genus Nocardia; species Nocardia sp. NPDC051990. The sequence goes on along the minus strand of NZ_JBFAXH010000009.1, from coordinate 186,973 downwards.
ATCGGGAGATCTGAACGGGCACAGGCAATTCGGCTGCGCCGAGGGACGAGACTGAAGTGTCTACAACGCCAACAGCCCGCTCCCGAAACGAAGAAAGCTACGTTGATGGCGCGGTCAAGGTCCAGACTGCCGTGCTTGGTGTTGCGGAAATAGAGAAGCGTGTTGCGGTAGCCGAGGTCAATCAGCCGATTCCGCCACTCGGCGGCCTTGGCGACAACAACGTCCACCCTCGCACTCTTCAACTGCGCAGTCATATCGCAGATCCCCCTCTATCCGATTGCCTACGTCTGAGAGGTGCACGTCGGCGCTCCACAACGTGGTCGTCCTGGCTCTATTCGTGCATGCTGTGAGTCGGCAGCGCGGGAAGGAGGCGCAGCGGGATGCGGGTCAAGGTACTTTCCGACCACGGAGGCGAGCAGCTTCAACTGTCCGAGCAGCAGTTGAAGGGTGCCTCAGCGAATCAGGCTGCGTGGCAAGACGTTTACGCTCAGTCGTGCGGCGAATTGGAGGCTGCTCGTCGGACGAAGCCGTTGTGGAAGCGGATCCTGTCGGTGCCCACCGCCGCAGAGCAGGCTGCCCAGGCATGGGTCGGTGACGCGTCACAGCAGGTGGAATGGGCGGCGCACGAGGCACTACAGGCATACAACCGCGTCCAGCAGCAAGGCGCCGGAGTGTACGGCGAGGAATTGCTCACCTGGAGTCTTTCCGGCCTCCTACCCGACGAATGGGTGATGCTGCGCGGCTACCGCAACCGACGCGGAGAGACCGATCACGTCCTAGTCGGCCCGGCGGGGGCATGGGCTGTCGAGGTCAAACGCCGCCGGGTTCTGCTCCACGCCGTCGGTGAGGATTGGTGGTTTCAAAGGCTCAGCTCCCGGGGGACCGTGTACGAGCCTGAATGGGCGGTCGACGGAGGTGGCCGGAGCTGGCCCCGCCAGGTCGGCGACGTCGCCCACGATCTGGCCAAGTGGTTGCAAAGGCAAGGCCATCACATCCCGGTGCGGACCGCGGTGATGCTCATGCATGAGCATGCTCAGCTCGTCGAATGTATCAACCCCGCTGTGGATTTCGTCGGATCCGACCCCTGGCAACTCGTGAACACCATCCTCGGTGACGGTTGTGCGACGCCGTTGAGTCAGGACGCCTGCACGGATATCGTCGGCCTGGTCGAACGTGACCACTACTTCCATTCCAATCGGCGCCGAGGACGATGAATCCGTCAGCGTCACCCAGCTGGCGTCAGTGGATCGGCCTACGCCGCGCACAGTTTCCACCCCGACCTCAACGGCCAAGATCGCTAGGCTGCCGGGGTGTCCTCCGTCGATACCGGCCGCCGCGTGATCATTTTCGCCCTTGGTGGCACCATTGCCATGTCGGCCAGCCCCACAGGTGGTGTCATTCCCACGTTGTCGGCCGAGCAGCTCGTTGCCGCCATCCCAGGACTAGCGGACAACAGCATCACCGTCGAGGTGGTCGACTTCCGCCAAATGCCCGGCGCCTCATTGAGGATCTCCGACATCAGCGCGCTGGCTGGTGCCCTTCATCAACGACTGGGTGATGCCGACGGTTCCGTTGTCACCCAAGGCACCGACACGATCGAGGAAACGGCCTACCTGCTGGATCTCCTCCACACCGCGGCTGAACCAGTGGTCGTGACCGGAGCGATGCGCAACCCGACACTGGCGGGAGCCGATGGTGCTGCCAACCTCTTGGCCGCCATCCAAACCGCCGCTCACCCGGGATCCCGCGACCAAGGATGCCTCGTCGTTGCCAACGACGAAATCCACGCAGCGCGCCGAGTCCGCAAAACCCACACCACCAGCCCCGCCACATTCCAATCACCCAACGGCGGGCCACTGGGCTACATCGTCGAAGGCCACCCCCGGCTGCTGAATCACCTCCCCCGCCGCGCCGCTGTCCCCGCCACACCGAGCGACGACATCCGCGTCGCGATCATCACCATCGCACTCGGCGACGACGGCACCACGCTGCGGGCAGTCGGCGAGCATGTCGATGGCATCGTCGTCGCGGGCCTGGGGGCCGGACACGTTCCCGCGCACATGGTCCCGCTGTTGGAAGCCCTCGCCAGCAAGATTCCCGTCGTACTCGCCTCACGCACCGGTAGCGGCTCGACTCTTCAGACAACCTATGGGTTCCCCGGCTCCGAACGCGACCTCATATCTCGCGGTGTGATCCCGGCCGGCTATCTCGATCCGATCAAAGCTCGCATCCTGCTGCTCACGCTGCTCGCAGCGAAATGCGACGCCGCCGCGATCACCGCCGCGTTCGGCGCCGAGGGTGGATACCTCGATGCTGAAACATGGCCCTGGCCAACCGATCCCACCGGCGACCGCTGATCATGCAGAGCGGCGAACTGTCTCTCGGCCGATCATTCGGTGTCGTGTTCGACCAGGTGACGACTTCTATCCCGCGCTTACCGAATTCTGCCGAACCAACGATCTCCGCCAAGGCTTCGTGCCCTGGCCCAACGCCCCTGATACCGCCGCGCAATGCTGGCAAACCACAACCCAATTGACCGGCGTCGTCCGAAGGATCTGGAGGCAGTGCGTCCGTGATCGTCACTCCGCTTCAGCACGAGCACATCGGCGAAGTCCACCAGCTCATGGAGCTCGGCGAACCGTATATCCGTGCCCGCACCCTTTCCGACTACTGGCTCTACGCCACGCTGTTCTCCACGAGCTGCCCCATCGCAATCGCCGCCGACAACAGCATCACCGGAGCCGTGATCGCGTTCCGAGGCCAGGACAACCCCTCACAGGTGTACGTCCAGGACGTCATGACCCATCCGCAATATCGGCGACGCGGCATCACGCGAGCGCTCCTGTACAGCGTGCGAGCACAAGCCGAAAAATGGGACTGCGAGCGCATATACCTGACGTCCGAGGCCGACAACCAAGCAGCGCACGCTACTTGGACCGCCCTGGGTTTCGTCAACGTGCCCGGCGATCGGGAGATCAACGGCATCTCGATCATTACCGACTTCAAAGGACCGGGCAAAAGCCGAGCTATCTACGAACTGCCCATGAAGTTCCCCAAGCACTCTTAGAAGTGAGCAATGAGTGCATCCCAAGATCGGGAAGTGCTCCCTTTTTCATGCCTGATCGACGTGCCACGCCTCCTTGCAGGGCTGGGTGTTTTGTCTAACGAAGTCCGAGTGCTGTTGTTGTAGAACATATTTCGCTACCGTGTGATGGGTGACTTTGTGGGCTCATAGTGTCAGTGATGTGTCTGGGGTGCGGCATAGCTTGCAGGCGCACTGCAGGTCGACGGGGGAGTGGGCGAGCCGGTTCGCGACTGTGTTCGGTGCGGGTGATCTGGCGTATGCGCTGGGGTTGTTTCATGATGCGGGTAAGGCGTCGTGTTCGTGGCAGAGCCGTTTGTTGGAGGTTGAGGCCAGCGGGGCGCGTGTTGGCGTCCCGCACAAGGAACTCGGTGCGCGGCTGCTGCACCCGGTTGCTGATGTCGCGGCGATGGCTGCGTGGGGACATCACGGTGGCTTGTTGAGCAAGGAGTTGTTCGAAGACTTCGTCTCGGAGGGGCCCGTGCTGGGGGAAACAGACACGGCTGCCGGGTATTTCGATGCTGTACCGGAAGCTAAGACCGTTCTGGACGGGCCGGGGCTGATTCCGTCGGGTTGGCAGGGCGAGGGTAACGAGTTGGTGATGGAGATGGGCCTGCGGATGGTGTTTTCGGCGTTGGTTGATGCAGATCATCTCGATACCGGGGCTCATCGCCGGGGACTGCTGGGGCCGCAAGTCGCCGACCCGGCCGATATGGCCGTGCTGGCCGACCGATTCGAGAGTCGGCGGCTGGAGAGAATCACACGGAAACCGAACCTGGCGGGCGCATCGACCTCTACTGATCTTCTGCGCGCGGAGGTGTACGGCGCTGCAGTCGCTGCCGCGGAACGTGATCCGGGAGTGTTTCGTCTGGCCGCACCGACCGGGTTGGGGAAGACCTTCGCCCAAGGTGCGTTCGGGCTGCAGCACGCGCGGGCTTGGGGGAAGTCTCGTGTCGTCATCGCTGTGCCGTTCGTGACGATCACCGAACAGAACGCCGATGTGTATCGAGGGTTGCTCGACACCGAGGAACAGCCGGTTGTGCTCGAGCATCATTCCAGTGTTCGCTTCGAACCCGACAGAGATGTGCCCGCTCCGCTGACCGAAGCGCAGAGGTGGGGGCGGCTGGCGGCTGAGAATTGGGATGCGTCGTTCGTGGTGACGACGACAGTGCAGTTGTTCCAGTCGTTGTTCGGCCGCAAGCCTTCCCAAGTGCGTAAGCTTCATCGGCTGGCGAACGCTGTGCTGATTCTGGATGAGGTGCAAGCGTTACCGACGAGGTTGTTGTTGCCGATCTTGAGCGGATTGCGCACGCTGACAGAGCATTTCGGCACGACCGTGTTGCTGACCTCGGCGACCCAGCCGCAATTCCAGTCGTTGTCGGTGTGGCGCGGGCCTGAGAGGGGAGGCGGCGAGCTGAACATCGACGAGATCATCACCGAGCCGCAGGCATTGTTCGATCGGGCCCGCCGTGTGCGCTATCAACGGCGACTGGACGCGCAAGTCAGCTGGGAGCAGGTCGCCGACGAAGTGAGCGACCAGCCGCAAGCATTGGTGATTGTCAACTCGGTGTCGGACGCGCGGCAGCTCTACCGTCTGATTTCGGAGCGGCGGCACCATGTTTGGCATCTCTCGACGCGCCTGTGCCCTGAGCATCGGCGAGCTGTTCTGGCCGTCGTTGCTCAGCGGGTCCGCGATGCGTTGCCGGTTCTGGTCGTGTCTACTCAGTTGATCGAGGCTGGAGTGGATTTGAGCTTTCCCGTGGTGTGGCGTGCACTAGCGCCAGCGGATTCGATTCAGCAAGCCGCAGGGCGCGCCAACCGAAACGGCGAGTACGCCGGTGGCGGTCTCGTTGTGGTGTTCGACCCTGCCGAGGGCAAACGTCCAACTGACTATGAGGCCGGATGCGACCTTACATCTATTCACTTCGGTTCTACAGGAAGGGAATTGGACAATCAGGACGCTCTCGCCCGCTACTATGAAGAGCTGTATGAACAGCTCCGGCTGGATCACCGGCCGATCGACCGAACCAAATGGAATGTCGGTCACGTCGTGCAGGACAACCGCCGCAAGCTTGACTACATCGCGGTCACCGACGGCCCGGAGATAGACCTGGGCCGTAGCACGGGAAGGGACCGCAAGAAGGCATTCCGCATGATCGACAACGACACCGTGCCGGTCGTTGTCGACGATGCAGATCACCGTCCACTGATCGACGCCACACTAGCTGATCTCGCCTCAGGTCGCGTTGGATCCGCGAAGGCACTGCGGACACTGCAGCCGTGGATAGTTCAGTTGAGCAGCTTCCGCGCACAGCAACCCGAGACTGCGGCGTTGATAGACAACATCGTTGGTGACCTGGGACGGTGGAAAGGTACCTATGATTGGGACCCTGAGGACTGTCGTGGCGTCGGTGTCGTTGACGACGACCTGCCAACGGTGTTTTGACTAGCATTCGCTGGCCAGGCAGCCCGGGTTTGGTGCCGAGCACTCGGTGGGACCTTGGCCTGTCCCCGATGTACTCCAATCCAGCAGCGGTAAACGCATATCGCCACACTCAGCGGTTCGGAACCGTAAGTGCGATGTGGATATCTAGGGGGTTCCGAACCGGCATCCAGGAGAAACCGATCGCGCGTCTCTCGTGTCATGATCGAGACGCATAGCTAAACCTGCACTTCGCGCAGGGCAGCGCCGGTCCGAACGGATCGGCGAGGATCTCAACATGGAGCAGTGGGCCGCGAGGCGCGGGGACATCATGCAGCGCCGGTCCGAACGGATCGGCGAGGATCTCAACTTGCCCTCACGAGTCCAGATGTCCGACTCGTAGAAGCAGCGCCGGTCCGAACGGATCGGCGAGGATCTCAACTCCCTCTCCAGGCGCGCGAGAACAGCGCCATAGAACGCAGCGCCGGTCCGAACGGATCGGCGAGGATCTCAACGTATTTCTCTTGGATATTGCCGTGCACCCAAGCCAAGCAGCGCCGGTCCGAACGGATCGGCGAGGATCTCAACGCCATGTGGGTGTTCGTGATCGGGCACCCGTCGTGGCAGCGCCGGTCCGAACGGATCGGCGAGGATCTCAACCACGGGCAACTCGGCGACGTCGGAGACCCGTTCGGGCAGCGCCGGTCCGAACGGATCGGCGAGGATCTCAACAATTACTGCGAGCAGGCTGCTCGATTACCACTACGAGGCAGCGCCGGTCCGAACGGATCGGCGAGGATCTCAACCACTCCGACTGTGTCAACGATCTAGCGGCGGCAGCGCAGCGCCGGTCCGAACGGATCGGCGAGGATCTCAACCTTGACCGCTTCGGTGAGCTGCCCGGCGGCTCGGGTGCAGCGCCGGTCCGAACGGATCGGCGAGGATCTCAACTGGAAGGAAGACCTGTGATCGTCCCCGATGAATGGCAGCGCCGGTCCGAACGGATCGGCGAGGATCTCAACTGGAGCATCCGGCGGTAGCTATCGCTGCTGGTGTGGCAGCGCCGGTCCGAACGGATCGGCGAGGATCTCAACCTCCCGCTCGCGTACATCGGCGATCTCGGCGCGGTGGGCAGCGCCGGTCCGAACGGATCGGCGAGGATCTCAACGGTTTCCCAGCGTTGCTGAGACGCCCACTCCCGGCAGCGCCGGTCCGAACGGATCGGCGAGGATCTCAACAGGTGATCGCCGCCCGGCTGAGCGAGTTCATCCAGCAGCGCCGGTCCGAACGGATCGGCGAGGATCTCAACACCTACGTGGACGCGGTGGGTATGCCGGTCATCCAGGCAGCGCCGGTCCGAACGGATCTGCGAGGATCGCGACTGTTATTTGTAACTCGGCTATTATTCCGCCGCCCGTGCAGCGCTGGTCCGTATGGTTCGGCGAGGATCTCAACATGTAAATCGCGGCTTGTGGGGTTACCTCCGGCGCCGGGCGTTGCTGTGTGTCGCGCCCGGTTGGTGAAGGCGTGGCTTGCCTTTCCGATGCGCTGCAAACTATTCGACCGCCCGGTTTTATTGGCAATGGGGGCCGTTTCTGTCGGTGGTGTACGGCATGATTCCGCTTCATGTCGACTCTCCACTCCTGCAATAAGTTTCGGAAAATTTCCGATTCCACCGAGGCGCTCATGGCGGTACAGTGACTTGCGCTGCACGGGTGGATCAAGCGGCGATTTACATGAATTCCATGGAAGTGGTCTTGATTCCGTATTGTCTCGAATGAGAAGTGCTGGAAGGGGTGTGGTTTCGGTGTCTTTAGTTGTGCAGGTATGGGGATCTGGTGCGTTGTTCACAAGGCCGGAGTTGACGGCGGAGCGTGTGTCGTATCCGGTGATGACGCCGACGGCTGCGGCCGGGGTGTTGGAAGCGATCTACTGGAAGCCGGAGTTTGCTTATCGGATCAAACGCATCGAGGTCCTGAAAGAGATCAGGAACTTCGCCTTGCGGCGAAACGAGACTACTGATCTCGCCTCACTCGCGGATGCGGTCTCGGGGGTCCGGCGAGTGGACACCGCGGCGCGTCGGGTGCAGCGAAATGCTGTGTGCTTGAAGGATGTCGGCTATCGGATTCATGCCCAGATCGATGTACGCCCGCATGCGGACAAGCTCGAGTCGGCATATCGGGATCAGTTCCGGCGCCGCGTCGCCCGTGGCCAGTGCTTTTCTCAACCCTACTTGGGGACAAGAGAATTCGCGGCACGGTTCTCCGAGCCCGACGACACGCCACCGATCGATCTCACGGCAGACTTGGGTGTGATGCTTCACAGCATCCAACACGCAGGTGACCGCAAATCGTTCACGTGGTTCCGTGCGGCGTTGGTCCACGGCGTGCTAGAGGTGCCGAAAGTCGGTCTGATGCAACAACCTTCGAAGGTATCGTGATGCTGCTCGAACGGTTGGCGGTCTATGGGCGCAGTAGCCGCGACGACGTGGCATCGTTTCATCGCGATCGTGAGTTCCGCTGGAAACTCGATATCCGTACACGCAACGGTGCCGTCGACGGTGTTGCTCTGGCGCCCTTGCGGGACTTGGATGCGCCGAAGCGCGGTGTGACACATACGGTTCCGACGTCGGATCGGACGATGAATGTGTTGGCGCATCTCGCGGCCGACGACGTGCAGTATGTGTTGGGGTGGGGTGATGACACAACCAAAGACAGTCGGGTCGCCGACTGTCATCGGGCGTACGTCGGGCTGATAGACCGATGGGCTGCGGCTGTGGATGCGGTCGCGGACCCTGTGCCTCACCTGCTGTCGGCCCTCTACGGTTCGGGGCGGCTCACTGAACTGGTTCGCCCCGAGGGGATTCGCGCCAAGGATGGTGTCGTCACCATCGTCGATGGCGTCCCCGCTTACCGCAGCCGTAGTGCGGCTGAATATTGGTCTGTTGAAGTTGTCGCGAGTAAGTCCACCGGCCGTGTCGATGCATGTCTAGTGTGTGGTCGGTTTCGGGAGTTGACCAAGAACATCCCGATGAAGGTCCCTGCGAGCCTAGTTCCGGGAGCGAGCAACGACGCGGCGTTGGTGAGCGTCAATGCGCGAGTCTTCGGCTATGACCTGACAGACGACCAGCTGACCTATACCCCGATCTGCCTGCATTGTGCCAACGACATGATGGGCGGGCTCATCGGTGTGCTGTCCTCGGAGCACACGATGACCTATCCCGCCCAGGACACGCGGATGGCGTGGTGGGTCAGCGATCCCGACGAACAAGCACCAGCGGAGCAGGTCATCCGGCCCGACCCTGATCGGATCAACACCCTGCTGCGCTCGGTCCATCACGGTAAGCCGACCGCCAACAGGAAGGCCGCCCGATTCTGCTGGCTCGCTGTCGGCGGCAACGTCTCCCGTGTCATGGTCCGGGACTGGATCGACATGGCTTTGGCCAGCGACGACCCCGAAACACCTAGCCTGGACCGCAATATCGCCGCCTGGTTCGACGATCATCGCAACACTCCCCGCTGGTCGCAGCCACGCACCTTGACCGATGGCACCATGCTGCCACCGGGCCGGCACTGGCATGGCGTCGAGGACATGGTCAAATGTTTGGGCCGCTGGGACCAGCGAGCCGGACAATACGCTCGCCCCGGCGCCAAGAACGCCGACAGGTTCGCCCAAGCCAACCACGAGCTGCTGCGATCAGCATTCCTCGGCGTGCCGGTATCGATGGCGTTGCGCGCTCACCTGCTGCACCGCATCAGCAACGACGGCCGCGTCGACGATATTCGTGCCGCACTGATCCGTCTCGCCCTCAACCGCTGCCCCCACCGAATCGAGGACTCGCCCATGCCTACCGGGCTCGACAAGAATCTGCGCGCCCCAGCCTATCTCGCAGGGCGCCTGTTCGCCCTGCTGGAACAAACCCAGCGCACCGCCCACCGCGATCTCGCCAGTCGAACGGACGAAACCGGCACGCGGACAGACGGATCGGAGGCCGAGAAGAAGACCGAGAAGAAGACCGACGAGGTGAACAGCACCTTCACCAGCCGGTACTTCCGCAGCGCTGTGGCCACACCTAGGGTCGCGCTGACCCAAGGCCGGATCGAGGCCGACGCCTGGCTCAGCAAAATCAGCCGCCGTCAATCACCCCGCCTGGCCGCGCACTGCAAGAAGCAGCTGACTGAGCTCTACGAGCTCGTCGAGGGATCCAACGGATTACCGATGCGGTGCAGTTTGCGGCAACAAGAGCAGTTCATCCTCGGCTACCACCATCAACTCGCCGACAGCGCCAACAGCACTTCCCGATCCTGACACTGCCTGCTTCCTGAAAGGGACCCATCGCTATGACCAGCACCCTCTCTGCGAACCACATAAATCCTGCTGTGCGCCATGACATGGTGCTGCTGTTCGACGTCACCGACGGCAACCCCAACGGCAATCCAGACGCCGGTAACCAACCACGCGTCGATATCGAATCCGGCCACGGCCTGATCACCGATGTCTGCATCAAACGCAAAATCCGCGACACCCTGGCCCTGGCCGCACCCGACAACCCCCGCTACGGCATCTTCGTCGAGGCCGGTTATGCCCTCAACACTCGCCTGGCCGAGTCCTACGCCGCCACCGGACTCAAACTCAGGAATAAGCTGACCAAGGAGCAAGCCGAGACTGCCAAAGCCTGGTTGTGTGATCGCTACGCCGATATCCGTCTGTTCGGGGCGGTCTTGTCCACCGGTGACACCAACGCCCTCGGCCAGATCCGCGGACCACTGCAAGTCGGGATGGCGCGCTCCATCGACCCCGTCGTGCCTACCGAGCACGCGATCACCCGCGTCACCCAGACCCGCCAAACCGACATCGACAAAGGCGAATCCACTGAGATGGGCGGGAAATGGACCGTCCCCTACGGACTCTACAGAGCCGAGATCACCTACTCCGCCAGCCGCGGTACCCAAACCGGAGTCGACACAAAGGATTTCGAACTCCTCTACCGCGTACTCGAGATGATGTTCGACCATGACCGCTCCGCTGCTCGGGGCAGCATGGCCACCCGTGGCCTGTATGTCTTCAGCCACGACAACGCCTTCGGTAACGCACCCGCGCATAAACTGCTCGACCGCGTTGTCGTCAAGCTGCGTAACGAGAACGGCGAGTTCGGGCCGCGCAGCTTCGCCGAATACGAGGTCTCCGAGATTGACACCACCGATCTGCCTGACGGTGTGACATTCGCCCAGGTCATCAGCTAACCGTCGAAATGTCTGGCCCCTTAGGCGTGGACGACCGATGGAACGTGCCGATTTCGGCGATCGAACACTACGTCTACTGCCCGCGCCAGGCTGTCTTGATCTGGCAGGAAGCGTATTTCGAGTCCAACCTCGACACTATTCGCGGAGATCTCGCGCACGCCGCCGTCGACAGGGGCGGGACACTCACCGGACGGGCAGGGACCAAGATCTGGCGATCCTTGCCCGTCTACAACCACGAACTCGGCATCCACGGCATCTGCGACACCGTGCACTGGACCACCACTGGCCCCGTCCCGGTAGAACACAAGTCCGGAACCTACCGCCCCGGCGGCGCAGCTGATCTCCAAGTCGCCGCTCAAGTGCTCTGCCTGCGCGAAATGTTCAACGACGAGGTGCCCTACGGTGAACTGTTCGCTGGAAAGACGCGCCGCCGTCATCAGATCGACGTCGACGAACGGCTCAGCACCGCGGTCCGGGCAGCGGTAGCGCAGTTGCGGGAAGCTATCGCGCTGAGCTCGCTCCCACCCGCGGTCAACGACAGCCGTTGTCGCCGTTGCTCTCTGCGCCCCGGCTGTCTACCGGAGATATCCGCCCACCGCAAGATCGACCTGTTCCTGCCACGAAAACCCGGAGACTGCGGTGCCTGAACTGCTCAAGACCTTGTTCGTCACAACGCCGGGAACAAGCCTTCACCTCGACGGCGACGCACTGCGGGTGTACCACGCGGACAAACCCGGCCGACACCTGTTACCCCTGGTTCGAATCCAAGACATCGTCGCATTCAACGGGGTTACCCTCACCGATGATCTGCTGCATCGATGCGCCGCGGACGGCCGGGCGGTCACCTGGCTAACGCGCAACGGCAAGTTCCTCGCTCGGGTGTCGGGGCCGTTGACGGGCAACCCGCAGCTGCGTTTGCAACAGATCCGTGCACACGATGACCGCGCGCACCGACTACTGCTGGCCAAAGCTATGGTTGCGGGCAAACTACACAACTACCGGCAACTGCTGCTTCGAGCCGCACGTGATGTCGATGGCACCCGCCAAACCACGCTGCGCGCCACAGCCAGCCGACACGAGACTGCGCTCGCTACACTCGGACAAGCCCGCGACCTGAACGAGGTACTGGGTATCGAAGGCCGAGCCGCCCGCGACTACTTCCAAAGCTTTCCGTCCATCGCGCCGGGAACACAACCTGGCCGCCGCAAACGACCACCAACCGACATCGCCAACTGCCTGCTCTCATTCGGATACGGCATGCTGCGTGCATCCGTTCACGGCGCTCTTGAACAAGTAGGACTCGATCCCTACATCGGATATCTTCACGGCATACGCCCGGCCAAACCCGCACTAGCGCTGGACGTCATGGAGCAGTTCCGGCCGCTGCTGGTCGACCGCCTAGTCCTCACACTCATCAACCGCGACCAGATCACAAAAGCGCACACAGTGACACTGCCAGGCGGTGAGGTTCAACTCACCGACGACGGACGCCGCTTCTTCCTTGAGCAATGGTCCCTCGCCCGCGAACGGAACTGGCCGCACGTCTACCTCGACCGCGATATCCCCGCAGGATTGCTCCCGCTGATACAAGCGCGGCTGCTCGCCCGGCACCTGCGTGGAGACAGCGAAACCTATCTCCCTTGGATGGTGACCTGATGGAACTGCTGATCACCTACGACGTCGAGACGGTCACTCCGGACGGAGTCGCCCGGCTACGTCGAGTAGCCAAAATCTGCGAGGGTCACGGCTACCGAGTCCAGAAATCAGTATTCGAGATCACTTGCACACCAGCCACACGACTTCGGCTGGAAGCAGCCCTGGCACACGCCATCAAACCCGACACCGACAGCATTCGTATCTACCAACTCGACGCCGGCACCTTCTCCGTAGCACGACACCTCGGCGCCGTGACGAAACCACCCCACGACGAGCCACTCATCCTGTGAACACCTGATCCAGTTCGGAACCCCCAGTGCGACCACAGCACCAGGGAGGTTCTCAACCGCCATGCAGCGAAAACAGCGACACCCCAAGAGCGCCATCAATATTCGAAGCGGCCCGAAACACGAAAACAGCTGGTTATCCAGCGCAGCGGCGGTCCCAACGGACCGCCGAGGATCTCAACGGGTTGTAGCGGAGGAACACCGCGCCGTCGCGGAGCAGGCAGCGGCGGTCCCAACGGACCGCCGAGGATCTCAACCCTTTGTCGTCCACGGCCATCCGATAACCCCACGGCAGCGGCGGTCCCAACGGACCGCCGAGGATCTCAACTCGAAGATTCCCGAGACCAGCTCACGAGCGCCACCGCAGCGGCGGTCCCAACGGACCGCCGAGGATCTCAACGGCATCCACGTGAACAGGCTGATAATTCTGTCCAGCAGCGGCGGTCCCAACGGACCGCCGAGGATCTCAACGGCGGCGAGGGCCTGGCGCTCGCGGTTGGCTCTGGCGCAGCGGCGGTCCCAACGGACCGCCGAGGATCTCAACCTGTCTGGCCCTTGGGGTTTGGCGATCGCCGGTGCCGCAGCGGCGGTCCCAACGGACCGCCGAGGATCTCAACGGCTTCGAGCTGCTCAGCGTGGGTGAGTTCGCGAAGGCAGCGGCGGTCCCAACGGACCGCCGAGGATCTCAACACCACCTCTCGCGCGGGGGATCGCGATCCCGCGAGCAGCGGCGGTCCCAACGGACCGCCGAGGATCTCAACTTCAACAGGTAATCGACGTCAACTCCGGCGGCAAGCAGCGGCGGTCCCAACGGACCGCCGAGGATCTCAACACGAGGTTTTGGGCGGAAAGAGCAGCCATAGCTCAGGCAGCGGCGGTCCCAACGGACCGCCGAGGATCTCAACCCCGGGTAAGATCCTTACCTCGCTGAAGGTGATTCGGCAGCGGCGGTCCCAACGGACCGCCGAGGCTCTCAACTATTTAAATGTTGATGAAGGCACCAGTGGTGATGAGCACCTTCTCCGCGGTGACCTCATCGATGCCCCCGTCATCGTGGATCACCTGCAGCTTCCACAGCCCCGGTCTTTGCCGATCGCGTGGACTACGCCGCGCAAGCATCGGCCCCCGGCAGCGTCGGTCAGAACGAGTTGGGCGGCGACGAGTTTTCTCGGGTTCAGGTAGCACGGCAGATCCGGGCTTCATCGAAATGGGCACTGACGCTGCTGCTGACCCGCCCCAGGCCCACGGGTTCGCCCTGCTCGACGACAAGGACGTCGGCGCCTTCGCGGCTGAGATACTGTGGCGACGTCAGCAACCAACGGTTTGCTGTTTCGTTCAGCGCTTATAGTCCGAGGTCATCGTCTGGAAGGTGATTGACAGGCTCGGCGTGGTCGGTGCTGTTCTCATGCCCGGGTTCGTCTGCCGGTTCGATGTGGTCTCGATGGTGTTGTTCGTGTGCTAGCTGAGTGTGGGTGAGGTTGCGCCGGCGGCGTTGCTCGGTGCGGTATTCCTCAAGCTGCTGGTTGATGTCGGCGATGCGGGTACGGACTTCATCACCGGCGTGGGCTCCTGCTTCGGTGTGGTGTTGGTCGGTGTCTAGTGCGTGTTCAGGGGCGGTGTTCAGGAGTTTGTCCCAGCCGTCCGGGGTTCCGGCGAGCAGGATGGCGTCGCGTTTTGCTTGGCGTGCGGCGGCGCGTGCGGCGCTGTGTTCGCGGTTGCGCGTGGCTTGTTCGGCGATCAGAGTGTCGATGCGGGTTTGCAGTGCTCGGCGTTGGCCGCGCCGGTAGGTGGGTGTGGCGTCGAGATCGGCGCGCGCGTCGTGGAGTTCGGTCGCGACGGCGTGGAAGGCTTTGGCGGCGGTGTGGAGTTGCTGGTCGGCGGTGTGGGCGTCGCGGATCGCCCGTTGTGCTGCGGTGTGGCGGCGGGCGAGATCGTCTGGGTCCGGCTGATTTTCGGGTGGGTGCTGGGGTGGGTTGAACAGGAATGTCTCGGTGTCGGCGAGGGCCAGGCGTTGGTGTAGTTGGGCGATGTGCTCGTCGAGTTGAGTGTCGGTGAGCACGTAGAGCGGATTGCCGAACGCTGGATCGGCGGGGTCGACGAATTGCGATGGCTGGGTGGCGTCGGGGAGTGGGTGATCGTGGAGCCAGGCTTCGATCGCAGCCCGGTGTGCTGGGTTGCGCGTGGCGCGCCAGTCGCGGCGCAGCATGGCGCGAGCGGCGGCGGAGGGTTCGGTGGCGGCGATGTGGGTGCAGCGTGCGGCGATGTGGTCGGCGGGATCGTGGTCGGGAATGCCTTGCCTATTGCTGTCGCGGCATTCGCCGCATAGCCCGTCGTCGGCGCGGCGCGACGGCACGGGGGAGGCGTCGGTGCGGGTGCGTTCGAGGCCGCAGGCGACACAGCCCAATCCCTGGGTGTCGGGTAGGGCGGCGCGGTCGTAATCGAGCGGGCGGTGCTTCGGGCGCGCGTCGGGTAACACCTGGCGGTAGTAGTGATGCAGAACCCCGTCCGGAATCATGTTGTCGTGGGGTTGGTCGTCGACGTCGGCGCGGGTGTCGTGGTAGCCCTGGTCGGCTCGGCGGGCATCGATCTGTGCGTCGGTGAGTTGTTCGCGGCGTGCATCGGGGTCGATGTGGCCGGGGTGGTCACGGGCGACTTCGCGGTGGCGGTCGCGGCGGTAGCCGGGTTCGGCTGGGCGGTTGGGGGTTTGGTAGACGTGCGGGTCGCTGTCCGGTGTGCATGCCTGGATGAGCGCGCGATGCTCAGGGATTCGCTCGGCAGCCCACCGCAACCGTGCGCGAGCGACGGGAAAAGCATTGCGGTACAGGGTTTCTGCGATGTCGGCGAGAATGGTGTGTTGTTCGTCGGTGGCGATGTCGGCGAGGTCGCCGTAGGTATCGACGGCCGCGGCGATCTGGCCGCTACGGAAAAGTTCGGCCACCTCACGAATACGGTCGGGCAAGTCAAAGGCGACGCGTTCGGCTCCGACATCTACATCGAATGCCGGTGATGGCGCAGGTTCGGGGATCAATGCTTGGCGGCCTTCCTGGTTGAGTTCGGGTTCTCGTGGTGCATCAGGGGATGCGGTGGATTCGGGTGAATCCGCGCGAGCAGGCGCGTCGGTGCTCGACCGGTCGCGGTCTTGGGTAGGTATGTGGTGCAGGAGTGCGTCGATGCGCCAGGCCAAAGCGCTGGCGAGTTGGTCGGGGCGCAGGCTGGAGGTGTCGTCGGGTTGAGCGGCGAGGAGCAGTTCGTGCGCGGTGGTCAGTAGCTGCGGGGGTGTCCATGCGGTGCCGGTCGCGCGGTCGATCGCGGCGACCACGCGCGGCCAGGCCGGGTCGACGGTGACACGGTCGGCGGCAGCGTCACCGAGCACGGTGCGCAGATCGGTGATCCAGTCCGGGCGCAGGTTGCGTTGGCCGAGGCCGGTGTCGAGTGCTGAGGGTTCCAACTCGAGACGTGACCACAGCGCGGCGGCGGGCATTTGATCGGGAAGCGGTCGAGCCGCCGCGGCGTCGGTGAGCCGGGCTTCGATGTCGATTCCCGCGCGGGAGGCGACTTCGATCTTGTCGGCGAGGACGGGCCAATACGGGTCGGATACGACGCGGGCGTCCAAACGCTCGATGGTGGTGGCCCATTTGTTGACCGGCAGACCGATGTCGCCGAGCGCGTTGGTGACCCGCTCGTTGAGGAGCTGTTGGTGCTCACGTTCGAGCGCGCCGTAGCGGGGTCCTCCGGTGGGGCGCATGTCGCGGTCGTTGACATGCAGGCTGGCGCGCCAGACCGCGAGCTCGCCGAGCAGCCCTGGATCGGTGCCGATGAGAGGTCGAGCCCAGTGCGGCGCTGTTACCGGAGTCCACCACTGGATGTCGCGTCGGATCTGGGCCGCGAGGTCGCCGACGATGCGGGCGCGCGGGGTGAGTTGAGTGGAGTCGAGGTCTTTGCGTAGACCGCGCGGGATTCCTTGTACCCACGGCAGCGGTCCGATACCGGTGGAGTGCGCGCCGGAGGGGTCCAGACGCCAGCCCAACACCGCGGCAACATCATCGGCGGTGTCGAGTTCCCGCACGCCCGCCGCATTGTGCAGGGCAGCGATCGGGTCGCGCCCGGACAGCGCGATCGTCGCCAGATGCTGACGCAACACGGGGTAGGCGGGGCTGTCGGTGAGGTTGGGGCGCAATGCTTCCGCCGCGGCGTCGAGACGATCCAGGCCATCAGCGCCGAGGGCATGTTCGGCGGCGACACCGAGGGCGTCGAGGTAGATATCGAGTGCGCGGCCGATCCGATTGCGCGGGTCGAGCGCGTCGCGCAGTTGCGTGTGTGCCGAGGCTTGAGCGCCGTCGCGGCCCAGGATACGCAGCAAAACCTCGACCGCGGTGCGCGGAAACACCGCCGGCTCACTCCAAAACGAGCCCTCACTGCCGTCCAACGCGGTCGGAACGTAGGCGTGGTTGGCGTGCACACCGCGGGTCATCGCGACGTAGAGCTGCTGGCGGGACTCACCTCCGGTGAGCGCGACATGGCAGATATCGGCGGTGATTCCTTGCGCGGAATCGATCGTTCTCGCGTACCCGAGACGCACGAACTCGGACACATATCGCGGCGGAAGTGTCACCGTCTGACCGCGTTGACGACCCGAACGCAGGTGCGTCACGGTCAAAGCTCCATCGTCGTGGACACCGGCAACGATCCACCGATACCCGTTGCGAACCCAATCTCGATCGCCCACACGCAGGCGTCGATCGTTGCGCCGGGTGACGATCGTATCCCCGATCGACGCGCGAAGCCCGTCCGCGAGCACACGTTCGGGCCCGACGAGGACGCCGGAACGAGCGATCCGATCCGCGCGGGCGCGTTGGTTGAGCTCGCCCACGATGTCGTGCGTAGCGGCGAGCATGACGCTGTCGTGACCGTTGAGATGGTCGGCGATCCAGCCGGTGTAGGCGTCGTCGTGGGTGGTGGCGGGGGCGCCGGAGTGGATGAGTCGGTGATCGAGGTAGAACCCGAGCGCGGCCGGATCGCCTTCGCGCAGCTGCAAACTGGCCGTCGCTTCGGCCGTCGAGGCAAAACGGACGACGTGGGTCAGCGTCAGGGTCTGCTCGGGAGCTGCGGCGTTCATGTCCGCGTCCGCGCCGCCGGCCTCGATCGCGGGCAGCTGCTGATCGTCACCGATGCAGCGGATCGTCGCCCCGCGCCCGGCCAGAAACCGCAGCAGCCGTAGGCGTTTGAGGTTGCCGAGCTTGACGTGCTCATCGACGATCACCAACGTGTCGGAGTTGATCTGCAGCACCCACTCCGGCAGCGGCGGCGGGTGCTCGCGATCCAGCGCCGGGTTGTCCGGTCGCGGTAGGTGACCGATGAGGACGTCGAGAACTTTGTCGACGGTCTCGACCCGCGCGCCGATCGACTCCCCGAGCACCGACGCGGCTGACGCGGTGGGTGCCAGGCCGAGGACTTGTCCGCCGCTGGTGTGCCAGGCGTCGGTGAGTACGGCCATCGCGGTCGTCTTCCCGGACCCTGCAGGGGCGTTGGCGGTGTGTATCCGCAAACCCGAGGTGGCGAAGCCTTCTATGACACTTTCCTGTCCGGCATTCAGCGGCCGATCCGGGTTGAGCGTGTTGTAGTTGCGCGCCGCCGCGGTCACCGTGTCGGGGGAGAGTTGGCGGGCGCCGGACTGCACCGACAACTCGATCAAGGCCTGTTCCACCGACAACACGTGCGTCGAGGTATACAGCTGCGAGCCCGCAGCCGTGTAGACGCTGGAGCCGTCGCGACGACGCAACAGGTCGGGCACCATACGCAATTCGGGCGCATCCGCGATATCGGGATCGCCGCGTTCGATCGACCGGGTCGGCGAGAGCGCTTCTGTCAGAATGGCTTCGGCGGCTGGTTCCCAATCCTGGCCTCGGATGCGGCCGCGGACCTGCCGCTCGACTTCGGCGCGCACATTGTTGGGCCGCCAGGTCGCTCGGTGCTCCGCCACCACCCCCAGCACACGCTCGGCCATGTGCGCGATCCACTCAGCCGACACCGCGACCCGGGGTATCCGCACCGGATTCAAGACTGCAACGAACATCTGCGACAGCGCTTCTCGGCCGCCGAGCAGCGCGACGGCTTCCGCCCGCCAGCTGGCGCGTTGTTCGGCTAGCGACCGCAGTTGATGTTTGGCGTGGCGGGTTTCCAGAGTGGCGCGCTGAGCGAGGTCATACATTTCCCCAGGGATCGGTTCACGCCCGAACCGGTGTTGGAACTCGGTCGCGAGCTCGCCGAGGCGCACCTTGATCGCGGCTTCGCGCCGCGACCACGCCTCGATCAACGTGGCTGGGATGCCGACGATTTCGCGGATCGGTCGCTTGGCAGGGTCTGTACCAGCCCGTTCGGCGAACTCCACGCCGACGAGATCTTCGAGGTGGTGTTCCAAGCGGGTGTTGTAGATCTCGGACACCGTGACGACAGCGCGGTATATCGCTGCACCGTCGAGGGTGCGCCACCGCCCATCCAGGGTGCGAACCCGGTTGGCGATCAGCACGTGCGTGTGCAGGTCCGGGTCTCCGGCGCGGCTGTCGCGGTGGGTGAACTGTGCGGCCACGATGCCCTCGACATCGACCTGCCGGATCCCGTTGCGCCCCAACCGGGTGAAGATCGCGCGCTGTTCCAGCCAGGTGAGTGCGTCGCCTATCGCGGCCTGGTGTGCGGCCTCGATCTTCTCCGCGACCGGGCGGGGCGCCAGAGCCCACAGCACCGACACCGACTTCACCGGCGAGAAAGTGATGTCGAAACCGGCGACCGCGGTCGTGTTCGGGCGAGAGTTCTGTGCCACCCACCCCGATAATTCACGCTCATTCAAGGGCGCGCGATTGTAGGTTTCGGTGAACATTTGTGTCGCGACAGTGGTGCGAATCCGCGCTCGTTCGGTATCGGGAATGGCGTCGTGCGGGTCTGATCCGTGCGCAATATTGTGTTGCTCGAATGCCTGCGCGCACCGTTTCCGGAACTCGGAAGCCGTCGCATAAACCCGAAATGGGTTACCCAGACGAGAGGCTTTATCGGCTGTGCGTGCGGCGTCCTTGTGCTTCGTGCCGAGGCGTATCTGCTCGTCATAGACCGCGGTTTCGATCACGTCGGCGTTGGGATGACGCCCCAATCCGAACAGCGATTCCATCTGCTCTTCGGTGACTTCATCACCCGCGGTGATGCCCAGAGAACCCAGGCCGGTGCCGTGCCAGCGCCCCGGTGCTTCGCCTTGGGCCGAGTAGTAGTCGGCCAGGCTGGACCGGCCGCGAGCGGAATTGTCGTTCGCGGCGACATTACGCAGGTAATACTGATAGCCATTGCCTGCCACGACTTTATGAATTGTCGCGGTCATACATCCATCAGGCACGCATCAGGCAATTACCGCTAGGGGTTTGATTTGACTATTTTTCGTCAAATCAAACAAATCCCCACGTTGTTACCGAATTGTTATCTCCTGGATGCAAGAGGTGTGCTTGTGAGAAAGAGGTAAAGAGAGAGGGGTAGGCAAGTTGAGTAGTAGAAGAAGTGTAAGTGGTGAGGAGTGTGGATGGGTGTGATGTGTGGAGAGGCGGTGGGGGTTGAACAGTGTGGGAGACATGGTGGTCGGGAGGGTGCTGGTGAGTGGGGCCGGGACCGTGTGCGCGGCCCCGGCCCTGGCCGCCGACGTGCGTGCGTTCAGTCGCGCGGCGCGGTGTGAACGCGCGGCGCAACGTTCGGGTGAGGCGGCGTAGGCCGGTCGGGGGTCGGCGCATCACGTGGACTCCTGACAGTTTGGATGGTGGACCGGTCCGCCGTGGGCGCGAGGCAGCCACGGCGGACCGGCGATCAAAGGGAGACAGCGGATGTCGGGTCAAGCCGCCTGCGACTGACGCGGGCGGGCGGGGACGAGGCCGAGATCGATCCGGCAGGTGAGGCAGTAGTTGTCGGCGTGGATGACGCTGTAGCGGGTGCAGCCGTCGCAGCGGCCGTGACGCTGATCGGCACCCAACCTCGCCCGCCCCTTGCGCACGGCAGTGCGGGGACGCGGTGCTACATCGGTGGCGGCAACCTCGGCGGCACGTTGGAGCGGCTTGGCCGGGTTCGGGGTCAGCTCGGGATGGGTGGCGAGGAAGCGGGTGAGGTGGCGGCAGATCGGGTGCGGTGCGGCCCGGTGCCAGACTTCGACGATCAGGGCGTGCGCGGCGGCGGGGTAGGTGGCGGCGAGGAATTCACATCGAGAGACCACGAAGTCCGCAGTGGTGAAGGTCTCGGGCAGCGCCGCGATCCCGGGACGGGAGTCGGCGCGGCAGTGATCGCAGAGCCCGTCATCGGAGACCAGCTGTCCGTCACGGGTGTGGATGGGTCGCTGGTCGGTCATGGGGCGTTCGATGAAGCACGACACGCACCGCCAGCCCATGACCGGGACCATCGCGGCGTCGTCGTAGTCCAGGCCGTTGCCCTGGTTCGGGATCTGCGGTCGTGCGTCGTCACGCACCCGCAACCCGGTGCGGGCATCGGCGAACGCCTTCGCCTCGTCCTCGGTGATCCGGCCGCTGCGCCGCGGCGCACCGCCCTGGCCGCGTCGGCGCGAGCGCTGATCCCGCGGCGCACCGCCCTGGCCGCGTCGGCGCGAGCGCCGATCCCGCGGCGCGGTGTCGTCGTGGCCCTCGAAGTAGTCGTTGGCGCGTTGCTCCAACGTCTGGTCGGTCTGCTCGCCGTCGCGGTCGCGGCGGGCAGTCCACGCGGCGCGGTGCTCGGTGTCGTACTGGCCCGCAACATAGTTGACGTAGACGCGGTCCCACAGCGCGGTGGCGTCGGCGTGGTCGCGGGCATAGCGACGGCGCTGGCGCTTGGCGCGTTCCGCCTGGGAGTCGGGATCGGGCACCGCAACCTCGATCGGGCGCTGCGCTGGTTCGGGCGCGGCGTTGGGGTCGGCGATGGTGGTGCCGTCGGTGAACATGCTGCCGGTCACGTACCCGGTGATGATCGCCTCGGTCGCGATCGCATACGGCAGCAGGTGGGCACAGTGATCCCCAGGAATACTCGGCGTCGGAACCGGTCGGGCCTGCGTGCGCGCGGCGACCTTGTCGGGGGCATTGCGGGCGGCGTCGGTGGCTCGCGCCGGGACGCGGTAGGTGATGAGCGGGCGGTACCGGTCACGCACCGGCATCGGCGGGAGTTCGGCGGCGGTGTAGGAGATTTCGAAGATCTCCGGCAGGCCCCGGGTGTGCAGGCCGGGGTCGGTGTCGGGGGCGCACAGCTTGATCAGCTCCCGCCGCTCGGCGTCGGCGGCCTTCCACATCGCGTCGAGCCGTTTGTGCGCGGTCTCGAACGGGTAGCGGGTGAAGGTGTCGGTGAGCTCGTCGAGGAACGCACGCTCGGCCGGTGTGGCGAGAGCGAGCACGTCGGGGAACATCTCGCGCGCGAGGCGCGGGCTGTCGACGTGGAAGAGGCAGTCCAGGTGGAACAGAGCATCGAGGAAAGCACTGGGCATGACGAATGTCCTGTCTCGCGAGGAAAAAGGAAACCCACCCCGGCAATCGCGTGCGCTTTCCGCAACACGAGGGGTGGGCGGCTGGTCGGGTGACCCGCCTGAAGGGCGATCAACCAGGGTGGTGAACGACGCGGCGGAGGGAACGCGCCGAAACGGGTGGGCGCGAATTTCCCGCGCACACAACCCAACCCGCCCCCAGACCGGCGGGCGTCGCGCCGGAGGGAAATTCGTGCGCGCACGGGCGCGGGCCCGCAGGCGCGGCGCGCGCCACCCTGGTAGCCCTTCAGTCAGGCGGGGCGCTCGACCAGACGAACACCCCGGACACACTTGGCCCTCTTGTGTTCTTCCTTCGCGAGATGCAGGTCAGGCCACCAACAGCGGACGGTCCGCGAAGTAGGCATCGGCGTCGGCTTCGCCGCGTCGGCGGCGTGCGGCGCTGCGTTCGTCGCGGGCACGGTGGCGCAGCGTCACGGCCCCGATAGGCAGGGGCGTGTGACGGGCAGGGCGGCGCGCGATCGCCTCGGGCGTGGTCCGTGCCGCCTCGGTCGCCGCGGTCGGGATCGCGTGCAGGCGAACGTCATCGGCGAGATCACGGACCGGGGTCCGCGCCCACCGACCGAGTTCGACTTCCACCGGTACCTCGACGGCGTCAGCGGCCTCGTACAGGCCGGTATCGCCGTCGGTGATCTCACCGGGTTCGACCTCGGGTGCTCCGATGCGGGCGCGTGCGATCGAGACCACCCGTGCCAGTGCCGTTTTCGGGCTGTGGGCGAAGGCCCGGTGGATCAGTCCCAGACACGCCCAGTCTTCGGCGGTGACGTCCATGAGCGCTTGCCGGAACTCCAGGCGCGCCCGATACGGCTCAGCGTCGATCAGCTCGGCGAGGGCGGCGATATCGGTCAACAACGGGGTCACCGCGATCGCGGTGCGGGAAGGAGAGGTCATAGTCACATCGGCTCCTGATCACGAAAGTGGAATGGATAGAGCGGGATTCGCTTCGGTGGACGACAGGTGCCCGGCGGCGTCAACCGCCGGGCACCGTGTGTTGAGCAGGTAGTTCAGAACCCGGGGTCGTCGCTGCCGGTGCCGCCGCCGAACGAGCCCGCGCCGTTGACCGCCCACGGGTCGTCGGTCTTGCTGGTGCCCGCTGCCGCGCCGACCAGCTCTGCGGACCGGTCATCGGAGTTCGGGCCAGCGGCCGAGCGCCCGAAACCGTTGTCGCCGTTGGTGCCCCGCCTGACGCGGTTGGGCTTGGCGGTGGCGTAGCGCAACGAAGGGCCGAGTTCGTCGACTTCGAGCTCGACGACGGTGCGGTTCTGACCGTCGGGGGTCTGCCAGCGGCGCTGCTTCAGTCGGCCAGTCACAATCACGCGCGAGCCCCTGGTCAAGCTCTCCGCGGCGTTCTCCACGGCCTCGCGCCAGAGGTCGCAGCGCAGGAACAACGCTTCGCCGTCTTTCCACTCACCGGTGTTACGGTCGGGGTAGCAGGGTGTGGAGGCGACGATGAAATCGGCGACCGCCACACCATTGGGGGTGAAACGAAGTTCCGGGGCGGCGGTCAAGTTGCTTATCTGCACTACTTGACCTGTCGGTGTGCCGGAGCATGATGGTGGGCGTGACTAACTTCGAGGAGTTGCCCGAGCTGACGGCCGAGCAACTGGCCGCCATGTCCGAATCAGAGCGGGTCGCTTATGAAGAACTCAGGCAGATGGGTCCTGCTGAGCGGGTGCGGTTTCTCGGACAGGTGAAAGTTGTTGCCGCAGCGGAGAAGTTCCTTGCTTCCGTGTGCGATCGCCAAGACCTGAGGACCGTCTGGCCGCGGGTTGATCCGGTTCTGCGGTTGTGCTCGGCGCAGCAGTGGATTGTCGATAACGCTCGTTCATTCAACGCGGAGGGCTACGACCGCGACGACGTCGCCGCTGCTCTCGCGAACGAGCAACCTGACCACCCTCTATGGCAGCACTTTGAACGTGTTCACGTGCGCAGTATTTCGGGGATCGTCCCCGCGTCGGCTGTTCGTGGTATCGGCACGCATACCCGAATGATCGCTCCGGATGTGGAGATGCTGTATGTGCATGACCAGACTGGTCGGGAAGGCAGTGCGTGGCAGCCCGGTGAGGAACGATTCGTGTTTCCCATTGCGATGCGATGGGACGGGGAAGACTGGCTGGTGGCGTCTCTCGGGTCGGAGAGTCTACCGGTTCCAGGCTGGCCGCCAACCTTCTGAGGCGACTTCACGCCGCCGGATTCGCTCTGGCCGGTGAGAACCGGCCAGAGCGAGATGGCAGACCATCCGCGAAGACGGAATCCTCGATGAGGCGACCCTCATCGGTAGTGATTGTGTTGGGCCTAATTCTGCTCAGAATTCAGGCTCGCTGGTGCCGCCGAATCCGGACGTGGTGAACACAGGCTCGCCAGATGACGTTGCGCTCCAGGGGTCATCGCTAGCGGCGGTGACGGTTGAGCCCCTGCCGCTTGTGTTGCAGCGGTTGACTCTTGACACTTTGGCGGTGGCGAACATCAGCGACGGGCCGACGTTGTCGACTTCGAGCTCAACGACTGTGCGCTTTTCGCCCTCGCGGGTTTCATAGTTGCGCTGCTTGAGTCGTCCGGTGACGATTACGTTGGAGCCGCGGTCCAGACTCTCGGCGACGTTCTCGGCGAGGTTGCGCCAGGCGTTGCAGCGCATGAACATTGCGTCGCCGTCTTTGAACTCGTTGTTTTTGCGATCGAAGATGCGTGGTGTCGAGGCGACGGTGAAGTTCGTGACGGCGATGCCTGCTGGGGTGAACCGGAGTTCCGGGGATGCCGTGAGGTTGCCTGTGATGGTGATGATCGGGTCTGTTGCCATGGTGATCTCCTAACGGGATGGGTGGATGTGCGTGGATCGGCAATGGCATGTGGCCGGACCCGTCCTGGGACCGGGTTGGTTCGAAGTTGCGGCTTGGATGGGTGGTTGTTCGATCTGTGGCGGGCCCAGCGGGCCGTGGCGCGGGTCATCCCGGCCGATCCGGAGTTGGTGCCGCGGTCGGGAGGGCTCGTACTGATCGCTCTGGCGACAGCGTGGTTCCCGGGCAATGGATGTCAGAGTTCGGTTTCGACACCGGCGGGGGTGATAAATGCTGAGTGGGGATGGGCGAGGAGTTCGAGCAGGTTGTCTCGTTTGGCCTCGATGTGGTTGAGGGTGGTTTGGAGTTGGTCGATGTCGCCGAGCCATTGTTGGGTTCGGGCGGTGTCGATGCGTTTGGTGATGTCGGCTTGGCCTCGAATCTGGATCAGCGGGGACGGTGTTGGGTGGGGCGGTGATCAGGAGGGAAGGACGCCGACGGGTGCGGCGGTGAGGGCGATGCTGGTGATGCGGTCACGGGCTCCGGGTGTGTGAATGCGCACCTCGATACGCGCTGTGAGCGCGCCGGGTGCCGGGGATCCGGTGTGCCAGGGTTCGAACCGGTCCTCATCAAGCGCGGGCAGGTTCGCTCGGATCCATGCCACGAGGTCGGCGGCGCTACCGATCACTACAGTGCGGTGTGGTCTGGAGCCGCACAGCTCATCGGATCGGTGCCGAGGTCGATGCCGAGGTCGGCGGCGATTCCCAGGCCGCTATAGGCCAATCGGCGCAGGGTGTCGGGGCGCATTCCAGTGTGTAGCGCTGTCGCCAGCAGGATCGCCATGGAGTGCGCGGGATCTGCGTCGAGGGCAGTCTGGAGGGCGATGCCCGCGAGGGGGCCGTCGCCGCGGAGGTAGGCGCTGTAGGCGAGAAGTGTTGCGGCATCGGCACGGTCACTGCCCGGCAATGCTCGCGTCAGTGCGGCCCACAGGTTTTCCGCGGCGGCGGCGGCGTGCTCACCGACGGCTAGGGCGAACAGCGAGTCGCGCACCGTCCGATCACGCAGCGCCGCAGCCAGTTCCGCGCATGCCGAGGCGGTGAGCGCCTCACCGGAGTCGGTGTCGGCGATTTGCCACAACACGAGTTCGAGTGCGCGCCGGTGATATCCGTCAGGATCACCACGCCGGACAGCGGTCTCGTAGCGTTCAAGCGCGCGAGCGTCGGCGCTGTCGAGTAGGGCGATCACCTGCGCGACTAGGTCGTCGTCGGGGGCGACCAGATCGGTCAGCTCCGAACGGTCGCTGCGGATCGGGCGCCCATTGAGCACATGCGCCACCGTCACCAACGATGCCGCCGGATCCGGCAGCACCCCATGACGATTCGTCTCGAGCAGGCTCCACCACTGCTGGTCTTTCTCGATCGCGCGCACGGCCCACGCGCCCTCGAGGAACACCTCCTGCTGTGCGAGCCGCCGTGCGAACGCGGCGACGAGCGCGGCCCACGGCCCAGTAACCGTCGCGCCGTGTCTGGGGTTTCGATGTGGTTCGCGCACCCGATCGTCGACGATCACCGCGAGTACCTTCGTTGATCCCTGTGTGGATGTGGCACAGATCTGTGCTACAGCTTGTGCGTACGCGGCGGCCAGACGACGCTGACTCCTGCCGCAGGGTTTCAGATCGAAGCGCAGGACCGCGTCGATGATCGGACTGCTGCCCGGATTCGGTGCATCCTTCAGCACAGCGACTACCAGGGACCGCCGGGGTGTGAACCCGACCATGGCGGGCACCGCGGCAATCAATTCCCCGGGATCATCGACATGCAATCGATCCGCGGCCGTATGGTCGTTGTAGGTGCTGCCGGGGGTTGAGGGTGTTTCGGTGCTGGCTGGCCACTCGGCGTCGTCGGTGTTGTCGGGCATCGGTTTTCGTCTCCTTTGGAATGTCGGTGGTAGGTGCGGTTCGCCAGGGGGTTGGCCGTGCCGGGCCCGCCCCTCGGCTCGAGGAATGCGATCGGTTGCGTCGACGCCGCGGCAGGAGGCGCACTGGCCTCCCGGCGGGGCCGGATCAGAGGTGCACGCGCCCGGTGGGGTGTGGCTCGACCGGTGGTGAGGATCAGCGCGGCCACACCTATCCAGGCGGAATGGACGTTGCTGGGGCGTGAAAGTCGGCCCCTACCAGGCGATGTCCGGTGGAGGCGGGAAGCCCAGTCATGGCGGAGGAGGGTGTCGAACCATGCCGCGCCGACGATGGGGCGATCATGATCGACGACGACCGCAGAGAAGTCGGCGTGCAGGCTTGCCGCCCCTGCCTATCTGGACGCGGACGAGTTCGAGGTGTGGCGGGATTCGGGTGATCAGCCGTGCTGCTGCAAGACGGTGAACACCGCTGTGCACCAGGCGGCAGCCCAACGGCGCGCCCGCGCGGGCAGTATCCGGGCCAGCCGCCGCGCCAGCGGTCGTCGGCGCGCGCGTTTCCTGATCAGGTGTGCTGTGATCGGGTCATCGCCGAAATCGACGCGGTAGGTGTCGCCGTCGGGTTCGATGACGTCGAAAACAGTGGTTGTCGAGTCGGGCGCACGATAGATGTCGAACGCCGCGAACGCGGCCGAGACCTGATCATCAGTGCTGACGTCGATCTCCCCGCGCACGTACTCGGGCACGATGGGCTCCTGATCCGATGGCAGCGGATTTAAGGGCGCAGCCGTCGGGGGCGTGCGCGGCTGTAGCGGAATCCGTTGCTGACGGTGCGGTGCGCTTCGGCGGCGGTGAATCCCTCGACACCGATGTGGGCCGCGGCGGCGTCGGTGAGGACGGTGCGGGCGTCGTGTTCGCTGACTTCGTCGGCGGCCACGAGCCGCCCGAGCACCAGCGCGGAGCGGAACAGGGTGTGGTTGCGCAGGTGCACGCGCGCACGGGCGACCTGCTCGGCTTCGGCGGCCAGGATCGCCGCCAGATACGAACCGGGATGCACTGCAACCGATCTGCTCGGGCCACCGGCCGGTGCCGGAGCCGGTGGAGGCGGAATGATCTGTTGGATCAGCATGTCGGGAAGATCGGCTACTGGCCGGTTCACTGCCACGGTGTAATCACCGTGGGGAGTACGGGATCCGGGGGCGACGACGTAGCCACCGTGTCCGCGGGAATCGATGCCCTCGCCGATGCGTGCGACCGTGCACCGCAGCAGCGGCTCGTTGGGGGCACGGTAGTACAGGTGCCAGCCTGCAGGGGTGGCGATGGTCAGTGTCGGTGGCGCGGGCTGGGTCAGATGGGCGGCGAGCCGGGCCAGGGCCTCGGTGAGGTCGGGTGTGGGTGGGCTCATATGACGCGCGTCGAGATCGATCACATGCAATCCGGCGGGGCCGGTCGCGATCGCGACGTTGTAGCGCGGGTTGTAACCCCACCAGCGGTGGATGCGATCTTCGTCGGTGCTGGCCAACTCGGGCCAGCGTTTGATCGCCGGTTTCTTTCCACCCGAGCGCAGCGGGAACACCGGCCAGCCGCGGGCGGCGGCAGCAAACGCCACCGCCCGCAGATCCAGGACAGCGGTCACGGGATGGACACCTCCTACATGTTCGAAGGAAGGACAACCCGGGGATGCCGGTACGCGCGCGGTAATGAACCAGGCGCGCACCGGCATGCCGGGGTGGTCGAACAGGTTGGTCAGGCGGCTTCGGCCTGCTCCTGTTCGCCGGGTTCGGTTGCGGTGGTGGGGGTGTCGATGTCGATGTCGTCGGAGTTGACCTCGCCGAGGGCGGCGAGTTCGACGGGCACGAGCGGGTGGCCGAGCTGGCCGAGGAATTTCAGGTAGCGGCGCACGCCGCGGTCGGCGTAGCGCCACAGCGTCTTCTCGCAGCGGCTTTCGTAGGCACCGAGGACGAGCGCGAGCACGATCACCTGGGCGCGGGCCGGTTTCGCTGTGTCGAGGTCGGCGAGCACCTCGTCACGACCGCGGAAACCCTTGATGCCCAACAGTTCCAGGGCCGTGCTGAAGGCGTGGTATTCGGTGAGCAGCCCGCTGTCGGAGACCAACGCCTGGGCCAGGAACACCGGAGCCTGTCCCGGTGGGGTCTTGCGTGTCAACAGTTTCGTCACGAACTCGGTGCGGGTGGTCTTGGCCGCCACCCCCTGCTTGTTGAGCTCGCGGACCCGCCGCCGCGCTAACCGCTCCTGCTCCCGCGCCTCTGCCTGGGCCTGCGCGGCAGCCTCGGCGGCGGCGCGACGCGCGGCAGCGAGCTCGTCGCCCCCGCCGTGGCAGTCTTGTTCGTCGAAGGTGTCGGTGCCGTTGTCACCGGTATCGGTGTCTTGCTCGCGCTCACGCAGTCCGGCTGCCTCCAGCCGGTCCCGGGGCAGGAAGTATTCGGCGAGGATCTTTTCGCGCTGTTCGACCTCGCGGGCGTGGCGCAGCCCCTCGGCGGGTTCGGTTTCGGGGTGGTCGCGGGTGTCCCAGTCCACGGTGTCGGGGTCGATGAGAGCGCCGGTGTCGACCTCGACCCACACCATGTCCTCGCCGAGTTCCAACCACACCAGCCAGAAACCGGGGTTGGCGTTGATGTGGCGGATATCGACGGCCGCGCCGTCGGTGTCGGCCAGATCGGCCGCCAATACCAGTGGTCCGTCGTCGGTGAATTGCGCGTCGTCGGGGTATCTGGTGAGGATCCCGACCCCAGTCTCGGCGTAGGGCAGTGCCGCGGCCAGGTAGTTGCGCTGTTCGGTGCGGTCGGCGGCGATCCGGTTGGCTTCGTAGGAGAACCAGTTGCGGTTGGCGCGTAGGAGTCGTTGCACGGCGTCGGTGTCGCCGAGGTTGTCGTATTCGGCGATGAGAGCGGCTTGTTCGAGGTCGTATTGGCCCTCGTTGACCAATCCGCGTGCGGTGGCCGAGGTTCCGATCTTGCCCGCGCGTTTGACGTCGTCGCGTTTGGTTTGCAACGCCTTCGCGACCCGGGTGACCGAGGCTCCGAGATCGAGCATCTGCGCGATGCCCGCGGCACGGTCGCCATCGGTGAGCGGGATCCGGCGGTCGTTGACCGTGATCTGCTCGGTGATGCGGTCGATCTCGGCTTCAGCGGCATCCACCGATGGGTCGAAGTCGCAGACCCAGACCGGCACCTCGGACTGTTCGAACGCCAGCGCGGTCAGGGTGCGGACCTGCCCATCGCGCACGACGTGGCGTCCGTCGGGCATCCGGATCACCTTGATCGGGTTCTTCACACCGTGCTCACGGATGGACTCGGTGACATCGGGGTGGAATTCGAGCCGGAAGGTCTTACGCACGTTCTCGTCGATATCGAGCTCGGCGGGATCCATCGTCGGCCCGCGACCCGCCATCAGCTTGGCGGACACCGCGCTGTCGGACTCGGCGTCGACGTCACTGGCGTCGGGTGCCGCGTCGTCGATGGTGATTTCTGTGTCGGTATCGATGGTGTCGGGGGTGGGTGTGTCGGTGGCGTGCGACATCAGAGGGTGCTCCTATGGTGAAGCAGGTAGGCACCGGCCAGCTTTGGACTGGCCGGTGCCTACCTGAGAGCGGATATGACAGGTGAGAACCGGTGGCGGGCCTCCCCAGGGCCGGTCGGTGCGGTGGATTCGGTTGCGAGGGTTAGTTCTTGGTGCGGGGGCCGACGTTGACCGGGTGCAGGAACCGCGCCCCGTGGTCGTCGGGGTCGCTGTAGCGCCAGTGCTTGGCTTTCCAGTCCGGGTGCTGCTCGCGCCAGCGGGTGACGGTGGTCTCGCCGAGCGCGGTGACGGTCCCGGCGAGGCCGAAATGTTCGGCGCTGTCGAACTCCGCCCGGGTCAGGGTCAAGGTTTCGGGCATGCTGAAACAACCTCCTCGAGAGTCTGGGCTGGGGAGGGCCCACAGGAATGGATGAGGAAGAACAACGACTACAACCGTCGACGGACGATGCTGTGGCTGTCGCGACGGTGATTCACACCAGTGACATCGCTTGCAGCGCAAGGTCATCGAGAGCGTCAGCACGGTCGGCGTCGGGCACGGTTTGGCTATAGCTGGTGACGGCATTGGCGATGCCAGCGGCGGTGAGCTGACCACCGGCGATGAAATGGCTGAGGATCCCGCTGCGTTCGTCCTCGGTAAACCCCAACCTCTTGGACACGACCTCGATGGTGCGTTCCGGGTGCGCGACCGCAGTAGCGGCATGCCGCTCCAACTCGGTGACACGGGCGGCCAAGAACTCCGGGGACAGCCACTCGGCGACCTTGTCGCGGGTTTCAGCGGTGATCACCGCCAGGCGCTTGCGGTAGGTGTCTTGGGACCAGCCGCCGACACCGCCGACCTCGAGACGATCCCCGATATGGCGTTTGGTGTAGGCGAACATCGGCAAAGTGAGCCCGTTGCCGCAAATCTCGACCATCAGCTCCGGTTTCAATGTGACCGCATGGTGGCCGATCTCGGAATTGGAGAACCGGAACCCGGCGAACACGATCGGCTCGCTGCCAGGGCGATAGCCGTGGCCTTCGCGGGCCGCGACGGGGCGCCATCGATCCAGTTCCCCTGTGGCGCGGCGGCGTTCGGCTTCGAGTTCGGGATTGGCGAACGGGGTCCGATAGTTCGCGAGGAAACCCGGTGCCAGCGCGGACACCTTCGGCGAGTACACCTTGCAGTGCATGGAGGACTCGGTCAGATCACACGAGCGCA
This sequence comes from Nocardia sp. NPDC051990, assembly GCF_040680755.1. NCBI lineage: Bacteria > Bacillati > Actinomycetota > Actinomycetes > Mycobacteriales > Nocardiaceae > Nocardia > Nocardia sp. NPDC051990. Next base: position 155,322 of record NZ_JBFAXH010000009.1, on the reverse strand, counting down.
CCGACACATCGGCATCCGCGGACCGGATACCTTCCAACACGGCGGTGAGGACGTCGAGGTTGTCGATGATGCCGTAGCGATCCGACAACACTGCCCGCAGAATCCCGGGCTCGTCGGGGGCACCGGAGGTGAACAGCCGCAGCAGGAACGACCGGTCATCACCGGTGCTGGGTAGGCGCGGGTCGTCGCAGCCGTGGAGTAGGCCGTTGATGTTGGCGTCGTAGAGATCAGTGCGGGACTCCTCGCGCAGCCACTTCAGATATCCGACGGGGATCTTCAGCTTCGACCCGAGGTGGGAGTCGGCGGCGGCGGTAGGCCGATACAAACCGTCGACGAGGGTGAAACCCCGCTCATCCAGGACCGGTTCGACCCCGGATAACTGCAGCAGACCATCACTGGCTCGCAACGCCGATGCCGGGGCGACGACATCGAGTTTCGCGGCCTGCTGAGCATTCAGCAACCCGACGAGGTCGCCCAGTTCGGCGTGACGCACACAGGTAGCGATCGACATGAGTCAAAACTCCTCTCGCACAGACAGATACGGATTCCAGAGCAGGCAGCAGTGCACGCGTGTGCGGCCGTGCGGGTTACTGCTGTTGGCGCAGTGCGGCCACCAGCGCCCACGACGCATCGACCTCGACGCGGGCCACGGCGTGGCGATGAAAGGCGAGTTGCTCAAGGCTTTGGATGGCCTCGAGGGCGCGGGCAGCGTTCTGGCGGCGCTGCTCAGCCGCCCAGCGCCGATGGCGGGCGGCGCGGTCATCGGTGAGGAATTCACCAGTGATCTCGGTGACGGTGTCGGACACCAACTCTCGGGTATCCGCCTCAGCCGCCAGCGGATACCCCAGATGCACCCTCAGATAAGCCGGGTTCGCCCAGACACAGCAGCGCGGTAGCGCCGCGCCCGGTCGTGCCCGGTTCGAACCAGGCGGTGACACGGGGATTGCCGAGGCGCTCATCCTCGACGACGAGACCGAAGAACCGCAGCACCACCATCGGGCGGGTCTCGGCGACCTGGTCGATGATCGGGTGATGCTCGGCCATGTCGGCGAACACCTGCCCACGGATCGGGGCGTCGTCGGAGGCGAACAAGGTGTAGGCGGATCCGAAGTCGGTGGAATTGGTGTAGGCGCTGACGGCGAATGCTGGAGCGGGCATGGTGAATCCGTGTGTCCTCTCAATAACGGGTGTGTGGTCAGCTGGCTGCCCGGACGATGCTGGACAACCGCTGCTCGATCTGGGTGACCGCTGCCCTCGACCGGCGGCGCCGCGTGGTCGCGGTGTCGGCGAAGTCGGTGGTGACGATCGGTAGCGAGGCCAAGCTCAGGGGCGCAGGGCTGCGGGCCCGGTGCACTCGAACTCGGGGCCGGCACTGATGTCGCGGTCGTGGCACCAGTTGGTCCAGGCGTCGGCGATATTCGGGCGCGAACCGCCCGCGGCGACGAGTACGGCGAAGGCATGCCCGAAATCGATCGCCTCCCCAGCACCGACCCCACGCGCGTCGCACCAGCCACGCACATAGCCGATGGCCTCAAAGCACAACAACTCCGCGCTCCGGTTCCGCATCGCGGCGGTGTACTGCTCGAACTCCGGTACCCGGCTCATCGGTCTGCTCCGGGTTCGTCGGCGACCTCGCCACAGCTCAGCCACGCCCGCCAGGAATCCGGGTTCGGGGACAGGGTGGTGCGCCGCTGGGCGAGGAACTCCGGCGGCACTGGTCGTGGCGTCTGGTGTGCGGACATCGCGAACAACTCCTTCGTGGGATCGACGGGCGGCGGTGACAGGTTTTTCAGGCTGCGGCGGCGGGCAGATAGGTACGGGCCTCGACGATGACGCGGACCTGGTTGTGGACCTCTTCGGGCCAGCACACCGGCCCCGACAGCGCGAACTCGGTGACCGGCAACTCGACCGGTTCACCCCGTAACCGGCCCGGCTCGCGGCGCTGCGCGCTCACCCGCACGATCGCCGGGGCGGTGACCGGCTCCGGTGGGGTGGCGTACCAGCGGTCGGGGTGCGCCCACACCGCGACGTATTCGAGGCCGCCGATTTCCCAGTACCAGCGATCGGCCTGCGGGCCGCGGTGGTGGTCGAGTTTGGTCTTACCGCCACGACGTTTCGGACGCGGCGGCAACGGGCTGGCGTCGAGGTCAACGAAGATATCCGGGAACCGGTCGCGGGTTTCTGCTTCGGTCATCACCGCGGTGATCTCGTGGTAGCGCACGGTGTAGTCGGTGGTGACCTCACGGTGGCAGGTCTGCTTGCCGACGATGGTGTGCAGCGGCGTGTGTGGCTGCGGAATGCTTACCATCGACACCGATTTCGTGTTCACGCGAGTGACCTGCCGCCACACGCGGCCACCGACGCGGACGAAGTCACCGACGCTGAAGTCCGCGGGTCCCCAGCCCGGCGTCAGGCCATCGGCGATCTGTTGATCGCGGACCCGGTGCCAGTAGGTGATCTCATCGCCGCGTTGGGTCATCCGGTCGATGACGCGCTGCCGGTACTCACCCGTTGCGGGAGCGTGGGTTTCGGCGTACTGGACCTCACCATCAGCGCTTCGGGAGATCACGCGGGTGTGACCGTCGAGGGTGCGTTGATCGCCGCGCTGCTCGGCCTCGAGCGCCTCGATACGGTTGGCCACGGTGCGCGGGGCGTAGCGGTGATCGGTGGTTCGCGCCGCCGTGTCCGCGCGATCATGCGCGTGATCGGCGTCCCGGCCCGCCTGCACCGACCGGCCCAGCGCATCCCACGACTTCTCGATCGCGCGACGGTGACGGCGTTCGGAGTGATGGCCGATCTTGACCGGCTCACCACCCGGCGGCAACGCCTGACAAGCACGCTCGTGCGCGGCCTCGGCAGCGACCACTTTCGCGTCCTTGCGGGACGCCTTGTCCTGCAACGCCTGCACCCGGTCGGCCTGGCGTGCGACGCGGTCGCCTTCAGCAAGCAGGGGCGGGCGCGCGGTGCGATCGATACGGACCTCGACGTCGAACCCGGCCTCCCGCAACGCCTTCGCGGCAGCGTCGATGGCGAACTGCTTAGGCTGGCGATCCCGGGAGGACACCACGATCCACATGCCCAGGCTGCGAGCCCACCGCCAATGCCCGACAGCCCTTTTCACCCCCACCATCACTTCATAGGTGCCGTCGCCACGGACCGCGCCATCCAACACGGTGCCTTCCTCAGCGGTATGGGAAATCGTCACCACCGTCACCACCACCTCCCTTTAAGTTTTGACATGCGCATTAATGCATGTAATTTCTGTGTTTCGGCCTGCCAGCTGCCGTGCGCAGTGGATCAGGTCAGCGAGCCCCCCGAGATCTCGGGCAGGACGTAGTCGTGTGGCCCGGTCTGGATCAGTTCGTCACGGGTGAGACTGTCGATCGCGACTGACGTAGCCAGTCGAATCGAGAGCGGATTGCCAGCTCATCAGCTCAGAAACCCCTGATCATGAATCACCTCTTCTGTTGCGTGAGTTGGTATTTCGACGTGGTTGTGGCACGCGGGCCTTCGCTGCGGCGGTGCGTGGACTTCGACGGTGTCGTCGAGTCAGTACAAGTCGATGACCAGTCGGCCGGTTCAGGTCGCGCGGATGCTGATCAGCCCGCCACCGGAGGCGTGACTGATCTTGACGATCCGCTCATCGGGGCCTTGGTAGCGGCTGGCGATGCAGTCGAGGATCACTTTCGGTCGAGCCATGATCGGGAAACCTCCTGTCCGGGAATGGGTGCGGGGGCGTTTTGTCGGCTGCCGGACACGCCACCGCAGGGTCAGGACCCACCATGGCCCGACGAGCCGGTCGTGTGACCACCACCGACCTACTGCCCGGCAAGACGAACAGGTCTCCGACGCTTGGCAACTGCTACTCCCGTACGGCAGGGGGTCGATTTCGCGCTGTCGTCCTGCTCGGACCTGCTCAGCTACGACCACTAAGGCGCGTAGAAAGTTCGAGATCCGATGGGCGTGGTCATGCCGATTCCACGCTGCTGGCCCTCAAGGACACCGCCGCGGCATTCATCCCCTAAACATCTCTGCGCGACGCCTTCGCGTCTCCGGACATATCGGGCAGGCGGCGCACGGAACAACTTCTTTGTAGCAATCGGATTGATAGCCGGCTTCCGGTGGGAGTGTGCGGCTGATGGGTGTGGGAAGCCACCGGGACAGATTCGACCTGGTCGTGCCGCGAGTACGACGCGAGTAGGATCAAGAGCGGGAGAATCTGCAGGCGGGCCTGAAATTCAGGAGGCCGCGATGTCCTCGCATCGCCCGCCGCAGTCCCTGCGGACAGTTCGATCCCCGGAAGTTGTTGAACGACTGGAACGCTCGCGCGACCGCATCCGGGAACGTCGAGCGCTGGCACGTCAACGAGAGCGCACGATCACCGAGGCGGTGAAGCGGTATCTCACCGCCTGGCAGGCGATCACCGCGTGTGAAACCAAGCGCGACAACCAGATCAAGGCACTACGTGAGCAGATCACTGAAGTCGAATCACGCGCCGCGCAGGAAATCGCCGGTTACCGCGGCGACCAAGCCGAGGCTGCCGCGGTGATCCGTGACCACGGTCAAACCGATGACGACGTCGCTGAACTGCTCGAGATCGGCACCAAACAAGCCCGCCAGCTCATCGCCACCGCACGCGCACACCGCGCAACAACATAGCCGGGCGTATCACCGCCGTCCACCTCTCACCGATCGAGCAACACGAGCATGCTCACCATGCCTCTGCTGATCCGAACCGGCGGCGGTGGACAGACCAGGTCACTGATCCAGTCGGTATCGTTGAGGCCCGCGTGTCAGCGCGTCCGGCGCAGGCGGGCGACCACGAAACCTGATGGTGTGGTTCGCCAAGGCGAGATCGCTAAGGTTGTTCGGCGGGAACGGCATACGTCTGATCGGTACCCCACACGTTTGGTCGAGTATCGAGAATCCGCCGATGCATTACGACATTGTCAACGGCATGTCAGTATTGCCGTGCCGTCGACAGACATCCGAGCTGACGGGTCCGTATGTGGCGATCGACGCTCTCGACGTACGGCTGTCGACCCAGCGCCGCAAGCTAGTCAGATACGGCAGTGTCGCTCGCGTCCACTGCGGTTCCGGATTTCTGCCAGCTTCCCGATACCGGATTTCAGGTGTTGGCGTAGCCACCGGCGTTCCATACGAACCAACGGAAGTGCTGCGGCGCGAGAGCCTGCCGGGATGGAATACCCGGTGCTGGAGGGTAGGGCCAGAACGCAAAGCCGCACCGATGGCAATAGAAACCCGCCTGCCACACTGCATGCGCCTTCCGGCGGCCCCGTACGACTCGGCCGTTGCGACGGATACGGCACACAGCAATGGTGAGCGGGACAGCCCCGGGCGCCGCCAACATCGCGAAGAATACGACCATCGATAGCGCGGCGACCCAACGCGACTCCCCAGGAGCCGGATCGGCGATCGAGACAATTGCCGCCCCTAGCCAGCACATTGCTGGCAAGAGCAACACCAGCGCGATGAAGGTCAGGCGCCCTGCCGGGGTACGGGCTGGCTCTCGTGACAGACTCGCCGCGAGTGCCGTTGTGTGCGTGCGCTCTACGGTGGCAATGCCGAACACCGGAACCCGGCCCGTCGAAGTCACCCCGACTCCGGAATAGATGTTCGTCCCGGAACTGGTCGAAACACCGTCGGCATGCAGGGCCGGCACACTCTGCACCAAATCGAGCTGGTTGCAGTGCGGACATGTCAGATCGATGTCCATGCAGTCACCCCCTCCGAAGCTGTTGCGCGTAGCGGCGCGTCTGTGGTGCTTGCACCTGCAACGAAAGCTCCGGTAGGTATCCAACACCCTGCGTGACCTGCTGTCGAGAGCTATTCGTGAGCTTCTGCATTGATGATCCCTTCCTGTAGCTAGTTGATGAGTCGGATTCCGGTGATGCAGGTCGAGGCCAAGGGCATGCGGTCGACGAAGGCGTCGCGCACCTCCGCGACTAGAACGGGTTGATAGCCTGGCCGAGCGAGTGCGAAAGGCCCGCAGCCAGATTGCGACGAGGCGCAACTGATCAGCGACCCGATTCCCGAACTGATCCACTGTGACGAGCTCGGCTGTCGGTTCGAAACTTCCACTTCCACAGGTATGCACTCAGCCTTGGCTGGGTGGCTGTCCTGGTGGGCAGCCGGGTTTCGACACCCCAAAGGGTATTGCGATCCCCGTAATTCAAGTTGCTGGAAATGGATCTGGCTGTCACAGACCGATGTTCGTTGAGCTGGCGCTGGTAGTCGGCGAGCTGGTCTCGCCGGTCGGCGGCGAAGTCGTTGGCCCGTGTGGGTTGGTGGTCGGTTCATTCTGGAGGTGGAGTGGCCAGGACTCGGGCTCACTGATCGGTAGGGCCGGCATGGAGGGCTGTGCGCCGGTGGTGGCCACTGGCTTCATATCACGGCCGGGCAGGACACCGTGCAATCGCATCGAACGAACTCCTGCGGCTGCTGTCGGAGGGGTGTTTCGAGCATCGCGAGGGAAACCTGGATCTGGAATCTGGGACCGGTCAGGTTCGTACGAACCCGGTGGCCGCGCCGATGTTGGCTTCCACACAGGGCGTCTGCTATGCCGGCAGCGAGGCACGGCCCGGACTGGCGGGTCGGTGAGTACGTCCGCCCGGTCCTGCCGTAGCGCGTCACCGCTGCCGTCCGCGGTATTCGGCGGCGGCAACGACACCGTCCCTTCCGACGAAGCTGATCAACATGACCATGTAACACAGCAACCCCCGCAACCCGATAGCCCCGAGTTCTCGGACGGCGCCGACCGCCGGTACGACAGTCACGCCGCCCACTGTCAGTGCTACGGGAGAACGTCGGCTGGCGAATCAAGTTGGCGGAAAATGACATTCAGCGAGGAAAGATTGCTGACGGATGCCAGGGGCTGATCAACGATTTTGAACAGATTAGCATCCTGGCGTCGACGCTGCTTCGGTCCATCCTCGACGGCGTTGTAGGGGACGGTTACCCGCATGCTGCGGTGCCCGAAGTTCGGGAGTTTTTGGAGATGCGGGCGGAGTACGCCTCATAGAGGCAGCCAGAAACTATCGGCTGCCAGGATTTTCAGAGCTTGGCCCGATCAAGTGCTCGATGCATGACACTTGCGACGTGGAGCCATTCCACGATCTCGTCCTGGTCGAACTCGGGATCGGCTGGTCTGTGGGCACGAGGGTTCCGCCCAGCGCGAAACAGCGCCATGCCGAGAAACATGTACCCCTCTTGTTCGCTGATCTCCGTCTGTGTGATGCCGTCGTTCAGGGCAATTAGCCTCTTGCGCCCCAACGTCTCTCCAACAAGGACGGCACCGTCTTGGTCGACGAGACCGCTCAGTTCGCGAAGTCGAGCTCCAACGCTCTTGCACGCTTCCTCAAGCGCGTCATCACCGTGCCCGTTACGTAGTCGGGAAATGGCACCAGCTTTGATGGCTGGATGGAGATGCTGAAGCCTGTTCTCTATGGTGCTTGGCCCGGACGCGGCTCCACTGGCGGGGTAGTTGATGAGCTTGAGGACAAAATCTTGCATGCGCCGAGCGAGTGAATCGCAGGTAGCCTGAATGGGACCTGATGTGTAAATCCACGACGTTTCGCTGCGATGTTTACACAGAGTGATTGAAAGGTACCATTCGCACCCGTCATCATAATTCTTCGAGAACCGAGTCAGTGCTACTTTCGTTAAATCGCGCACATCGTCGGCGAGGGCGATTCGGGCATCTAGTAATGAACTGTACCGGCCATCAAGTTGGTTGATGCCTTCGACCTGGACTTCTGGCTCGACATTGGGCCATTGAGCAGTAATACGATCCATCTCCCGCTCAAGCTCCTCCAACAGTGGCCAGTTCTGATGGTGGTTATGCGGAAGTCGTGCGGTGGAATCGTATTCACGTACAGCCATGGAAGCTCCCCACGTCACCAGCACGCCTGTCTACGTGCGCATCTCAACCTCTCCAGCAAAGCAGACTGATCCTACGCCGCGATGGTGGTCGGGAGGGCGTCCTTATGGTTGTCGTCTCCCCATCGCCTTGCCGATCAACGCACGCGCTGCTTCTCCCACCACGGCCTGCTTGATGAGCGTCTGGAACACCTCCTCGTGCAGCACCAGTTCCCGCGGTTGCGTTGATAGTCAGTTCAGCCGAGATGGTTTCGACGTGGGCGACCCTGCGGTCGACGATGACGAAGTTCGTCGTCTGCACCTGGTAGTCAAACATGGACGGGATGACGCTTACCACCATTCGGCAGGCGCACAACGCTCAGCATGTGATCGAGCTGGCCGACCATGATGTCGCCAGATCCGACCGTGGTGTACAAAACCTATTCGGCCAGAACAAGATTGAAGATGACACGGCGATGACGCCACGTCCAGAAACATAGCGGGAGCTCGAACGATAGTCACTGCGGTTTTGAACAGCTCCGTACGCATCGGTAGAAGGGGAGCGGCTCGATGGCTGGCGGCTGGAGTTGACCGCCGCGGCGTTGGAGGTGCACCTGAATTCAGGTGCCGGTGGGGAGGTTGTTTCCGAAGAGAGCGTCGTCGCGCGCCCAGATCACATCAGTGAGATGCGCTGCCGAACCATCTCGACGGGAGATGGCTCATACCTTCCCGCGCCCACCCAGGGTCTTCCACTGCTCTGACAAGCTCTTCCGGTGTCACGCTGGTATACAGGCTGGCCGCCGCCAAGATCAGCCGCACCGCCGCGGCTCACCACCAAGCGTGGCGGTCGAGGGCTGCGCGCACCTCGGCCAGCGGTGACCAACTTGAACCGGCGCCGGGCACTCGAACGAGCGCACCGGGTAGCCTGGCTCAACACCGCGCCAGGGGATTGACCACAATGCACTGTAATGCGGCTGCGCACACGGTTTGTGGAGGCCTGCTGCGGCTCGGAAAGTCCCGTGCCGAGTTTGCGCCGACGTACAGCGCTGCCGTATTGAGCGAGGATGGCGTGCTGTCTTTGCCGGAAGGACCTGCCGGAGCGGCGACTGCTGCAGAGTTGCTGATGGCGAAAAGGGGGCTGGTGTGTCGTGCTTTGACACGCCAGCGACGCAGTAGCCGTCAGACACCGCCCGTCACGGGTGCTCGGGAACGTGGACCTCCGGTACGGCGACTGCGAAGCAGGATCGGAATGTCTCACACCGGCGAGCCGGGCCGGGAGGGGTGTGGATGTGTCATTCGATCCGTCCCACCAAAATCTCACACTTTTGATGGGATTCGACGGGATCTGATGGGACACGACGGGCGGGTGCTGACCTGTAGATATGGGCTGTGACCAGGTGTGATGAGGTCTGTTGGGGTGCCTTGATGAGATTGGAACCTGTGCCAGGTGGTCGCAGGTTCAAATCCTGTCATCCCGACAACAAGAAAATCCCCTCCGACCTGGATCGGAGGGGATTTTCTCATTCGCCAACAACGCGGAGCGCGGGACCAGAACGGGACCGAATGAGCCCGGACAGCTTGTCACCAGCTCCGGTGACCTCGCTGTGGTCGGGGTGGAGGTAGCGCTCAGTTGTCCGGCTGTCGGCATGGCCCGCGACCTTCTGGAGGACATGCAAGCTCACCCCCGCGTCAGCCATCCACGTCAACCCCAGGGATATTCACGGCCTTTGACATCAGGCCGCCTTTGCGGGATCGGTTCGAAGCTCTTGGAGCCAGGTTTCGACATCAGTCGCACTGTATTTCACAACCCGTGGTGAGACGCGAATGTACGCGGGTCCACACGGTGGATTCGCAGTGCGCCACCGTCGCAAGCTGGATGCGTCAATGCCGAGGATCGAAGCCAGTTGCGCTGTGGTGTGCCACTGGCCGTCGACCAGTCGCGGTTTCATTTTTCCCTCCCTAAGCTGCGGATTGCTGAACGGTCGAAAGGTCTTGCGGTGCACTGGTTCCCTGGTTTTCGCCTGGGGGTCCTTCGCTCACGGCGAGGCGGGCGTTGGTGTATTGGGCGCGTTGGTTGATCCGGGCAGCGACCAGTGCCATGACCAGATGCGAACGTGGTGGCGCGTCCTTGTCGCCAGGCCCGACCGGGGTGATCCGCAGGTGCGAGGTGTCGGGGGTGAGGATGCCGACGCGGGCGAGCTCGGCGCGGACGAAGTCGAGGCGATCGGCTTTGTGATCGGGGATCGTTTTGCCCGACCATTTGCCTGAGTTCAGGCAGCGTCGACCGGGCAGGCCGAGGGTGTCACGGCGGTGGGCGTTGCCCTTGCACTTGCCGGGCTGGGTCTTCTCGCTGGCGCCCTTGGGGACGATGCCGTAGCGCAGCCACACCGCGCATTTCTCCGAGCACGGAGTCTGTTGCAACTCCGCGTGCAACCGGTCGTAGTGCACCGCGACGCGGGTCGAGTCGGTCTCGAGGACTTCCCCGATCGACTTGGTCAGGTACTTGGTGAGGTAGCGGACGTTGGTGTGCATTTCCTCACTGCCGCCGAGGATCTGCACCGCCTTGGACTGGCCACCGAACTTCAGCGTGTGCGCCGGTTCGAGATCGTCCATGGTGTCCATCACCGCCAACGCGTGCGTGGTTTCTCGTCCAACGCGGGCAGGCGGCCCCGCACAGCAACTGGTCACGACTCCGGTGTCCCCGCGCACGCGGGGATGATCCCGCCGGGGAACGATCAGCGACGGTGCTGATGCACCCGAAGGCGATCTCGCACCCCGCCAAGTCATGAATTGCCGGTGGGATAAATAAAGTCCTCACTCGCGGAAAATCGGGTGCAGCACACGACTCACGCGCGGGCCGACCGGTTCGCCGCCGCGCACCCGGCCAACTGGCGCGTGCTGCAACCGGTGTGGACCGCCGACCAGCTTGCCCATGGGCATGCTCGCAGCAACCCGTCACACCCGTCCCGGCGGCCGAACCCCGCCCGTCATCGCGCTTGCTGCGGGACGGGCCCCGCCGGGCGGGCTGCTCCGCCGCAGGCGTTGCCGCGCCGCGCGGCCATACTTGCGTGTAGGCTCAGCAGTATTCGGTGGCATCACGCGCGCTGACCAGGAGAGGTTGCGCCGTCCCCGAATTCACGCAATCCGGCCTTTCTCAGGCCACGTCAGGAGCGTCCGATGACGCCACCATCGACGACCGTGTCTTCGGCACCGCTTCGTCGCACCACCATAGACACCCCACAATTACGTTTGCGTCCGGACTCCGAGACCAGCGGCTATATCGATGCGGTCTGGTGGCCACGATCGAGCAACCTCGCTACCGAACTGCTCGATCTGATCCCCGCACTCGAGCCGCGAGCAGGGCCGATATGCCGCATCGTCTACGACCCACGTGCGTGGTCACCCACTGACCGGCGGCTCATCATCGACAAGCGCACCATACGACTGGACCCGTATCCGTTCGAATTGTTCGGCACCATGTACATGTGCGGGACCGATGGCACCGTGATCGTGCTGCAAGCCATCCCCGCCGGTGCCGACGAGGCCTTCGCACGGGCCGTGCTCGCAGCGTCCGACCTGGCGCCGGGGCGATGGTGATGAACCACGAACCCCGATCACGTCCCATCATCGACCACGCCGCGATGGGCGTCGCGACACTGGCTACTCGCACCAGGCAGCCCTTTCCCATCCCGACCCGCACCCCGCGTCTGCTGCTGCGCGGCCGCGACGCCGGACCGGCACCGGTCGACGGCGTCTGGTGGCCGTGGACACCGAACCTCGCCACCGAACTGCACGACCTGATCAGCGCGCTCACACCACGGCTGGGCACCCTCGCCCGGATCGGATTCGCCTGGAACGCGATCAGCCTCGCGCAACGCCGTATCGATCGCGACGACGGTGTGCACACCCACGGCCCCGGCCCCGATCAGCCACCCGATGTCATGCAGCTGTTCGGAACCAACGGGACCAGCCTGACCCTGTTGATCGTCGCCTCCGACACCGACCTGCGCCTCGCTGGCGAGCGAATGCGGCAAACAGTGGCATGACCCTCCGCCGCGACCGCCGATAGCCTCCCACCGTTGGCGAGTAGGCAACCGATCCCTGACACCTGCAGGGGTGCCGCATAGTGGCTGACCCCGCGGATGGTGTCGGAGTATTCGATGGCGTGGCCGTTGTGCAAGACCTACCTATGCCTGGGCATCGACCTGTCGCAGAGCGATTCCACCCGGCCGCTTCAGGACCGGTTTCGCCCCGGTCGACACGCGTGCTGCGGCGGCGCTTGCTCGCACGATACGCCAGCTACGCTGCCAGTCGACAGCGATCTGCTTCCGCGATATCGAGCGAGTACACGTCTGCTTCGAGAATGAGAACAGGATCCAGCTATGCGAGGTCCGCTCATCGCCGCCACCGCGGCCGCGTTTGGTGTAGTTGTGCTGGGCCTGTGGGCCTGGAGTGCCGAACCGGGCAGGGCCCAGCCGCCCGGCGCGGAGGTGTCCGGTTCGGGAGTTCATCTGAGCGCATCGGTCGACCACGTAGGGGTGAATCCGTCCGGTGACCAGACTCCGAACTTCCTCATGACATTTTCGCGTGCCGCGCAGATGTCGGGCAGTTACTCGATCAATGTGGAGGGTGACCCGATCACCTCCGGTCAGGCCGTCGCAGGGTTCATCCTCGGCTGCGGGATAAGTGTGGCTGGCGGCGTCACCGTCGGAATCCAGCCCAATCAAGGCTTGGTCGCCAGCATTTCCCCGAAACTCAGCCCTCCGAGCGTCTCCGTCAGCCCGCCCAGTGCCTCTGTCAGCCCACCCGATATCAGCCTCGCCCCCAGCGTCGGCGGGACGCTGGGGGCGACAGAAGTCGTGGTGCCCACGTTGGGGCCTGGCCAGGTCACCACCGCGACAACGCCCACAGTGGCCCTGGACGGCAACACCGTGTTCCCGTATCACATCACGTTCAACAACGCCGCGTTGAACGTCGCCCAATGCGCGTCGCCGGTGTCGGCCGTTCCCTTCGCCACCTCCACGGTGAGCACCGCCCACACGGTAGTGCAGACCACCGCCTACGGCGACCAGTTCACCTTCTGACCGGGAGCCCGGACCAATACAAGGGGTGCTGGTAAGAATCGTGTCACCAGCCGCAAAGCCGGGCTACCGCCGGAGGTTCGCGGGGTAAGGATCGTGTTGCCTGCCGCAAACCGCCTGTGGCGGTAGTGGTCTCGGTGTAGCTTGCGCGTCTGTGGCGCGTGAGCTGGACCAGGACGAGCTGATCGACCATTGGACGCTTGTCGGGGATGAGCCCGAACTGATCGTCGGCAAGCGCGGCGCGACTCGGCTGGGGTTCGCGATTCTGCTGCGGTTCTATACCGAGCACGGGCGGTTCCCTCGTGGGCGTGCCGAGATCCCGGACGAGGCAATCGAATACGTGGCCCGTCAGGTGGATGTGGAGCGGACCGAGATCGCTTTCTACGACTGGTCGGGCCGCACGATCGAGTACCACCGTGCGCAGATCCGCAAGGCCCTCGGGTTCCGGGAGTGCACCGTCGCCGACGCCGACGAGCTCACCTGGTGGCTGGTCGATCACGTGACCCAGCTCGAGCGCAGCGGCGAACGGGTCCGCGAGCATCTGCTGTCCGAGTGCCGCCGCCGGAAGTTTGAGCCGCCTACTGCCGGCCGGATCGATCGCATCGTCCGTTCGGCATTGAGCCGGGGCGAGGATGTCTTGTTCGACAGGGTGCTGTCGCGGTTGCCGACCGCGGTTGTGGCAAAGTTGGTGGCGCTGGTCGCTCCGGCCGGTGAGGAGGCCGGGGAGCTGGAAGACGGCAGCGCGGTGCTGGCGTCGATCCGGTCGGATCCGGGCAATGTCAGCCTGAACACGATGCTCACCGAGATCGCCAAACTGGAAGCGGTCCGGGGCATCGGGGTACCGGGTGAGGTGTTCGCCGACATCGCGCCGAAGATCGTGATCGGTTGGCGCAGGCGTGCGGCGGTGGAATCGCCCTCGCATCTGCGGGATCATCCGCTGCGCGTGCAGCTGACGCTACTGGCGGCCTTGTTGCACTGCCGGTGCCGGGAGATCACCGACACCCTGGTGGAGCTGTTGAACTCGACGGTGCACCGGATCAACGCCCGGGCGGAGGTGCGGGTCACCAACGAGCTGATCAAGGAGTTCAAGCGGGTCACCGGCAAGGAGAACCTGCTGTTCCGCGTGGCGGAGGCGACCGTCGATGCCGGGGATCAACTGGTCCGTGACACCGTGTACCCGGTGGCGTCGCAGGCGACGTTGCTATTTTCATACGAATACAACCGAAATCGATCGAACGTCAAGACATCTCGGGCCCTGGCCCTCTTGAAATATTCGTGCAGATAAACCAGTGAAATCGAACGTAGCCGAATCCGGTCGAATCGACTGGTCAGCCATAGACTGCGAATCCATTGGTCGCGGGTTCGCGATCGACACTGTGTCGCAAGCGAAGCGGAACATCGAGCCAGTTCGCCGTAGCCTGCGCCAGGGCGGCCGCACAGAGAGAACCGTACGGAAGTGGGTTCGGCAGGCAGGTCGGCGAGGCACCTGCACTGCGGATGCGGGCTGTAGGCCTTTGGTTCTGTTGCTCGATTCTGTCAATGACCCCGTTGATGACTCGTAAGGCGTTGGGGGATTGATGAGTTCGCGTTCGGTTGCAGCGTGCGGCGCCGCGGTGATCGTGGTGGCGAGTACCGCGACTTTGGTGGTCAAGGACCGGCTCAATGGTGGCTGGGGATGGTGGGCTGGCGATCGCAATGCTGGTGTTGGTCTCGGCGGCGGTGACCGGATGGCTGGCATGGTGGACAGATTCTGCGTCGACCAAGCAGACAGCTTCGCCCACGCTCGGGGCTGGTGCCGTTCGGTCTGGCCGCAACATCCGAAATCGGGTGGAGACAACCGTCATTGATGCTCCAACCGACTCCGGCGGCGCAACAAGACCGTGAGCGGTCCAAGATCAGAACACCGGCAACACGATCGTTTTCTGAGCCAGGTCGATCACGCGAACCGTGCCAGATCCATGTACCGGCCGGAGTCGACACGCCATCCTGCCACCACTGGACAATCACAGAAACTCCACACTTTGGATCAAATTCGTCCATGTTCACCCAGATTCGGCGGCATGTCTCCGTAAGGAAGAATTGGCATTGACCAGGTAATACGAGTTTGATTGATCGAGGTTGGCGGAATTTGAATGTGGGTCAGCGCGCCGGGACTTCGGCAAGTTTTCTTCGGTCTCCTTACCGACGGCGACACGGCCCCGGCGCACCCGTAGCGCCGACTCGTCGAAGCGTCCATCGCCTCACGTCGTTTTTGACATGTCGTAACTGGTTGCGCGCCATGTTGTTCGGATATGACCGATGTCGGACTCTCCGAGGTGGTAGTGCAGCATCGGCGACGATCCCGCCCGGCATTCAGCGGCACAAGGAGTCGATGAACGCCGAGAAGCCGGGGAATTCGTCGCGGGCATCCGCCACGATCTGTGCTGTCGGGCGGCTCTTGCCCGGTGCATGGCGCTCGGCGATGGCGCGGAATTCGTCGTTCGGTACGGTGTCGATAGTCGGGTTTTCGAAGGCTTCCGCCGGGCCTGAGCCGTTGGCGAAGATCCAGAGCAGGTCGCCGAGATTGCTTGCGATCACACCGGTATCGCCCTCGGAGCCGACGTAGATGATGGGCTGGGCGGTGAGCGGCGCATCCGGGCGGATCAGCCAGCAGCCTGCGTAGTCACCCGCGCCGGTGGAGCCGAAGAAGCGGAATTCACCACCGTCGACCTCGTCGTTGCCTGTCCAGAGGCGGAACCACCAGGCCGTGCGGTCGGGCGCTTCGAATTGCTCGTACGGTTCGAAGTCGCAACCGGTGGATTCGTCGGTGTCCTCGTCCCAGTTCCATTCGAAACCGATGGCGAAGGCTTCCGCGAGCGCGGCAGGGAAGGTCAGGTTTGTGGTGTCGGGCACGCGGACAACTTTCGGGTCGGCGAGGCGGACCGAGTCCTCGGTGGAGGGAATCGACTGGTGCGCAGCATTATTTCCGACCGTGATCGACGAGTTGTCGCGCCGGCTGGTGCCGGATGAGTTGTGGGAGCTGCTTGTGTCGAGGTCGGCGCGGGCATCCTGGAAGCGTTGGTGGCTTGCGCTTCGGTCATCGCGGCGGTGATCTCGTGGTAGCGCACGGTGTAGTCGGTGGTGACTTCGCGGTAGCTGCTTGTCGATGATGGTGTGCAGCCGTCCGTGCAACTGCGGGATTTTCACCACCGACACCGATTTGTATTCACCCTGGTGATCTGCCGCCATGACGTTGCGTTACGTGTGCATTTCATCTCATTGTGCGTATGCACAAGACAGGTTCGCCGGTTTGTTGCGGATTGATGCTAGCGGGCGAGATGTGACCGACGCATCATTGCTCGTGACACCCCCGATCAGGGGAAGGACTCATGGGCACGACCGGCTTCGGCTGGGTATGAGCTGACCAGGAGCACAGCCGATGAACACACAACACATCGACTACGACACCGCCGAAGGAGTCGACGTCCTCATCGTGGGCGCCGGCGCATCTGGCGGGGTGGCAGCACTCGAGTTGGCCAGCAGAGGCCTCGAGGTCGTGTGTCTCGAGCAGGGCGACTGGCACCGGCCCGACGACTTCACCGGTGACAAACCGTCGTGGGAGCTCACCCGTCTGAAGCAATGGAACTCCAGCCCGAATGTGCGCCGGAACCCGGCCGACTATCCGGTCGACGCCACCGAGAGCCCGGTCGAACCGCTGATGTTCAACGGAGTCGGCGGCAGCACGATCATGTTCTCGGGGCACTGGGTTCGCGCGATGCCGTCGGACTTCCGGGTCAAGACACTCGACGGCGTGGCCGAGGACTGGCCGTTCACCTATGAGGATCTGCGACCGTTCTACGACGAGGTCACCCACCATATCGGCGCGTCTGGGCTGGAAGGTGACCCCGCCTATCCGGATCCGCACACCTTTCCGCTGCCACCGCTGCCGATCGGTAAGTACGGTGTAGTCGCGGCCAAAGGGATGGACAAGCTGGGCTGGCACTGGTGGCCGGCACCGAATGCCATCGCGTCGCGCAACTTCAAGAACCGCCCGGCCTGCCTGCGCTACGGCGCGTGTGAATCCGGATGCCCGACCGGAGCCAAGGCCAGCACCGACCTCACGCACTGGCGTGACGCGATCGCGCTGGGTGCGGTGCTGATCACCGGTGCCCGGGTCAGCCAGCTCACCGTGAACGACCGCGGCCTTGTCACCGGCGCCGAGTACATCGACCGCGAAGGGAACCTGCAACACCAGGCGGCCCGGGTGACCGTGATGGCCGCGAACGGTGTCGGCACACCGCGTCTGCTGCTGAACTCGACCTCGTCGCTTTACCCCAACGGCCTCGCCAACTCCTCAGGGCTGGTGGGCAAGCGTCTGATGACGCACCCGTACGCCTCGGTATTCGGCGCCTACGACGAAGAGCTCGAAACCTGGCTCGGCCCGGCAGGACAGGCACTGCAGTCGATGCAGTTCTACGAGACCGACACCGCCCGCGGTTTCGTACGGGGAGCGAAGTGGAACCTGATGCCGACCGGTGGCCCGCTCGCCCGCACCCTGTGGGAGCGGGGCCAGGACTGGCGTGGGGGGTTCGGACCCGCCTTCCACAGCCGCCTCGAGCGCACGTTCGGGCGCTACACCGAATGGGGGATCACCACCGAAGACCTGCCCGACGAGCACAACGTGGTCGTGCTCGACCCAGACCGCACAGACTCCGACGGGATCCCGGCCGCGAAAATCCGCTACACCATCGGTGCGAACTGTGCGCGAATGCTCGAGTTCAACGTGGCGCGGGCGATCGAGGCGCATCAGGCCGCTGGGGCGGTCGAAGTCCACCCGATCCCAGTGGTACGCCACAGCGCCTGGCATCTGCTCGGCACGGCCACCATGGGCACCGACCCCGCCACCTCCGTCGTCGATCAGTGGGGTCGGGCGCACGACGTACCCAATTTGTTCATCATCGACGGCAGCGTCTTCGTCACCTCCACCGGCGTGAACCCGACCGCGACCATCATGGCGATTGCCCTGCGCTCGATGCGGCACCTCGCCGACACCCGCCATAGCATCCAGACCGTGTTCTAAGGACAGCACGATGCTCGATTCCGACCAACGCCGCACCTTCGCGCTTCTCGCCGACACACTGATTCCCGCGTCCGGCTCCATGCCCTCGGCTAGGGCCGCCGGAGTACCCGACGTGTTGCTCGACCAGGTTCTCGGCTACCGGCCTGATATCGCAACGGCATTCGCGGCCGCCGTTGCCTCATGCGCCGGCAAGGATCCCGAAGCCGCTCTCGATGAGCTCGCCGCGCACAGGCCCGACCAGTTCGAGGCGCTGACAGTGCTGACGGCGGGCGCGTACTTCCTCAGTCCCGCTGTGAAGGCCGCCATGCCCTATGCCGCGGCACCGCGTCCGGTCCGCGACGACATGGATTCCTACCTCGATCTTCTCGCCGGCGTTGTCGAGCGCGGCTTCGTCATCCGCTGATCAAGCTCGTCGAGGCCGAAACCACAACCTCCAAACCTGCCCCGGGTCCAGCGAAGGGAACAGCAGTGAGTGAAAACCACAGCGGGCGCGAAGAATCTGTCTCCACCATCGAATCGGCCACCATCCAACCGATCCCGGCCGACCGGCGCCACGGGCGCAACCGGGACATGTTCACGATCTGGTTCGGAACCAACATCATGATCCTGGCTGTCGTCACCGGGGCATTATCGACGACCCTCTTCGGGCAGCCCGCCTGGTCGGCCGCGCTGGCGATCATCGCAGGGAACCTCTTCGGTGCGATCTTCATGGCGCTGCACTCTGCTCAGGGGCCGCGGCTGGGTGTTCCACAGATGGTGCAGACCAAGGGCCAATTCGGTTCGCTGGGATCGATTCTCATCGTCGGAGTCGTCGTCTGCATGTACCTCGGGTTCTTCATCTCGATTCTTGTCTTCGGCGGGCAGTCGCTCGGGTCAGCCATACCCTTCCTGAGCGGTAGGGCCGGCATCGTGGTGCTCGCGGCGATCAGCCTCTGCGCCGTCATCTGGGGTTACACCCTGATCCATGTCTACGCGCGCATCATGACATTGGCGTCGGGGCTGGTTCTGCTGATGGCGTTCGTCTGGGCGTTCATTGTCCACCCGGTGCCCACTCACTTCTTCAGCACGGGCACCGCGACGCTGGCCGGCTTCCTGAGCACCTTCGGGGCGTGTGCGGTGTGGCAGATCGCCTATGCCCCATACGTTTCCGACTATTCGCGCTACCTGCCGGCAAAGACGGGCTCGAGGCCGGCATTCTGGATGAGCTACTGGGGCACCAGCATCGGCTCGATCCTGTCGATGTTCCTCGGGGCAGGCGTCGGATTGCTGCTCCCCCACACCGACCCGGTTATCGCCCTGACCCAGGCCACCGCCGGGATCAGCGTCGTGGTGGTTGTGGTCTTCAGCATCGGAGTCGCCGCTACGAACGCGATGAACCTGTACTGCGGCACGCTGTGCACGATCACGATTGCGCAGACGATCGTGCCGCGCTTCAATCCACGCGGCCGCGAACGTGCTGTGATCGCCACCGGACTATGCGCGCTGGCCTCGAGTGTCGCGCTCACCGCGGGCCGCGACTTCGTCACCACGTACAACAACTTCCTGGTTCTGCTGCTGGGTTCACTGGTTCCGTGGACCGCCGTGAATCTGGTGGACTACTACCTGGTCCGGCATGGGGACTACGTCGTCGAGGACTTTTACAAGCGCGACGGCGGTCGCTACGGCCGGGTCAACTGGCCTGCGGTCAGCTGCTACCTCATCGGTGTCGCTGTACAGCTCCCGTTCATGATCATCGGAACCGCCTTCATCGGACCGATCGCCGCAATGCTCGGCAACACAGATATCTCGTTCATAGTCGGATTGGCTGTCGTTTCACCGCTCTACTACTTCACAGCCACGGCTTTTACCCGCCGCAACAATCGTTCGATGGAACCAATCACGCAACCGGCTTGAACCACCCACCGCTGCGGGACCGAAACGAAGAACCTATCTACAGGCGCCGGACCGGGCGCAGAAAGTGCAGGCGAATGATCATGGCATCAACTGAAATTGGGCGATTCACCGTTCGGCGTCCCGCTCCGGATCAGATCCCGGTCGCTGACGTGCCGCCCGCGGGCCACTTCATCGGCGGATCGTTTGTCCAGAGCTCGTCCACCGAGGTCATCGACGTCCTTGATCCGACCACGGAAAAAGTCCTCGGATCCATCCCGGCAGGAACCGTCCAGGATGTCGATTCGGCCGTGGAGGTGGCCGTCGAGTCGCAGAGATCGTGGGGTTGCACCACACCGAAGGAACGATCCGAGGTGCTCTCTCGGATCGCGGACATCGTAGAAGCCAACCGCGAAGTACTCACGGTGCTCGAGTCCGCGAATACCGGCAAGCCCCGTAGCGTCGCCGAGGACGATATCTCCAACACCATCGACACGTTCCGGTTCATGGCGGGGGCGGGGCGGACGATGACTTCCCTGGCCGGTGGAGACTACGCACGGGAACACTCCTCTGTCATTCTCCACGAACCGGTTGGAGTGGTCGGGGTGATCACGCCCTGGAACTATCCGCTGCTGATGGCCGCCTGGAAGATCGCCCCCATTCTTGCTGCCGGAAACAGTGTCGTGCTCAAGCCCTCTGAGCAGACGCCGCTGTCGATACTGAAGCTGGCCGAGCTCGTCGCCGGACACATCCCCGACGGGATCGTCAATATTGTGACCGGCCGAGGCCAGACAGTGGGACAGCGCCTGGCCGAACATCCCGACATCGCACTCGTCGCGGTGACGGGAAGTGTTCGCACTGGCCAGGCAGTCGCAGAAGCCGCCTCACGTTCGGTCAAACGCGTCCACCTCGAACTCGGTGGCAAAGCACCCGTTGTCGTCTTCGCCGACGCCGACCTCGGTGCGGCCGCGGCTGGAGTGCGTAACGCCGGATTCTGGAATGCGGGCCAGGACTGCGGCGCAGCCTGCCGGGTGCTGGTGCACGAATCGGTGGCGGAAAAGTTCACCGAACTCCTGGTGCGGGAAGTCGGCAATCTGATAGTCGGCGCGCCGGCCGCCGGGGACGACGTCGAAATCGGTCCTATGGTTTCCCGCCCGCACTTCGAGCGTGTACGGGACTCGCTGGCCGAGGCGACGGCGGCCGGCCTGCACGCGGCCATCGGCGGCGCGGTCCTTGACGGCCCCGGCTACTTCATCGAACCGACCGTGTTCAGCGGGGTGCCGGCCGGGGCGCCGATCACCCACCAGGAAATCTTCGGCCCAGTCGTCACGGTCGAATCGTTCAGCACCACCGACGAGGCGGTTGCCAGGGCCAACGAGACACCGTACGGACTGGCGGCGTCGGTATGGACCCGGGACGCGGGCCTCTCCCTGGGCGTGCCCAAGCGGCTTGACTTCGGCACCGTCTGGGTCAACTCGCACCTCGTGTTCGCATGTGAGGCGCCGTGGGGTGGGTTCAAGGGATCGGGCTACGGGCGCGACCTCTCGCTCTACGCGCTCGACGACTTCTCCCGGACCAAACACGTCATGATCAACCACGGCGCATGAGCCCTGAATACGAGCGTCGAAGCCTGAAGTGACACTGACGAGCCTCCCCTGCACCGGGCCGTCCCGACCGGCGATTGGTGCGTTGGCCCCGCCCCTCCCGTTCGGCACCGCGGTGCCGTGGACAACTGCGGCCACAATCGATAAAAACAGGATTGATGCCGACGTGCGGAGCGCCTGTCCGGGACGCAGCCCGCGGGTAGTCTGGAGAACACTCAGCAGGCAGTGGCACAGGTGTTCGAGGAGAGAGCTGCCGTGGCCGATGCGGACCCACTGGCAACCCAGGCTGACCTCGGCGGATTTGATCCGCTCGAGGCAGTTGCCGCTGAACTGAGCGCGGCCGGATTCGAGGATTCGCATGAGGTCGGCCGCGGCGGCTTCGGCGTCGTGCTGCGGTGCCGGCAGGGTGCCCTCGGCCGAACGGTCGCGGTCAAGGTGCTCTCGGCGTCCCTCGACCGCGAGAATCGAGAACGCTTCCTGCGCGAGGAATACGCGATGGGCACGCTCTCAGGGCACCCGAACATCGTCGCGGTCTACGAAGCGGGGGTCACCGCCGGCGGCCGGCCCTTCATCGTGATGCCGTTCTGCAGCGCAGGTTCACTGGAGGCGAGAATCCAGCGACAGGGTCCGTTGACCTGGTCGGAGACCCTGCATGTCGGTGTGAAGCTGGCCGGCGCCCTCGAGACGGCCCATGGTGCCGGGATTCTGCACCGAGACGTGAAGCCGGCGAACGTCCTGCTGACCGACTACGGCGAGCCGCAGCTCACCGACTTCGGCATAGCCCGCACCACCGGCGGGTTCGAGACCACCGCCCGTACCGTGACCGGCACTCTGGCGTTCACCGCCCCCGAGGTGCTCGAGGGCGAGCCGCCGAGCGTCGCATCCGACGTCTACGCGCTCGGTGCCACACTGTTCTGCCTCGTCTCCGGTCATGCCGCCTTCGAACGACGCAAGGGGGAGGAGGCTGTCGCGCAGTTCCTGCGGATCGCCGCGAATCACATCCCCGACCTGCGTCAGCATGGAGTGCCCGGGATCGCGTGCGAGCTGATCGAAACCGCGATGGCGCGCGACCCGGTCGAACGCCCGCACACCGCGGCGGAGTTCGGAAACCTGGTGCGCGAGGTCGAGCTGCGCAGCGGCCTGCCGATCGACGAGATGGCCTTGCCCGGCGCGACGGGATCGCGGGACACGTCCGCGCCGAGACCGGCGCGGGAGCGCTCCCCGTCCGGCTGGACCGCGCGACCTCCGCGCTTGCCGCTGCAGTTGACCAGCTTTGTCGGACGTCGGGCCGCGCTTGCCGATGTCGGCGGACTGTTGACGACGGCGCGTCTGGTCACGCTCACCGGCCCGGGCGGGGTGGGGAAGACTCGGCTCGCGCTGGAGGCGGCGGCGGCGTCACCGTTGCGCGCGAACACCTGGCTCGTCGAGTTGGGAACCGTGCTCGAACCGGAACTGCTGATCGACAAGATCGCCGACGACCTGCGACTCGGCGACGAACCGACCGGCGCGCGCAACCCGATCCGGGCCCTGGTCGACCGACTCTCGGACGCGTGGGGCGATCGCGACGCCCTGATCGTGCTGGACAGCTGCGAGCACCTGGTCGAGTCGTGCGGCCCGCTGGTCGAGGAGCTGCTGCAGTCGATCGGCGGATTGCGCGTGTTGGTGACCAGTCAACGGGTTCTGGGCGTCAGCGGTGAAAATGTCTATCCGGTCATGCCGCTCTCGCTGCCCGATCCGGCCGCCGACGAAGAGGAGGAGGGGGCCGAATCCGAGGCGATCGCTCTGTTCGTCGAGCGCGCGCGGGCGGCCGAACCGAATTTCGCGCTGACCGACGACAACCGGGTCGCGGTGGCCAAGTTGTGCGAGCAGCTCGACGGAATGCCGCTGGCCATCGAGTTGGCGGCCGCCCGGCTGCGGGCGTACGGGCTCGACGAGATGCTGGCGATGCTCGCCGACCGGTTCCGGATGTTCGCCACCGCCGGCCGGCCTGTGGATCCGCGGCACGGCTCGCTGCAGGCGCTGGTGGAATGGAGCTACGACCTGCTCACCGCCCAGGAACGCGACGTGTGGGCCATGCTGTCGGTGTTCACCGGGCGTTTCACCACTGCGGCTGCGGCGGAGGTCTGCGCGGGTCCCGGATATCAGGAACGGGATGTCCGGTTGATTCTGGCGTCGCTGGTGGACAAGTCGATGTTGTTGTCCGGCACCGTCAATGGTGTCCGTCGCTACTGGCTGCTGGTGACGCTGCGTGACTTCGGGCGCGAGCGCCTGGCCGAGACCGATCTGCGGCAGGCGTGCCTGCAACGATTCGTCGCCCGGTACCGGCGCCTGGCCACGGAGTTCCGGCGGGGGTGGTTCGGCCCCGGTCAGCAGGCGGTGTACGACGCGGTCCACGACGAGTGGGAGAACTTCCGCGGGGCCCTGTCGTACAGCCGCAGCGACGGGCAGCTGTCTCTGGCCGGTATCGAGATCGTGACGTCGCTGCACTTCTATTGGCTGGCCAGCTGCAGCCTGTCGGAGGCGCGGCGCTGGTTGTCGGCGGCGCTCGAGTCCACCTCGATGGACGAGGCGCATCGATCACGGGCACAGTGGAGTTCATCGGTCGTGGTGATGCTGCAGGGTGACCGGACGACGGCGCTCGATTGGGCCACTCGGGCACGTGAGCTCGCGATCGCACGCGGCGATCACGGCGACCAGGGGTACGCCGCAGCCGCGCTCGGATTCGCCGCGATCTGTGGCGGCGAACTCGAGCTCGGTCGGGTGTACTACGAGGAGGCGATTCAGTGCCAACGCGACGCCGGCGACGCCGAGGGCCTCGCGGTCGCCATCGCCGGGCTGCTCACCAGTCTGCCGCCGGGCGGCGACCCCCAGGTTGCCCAGCTCTGGCGTGAGGCGGAGGCGTTGTGCACGGCGGCCGGCGACAAGTGGACCCTCGCGTACCTCACCTTTGCGCGTGGATACGATGCCTTCCTGGCGGGGGACCTCTCGGGTGCCCTTGACTATCAACGCGAGTGTCTGCGGCTCGCAAGGAGATTCGGCGATCGGATCCTGTGCGCCTGGGTGTTCGAGGTGACGTCGTGGATTGCGGTCCAGCGCGGCGACGCCGAACTGGCCGCGCGGATGCAGGGTGCCGCGGCCGCCAGTTGGGCGTCGGGGGAGACGTCGATGCTCGGCTACGGCGGTATGCGCGAAGGGCACGACGAGACCAGCGCTCGCATCCGCGCCGAACTGGGGGAGTCGTCGTCCGATCGGCTGGTGCGTTGGGGGAGTCAGACGTCGCTGCGGAAGAGCATTTCCGTTGTACTCGGGGAGCGGGACTGAGGTTCCGCCCGCCCCGATCAGCGGAGGACAACGGTGCGGCGTCCATGTGTGGTGACCTGGCCTTCGCATCGATCACCTTCTGCGCGATGATCCGTCCCTTGTCCAGGTCCGCGGTCACGTAGTGGGCGCTGGCTTCAGCACGTCAGGTGGACCCGCGTGAAGAAGTGGCCGGCCGCCCGATCGTCGAACAGCCTGTTGTCGATGATGTCGCAGCCGTGCTCGACCAGGAATCCCGAGACGGCGAAGACGATGCCGGTGACCTAGCGCAGGGGCGACCGGTCGGATCATCCCGACCGTGCGCCGCGAGAGTCTCTGGCACAGGGACGGATCATGACGTCCCCGGGTGGACTTCAGTTATCTCGAGAGCGCGGTGTCCTCGAGTGACTCGGCTGCGGAGACGGCCTTCGCCGCCGAACTGGACACCATCAGCGAGACCAGGTCGAACACCAGCGTGGCGGCCGCAATGCAGGTGATCTCGGCGTGGTCGTAGGCGGGGGCGACCTCGACGATATCGGCGCCGACGATGTTCAGACCCGTCAGCTGGCGCAGCATCCGCAGCAGCTCCCGCGAGGTGAGCCCGCCGGCCTCGGGCGTGCCGGTGCCCGGTGCGAACGCCGGGTCGAGCACGTCGATGTCGACGGAGACGTATACGGGGATGTCACCGATGCGCCGGCGCACGACGTCGACGGCCGCCTCGATGCCCATGACGTCGAGGTCGCCGGCGCGGATGGTCCGGAATCCCATGCGCGCGTCGTCGTTGAGGTCCATCTTGTCGTAGATCGGCCCGCGGATGCCCACATGGATCGAGTGGTCTTCGACGAGCAGGCCTTCCTCGAAGGCGCGGCGGAAGATCGTCCCGTGGTTTACCGGCTGATTGAAGTAGGTGTCCCACGTGTCGAGGTGTGCGTCGAAGTGCAGCAGGGCGACCGGGCCGTGCTTTGCGTGCAGCGCACGAAGATTCGGCAGGGCGATGGTGTGATCGCCACCGATCGAGACGATCCTGCGGTCCCCGCCACGGAGGATCTCGCTGGCATGGTTCTCGATCTGCTTGCAGGCCTCGGCGATGTCGTACGGGGTGACCGTGATGTCGCCGGCGTCGACGACTTGGACCTCTTCAAGCGGCGCGAGACCGAATTCGACGTGGTAACCGGGGCGCAGTGCCCGGGCGGCCTGACGCACGGCGAGCGGGCCGAACCGGGCGCCGGGCCGGTACGAGGTGCCCCCGTCGAACGGAACTCCGAGGATGGCGACGTCGTAGTCGTCCACCTCGTGGATATCGGCAATGCGGGCGAAGGTGCCCTTGCCAGCGAAGCGGGGAACCTCGGTGGCGGGAAGTGCACCGATGAGGGTGTCTTTGGGCTGGGGCATGTCGGTTGTCTCCTGTGTTCGGTGTGGTGGATCAAATGCGGCGACGGCCTGGGGTTTTCGGTGCGAGGAAGGTCCGATGCGGACATCAGCGCGGTCATGGGGAGGGGGCGATAACGGCCCCTGGCGGTCTGCCTCGATCGACTGGCCATTTGTGCTCCTGGGCTGCGTTGATACATGGCGCGCAGAGTGCTGACATCCATCAGACTGCCTCGGACCCGTGCCTGTGCGCGAGTAGCAAAGACGCAAAACTCAGCGATCCGTTCTGTTCGATCGCACAATCTGCTTGTCGAGAAGTTGGTGGCGACAAACCTCGGGGGAGTGTGTACCGTTGTGCGAATCACAACTGAAGACGCCGATGACGCGCAGCGGGAGAACCTCCGAGTTTCAGACTCCTGAACTCCGAGGCGCCGTAGGAGCAACTTCCTCCCCGGGAATCTCTCAGGCCCCAGCACCGCAGCGCCGAGGCAACTCTGGAGAACAGGAACGGCCGCAGGCCGGTACTTACCGAAGGTGAAGAGCAACGCCGTAGTCGCGGCAACGCCCAAACTCTCAGGTTTCAGGACAGAGCGGGGAGGTGTCCCTCAGTCGATGTCCGGTGCGGTCCGGACAGAGCGAACCCGGAGTCACCTCTTGTCAGTCGAAACCCGCATTGCCCCCGGTGAGGGGCTCTCTACCAGCGGCTTTCCCTCGCGCCATATCGGTTCCGACGTATCCGCAGCACAGCACATGCTCGAGACACTCGGCTACGAGACGCTCGATGAGCTCATCGACGCCGCAGTGCCGGACCAGATCCGCAGCGAGAAGGCCATGGATCTGCCGGCGGCCCGGAGCGAGCCGCAGGTCCTTGCCGATCTGCGCGCCCTCGCCGACCGGAATCAGACCCGTGTCCAGATGATCGGTCTCGGCTACCACGACACCGTCACACCTGCGGTTTTGCGGCGAAACCTGCTCGAATCGCCGGCCTGGTACACCGCCTACACGCCCTATCAGCCGGAGATCTCCCAGGGCCGGCTCGAAGCGTTGCTGACCTTCCAGACGTTGATCGAGGATCTCACCGCGCTCCCGCTGGCCGGGGCCTCCCTGCTGGACGAGGCCACCGCCGTGATGGAGGCCGTGCTGCTCATGCGGCGGGCGAACAAGTCCAAGTCCGCCACGAATCGGGTGATCGTCGACGCGGACTGCCTGCCGCAGACCCTCGCGGTCGTCCAGGGGCGTGCCAAGTCGGTCGGCATCGAGGTGTTGGTCGCGGATCTCTCCAGGGAATTGCCCGACGGCGACGCATTCGGTGTGGTGTTCCAGGCGCCGGGCGCGAGCGGCGCCGTGCGCGACCTGTCGCCGCTGATCGCGGCCGCCGGCGAGCGCGGCGCGCTGACCACGGTGGCCGCTGACCTGCTCTCCTTGACGATCTTGACGCCGCCAGGAGAACAGGGCGCCGACATCGCGGTCGGATCCGCGCAGCGCTTCGGCGTGCCGCTGTTCTTCGGCGGCCCGCACGCCGGCTACATGGCCGTGCGGACCGGGCTCGAGCGCATGCTCCCGGGCCGCCTGGTCGGGGTCTCCGTCGACGTCGACGGCGCCCCCGCCTACCGGCTCGCGCTGCAGACCCGCGAACAGCACATCCGCCGCGACAAGGCGACCAGCAACATCTGCACCGCGCAGGCACTGCTCGCCAACGTGGCCGCGATGTACGCGGCCTACCACGGGCCTGAGGGTCTGCGCGCCATCGCAACCCGCGTCCACCGCCATGCCGTGACGATTGCCGAGAGCCTGCGGGCGGCCGGCCACCAGATCGTGCACGACCGCTTCTTCGACACCGTGCAGGTCCGGGTGCCGGGTCGGGCAAGGGAGTTCGTCGCCAACGCCGATCGCTTCGGCATCAACGTGCGTCTGGTGGACGACCACCACGTCGGCATCTCCTGCGACGAGTGCACCACCGACGACGTAGTGGGTCGGGTCGTGGCCGCCTTCGGCGCGATGGTGACGGCAGCGCCGACCGCGGTATCCGGGCTGCCGACCGAGCTCTACCGCACCTCGAAGTTCTTGCAGCACCCGGTGTTCCACGAGCACCGTTCGGAAACCGCGATGCTGCGGTTCCTTCGGAAGCTCTCGGACAAGGATCTCGCCCTGGACCGCACCATGATCCCGCTGGGGTCGTGCACCATGAAGCTGAACTCCGCGGTGGAGATGGAGCCCATCAGCTGGCCCGGATTCGCCGGCATCCACCCCTACGCGCCCTCCGAGCAGACCGGCGGGTACCTGGAGCTGATCGGCGACCTCGAGCGATGGCTCGGGGAGATCACCGGATACGATCGAGTCTCGTTGCAGCCCAACGCCGGATCTCAGGGCGAGCTGGCCGGACTGTTGGCGATCCACGGATATCACGAGTCCCGCGGCGAGAACGGCCGCAACATCTGTCTCATCCCGCAGTCCGCACACGGAACGAACGCCGCCTCGGCGGTCCTGGCCGGGATGCAGGTGGTCGTGGTGGCCACCGCGGCCAACGGCAATATCGACATCGACGATCTGCGCGCCAAGATTGCAGTCCACGAGGGCAAGGTCGCCGCGATCATGCTCACCTACCCCTCTACGCACGGCGTATACGAGAACGACGTGCGCACGGTCTGCGACTTGGCGCACCAGGCCGGCGGTCAGGTGTACATCGACGGCGCGAACCTCAACGCGTTGGTCGGCCTGGCCCAGCCGGGCAAGTTCGGTGGCGACGTCTCACACCTGAACCTGCACAAGACCTTCTGCATCCCGCACGGCGGCGGCGGACCCGGCGTCGGACCGGTCGCGGTGCGCGAGCATCTCGCCCCGTTCCTGCCTGGGGACCCACTCGGTGGCGGCGACGGGGGAGCCCCGGTCTCGGCCGCGAACTACGGTTCGGCCGGCATCCTGCCGATCACCTGGGCGTACCTCGCGCTGATGGGCCCGGACGGCCTGACCAGCGCCACCGAGGCCGCGGTGCTGGCGGCGAACTACGTCGCGAAGTCGCTCGACGCGCACTTCCCGGTGCTCTACCGCGGACCGTCGGGTCTGGTGGCGCACGAGTGCATCCTCGACCTGCGCGCCATCACCAAGGAGACGGGTGTGACCGCCGAGGACGTGGCAAAGCGACTGATCGACTACGGATTCCACGCGCCGACCCTGTCCTTCCCGGTGACCGGCACCCTGATGGTCGAACCGACGGAGTCGGAGGACCTGGCCGAGCTGGACCGGTTCATCCAGGCGATGGTCGCGATCCGGCAGGAGATCGACCTGGTCGGCGACGGGGTGTGGCCGCTCGAGCGCAGCCCGCTGCGTCAGGCGCCGCACACCGCGGAACAGGTCACTGCCGACGAGTGGACGCTGCCCTACCCCCGCCACCTGGCCGCCTTCCCCGTCGCCTCCTTGCGCGCCGCGAAGTACTGGCCACCGGTACGTCGGATCGACGGGGTACACGGGGACCGCAACCTCGTCTGCTCCTGCCCGATGCCCGAGGCATTCGAAACCCCGACCAGCCACAACGACACCGACACCTCGGCGAACGCCGACACCCGCGAGGAGGCTTTCGCATGAGCAGCGTTTCGTCCGTCTCGACATCCCCCGCGTCTCCGCTGCTCGAAGAGCACGCCAACCTCAGGGCCAGCTTCACCGACTTCGCCGGCTGGCAAATGCCACTCAAGTTCGACAGCGAGCTCATCGAGCACCGGGCCGTGCGCAGCACTGCCGGGCTCTTCGACCTCTCGCACATGGGTGAGATTGCGATCACCGGCCCCGCCGCCGGTGCGCTGCTCGACTACGCGCTTGTCGGCGAACTCTCCAAGATCGGCATCGGGCGGGCCAAGTACTCGCTGCTGTGCGACGCCGACGGCGGAGTGATCGACGACCTGGTCGTCTATCGGCTCGCCGACGAGCACTTCCTGGTCGTGGCCAACGCGTCCAACGCGCCGACCGTCGCACGTGAATTCGTCTCGCGCGCCGAGGGATTCGATGCCAAGGTCGACGACCAGTCGGCGCAGACCGCGCTGATCGCCGTGCAGGGGCCGGCTGCCGAGGACATCGTGCAGGCACTGGTGCCGGACGAGCAGGTCGCAGTCGTGACGGAGCTCCGGTACTACGCGGTCACCCCCGCGTCGGTCGCCGGCATCGACGTGCTGCTCGCCCGCACCGGGTACACCGGCGAGGACGGCTTCGAGCTGTACGTGGCCAACGAACAGGCGGTGCGCCTGTGGCGGGCACTGCTCGACGCGACCACGGACCGTGGCGGTGTGCCGGCCGGTCTCGCCTGCCGCGACACCCTGCGGCTCGAGGCGGGCATGGCGCTCTACGGTCACGAGCTGACCCTGGACACCAACCCTTACGCGGCCGGACTCGGCAAGGTGGTCCGGTTGGGCAAGGAGTTCGTGGGACGCAATGCGCTGCAGGAACTCTCGGCGCGGCCCATCGAGCGGGTGCTGGTGGGACTGAAGGGCACCGGCCGGCGAGCGGCCCGCACCGACTACACCGTGTACGACGCGGCGGGCGAGACGGCAGTCGGTGTCGTCACCTCCGGTGCGCTCTCGCCAACGCTCGGCTACCCGGTCGCGCTCGCCTTCGTGGACGCGGCTCTGCAGGAGTTCGGGACGGAGCTGACCGTCGACATCCGCGGCAAGAAGGAACCCTTCGTGGTCACTCCCTCGCCCTTCTATCGCCGCTCCTGAAGCCGGAGCACGCAGCGCTCCAACACGCAGCGCTCCAACACGCAGCGCTCCAACACGCAGCGCTACAACACTTCGCGCTCGAACACGCAGCGCGCGAACACTATTGACCTACCCAGTCACCAACGAGAGCCCTCGAGAAGGTACCAGCATGTCCTCATCCAATCTGCCCGACGACCGCAGCTACACCGCTGACCATGAGTGGGTGGCCATCGAACCGGGAGCCGAGCTCCCCGACCACCCCGTCCGAGTCGGCATCACCTCGATCGCCGTCGACTCGCTCGGCGAGCTGGTCTTCGTGGACCTGCCCGAGGTCGGCGCCACCATAGTCGCCGGCGAGAGCTGCGGTGAGGTCGAGTCCACCAAGACCGTCTCCGAGCTGTACCCGCCGGTCAGCGGCCGTGTGACCCTGGTCAACAGCGCTGTTGTCGACGACCCGAGTCTGGTCACCTCCGACCCCTACGGGGAGGGCTGGTTGTTCGCCGTGCAGCCCGCCGCCGCCGGTGACCTGTTGACCGCCGCCCAGTACGCAGAGCAGAACGGAGTCGTGGCATGAGCGGTCAGGCGCGGAGGCGGCACACGCAGCGCCCCGCTCATGCCAGAAAGGACACAGCATGAGCGGTCAGGCGCGGAGGCGGCAGCGGAGTGTAACCACGCAGCGCCCCGCTCATGCCAGAAAGGACACAGCATGAGCGGTCAGGCGCGGAGGCGGCAGCGGAGCGTAACCACGCAGCGCCCCGCTCATGCCAGAAAGGACACAGCATGAGCATCCTGGACCGGACCCTCGCGGATTTCGATCCCGAGGTCGCCGCCCTCATCGGTAAGGAACTCGAGCGTCAGCGCACAGGGCTCGAGATGATCGCTTCCGAGAACCACGCTCCGATCGCCGTCATGCAGGCGCAGGGTTCGGTGCTGACCAACAAGTACGCCGAGGGCTACCCCGGGCGCCGGTACTACGGCGGGTGCGAGCACGTCGACGGGATCGAGCAACTCGCCATCGATCGAATCAAGGCACTCTTCGACGCGAAGTTCGCTAATGTGCAGCCACACTCCGGAGCCACGGCGAACGCGTCGGTGATGCACGCGCTGATCAAGCCGGGCGACACCATCCTCGGCCTGTCCCTCGCCGCCGGTGGACACCTCACGCACGGCATGCGGCTGAATTTCTCCGGGAAGCTGTACAACGTCGCGGCGTACGGGGTCTCGGAGAGCGACTACCTCATCGATATGGACGAGGTGGCCAGGGCGGCACGCGAGCACAAGCCGCAGCTGATCATCGCCGGCTGGTCGGCCTACCCTCGGCATCTGGACTTCGCCCGCTTCCGCGAGATCGCGGATGAGGTCGGCGCCTACCTGATGGTGGACATGGCCCACTTCGCCGGGCTCGTCGCGGCAGGGCTGCACCCGTCACCGGTCCCGTACGCGCACGTGGTCACCTCGACGACCCACAAGACGCTCGGCGGACCGCGCGGCGGCATCATCCTCACCAACGAGGCCGACATTGCGAAGAAGATCAACTCGGCGGTGTTCCCCGGCCAGCAGGGTGGGCCGCTCGAGCACGTCATCGCAGGCAAGGCGACCGCATTCAAGATGGCCGCCCAGCCCGAGTTCGCCGAGCGGCAGCAGCGCTGCCTCGATGGCGCCAAAATCCTAGCGGAGCGGTTGAATCAACGGGACGTGCGGGACGCCGGCATCTCCGTGCTGACCGGCGGGACCGACGTGCACCTGGTCCTGGTCGACCTGCGGGACGCGGAGATCGACGGCCAGCAGGCGGAGGATCGCCTCGACGCGATCGGAATCACCGTCAATCGCAACGCGGTGCCGTTCGATCCGCGTCCGCCGATGGTGACCTCGGGCCTGCGAATCGGCACCCCGGCCCTGGCTGCCAGGGGTTTCGACGCCGGGGACTTCGAGAAGGTCGCCGACCTCATCGCCAGGGCGTTGATCGCCGCGCCGGAGGCGAACGTGTCGGCGCTGGCGACCGACGTGCGCACACTCGCCGACAAGTATCCCCTCTACCCGGAGCTGTAGAACATGGCCGCGCGGCCCTTACGTCCGCTGCTCGCTGCGCTGCGGCACTCGCTGCGATGATCCGGAAGGACCTCGACTCATGACTGTCAGCGTATTCGACCTCTTCACGGTCGGCATCGGTCCGTCCAGTTCACACACCGTCGGCCCGATGCGGGCGGGCGGGAGGTTCGCCGCGGCCCTCGCTTCCCGCGGTGTGCTCGATGCCGTCGCCGGTGTCCGCGTCGACCTCTACGGATCGCTCGCGGCCACCGGCGCCGGCCACGGCACCTTCTCCGCGATCCTGCTCGGGCTGGAGGGGTATCGGCCGGAGACTATCGAGACGCAGGAGAAGGACCGTCGCCTCGCGACGTTGCGGCAGACCCGTCGGATCATGCTGGGCGGCGTCCGGGAGATCGATCTCGCCGAAGACGAGATCGTGCTGCATCCGTTGACCGTTCGGGACTTTCATCCGAACGCGATGACCGTCGCCGCGACCGACGACGGCGGGCAGGAACTGCTGCGGGAGACCTACTACTCCATCGGCGGTGGCTTCGTGGTCACTGAGTTCGAAACGGACGCGCCGGCGCAGCAGACGGACCCGCCGGCGCTCTCGTTCGGTTCCGCGAAGGAGTTGCTGGAGATCACCGAGCACCATGGGATCTCGATCGGCGACGTGATGCTCGAGCACGAACGTGCGGCCAGGCCCGAGTGCGAGGTGCGCAGCCAGTTGCTGCACATCAGGGACGTGCTGGTGGAGTGCTTCGAGCTGGGTATTTCGCGGGTGGGTTACCTGCCGGGTGGACTGCGCGTCCGGCGTCGGGCCCACGACTGGTACGAACGTCTACGTCGCGAGGATCCCAACCGGGACCCTGCCTTTGCCGAGGACTGGGTCAATCTGGTGGCCCTGGCGGTCAACGAGGAGAACGCCTCCGGGGGACGGATCGTCACCGCTCCCACGAACGGGGCGGCCGGGATCATTCCCGCGGTGCTGCACTACGCCACCCACTACACGCCCATGGGCAAGTCCGATCCGGACGGCACGGCTATTCGTTTCCTGCTGGCGGCGGGGGCGGTCGGGTCCCTTTACAAGGAGCGCGCCTCGATTTCGGGCGCCGAGGTCGGGTGCCAGGGTGAGGTTGGGTCCGCCGCCTCGATGGCGGCGGCGGGGCTCGCGGAGATCCTCGGCGGCACGCCGGCGCAGGTGGAGAATGCCGCGGAGATCGCCATGGAGCACAGCCTGGGCCTGACCTGCGACCCCATCGGCGGGCTCGTCCAGATTCCGTGCATCGAACGGAACGCGATCTCGGCGGGCAAGGCCATCAATGCGGCCCGAATGGCGTTGCGCGGGGACGGAACTCATCGTGTCAGCCTCGACCAGGTGATCGAGACGATGCGTGCGACCGGGCTTGACATGAGCTCGAAGTACAAGGAGACGTCCATGGGCGGGCTCGCCGTCAATGTCTCGGTCAACGTCGTCGAATGCTGATCGAGGGCAAGCGGCGAGAAAAGGAACAGTCGGATCGCTGATTGTCGCCGTTGGAACCTCACCGGCAGAGTCCACGCCAACCCGCCGACGCCAATACCCCACCGCTAGATAGTTGCTTAGCACAAGCAAACTATCTATAGTTGCGTAGCACAAGCAACTAATCTCGTGCTGGGAGTGGGTATGGCAGTGTCACCCGATACGGCTCAGAGCCTGATAAAGGAGCTCTATTTCGTGGGCCGGGCGATCCGCGTTGCCCTCTCGCACCCGGAAGAAGGGCACCTGCTTCCGGGGGGTGTCGGCGTGCTGGGCTCCCTCGAGGCCAGGGGGCCGTGCCGGCAGGTGGATCTGGCCGTGGACTTGTGCATCAGCGCATCGACGTTGAGCAGGCATGTCGCCGAGCTGGTGAGCTCCGGCGATATTGCCCGTCATGCCGATCCCAGCGACGGCCGAGCCACCCTCATCCAAATCACTGACCAAGGACGCGATCTGCTGCGGCGCATCCGGGTGTCGCGGGCACGGGGACTGCAGGCTGCTCTCGCCGATTGGAGCGAGGACGAAGCCGAGCAGGCCGTCGTGGTTGTTCAGAAGCTCAGGAATTCATTGACCGCAGTTGCGCACCACACCGCGGTGGGCGAGCGCGAGCCGGTTTCGACAGAGAGTCAGGAAGTCGATGTCTAATTCAGTCGATGCGGGGACGCGGCGCGATCCGGACGCGATGACCCACCGTCAAGTCCTGGAAGCCATGACCGGGCTGCTGGCAGCGCTGTTCACGGCGCTGCTCAGCACCACGATTGTGTCGACCGCGCTACCCACGATCATCGGCGACCTGGAGGGGTCGCAGACCGCATACGCCTGGGTTATCACCACGGCACTGCTGGCCAATGCCGCGTCCACCCCGATCTGGGGCAAGTTCGCCGATCTGTTCAACAAGAAGCTGTTGGTCCAGTCGGCCATCGTCATCTTCGTCGTCGGTTCGGTGATCGCCGGCGTCGCGGGCAACGTGCCCATGCTGTTGGCGGCACGTGTCATCCAGGGTGTCGGCATGGGCGGGTTGACCGCGCTCGTCGTCGCGATCATCGGCTCCATCGTCGCGCCGCGCGAACGCGGACGGTATTCCGGCTACATGGGTGCCGTGATGGCGGTTTCGATGTCGGGTGGACCCATCCTCGGCGGCGTCATCGTCGACAGTCCGCTCGGCTGGCGCTGGTGCTTCTTCGTGTGTGTGCCCCTGGCCGTGATCGCACTGGTGCTGTTGCAGCGGACCTTGCGGCTGCCCACCGAGCGTAAGGACGGAGTGTCGATCGACTGGCTCGGCGCCACACTGCTCACCGGTGGTGTGTCGATCCTGCTCGTTTGGGTGTCGTTCGTCGGGAAGGCCGGCTACTACGCCTGGCTCTCCAGAGAATCGGCGCTCTACGTCGGCATCGGCGTGCTGCTGCTGATCGCGACCGTGTGGGTCGAGTCCCGCGCCGAGTCGCCGATCATCCCACTGGCGATCGTCACCGAACGCACCACCGGTCTGGCGATCATCGCCTCGATCGCGGTCGGAGTTGGCATGTTCGGTGCGACGACTTTCCTGGGCCAGTACTTCCAGACTGCACGCGGATACTCACCGACTGTGGCCGGTGTGCTGACCATCCCGATGGTCGCGGGCATGCTCGTCGCCTCGGTCGGCTCCGGGCAGCTGATCACCCGGTTCGGCAAGTGGAAGCCTTTCGTCGTCGCAGGCGGCGCGCTGCTGGTGGTCGGATTCACACTGCTCTCGACAATCGACCACGCGACGAACCTGTGGCTGGTCGGTATGTACATCGCCATTGTCGGGCTCGGCGTCGGCATGATGATGCAGAACCTGGTGCTGGCCGTGCAGAACACCGTGAGTGTGCACAACATCGGCGCGGCGTCCAGCAGTGTCGCCTTCTTCCGCACGTTTGGCGGCGCGATCGGTGTCTCGGTGCTCGGTTCGGTGCTGGCTACCCGCGTGAGCGAGCTGTCGGCAGAGGGTTTCGCGAGGCTCGGTGTGACCGCTGGGTCCTCCGGCGGCAGCAACCTGAAGATCGATGCCTTGCCGACACCGATAGCCACGATCGTGCGCGCCTCCTACGGTGATGCGACCGGCCGGATCTTCCTCATCGCCGCGGGTTCGACGGTCGTCGCCCTCATTGCGACCATACTGCTTCCGAACCGGCCGCTGCGCCGTACGATCGACATCGATCCGGCCCTCGACCCGACCACGAAAGAGTCTGCGTTGCAGGACAATCCGACCGCCGCGGACGGCTTGGCCGCACTGGATGCCGAACTGGCTGTACTCGCGGAGTCGAGCTGGGACGAAACCCAACTCTGGGAAGGCGCCGAGCGGGAGTTGTCCGAGCCTGAACCGGTGCCGGCCGCGTCGGTCATGGGGCATGCGGCAGTAGAACAGAACGGTCGTGTGTACCGGGTCGATGCGTCGGCACAGACCGGTGTGTCGGCTGGCGGCTTGTCCGCGTCGGACTTCGACGGTGGGGCGTTGGGCGGTCGTGTCCAGCGTGAGGACGGTCGTCCGGTGCCGGGTGCGGTGTTGACGTTGATTGATCAGGCGGGCCGCCAGGTCGCGCGGGCGAGCAGTGCTGCCGATGGTGGCTATGCGATCACGGTGCGGGAGAGGGGTGGCTATGTGTTGATCGTGTCGGCGATCGGGCACCAGCCGGCGGCGGTCAATGTGTCGGTCGGTCCGCGGCCCCAGCACCTGGATCTGACCTTGGTGGGTTCCGGCGAACTATCGGGTGTGGTCCGGACCGCCGGCCATGGTGTGCCACTGTCGGGTGCGACCGTCACGCTGACCGATTTGCGTGGTGAGGTGGTCGGGGCGGCTGTCACGGGCGGCGACGGCACCTACGTGTGCCACGGTGTGGTGTCGGGTGTCTATACCTTGGTCGCGGTCGCTGAGCATATGCGTCCCAGTGCCACCACATTGACGGTGCCGGACAGTGGTGTGTTGCGTCATGACATCGAGTTGGCCGCGATGGCGGTGCTTGCCGGGACCGCGTGGGCCGACGGCGGCCGGGCGGCGCCGGATGTGCTGGTCAGTCTGCTCGACGCGGCGGGTGAGGTGACCGCGACGGCACGTACCGACGAGAACGGCTGTTATGTCGTGACCGATCTGCCCGAAGGGCAGTACACCGTGGTTGCTCGTGGCTATCCGCCGGTGACCGGGCAGGTCACGGTATCCGGTGGCGAGGTTGCCTACGATGTGCGGCTCGGTTACGAGCCCGGGGATCGTTGATGAGTGGGTTGACCGGTCGTGTTTGCACCGCACAGGGGTGGCCGGTGCCGGATGCGGTGTTGACGGTGACGGATATGAGGGGGCACCAGATCGCCCGCGCGGTCGTCGACGAGACCGGGGCGGTGGGCACCGAGCTGTTGCCTGCGGGTGTTCATATCGCGGTGCTCACCGCCGTCGGGTTCGAGCCGGTGGCGCGGACCGTGCAGATCTCTGCGGCTGGGACGGGTGTGCTCGGTGAGGTGGTGTTGGTGCCGGTCGTGGGGGCGGTGGCATCGCCGCCGCCGGGGCCGTGGACGATCGATCCGGTGCATTCGACGGTGATCGCCACCGTGCGTCATCTGGGTATTGCCAGCATCAAGGCCCGATTCGCGGAGGTGAGTGGGCGGCTCGATATTGCTGAGCCGTTCGAGCGGTCCACGGGGCACGCTGAGATCAAGGCGGCGAGTATCGATACCGGTATCTCGATGCGTGACGATCACCTGCGTTCGCCGGAGTTCTTGGACGTCGACAGTTATCCGCTGATCAGTTTCGTCGGCAGCGGGTTGCGTCGCACCGGTGGTGACACCTGGGTGATGTCGGGTGAGCTGACCCTGCACGGGCAGTGTCGCCCGGTCGATCTCGAGTTGACCTATGGTGGGTTCGGAGCGGATTCGTGGGGTGGTGTGCGTGCTGCGTTCCACGCCGAAACACTATTGCACCGCAACGATTTCGCGATCGATTACAACGCGGTCGTGCGCGCGGGAGTGGCCGCCATCGGCACCACCGTCAAACTCGACCTCGACATCGAAGTCGTACAAGGCGAGCAGCTACCCGCAATCTAGGTAACTGCGGCCGAAATATCTTGTACTGGCGCAAGCATGCAGGCCATGGGAGCCGTGCACAGCGCCGCCGCCTGCGCGCTGATCACAGCGGCGACACCTGAGACGGTAGTGACGATAGGTCAGGTTCTCTGTCCATCTTCGAGTAGCTCGAGCCACAACGTCAGTGCGTGATCCTGAAACTCTTTCATCTGCTCGATCAGTTCGACGAGCGGCGTCAGGGGCGCGAGTTCCTGGGGGAGCAGCGGATCGCGCACGATGGTGCTGATTACTGCGCTGCCGACCAGCAGCGATGTGCGGGCGTTCTCTGCGACTGTCCGGTCATCGCTGGCACGGGCCGCGTCCGCGAGTGCTCGAGATGCTTCCTGCAGGTGTCGTGTCCGCGATATGGTGTCCCACAGGCGACGAATGGCGTCAACGTCTTCGGTGCTCAGCTCGTCGATTCGGTACACGTGGCATTCGGGTGCGGCGCCGAGTCTGGACAAGGTGGTACGGAGCCCGTTGGTGCCGTGATCGAGATTGTTCGGTCGTAGTGCTACCGCAGGAGTCCAGTCGGCCATACCAGCCAGCGACAGTGCGTTGTTGTGTGCGCGCAGTGCCGCACGGTCGCTGCGTTTGACGCGGGAGTGTTCGACCGCGGTCCACGTGCCGTCCCATGGCACCATGCGCTCGATGCGGGTTCGCCAGCTGCTGACCTCGGTATAGGCGGGTAGCGCTTCGGCAAGAAGCGTGTATGTGCCGCGGGTGGTGCGGGTGATTCTTCCTTCCGTACACATCCTGGCGGCAGACACTCTCATGTTCGCCGCGGTCAGTCCCATGATCTCGCCGGCGAGGGTGAGCATGTCGACTCCGAACTCGACCTTTGGACTTGCCGTCAAGAGGTCGAGGATGACCCGGGTGGCGGTGGGCCGCCTGTCGACTTGAAACACAATTTGATCCTACTCTGTTCAATCTTGTTACAAACGGATACGCTCGGCGCAACCGCCAACCGACCGCGAGGAGGCCGGCCGTGTCATCCGACCCTTCCCCCCTTTCCCCTGCACAGACTGCGACAGATGTCCTCGTCGAACGCGACGGTGGTGTCACCACTATCGTGCTCGATCGCCCCGATCGGCGTAATGCCGTCGACGGGCCGATGGCTGCGCAGCTACGTACGGCGTTCGAGCAGTTCGAAGCCGACGACACCCAGCGCGTGGCCATCCTGTGGGGGGCCGGCGGAACATTTTGCGCCGGTGCAGACCTCACCGCAGTGGGAGACCCCGCGCGTCGCCACGAACTCGATCCCCACGGCGGCGGCACCGGGCCGATGGGGCCGAGTCGCATGGCACTCAGCAAGCCGCTGATCGCCGCGGTGAGCGGGTATGCCGTAGCAGGCGGACTCGAACTTGCTCTTCTCGCGGACCTGCGAGTCTGTGAGCAGGATGCAACATTCGGAGTGTTCTGCCGTCGATGGGGGGTACCCCTCATCGACGGCGGGACCGTGCGACTTCCACGCATCATCGGTCAGGGGCGCGCGCTGGACATGATCCTCACCGGCCGCCCCGTGGGGGCCGACGAGGCGCTTTCCTTCGGGCTGGTCAATCGGGTGGTCGAGAACGGCAGCTCACTGGAAGCGGCACGGGAGATCGCGAACCAGTTGTTGCAGTTCCCGCAGGAATGCCTGTTGGTCGACCGGATGTCCACATACCGGTCTTTCGATATGACGCTCGATGCCGCGCTCAGGGCCGAAGGAACCGATGGCGCACCGATCGTCGACCGCGAGGGCGTCGCTGGTGCTGCGCGATTCGCATCCGGGGCCGGGCGTCACGGCAGCTTCACGCACATCCGAACCATGTGAGACACACGAGATTCCGAGACACACAGAAGGATCTTTCACCATGAGCCCATTGACCCGAGACCTGATCGTGCGGGGCGCCCGCCAGCACAGCCAGCGGACAGCAGTGATCTGCGGAGACCGCCGGATGACGTTCCGCGAGGTCGACGAACTCAGCAGTCAGCTGGCACATGCCATGCTTGCGCAAGGATGCGACTACCGTTCACGCGTCGCATTGCTTGTCAACAACAGCATCTACACCGTCCCGACTGACTTCGCATGCGTCAAGGCGGGCATCAACCGCGTCCCGCTCAATTCCCGGCTCTCCATCGAAGAGCACAGCCGGATGATCGCCGAGACCGGCTGTACCGCCCTGTTCTACGGCCCGGACCTGGCCGATCGTGCGCAGCAATTGGCACAGCGATTCCCGCAGCTGCGATGTGTGGGCCTCGAGTCGTCGTTCGACGACGCCCGCACGCTCTTCGAGGTCGCGGCCACCATGCCCAACACTCTCCCCGACATCGCCGTCGAGCCGGACGACGTGATCTTGACCCTATTCACCTCCGGCACCACGGGAGTCCTCAAGGCAGCGCAGCACACCCAGCGCACGTATGCGGGTATCGCACGCAACGTGCTCCTGAACCTCCTGCCGGTTGCGCCCGACGACGTGATGGCGCATTCGGCGTCGCTGATCCACGCCAGCGGGGTGTTCGTCCTCCCGTTCTGGTTGCGCGGTGCCACCACCTTGGTTCTTCCCGGATTCGATCCCGACACCTTCGTCGAGCAGATCGCCACCCACCGGGTCACCTCGACCATCCTGGTACCGACGATGGTCCAGATGCTGTTGCAGCGCACCAGCTTCGACCCCGAGCTCGTCTCGTCGCTGCGATACCTGATCTATGGTGCCTCGCCCATGCCGCTCGTCACGATCAAGGAAGCGATGGCAGCTCTGCCCCACGTGCAGTTCCTGCAGTACTACGGGCAGACCGAGGCTCCGCTGTGTCTGACGGTCCTACGTCACGAGGATCACCATGGCGAACGCCTGCACTCGTGCGGGCAGCCGGCCCTGGATGTCGAGATCAGGCTTGTCGACGAACACGGAAACGACGTCGAGACAGGAACACCCGGCGAAATCGTGGTGCGCGCACCGTCCGCCGTTGCCGGCTACTTCAACGCGCCCGAACTCAACGCGGCCACCTTCACCGAAGGCGGTTGGGTACACACCCGCGACGTCGGCGTCTTCGACGAGCACGGCTTCCTCTACCTCAAAGACCGGCTCTCCGACATGATCGTCTCCGGTGGATACAACGTCTATCCGCGGGAGGTCGAGGAACAACTGCTCGCGCACCCGGCTGTCGCCGAAACGATCGTCGTCGGAGCGCCCGACCCGGTCTGGGTCGAGGCCGTGACCGCCGTTGTCGTCCTCGCTCCCGGCCACGACGAATCCGAACAGCTCCGCAGCGAACTGATCGCCTTCGTCGCCGAAGGCCTTGCCTCCTATAAGAAACCCCGCAACCTCGTGTTCCGCTCATCCGTTCCCAAGACGGCAGTCGGCAAGCTCGACAGGAAGTCCCTGCGCCAGGAGCTTCGCGACCAGAGCGAAACGACCGCCTGACCGAACCATCGATGCCGACGGGTTCGGCGACTGTCGAGTCCTTCCCGAGAGTGCGAGCTCGAGGAAGTATCCGACATCGCCGACCGTGTCGATCTGCCCCGATGTGGGAGGCCGGCGATCAGTCGCAGCAGGGTGGACTTGCCGGCGCCATTGCAGCCGACGAGTCAGGTTCGGCCCGCCGTGCAGGTGCCCCCGAGCGGTCGAGCGCAACAGTACCGTCAGGTCATTCGACTGTGCGGTCTCTGAGGGTGACGACGAAGGTCGTGGACATCGGTGGGTTCTCCTTCAACCACTCGTGGCGAACGGTCAATGTAGTGCGATGGTTTCGGTGTTGTCGGCGCCGGACCGTCGGCGCCTGGTTCGAGGTAGCGGGCGTGCAGTTGTCCGCACGCCGCATCGATGGCGGTGCCGAGTTGGCGGCGCCTGGTTGCTTGGATTCCTTTGGCGTGCAGTCCCTGTACGAATTCGTCGACCCGTCTGCTGCGGGGCGCTCGGTAGGTCGGGTCTGCTCCGGTTGCGTCGTTGTAGCGGATAACGCTGACGTGGAACAACTCCGGTCGGGACCGCTCCCGCACCAGCATGGCGAGAGCGTCGAGGTGTTCGTCGCTGTCATTGACGCCAGCTATGAGCAGGTAAGCGAGATAGATCTTCCTGCGGCTGGCGACCGCATGCCGGTCGAGGATGCTCAGGTTCTCCGCGAGTGGGTATCGGTCCTCGAGGGGAATGATCCGGGCACGTTGATCGGGGAACGGTGAGTGCACCGACAACGTGATCGTCACCTGTGGGTGCTCGTCGACCAATCGGGCGAGGTTCGGTGCGAATCCCACCGTGGACACCGTGAGTCGCCGCGCAGACAGACCTGCGTAGTCGGCGTCGGTGAGAAAGGCAATCGATTCGAACAGGGCGGGGTTCGCAAGTGCCTCACCCATGCCCATGAATGCGACGCTCGCTGGTCGCGAGAGGCCGGCGCGGG
Source organism: Nocardia sp. NPDC051990 (assembly GCF_040680755.1). Classification (NCBI taxonomy): domain Bacteria; kingdom Bacillati; phylum Actinomycetota; class Actinomycetes; order Mycobacteriales; family Nocardiaceae; genus Nocardia; species Nocardia sp. NPDC051990. Next base: position 112,486 of record NZ_JBFAXH010000009.1, on the reverse strand, counting down.
TCCAGTGCGGATGCATCACCTGGGCGGCAATCTCGTCGACGGTGAGGTTGCGAACAAGACCCGCCGCTCCGCTCGCGCAGAATGTGCAACCCAGACCGCATCCGGCCTGCGACGAAATGCACATCGAATCCCACCCTTGGCGGTAGTGCGACACGACAGTCTCTATGCGAGAACCGGATTCGGAGGAAAAGAGCACCTTCTCGACGTAGTCGTCGTGCCGTACGGCGACCACGGTAAGGGGGTGCAAGTGCGCGCCGAACCGCTCGGACAATTCACTCCGAAGCCCCACCGGAAGCGTGTGCACGTCAGCGAACGTCTCCGCGGTCGATCCCCGCCAAGCTGAGATCAACTGTTGGAAACGGAACTCCGGCTCTCCGATCTCAGCGAGGTGGTCACGAATCCGACTCCACCGACTACGCGATGTCAGTATGGCGGGACTCACGTGTCACCGTTGCGCACAGGCAGGATCTGGCGACCCTGGTAGAAGCCGCAGTACGCGCACACCCGATGCGGCAGAGTGGCCTTAGCGCACGCTGGATTGGTGCAGGTCGTGAGCGTGGGAACAGGCGCCTTCCACTGCGCGCGACGGTGACGGGAACGTGAGCGAGAGGTGCGATGCTGCATGTGACGGCCTTTCGAGAGAGGTTGCTGGTCAGCAGTGCTGAAAGAAGCGACCGATCACGGGCAGTCGTGGGGCAGCGCAGGTGGATGCTCGATTCCCAAGTGCCGAAAGGTATCCCGGACAGGTCAGCCTGGGCTGAAACGGCCGGATGGGACGGGGAGCTGGCATCGCTCTGTGCGCGGAACATGACCGGTGATCGGTGCAGCGCGAACGTGCCGGGGTGGGATCAGTCAGAAGGCACAGCGAGATGGCGCAGATGTGCGCCAGGCCATAACCTTTGACGAAACGGGTGAGGTCATTCACCGGGGCGCAAATCCGCGCCCTACTCGGTAAAGGCCACCGGCAGTTCGGTGGCTAGATTCTGTCGACCTCGATGATCATGGAACCAGCCTATCAGCAGGTTTCGAGCGGGGCCCGACAGGGGTTCGAGCCGATGCGGTCGAGCGAATCGCGGCCGCGCGGGCCTCGGTGTCGCAGTAAAGTTTCCGCGTTCGCGCGTCGAGATGCGGCGATTTCCGGCAGTTCCGACGAGTGGAACAACGCTCGGGCCGTAATGGATTGTGTCGCATGCTCAGAACCGGCAGCGCAGGGTCGCCGCGGAGTAGCGATAGGCCGGGATGGCGTAGACGAGCACGCACAGGAGTTTGTTCCACAGCGGCGTGGCGCGTTGTAGCCGTGGATCGGCTTGGCTGCGACGGTCCAGGCACTGCAGGCGGGTATCAATCCGTGCCAACTCGCTGAGATCATCGAGCGTCCAGTCCAGCTGGATGCCGTACTTGCGGAAGAAGGGGCGGTAGTCGGTCTTGCGTTTGTTCTTCTTCGTCTTCGAGGAATAGGCCGTGAAGACGAATTCGCCGCGTGGGAAGTGATCGATGACCTGACGAAACGTGGTGCGCACCTGATCGGGCGTCAGGAACATCAGTAGGCTGTCGGCCACGGCGATCACCGGTCGGTCACCGGGGATCTGTTCCAGCCAATCCGGATCGGTGACCGACGCGCCCACAGCGAAGTAGCCAGGACGTTCAGGGTAGAGACGGTTGCGTGCCTCGATGAGCGTCGGGAAATCCACGTCGTACCAGAGATGTCCGAAGCCGGGATCGATTCGGAAGACGCGGCTGTCGAATCCGGAGCCGAGGTCGAGCACGATCGCGTCGGGGTTGTCGGCCAGGAAACGCCGGACCCACTCATCCAGCAGCCTGGACCGGGCGGCAACGAAGAACCGGGCGTAGGCATCGTTGCGGAACTGAGTGAAATCGAAGTCCAGATTCCCCATGACAGTAGCTGCCCAGGTGTCCTTCAGCAGCGAGTGGCGATCCTCGGCGTCGCGCCAGCGCAAGTACAGCGTCAGAAAGGCGGTCGCCTGCGAGCCCATGACATCGACGGTGATCGGTTGCATTGCACCTGCCTCCTCGATGGTGTAACAGCGTGAGGAATGTGCTCTCCGTGAGAATCACTCTACTGAGGCGGAAGGCCGACGGGCGCGATTACCCTTACATCGATCGCTGCGCGATCGACCATGCCTCATGTCGTTGTTTCGCCGCCTCTGCGGCGAGTCGAAAATCCTTGTGTTGCTTGATGTTCCGCTTGTGATCGACGCACAATCACGGCGTTTCGCCGAGTGTCGGGATCCGGCGTGCCTGCCGACGGCTGGACCCGGTTGATCGAGGTCGGCGGAACTTGATCTTGTGTCAGGTTTGTGCGTCGGGCTGACAGGATCAGGGCGTGCCCGTGCCGGGATGCATACGCCAGGAACACTCCGATCTGGCAATTCTCCGTACGCCCGGTGTGCCGGAGTACTGCCGTTGCACGCCAGCGGATTTGGTGCCCTTCTTCGAGAATTCGGTCTCGTCACCCGTTTGAGTCGTGGTTGGTGACGCGGGTGATGGCCCACCACTGTTGGTTCGTCTGGGCATCCGGGTCACTCGGCTCGTGTTGGTACCAGAGGTCGATGCTCGGCGAGGCACCGATCAACCGGTCGCGAATCGGACCCCGGCAGTCAGGCCGGTCGGCCCGGTGAGGGGTGGACCTTCGGCCCTGCCGCGACGCGGTCCCGAAGACGACGATGTGAAGAAAACGGGGGTCCGGCCATGAGCCGGACATCGAGGCTGAGCCGCAGGAACGAGAGGACGCGGTCTGCTCGACAGCACAGCGGAGACGGTGAACGGAACGACGCAGCAAGCGACGACATCGACAGAGAAGATCGACGTGAAGGGTGCCCACCTTGTGGAGCGGGTCAAGGAACTGGTCCACGAAGGCAACGTTCGTCGGATCGTCCTCGAGGACTCCGACGGCAAGACCGTGATGGAGGTCCCCGTGACGGTCGGTGTGGTCGGCTTCCTCCTCGCGCCCACCGTTGCCGCGATCGGAGCGCTCGCCGCGCTCGCCGCGGACTACTCGATCGAAGTCGAACGAGAGACGCCAACTCGACAGACGCCGGCGTAGGTAATGCGGGCGTGCGACGCGTAACTGGAGGTGGACGATGCCGACAATGAAGGAAGCGGCTTCCGCGTTCCTTGCGAACAAGCGGATCGCGGTGACGGGTGTATCGCGGAAACCCAAGGAGCACGGATCCAACATTGTGTACAAGCGTCTGCGCGACCGCGGGTATGAGGCGTTCGCGGTCAACCCCAATGCCGACAAGGTTGAGGGTGCGCGCAGCTATCACGACCTGAAGAGCATCCCCGGAGGGGTCGACGCCGTCGTCATCGCCACCGCGCCCGACAAGGCCGAGAGCACGATGCGCGAGTGCGCCGAGCTGGGGATCAAACACGTATGGATGCACCGGTCCTACGGTGCGGGCAGCGTCAGCGACACAGCCACGGCCTACGGGCGTGAGCACGGCATCACCGTGATCGATGGTGGATGCCCGCTGATGTTCGAACCGACCGCCGACCTCGGCCACAAGGTCATGCGCGTGATCTACAGGACTCACGTCCCGAAGACCGTGTGACCACTGTCGCGAGTCGTGTCGGCGCCGGTCCACCCGACGTAGGAGGGTGTCATCGCCTTCTTGGAAGACATCGCTTCAGTTGCGCCGAGGTGCGTCCGGGCCGACCAGAGGGGTTCGCGGCCGAAACGACCGAGATCGTGCGGGTGACCCGAGAGAAGGACACGCCAAGGCCTCGGAACCGCGGCGGCTGTCTATGCCATAAGGAAGGGACGTGAGGTCATGGCCGAGACGCGTCTCCTGGAACGGGTGACCGCTTCGGACCTGTTCCTGCTGCTCTGGGACGACTACGGCTGGTCCACCGACATCGGCGGGCTCGCCATCCTCGACGGCACAAGCCTGCTCGACGAGGACGGCGGCGTCCGACTCGACGCGGTCCGGCGACACCTCGAGCCGAGAATGCACTTGGTGCCTCGCTTCAGGCAGCTGCTGTACCGGCCTCGCCTCGGGCTGGGCTGGCCGCTGTGGATCGACGCCTCCTCCTTCGACCTCGCTGAGCACATCCACGTCCATGCGCTTGCGCCCGGCGACCCGGACCAGCTGCTGCAGGCATGCCAGCAGTTGGCCCGGCGACCGTTCGATCCCGCCCGGCCGCTGTGGGAGCTGTGGCTGCTGCCCGGCGTGCCGGACCAACGGGTCGGCGCCTTCTTGAAGCTGCATCACGTCCTCGCCGACGGCCCCGCCGCGATGGCCGCCTTCGGGGCGCTGCTCGACCGAACCGCCGACGCGCCTGTCGAGGGTGCACCGCCGTGGTCGCCGACACCCACCCCGTCCACCGGTGAGCTGCTCCGCGATAACCTGCGACGCCGCCGACAGGAACTAGGGCTCGGGTGGTCGGGCCTTGTCCATCCGAGCAGAACACTGCGCCGGGCGCGCCGCGCGTTGCCGGCCTGGCGGGAGGTACTCACCGAAAAGCCTGCCCCACGAACCAGCCTCAACCACCCCGTAAGCTCCGAGCGCCGACTGGCCATCGTCCGCGGCCGCCTCGACCCCATCAAACACGTCGCCCATGTCCATCACGCCACGGTCAACGACGTGGTGCTGACCGCGGTTGCCGGCGGCCTGCGCCAGCTGCTGGCAAGCCGCGGCGAGGATGTTCAAGGGCTCGTCCAGCGCGCGATGGTGACCATCTCCCACCACGAAGCACGGCCCGGGGAAGCGCAAGGCAACACGCCCGGATGGATGATGGTGCCGCTGCCGGTCGGTGAGCCGGACCCGGTGTGCCGGCTCACGTTGATCGCCGCAGAGACAGCCGCACGGAAGGATAAAGCTCGCCCCGAAGCGGGCAGTGGGATCTTCAGATTCGTCGCCGGCCAGCGCATCTGGTACCGGCTGTTTCCGCGGCAGCGGTCAGTGAACCTGGTCGTGAGCAACGTCCCGGGTCCGCCGATGCGGCTGTATCTCGCCGGCGCGCCACTGCTGGAGGTGTTCCCCCTACTGCCGCCCATGGGCAACCTGACACTCGTCGTCGCCGCCCTGTCGTACGCCGGCCAGCTCAACCTCACTGTCGCCGCTGACCAGGACAGCTGCCCGGACGTGGAGGTGTTCGCCCACGGGGTGCGCAATGCCCTCGACGACTTCGCGCAACCGGTCCTGAGGTCTGAGACAGGCGGTCGGGCCGGCGCCGCGGAGTCGATATCGACGCCCGACGCGGCGGCTACGCCGCATCGGTCACCGCGGTGATCGATCCAGCGCCTCTCCGGGTGTGCCCGGCGACCAGGGCTCCCAGCCGACCCAGCATGCCGCTGGACCCGCCAGGCGGCGAGGTGTCGTGACGCGGGGAAATCGTCAAAGAGGCGGTCATCACAATTCTCCTTCATACCCCACGGGGTATATTGCTACTTAAGGAAGATACCCCTAGGGGTATATTGAGTACAGAACGGACATAGCGCTGCTGTGGCCTGTTGAGAGGTGGGAGATGAAGGTTGTGATCGTCGGTGGAGTCGCGGGCGGAATGTCTGCCGCGACTCGCCTGCGCAGGCTGATGGAATCGGCGGATATCGTCGTACTCGAACGGGGCGATCATGTGTCGTTCGCGAATTGCGGTCTGCCCTACTACGTCGGCGGGGTGATTCCGAAGCGGGAATCACTTTTGCTGCAGACTCCGGCGTCGCTGGCGGCGCGGTTCCGGCTGGATGTGCGGGTGCGACACGAAGTGGTGGCGCTGGACCCGACGAGCCGGACCCTCACCGTGCGCGAACTGGACTCGGGCCGTGAGTATGCCGAGTCCTTCGACGACCTGGTGCTCAGTACGGGCGCTGCCGCGATTGTGCCGCCGTTGCCGGGTGCCGAACGCGCCCTGGTGCTGCGTGATGTCGCTGATGTCGATCGGCTGGCCGAGGCTGCCGGCGATGCGCGGTCCGCGGTAGTGGTCGGGGCCGGTTTCATCGGTGTGGAGATGGCCGAGAACCTGGTGCGACGGGGTGTTTCGACGACCGTGGTCGAACGTGGCTTGCAGGTTCTGGCACCGCTGGATGTCGAGATGGCCGCGCCGGTCGCGGCCGAGATGCGCGAGCACGGGGTCCGGCTGGAGTTGGGCGCCGAGCTGGCGCGCATCGACGTCGATACCGTGACACTGTCCGATCAGCGGGTGGTTCCGGCCGATCTGGTGGTCATGGCGATCGGGGTGCGCCCGGAAAGCGCACTCGCGCGGGAGGCCGGTATCGAAATCGGTTCCGGCGGTGGCATCATCGTCGATGATCGGCTGCGCACCTCGATGTCGCATATCTACGCTGTCGGCGATGTGGTGGCGAAGAAGGACGCTGTCACCGGAGAGTCGACATTGGTCCCATTGGCCAATGCGGCGAATCGGCAGGGGCGATTGGTCGCGGACGTGGTCGCCGGGCTACCGGCCATCGACCCGCCCGCGCAGGGCACCGCGATCCTCGGGGTCTTCGACCTCACCGCGGCCATGACCGGATGGAGCGAGAAGCGACTGCGCGCTGCGGGCCGTCCATTCCGTGTTTTGCACTCGCATCCACTCGCCCACGCCGGTTACTACCCCGATGCGCGCGCGATGTCGGTGAAATTGCTCGTCGATCCGGACACCGACCGGATCCTGGGTGCGCAGGCCGTCGGCGGTGCGGGCGTCGACAAGCGGATCGACGTACTGACCACCGCGATGGCGGGTGGTATCCCGGCCTCCCGGCTGATGGATCTGGAACTCGCATACGCACCGCAATTCGGTTCGGCCAAGGATCCGGTGAACATGCTCGGCTATATGGCCGATAATCTGCGCACCGGAGCGATCCGTACGGTGCAGTGGCACGAAATCGACGATGCGATCGCGCTGGGATGGCAGACGGTCGACGTGCGATCACGGGAGGAGTACGCCGCCGGCTCGATTCCCGGCGCACGCAACATCCCGCTGGACGAACTCCGCGATCGAGCGGCCGAGATCCCCGCCGGTCCGGTCCTGGTCTTCTGCCAGGTGGGTCAGCGCGGTAACAGCGCCACCCGGTTGCTGACCCAGCTCGGTCGGGACGCGGTCAATCTTGATGGCGGCTACCGAACCTGGCGCGACGCCACCGCCGACCGGACCCGCTAGCCCTGTCGAAGAAAGGAAACAGCAGAATGTGCCAACGAATCGTCTGCCGCAGCTGCGGCAAGCCCGGCTATTCCGGGTGTGGCAATCATGTCGAACAGGTGCTCGGTAATGTGCCGAAGGCGCAGCGGTGTTCCTGTTCCGACCAGCCGCGCCGCCGCCGCTAGGCGCAAGGTCGGAGTCAGCCGGAGCCCTCGCGCAGGATGTGCAGACCTGGACACAGGTGCTGCAGCCATGAGCCGACCACGAGCTGTTCGGCGCGTGGTCGGCGGGCCGAGTGTTATGCCAGGTCGGTGGCGATGATCTTTTCGATATTGCGTTCCGCGAGGCCGCTGATCGTCAGGAAGGGATTGACGCCGGTGCTGCCCGGAATCAGCGATCCATCGATGACGTACAGCCCGGAGTACCCGTTGAGGCGGCCGTAGTTATCGGTGGCCTGTCCGAGTAGACAGCCGCCGAGGGGGTGGTAGACGAAGTCGTCGCCCCAGACCTTGTAGAGGCCGAACAGATCGGACCGATAAATCGTGCCCGCCTTGGAATTGATGGCATCGAATACGCGTTTCGCCGCATCGATCGACGGCTGGGTGTAGGACGCCTGCCAGGACAGATCTACGCCGCCGGTGGACGAGTTGTAGGTGAACTCGGCGCGGTTGGGGTTCTTGGTGATCGCCAGGTAGAGATTCACACCGTTCTCGGTACTTGTTGGGAACGGGGCGATTTCGGCGAATACCGGACCATTGGGATCGGCCCAGTTGTCGATGCCCATGCAGGGAATCGCGGATTGCAGCGCACCGGTCAAATCCAGTCCGGCCCGACCGACCATCACATTGCCGTTATTGCCCCAACCCGTGCCGACCGAATCGGCCAGATTGGGCAGCTTCCCCAATGCCTTCATGGTCACGAGCAACTTGCTGGTGCCGACGCTGCCCGCTGCGAAGAAGACCTTGTCCGCGGTGACGGTCTTGGTCGCCACGGTATTGCCGAGCACGTCGATCTGCGTGATGACCACCGTGTAGCCGCTCGCGGCCGGTGCCACGCTGGTGACCTTGTGCAGCGGGGAGATGCTCAGCTTGCCGGTCGCGGCGGCCACCGCCAGATAGGTCTTGTCGAGCGAACGCTTTCCGTGGTTGTTGCCATAGATCACCTCACCGGCCAGCGCCGAGCGCGTGACGGTATTCGCCTGCTCCTGCTGCATATAGCTGAAGTCGTAGACATTGGGCACGAATGTCGTTGTGTAGCCGGCGTTATTGGCGGTTGCGCGACTGGCCCGCGCGTATTTGTAGCATTCGGCGGATTCGAACCAGGCCGAGTCGATATTATTGACGCCGAGCGCGGCCTGCGCCCGGGGAAAGTAGGTGGAGTACATTGTCGTCGCGTCGACCGACGGCAGGATCTGTTGGAAGTAGCTCTGTTTCGGCAGTGGCGCCATACCGCCGTTGACCAGCGAGCCGCCGCCCACCCCACGGCCCTGATACACCCGGGTTGCCGCGAAATTCTCCGAATCGAGCACGCCCGCGTCACTGGGGCTGATATCCCGGTTGATATCCACCCCGACGAAATAGCCGATCGGCTGATCGGTCCTGGCCCGGAACCAATACGAGCGCTCGTCCGGATTGATCATGGTGCAGAAGACTTTTCCGTCCGAGCCGGGCGTGGTCCAGTTCTGTCCCATCTCGATCATCGCCACCTGCTTACCTGCCTGGCACAGGCGCAGCGCGGCGACCGCGCCGCCGTAGCCGCTGCCGATGATCAGATTCGGCACGTGATCCCCGTTGCCGATGGGTGCCGCTGATGCCTTGGCGGTCCACGCGGCCGGGCTCAGCGCCATCGCTCCGGCCGCAATCGCAGTGCCCGCCAAGAATTTCCGGCGATTAATTCCTTGGCGAATGCCGGTGTTGGCCGAGGGGCGTCGGTCGTACATGAGCGAAACCTTCCGATGTGAGGCGTAGAAGAGTGCCTCGAGTCGGCAGACTGTAACAGGTTCTATTTGGCCATTCGGGCGAATTCTGATGTTGATGTGTCATAATGTGCGCGAGGCCGTGGACCGCCCAATTGTGTTGGCCCACAAGGCACTTCGATCGCCGCATTGATGCCTGTCGAGATATCGGAAGCGCCGCGGTCGAATATGCAGCGGCGAACTTGTCAGAACGTGTTGCTGAAACCGGCCCCGGACCGGTCCGCGGCGACTCGGCGGGCACGTGTTCAGTTCAAGCACCGGGCGGTGCTACTCGGCACCGATCGCAACGAGTTGGAGCGTCGAGCATGATCAGCGGACCAGTATCGGCGAGCGGATCACGAGTCCAGATGTCGGCTGCGTAGCCGGTACGCCTCGATGGCCGCGATATCTTCGATGTCGGCAAGGCGTGCCTGGCGGTATTCCGGCTGCGGCGCTCTTACGATGTCCATGAGTTTTCCTGGTGCCGGGGCATAGGCGGTCGCGGACCACTGCACCGAGAACGATACGCGGCTGACCCACGCCCGGAGAATGTCAGTGGATCGGGTGCGGCGGCACGTTCGGCGGTCCGTGTAGATTGCTTGCGCGCCACTGTTTTTCAGAAGTTGTGGTCGGCCAGCATGTCGCGTGGGCTTCGTCGTGAGAAGTCCACACAGCTCTGAACTGAGATTCCGCTGCGACATGGTCTGGCTCGTCGGTGTTGAGTGTAGAAGGGGTCAGATGTCGAGTCTTCGAGCTGTTGTCGTTGCGAGCGTGCTGGGTTGCGCGCTGCTGGTGGGGTCGGTGCCCGCATCCGCCGACCCGACCGACGACCCGGCGGCACCGGTGTCGCCGGGCCCGTCCGACCTGCAGCGATGGATCAATACCGATATCCCCGCGCCCGCGCTCCCACCCGTGGTGTCCCCGTCGTCCGGTGAGGTGCCCCCGGACTTGGCGGCGTTGTGGCAAGCGGTGCGGCCTGCGCCGTCGGGGGATCGGATGTTCGACGAATGGCCAGATGGGCTCGGTGGTCTCGCTCCCGGCGATATCGTCGAGTGGCGTGATGTGACAGCGACTTCCGCACTGCTGGCGATGGTACCGATTCAGCGGGCGATCCTGCTGAAGTTCCGGACAACGGACGCCTCGGGCAAGCCATCCTTCGGCACCGCGACAGTGGTGATTCCCGCCGCCGCCTGGACCGGTCCGGGGGATCGGCCGGTCTTGGTGAATGCCCTACCGATCAATTCGCTCGGTCTCAGCTGCACGCCGAGCTACGCGATGGCGCACGGGTTTCATTCCAATTTCAATTCGGGTGATCTGATACCGCCGAATACCGCCTGGGCGCTCAGTCGCGGCTATGCGGTGCTGATTCCCGATCACGAGGGTCCGTTGATGGCCTACGCCGAACCGATGGTCGCCGGGCATGTGCTGCTGGATTCGATTCGCGCGGTGCGTGGTGCGCTGCCGACCGAATTCACGGGCAGCCGTTTCGCGATAACCGGGTATTCCGGTGGCGCGATCGCATCGTATGCGGCCGCGATGCTGCTCGACGAGTACGCGCCGGAACTATCCGGTGTGGTGGTCGGGGCGGCCGTGGGCGGACTGGTGACCGACTATCGAATGGTCGCCGAGCACTTCAACGGAAACATGGCCTCCGGCATTCTGCTGGTAGTCGCGCTGGCGATGAGCCGGGAGCATCCGGAGATTCTCGGCTACATGAATCATCTGGCGCAGTGGGCGGCGACCTCGCCGATCAAGGACACCTGCGGCGCCACCAACGGCCCGCTCGGTGTGGTCGGCATCCCGATCGATGTCGCCGCCAATATCAGCGACCCGCTGCGAAGCGATATTGCCGACCGGATCTTCGCGCGCCTCAACCTGACCGACCGTAAATCGGGCGCGCCGCTCTATATCTATCACGCCGCCAACGACATCTGGATCCCGCGTGAGAACGGCGACGATCTTTATCGGGACCAATGCGCGCGCGGCGTCCCGGCGGTGCACCGCACCGAACCCGGCGAGCACGTCATTGCCCTGTTCACTGGTTTTCCTGGCGAGACCGACTGGATCGACGGACGTTTGCGCGGCGAGCCCGCCCCCAGCGAATGCCCAGCGCCACCTCGGTGAGTGCGGATCGGCGGTCATAGTGGTGAGATGCCGCTACGGAGATGGCGGCTCGCACAGTGCGTCACCGGGGTGCGGTAGGTTCCGGCCATGGCTCTGAACTGGAAACTGGTCATCGACACCAGAAACGCCCCCGCCCTCGCCGACTTCTGGGCCGCGGCCCTGGAGTACGAGGTAGAGGACCCAAGCGCCCTCATCGAGCAACTACTGGCCGCCGGCCACCTCACCGCGGAGGCGGTCGTCGAACACCACGGCCGCAAAACCTTCCGCGGCTACGCCGCCGTCCGCCACCCCGACGACCCATTCGACCCGACCAGCGGCGTCGGCCACGGTCGCCGCCTGCTCTTCCAAGACGTCCCCGAAGCCAAATCCGGCAAGAACCGCCTACACATCGACATCCACAGCACCCCCGGCCCCCTCGACGCCCTCGTCACACGCTTGGAAGCACTGGGGGCCACCCGCGTCCGCGAGGTCGATAAGGGACCCGCAGGTCATTGGTGGGTCATGCGCGACCCCGAAGGCAATGAATTCTGCGCCGCATAGCGTCCCGCCGAGTGCTGATTCAATAGTCGCAGCAGAAGCCATTTGGGTTTCCAGCGGCGTGCGGCGTGGTCATGCAGGGCGAGCATCTGCATCCATGCGGTGAGTTCTGTTGCCGGACAGACGATCTCGATCCAGATCCGGTTCTGGTCGAATCCCTGCAATGGGAGGTTGGTCAGGCCGGTGTTCTCAGCGTCGCGGATGCGGTATTCGCGGTGGGCGCGGTGGCGGTGCCGCAGTTCCGGTACCACTCCGGTGAGCGTTTCGCTCACACCACCCTCGGACGCTGGAACGCGCGAGCGAGCTATTGCGATCACCCCAGCGAGACCGATCGCCGCGGACAAGACCCAGACCGCAACGCCTCGCTGACGGCGGCCGATGCCGGCGCCCTGGATGACCACGACCAGCGACATCGGCCACCGCCAGCGACATCGGTTCAGAAGGTGAACTGGCTGCCGTAGGCGGTGGTCTGCACAGTCCCTGCTGGGGTACTCACTGTGGCGGTGACGAACGGGACGGCCGATGCCGGTGAGGCACACTGGGCGACGTTCAACGCGGCGTTGTTGAAAATGAAGTGGTATGGGAACACGGTCTTTTCGTCCAGGTCTGCCGTCACTGTCGTGACGGTGGTGATCTGGCCCGGTGCCAAGGTGGCCTCCACGACCTCTGTCACGCCCAGAGTTCCGCCGACGGTTGGTGCGAGGCCCACGGTGGGCGCGTTGACCGGAATACTCGTCGGGATGGTGGTGGGAACCGTAGGGGTGATGGTGGGAATCGTAGGGGTGACGGTGGGAATCGTAGGGGTGACGGTGGGAACTGTAGGAGTGATGGTGGGAATCGTAGGGGTGACGGCGGGAACCGTAGGGGTGACGGCGGGAATCGTAGGGATGGTGGTGCTGGGAATCGTGGGGATGGTGCTGGGAATCGTAGGAGTGGTGCTGGGAATCGTAGGGATGGTGCTGGCAATCGGCGTTGTGGGCCGCGGTGTCAGCGGCGCACTAGGCGCGCTACCAGTGCTCGGCAGGCTGACGGGGGCTGAAACGTTCGACGGGGTGAAGGAGAGAGAGGGGGAGATACTGGCCAACAGCCCTTGATTGGGTTCGATTCCGACGGTGACGCCGCCGGCCACACTGATCCCGCAGCCGAGGAGGAAGCCTGCGACGGCCTGGCCGCCTGTTACCCCATCGCCCTCCACGTTCAGCGCGAAGTCGCCGGACAACTGCGCGGCACGCGCGAACGTCATGAGGAAGTTCGGAGTTCGGTCGCCGGCTGGGTCCACTCGGACGTTGTCTACCGATGCCGTCAGATGAATCCCTGCACCGGAAATGTCCGCACCGGGCGGTTGGGCTCGGCTCGGCTCGACGCCACCAGGCCATGGAGCCACGACAGCCAGAATGGCCGCGACCACGCCGGTCGCGATAACGACGAATGGAGGTCGCATACCTGATCCCTATTTCGAATCGGATGTACATCAACGGCGGCGAAATCGCATTAACGGACCTGCATGGCTAACAACTGGCAAGCATAGCGGGATATCGGTCCGGCGCATCGAGGCCGCAGGGCGTGTCGCGCGCCGACTGGGCATAGCCGCAGATTTGCCAGGACACGCGGGATTTGGCAAGGCCGAGAATGGCGCCGAACGTGAGGGCAAAGGTGCCGGTCAAGCTGTTCAGCCAGTTGGTGAGTCCAGCTGGTGATCGCGGCGAGCGGCTTGCCGAGCACCTTGATTATCAACGCGCCGACTATCAGTGACGCGAACAGCGGGACGACAACAACCGGCATGAGTCCGCGCGCCCATTGTGGGGCAGGCGGTTTCGTGACCCACAGCGCGGCGAATCCGGCGATCAGACCACCGGCGAGTCCGCCGAGGAATCCGGCACGACGAATACGGCGACCACATCGGCGGTGAATCCCGACGCGAGACCTGGTCGAGCCGCGGTTGCGTCACGATTGCTGGTTTGCCGCTTCATGATCCAGCAAACTCGAGCGAAACGGTTGGGGTGTTGGCGCGATCTGGTGAATATGGCCACCGACACCATGAATCTCGCCGAGAGACGTCAAGCGATCCGTCGATTCGTTGCCGTCTGCCACGTAGTCAATCGGCTGGTAGAGCTAGCCGAGAGGGAATCGTCCGAACCGTTGATCGGGCAGGCTCACACCACATGCCGGGTGCTCCAGGATCTGGTGCTCGACATGGTGGCGGTCGGGTCGCGCGGTCGCGCCTGAGCCGGAAATGGCAGGGACGCAATAAAAGTTAGCTCGTCGATACGCATGGGACGCGTCAAGCAAACGACCCGCCGCGACCAGGGATCGGGCAGGCATCGGCCGCCTCGGCGACGACCTGCGGTTCGGTTGCTGCCGCAAGGCGTTCCCCACGCTCCCAGCCGGCGCCCGTCACGGGTTCGGTCGCGGCCAGCGCGACGAGCTCATTGTCATCGAAAACCCTTCCGCGACTGAGGAATCGAAATCCTTCCGGCGATTCCAGGCTGAAGCCCGAACCGCGGCCCGGCACGACATCGAGCACGAGCTGGGTGTGCTGCCAGGCGGCGAACTGCGGTCCCGAGATCCACACCGGCGCAATATCGTCCGGCTCCGGCGCGGTAGTCGGCAACTCATCGACCAGCAACCGCAGATCCAGCAATCCGAGCAGCACGTCGTGATCGCCGATGATGAATTCGCCTGCGGGATAACACATCGGGGCCGATCCGTCGCAGCAACCACCGGACTGGTGCAGCATGAGCGGCCCGTGTAGCACGCGGAGGCGACGGAGCAGGTCCATCGCCGCCGCGGTGGCGCGCACGCGCCGGGGGACTGCGGTCATCAGAAGAAGCCTTGCGCCTTCGACGCGTAGCCGACGAGCAGGTTCTTCGTCTGCTGATAGTGGTCGAGCATCATACGGTGGTTCTCGCGGCCGATACCGGACTGCTTGTAGCCGCCGAATGCGGCATGCGCCGGGTACTGGTGGTAGGTGTTGGTCCACACCCGTCCGGCCTGGATATCACGTCCGGCCCGGTAGGCCACCGAACCGTCGCGCGACCACACGCCCGCGCCGAGTCCGTAGAGAGTGTCATTGGCGATCGTGATGGCTTCGTCGTAATCCGCGAACGAGGTCACCGAGACGACCGGTCCGAAGATCTCCTCCTGGAAGATCCGCATCGAATTGCTGCCCGCGAAAACCGTTGGCTGCACATAGTATCCGCCGGAAAGATCGCCGCCGAGGTCGGCGCGCTCGCCGCCGGTGAGCAGCGTCGCGCCCTCACCCTTGCCGATTTCGAGGTAGGACAGGATCTTTTCGAGCTGATCATTGCTGGCCTGCGCGCCGATCATGGTTTCGGTATCGAGCGGATCGCCCTGCCGCACCGCCTTGGTGCGCACCACGGCCGCGGCCAGGAATTCGTCGTAGATATCGGCCTGGATCAGCGCGCGTGACGGGCAGGTGCAGACCTCACCCTGGTTCAGGGCGAACATGGTGAAGCCCTCGAGCGCCTTGTCCTGGAAGTCGTCATTGGCGGCGAGGACATCGCTGAAGAAGATGTTCGGGCTCTTGCCGCCGAGTTCCAGCGTGACCGGAATCAGATTCTGCGACGCGTACTGCATGATCAGGCGACCGGTGGTGGTCTCGCCGGTGAAGGCGATCTTCTTGATTCGCGGGCTGGAGGCCAGCGGCTTACCCGCCTCGACACCGAAACCGTTGACGATATTGACCACACCGGGTGGCAGCAGATCGCCGATGAGACCGATCAGGAACATGATCGACGCGGGGGTCTGCTCGGCGGGCTTGAGTACGACCGCATTACCGGCGGCGAGTGCGGGCGCGAGCTTCCAGGTGGCCATCAAAATCGGGAAGTTCCACGGAATGATCTGGCCGACCACACCGAGCGGCTCGTGGAAGTGGTAGGCGACGGTATCGGCGTCGATCTGCGACAGCGAACCCTCTTGTGCCCGAATGGCGCCGGCGAAGTATCGGAAATGGTCGATGGCCAGCGGGATATCGGCGGCCAGGGTTTCCCGGATCGGCTTGCCGTTGTCCCAGGCCTCCGCGAGAGCGATCGCGTCCAGATTCTCCTCGATGCGATCGGCGATCTTGTTGAGGATGACGGCGCGTTCAGCGGCCGAGGTCTTGCCCCAGGCGGGTGCGGCGGCATGCGCGGCATCGAGGGCGAGTTCGATGTCCTCCGCGGTGCCGCGCGCAACCTCACAGAACGGCTGACCCGTTACGGGAGTGGGATTTTCGAAGTACTGCCCCTTGACGGGCGCGACCCATTCGCCGCCGATCCAGTTGTCGTATCGGGTCTGGAACGACATGGCGGCGCCGGGTGTGCCTGGACGGGCGAAGACGGTCATCGAATGCTCCTCGATCTGCTGACGTTCCTGTTTCAGGTGTGATCCGGAACGCTAGTAGGGTCCATGTTGCACGACAGTTGCAAGAAACTGGTCAGATGCTCAATTTGCGATCGAGTAGTTGTAATTGCGTCTTCACCTGGGCATACAGCGAGGACTGCCGGTCCAGGGAGTAGAGGTAGGCGGTCCACGCCGCAATGTCCTCGCGGCCGTCGACCGAAGCGGTCCAGCGGGCGAGCAGGCGGCGATCGCCGGCTGCCAACAGGGCCGCTCGCAGACGTCCGCGCAACTCGACGCGCAAATCATCGATGCCCGGAGCGAGCGAGCGGGGCAGGATCGGGCCGGGGTAGGCGCGCAATGCCGCTGACGTATCGCCGCGGGCGAGTGCGCGTCGAACCTCGTCGACATCGGTATCGAGATCCATCAGCAGCCGGTAGGGACGAGAGCCGAGACCATTGGCGCCCAACATCTTTCGCACCCGCGACATTTCCGCGCGCACCGTCACCGGATCGAGTTCGGATTCGTCGAGCAGCATGGCGAGATGGTCGGCGCTCAGTCCCTCCGGGTAATCGGCTAGCAGCAAAAGGATTTCGGCATGGCGCTGCGATAGGCGAATGCGCTCACCATCACGGATCAGAGTCGGCTGGGCCGGACCGAGCGTCTCGAGGCGTGCCGTCGTCGACGCGAACGGTTTCGGTGCGTCGAGCATGAGCAGTCGCAGTTCTGATTCCACGGCCAACACCGTCGCTCGGATCAGTGACAAGACTTCGGGTGCCGCGACGCGGGGTCCGCCGGTGATGTCGATAGCGCCGATGATCCGGTCAGTGCGCGGATCATGAACGGGCGCAGCGGAACAACTCCATTCGTGCACCACGCGACTGAAGTGTTCTGCCCCGAAGATCTGCACATGATGATCGAGGGCGAGTGCGGTGCCGGGGGCATTGGTGCCGACCCGGTCCTCACTCCAGTCCGCGCCCTCGACGAAGTTCATGGCCAGCGCCCGGTCCTTGACCTTGGAATCGCCCTCGACCCACAGCAATCGGCCCTCGGCATCGCTGATCGCGACAAGCAGTCCGGCCTCGGCGGCATCCTCGACGAGCAGTTTGCGCACCACCGGTCGGATCGGCGCGGTCGGATGTGCGGCCCGATATCGTTGCAGCTCGAGGCCGTCGAGGTCGACACCGGCGCCGAAGCGGTCCGGGTCGACGCCATTGCTGCGGCTGCGCCGCCAGGAATCCAGCACCACCGGGCGCACCGGATCGACCGGCAGCCGGTCGTCGCCTTCGATGAAACAGCGATGCGCGCAGGACACCTGTCGCGCCAATCGCGCGAGGTCGTCGTCCGGTCGAACGGCCACCCAGGGGTTGCCGTGCGCTGCTGTGCTCAATCGGTGTCCTTTGCGTTGACCCCTATCCACTGTAACGCCGGTCACAGGTCAGATGAGTGCGGGTCCACTAGGCTGATTCTGTTCTGCGCAGGCGGCACGGGTGACCCTGCGGTCGCGCACCATGCTCATCGCTTCTGCACTACGACTGGAGTCACGTCTCTTGACCATGCCAGAGTCGGCAACCGCCCCCCGCTCCTTCTTGGTCGCGCACGGATCGCCGACCGATACCGACGGTCCCCGAATCTCGCTGTACTCAACGGAATTCGCGGAGAACCCGCACCATGCGTATCGTGAGATGCGCAAGAGGTACGGCTCGCTGGTGCCGGTGGAGTTGGCTCCCGGAGTACCCGCGACCCTGGTGATCGGCTACTACACCGCGCTGGGGATACTCAATGATCCCGACCATTTTCCGGCCGATTCCCGAATCTGGCAAAAGGACATTCCCAGGGACTGCCCGGTGCGGCCGTTGCTCGAATGGCGTCCGGCGGCGATTCGGTGCGACGGCCCCGAACACACCCGCTACCGGGAGGCGACCGTCGCGGGCCTCGGTGTAATCGACTTGTTCGCTTTGCATTCCACCGTGGAACAGATCGCCGTTCCGTTGATCAACACCTTCTGTCAGGACGGAACCGCGGATCTGGTCGCGCAGTACGCATTGCCGCTGGCCTTTGCGGTGATCAACGCGATGCTCGGTTGCCCGCCGGAGATCAGCCGGCGTGCCGCGACCGGCGTGGCCGCCCTCACGGAGGGCGGGGATGCCGCCGTCAAGGGCAACAAGATGGTCGCCGATGCCATGTTCGAACTGATCTGTCTCAAGCGTGACAAGCCGGGTGACGATATCGTCTCCGGGCTGCTCGCCCATCCGACGAAGCTCGACGATGCGGAGATGATCCACCAGGTCCTCTGCCTGTACGGCGCGGGTTTCGGTCCGACGCAGAATCTGATCGTCAATACGCTGCGACTGATGTTGACCGACACCAGGTTCGGTGGCGGCATTCTCGGCGGCACCATGTCCACGCGCGACGCGTTGGACGAGGTGCTGTTCACCGACCCACCGCTATCGAACTACTGTGTCACTTTCCCGAAGCAGCCGGTGCTGATCGAGGGCTCGTGGTTGCCCGCGCACCAGCCGGTGGTCATCAGCATGACCGGCTGCAATAACGATCCGGCGATCACCACCGGCGAGTACACCGACAACAGCTCGCACCTGGCGTGGAGCGTTGGCCCGCACGCCTGCCCCGCACGCTCGATCGCGACCCTCGTCGCACAGGACGCGATCGATCAATTGCTGGACGCCTTGCCGGAAATGCAGTTGGCCGTCCCCGTCGGCGATCTGGAATGGCGGCCGGGCCCGTTCCAACGCGCCCTGGCCTCCCTACCGGTCGCCTTCCCCAAATCCCCTCCGCTGCAAGTCTTCTGAGGAACCCTCGGGGCGACTCTGGTGGCCTGGCTGCTGGTCGTTATGCCTGCCCGGTTCGCGGTCACGGATGGTGGGAGGTTTCGGTTGCCGAGTATCGGCGATGTCTTCTGGGCGCGGCGCGCACTGCACGAGGCGGTGGTGCACGGCTGGGATGCCGCCGCGGATCTGCGGTGAACTCGCCGCGGCACTCACCGACGTACCGGATGGGCAGGCGATGCTGGAGCAGATCGACTCCAGGATCTGTTCCTGCGCAAGCTCGATGACGGCAATTGGTTCCGCTATCACCACCTATTCCAGAATTTCCTGCACCAGCGGCTGGAACGCGATCGGCCCGAACGGATCACCGAATTGCACCGGGTGGCCCGCGGTGGCTGGCCGAACATCGAGATGTCAGCGAGGCGGTCGATCATGCCCTACTGGCCGGGGATGAGCAGCGGGCCATCGAGATCGTCGAGCAGGACGAAATGTCGTTGCTCGAATACGGGCAGTTCGCCAGTGTCATCGGTCTGGTCCACAAGCTGCCCGCCACCATCATCGAAACCCATCCGCGGCTGCAACTGGATCTGGCCTGGGCGAATATTCTGCTGCACCGGGCCGGACCGGCCGAACGCGCACTGCGCCTTGCGGAATCGACGTCCGGTCGTACGGCCACCCAGGGGTTGCCGTGCGCTGCTGTGCTCAATCGGTGTCCTTTTGTTTCGGCCTCTATCCGCTGTAACGCCGGTCACATATCGGATGGGTGTGGGTGCCCGCTCGGTACGCGGGTCGAGCAGTCGACGTAGGCTGGCTCTGTTCTGCGCAGGCGGCACGGACGCGCCTGCGGTCGCGCACCATGCTCATCGCTTCTGCACAACGAACGACTGGAGTCACGTCTCTTGACCACGCCAGAGTCGGCAACCACCTTCCGCTCCTTTCCGGTCGCGCACGGATCGCCGATCGATATCGATGGTCCCCGAATCTCGCTCTACTCAACGGAATTCGCTGCGAACCCGCATCATGCGTATCGTGAGATGCGCAAGAGATACGGTTCATTGGTGCCGGTGGAGTTGGCTCCCGGAGTACCCGCGACCCTGGTGATCGGCTACTACACCGCGCTGGGGATACTCAATGATCCCGACCATTTTCCGGCCGATTCGCGAAATTGGCAGCAGAGCGTTCCCAAGGACTGCCCGGTGCGGCCGATGCTCGAATGGCGTCCGGCCGCAATTCGTTCCAGCGGCCGCGAGCACGCCCGCTACCGGGAGGCGACCGTCGCGGGCCTCGGTGTCGTCGATTTGTTCGCTTTGCATTCCACCGTGGAGGGGATCGCCATTCCGCTGATCAACACCTTCTGCGGGAACGGCACGGCGGATCTGGTCGGGCAGTACGCATTGCCGCTGTCCTTCGCGGTGATCAACGCAATACTGGGTTGCCCGCAGGAGATCGGCCGGCGTGCCGCGGCCGGTATGGCCGCGCTCATGGAGGGTGCGGACGCGGCGGTCGAGGGCAACAAGATGGTCGCCGATGCCATGTTCGAACTGGTCTGCCTCAAGCGCGACAGGCCGGGCGACGATATCGTCTCCGGGCTGCTCGCCCATCCGGCGAAACTCGATGACGCCGAAATGATCCACCAGGTTCTCAGCTTGTACGCCGCCGGTATGGAACCGACCCAGAATCTGATCGTCAATACGCTGCGACTGATGTTGACCGACACCAGGTTCGGTGGCGGCATTCTCGGCGGCACCATGTCCACGCGCGACGCGTTGGACGAGGTGCTGTTCACCGATCCGCCCCTATCGAACTACTGCATCACCTTCCCGAAGCAGCCGGTTCTGATCGAGGGTGTGTGGTTGCCCGCGCATCAGCCGGTGGTCATCAGCATGACCGGCTGCAATAACGATCCGGCGATCACCACCGGCGAGTACACCGACAACAGCTCGCATCTGGCGTGGAGCGTTGGCCCGCATGCCTGCCCCGCCCGCTCGATCGCGACCCTCGTCGTGCAGGACGCGATCGATCAATTGCTGGACGCCTTGCCGGAAATGCGGCTGGCCGTCCCCGTCGAGGAATTGGAATGGCGGCAGGGCGCGTTCCATCGCGCCCTGGTGTCCCTTCCGGTCGTCTTCCCCAAATCCCCTCCGCTGCAAGTCTTCTGAGGCGCCCTCGTGGCGACTCTGGTGGCCTGGCTGCTGGTCGTTATGCCTGCCCGGTTCGCGGTCACGGATGGTGGGAGGTTTCGGTTGCCGAGTATCGGCGATGTCTTCTGGGCGCGGCGGGCACTGCACGAGGCGGTGGTGCACGGCTGGGATGCCGCCGCGGCGGCGCAGGCCGAACTCGACGTGCCCGACGATGTCGTGGCAGACGGTTCGAACTCCTGAGTCAGCCTGCGTCAGCAGCATGCGTGCCTTGCCCACACTCATCGGAACCATATGATCTCCACCCCACCTGTCAGCGCGGCAGTCCAGCGTCCGGTCAGGTCGCCGCGCGATCTTACAGCGCGTCTGTCACCCGATGGTGTCGAGAGACACCGCCCTTCCCCTGCCTTCGCGACTCACACTCCCGCGGTGTTATCGATGGTTTCGGTGCGATTCAGTTCGCGCGATGGAGCAAGTTGGCGGCGACCGCAAGGTCTTTCAGTATTTCGGCGGGTGACCGATCAGCTCACCGATGCTGTTGGTCCACCGACTTGGTCAGTCGACGCAGCGCCTGGACGACGAAAGGCCATGCGGTGGAATCGGGATCGATGAGTTCGAAATGTCCGATTCCAGGTAATTCGACGAGTTCGGCGCCGGATTTCGCGCTGTACTCGCGCGCCATTTCGATCGGTAGGCGTTGGTCCCGATCACCGTGCACGACAACGATGGGGATGTCGGTGGTATCGAGCGCCGAGGGGTCGGTGGCGGCGTAGCGCTCGGGAAATTCCCGCGGCCCGCCGCCGAGCAATTCGGCGACCGCGCCATTACCATTGCCGCGCTGGTAGGCGTCGACCAGATTCGCCGCCGGTGCCAGGGCCACGACACCGGCGACTTGCGGCGCCGTCTCGGTGCGCCAGGCGCTTTCGCTCGGCAGCCGATGCCGCGCTGCCGCCCACAGCGCCAGATGTCCGCCTGCGGAATGTCCGATGTAGACGATGCGGTTCCGATCGACACGGCCCGGCCGGGCGTCCTCGATCAATTCGGGCAGCAGATCGAGTGCCCGCGCGACATCGTCGAAGGTAGTTGGCCACCCGCCGCCAGCACCGACCCGGCGATACTCGAGGTTCGCGACCGCATAGCCCAGTGCGGCCAGTGCCCGCGCCTCCGGCTGGGCAGGCTCTCGGTCGAACTGCGCGCGCCAGAATCCGCCGTGCAGCACCACGACGAGCGGTGCCCGGCCGTCCGCAGCGGGCAGGTATAGATCTGCCACCTGGTCGCGGTGCGGGCCGTAGGCGATGGGATCCATCGAACCCCGCTTACAGACTGAAGAAGAACTGCCGCAGGATCAGCGCGACGATGAACACCACCGTGAACGCCAGATCGATGGATAGCCCGCCCAGCCGGACCGGGTGCAGGTACCTGCGCACCGGGGCGAGTACCGGTTCGGTGGCGGTGTGGCTCAGGTCCCGGGCGCGATTCACCCACTGTGGGTGGCGGCCATCGGCGAGTACCCCTACCCAATCGAATACCAGCCTGGCCAGCAGCAGGAGGATGAATACCGTCAGGGCGAACCCGAGCAAGGTGCCGATAAGACTCATGTCGAACTCCTTCCAACTACCAGTATCAACGGTCGAAACCGGCTGGGAAGTGTCCCATTCGTCGGGTTCTCAGCCGAATATCAGGTCGGTTAGTCTGTTTCGATGCGCCGCCCCCTCCGGTACCTGCCGATAGCCGTCCTGTCGACCCTGAGCTGGCTGATCGCCACCGGACCCGTCGCGACCGCACAGGATGCGTCCCACCTGATCACTGTGCAGCAGTCGGGGGTGCTGCGGGTGTGCACCCCCGGCGACTACCCGCCCTACACCCTGCGCGAAGACGACGGCACCTACCGTGGTGTCGACATCACCCTCGCCACCGACCTCGCCGCGACATTGCATGTTGTCCCGCAATGGGTTCCGACTACCTGGTCTACCCTTACCGACGACTTCCTCGCACGCTGCGATATCGCCGTCGGCGGCATCTCCGACACCCCGGCCCGCCGCGTCGTCGCCGATTTCTCCATCCCCACCTCCATCGACGGCAAAACCCCTGTCGTTCGCCGCGCCGACGCCGCCGACTACGCCACCGTCGACCAGATCAACCGCCCCGAGGTCCGCGTCATCGTCAATCGCGGCGGCACCAACGAGGCCTTCGCCCGCGCCAACTTCCCCGCGGCCCAACTCACCATCTGGTCCGATAACCTCACCATCTACGACCAGCTCGAACAGCACAACGCCGACGTCTTCGTCACCGACTCGGTCGAAGGCCGCTACCGCCAACGCACCCATCCCACCCTCCAGGTCCTGCACCCCGACACCCCCTTCGACTCCGCCCCCAAGGCATACCTTCTGCCCAAGGGCGACACCGTCTTCAACACCGTCGTCAACACCTGGCTCGAATCCGAAATCCGCACCGGCAGAAGCAATCAGCTGTTGACCGACTGGATCGGCTGATCGTTCCGCGTGCCTGCGTTCGGCCGGGCGCACTGAGACCTCAGGCGCCGGCCGCGATTCCGGCTCGGTCCTGGCCCTCAGTGTCTCACCCAGAGGTTCGAGATAGAGCCTCTCGCATGGGAGCCGCGGATAGCCGCTGGCATCGCCGAGATCCATGGTCACCGCATCGGCGTAGTGGCGTGCCTGGTGTTCACGCATGAAAACCAGTGCGGCGGTGCGGCAGGCGGCGAAGTCGAATCGTGCTCCGTGCAGAAATACGCTGAGGTGCACATCGGGCTCGCTGGGGTTCGGGGAGGTGTTCGCGCTCATGGCATTTCGCGATCTTCAACCCGAGGCGGCAGGACCTCGATGCCATCCTGTTCATCCATGTCGTCGTAGTCGGTGCACCAACCGTCCTCATCCACCTCGACTATTCCAGTGGCGCAATGACACAGCGTGACACCGTCGACCGCAGCTATCGTCAGTTTCTCGAGTGTGTCCTCGTGAAAGACTTCGAGTAGCGCCGCTACAGATGGCGCTATCTCTGTGTTTCGTTGTCGCTCAATATCATTCATCGAATATCACTCCGATGGCGTTGAGTGTGTGGCCGGCCTGCCGCTGTGCGGGCCGGTATGGTCTCGAGCACGCGCGGATCGCATCGACCACCACGAGCCCGGATGGCCGGAATGCACATCGGGGTGGTTCGATCCAGCGCCGGAACTGCGCGCCTTTGTCGATGGGTGACGGCAACGCGATGGTGCCACCGGTCCGCACCACCGACACGTTCAGGCGGAACAACTCCGCGAACAGGCGTACGTCGTCGGGGATGTCCGGACGCACAAGCAGCGTCCATCGATTCGAACGTGGATGCGACAGAATCGGCCCGACATCCGAACCATGTTGTCGCATATAGGTTTTCACGGCTTGGCCGAGATGGGCGGGAAGGATGAGTGCCCATACGTGCTCGGCCTTCATGATGATCCGACCGAGGTGTGGTGGGTCGATGGTGGCGGGGAGATCGCAGACCCGCCTGTAGAAGTGACAACGAGACAACGGGGTATCGCCAAAAGCTATGTGGTCCATCGATTTCAGACCCCTTGATCAGGTTGTGCAGTGCGGGTTTGGTCGGTCTGCCACTCGTGTAGGGCGTTTAGGTACCGCTCGACAACATCGACAGGGAGCTCGATTGCGAGCGGTGCGGGCAGGCGACCGAGCGGCGTCCGGTGCGGCAGTTCTGGTTTCGACATCGTGACCCCCTTGGTGCGGCGGATAAGGTGCGCCCGGCCCCTGACAACTCCTAGAGAAGGAAGAGCTATCGCTCCAGGCGCACATCCAGTGCAGCACCGCTACCGCAGGATTGGAACGTTCCTGGCCGAATTTTCGCCAATGAATGTCCGAGATTCCGACGCGTCGTTCAGACTGGTTCCTAGACGAACGAGAGTTGTTAGCAACCCCGTTGGAGCCGACACTATGACCACTGGTTCGACCCTTCCGCGTCGGATACTTGCCCGTCTGCTGAAGGACAAGCGAGAAGCGGCGGGGATCGGTGCCGACGCTGCTCGCCGCGCGATCGGGGTATCAAAACAGACATTCTGGAGGATGGAGACCGGGCAACCGACTCGGATCAATCCGTTGTTCATTACGCATCTTGCCCAGATGTATGGCGTTGATAACAGGACGACCGATATGCTCCTGGGGCTGACCGAGGAATCGCAGGGCAAGGGATGGTGGCACGCTTACGGTGACACGATCCCGAAACACTTCGATCTCTATGTCGGCCTTGAAGATGCCGCCAAGCGATTCAGCGCCTACCAGGCGACGCTTCTTCCAGGACTGCTGCAAACTGCCGAATACCGCCGAGCGGTGATCTGGACCGAGTATCCAGCGATGCCCACCAGTGAGGTCGAGCGCCGCATCGAGATCCATACTCGCAGGCTCGAGCGTTTGGAGAGTCGAACCAACCCGCTCGAGGTGAACGTCTTGCTGGATGAGTCGGTATTGCGTCGAGTTGCAGGCTCACCGGAAATCATGGCCGCTCAGCTGACACACCTGGTGGAGATTGGCCGATTGCCGAACATCTCGGTCCGAGTCGTGCCGCTGGCGGCCGGATTACACAAAGGAACCAGTTCAGGATCTTTCATCCTTCTCGAGTTCCCACGTCACCCAACCGCGCAGCTCACAGAGCCGCCCGTGGTCTACATCCAGGGAATCACAGGCTGTCTGTACCTTGAGAAAGCAGACGAGGTCGACCAGTACCGAGACGCCTATGCTGGGATTCAGGGCGTAGCCCTGGATGAGGCCGAGAGCCGCAGACTCATCCTTGAGATTGCAGAGGAGTTGACTCGGTGAGTGTCGATCTGTCGGGGGCGCGATGGTTCAAGAGCAGCAGGAGTTCAGCTAACCAAGAGTGCGTAGAAGTTGCGTTCCTCGATGGTCGCTTGGTCGGTGTCCGTGACTCGAAGAATCCGGCCGGAGCGGCGCTCGTTTTCACGCCCGCTGAGTGGGACGCGTTCACCGCTGGCGTGAACGTTGGCGTGTTCGATCGCCCGTAGCACCGTAGACTGCTCTACGGGGCGCGCTAGAGCCGCTGCGCCCCAAGCAATAGGGAGCCCCTCAGTACCGCGAAGCTGAGGGGCTTCTTTGATCAGTGGTGGTCGGTGTGGGTGACGTGTACGGGGACGTCGTCGGCCCAGGGTTGGCGGGTGACCATGTCGGCGACATTGACCGTGCCGCGTTCGAATTCGCCGGTGGCGGCGTCGACGAGGCGATACGACTGGGTTTGTTTGTGGATGGGTTGGGCATCCAGGAGAACCACGCGGACTTCGCCAGGTTCGAAGTGGCAGCGCTCCTGCATGGCGGTGATGAGTTGTTCGTTGTGCATGTGGCCGTCGCCGAAATTCCAGCCGACAGCGGTGCTGCAGATGCGTTCGCCATCGGTGACGGTGTATTCGTCCTCGTGGCCGGTTGGCATGGCTCGGTGGACGAGGGTGAACAGGGCGCGGCCGTGGGTGTTCATGGCGCGGAAGGCATATCCCATGAACATCGGGATCTGGGCCCGGTCTTTGCCGTAGAACCGTTCCAATTGGGCCTGCGGCATGCTGGCGATCGCGACGATGCCGCGGCCGATCTTTTCCGCGGCGGAGGGTTTGATGCACCACATCGTGGTGTCCCAGTTACCCGCGTAGTAGCGCATGCCCGGTAGGAACGAAATCCGGTGCGGGAAAAGATTTCCGGCGATTACTATGCCCGCGATGACGAGGATCAGCAGCGCTACCGGCACCGGGTGCTGTAGATCGCCGAGGCCGAGATCGGCGTGCGCGACGAATAGGGCGAGTACACCGAAGATCATGAAGACGTTCCACTCCAGTGGAACACCCATCGGAATGGCGGTCAGGATCGTCAGATGGAAACACACCAGCACGAAGGCGGCGGCGGCCGTCAGCCAGCCGCCGTGCGAAAAGAACAGCACCAGCGGAATACACATCTCGACGGCGGTGCCGCCATGAGCGAAGAGGCGGGACAGGCGGCCTGGCCGCAGGTCATCGGGAAAGTTCTCGAAGAACTTGCGCTTGAGCGACTTGCGCCGGAACACCGGGCTATTGGACATCATGGTGGAAACCACGAACGGAAAGTGCTTGTTCAGCTTCGATATCGCCGCACCCATCCAGATCACCACGAAGACCAGCTTCGCGGCGACGACCATATCGGCGGCGAAGAGGAAGGTGACGGCGAGCGTGGCATAGACCTCGCCGCGCGCCGCCAGGAATATCACCTTGTCGCGCAACCCGATCAGCGCCAACAGACCGAGGATCACCGCGATCTGCCACACCGGAAGCAGCCCGACCGTCGTATCCAACTCCGGCACTGCACCGGTTCCGTCGGATAGCACCGCGATCGCGGTCATCACCAATAACGCCGCGTACAGCACGACATCCACCGGCGTACGGCCGGTCCCCTTGGTCAGCGGAACGATGGCGGGCCATGGCGGTAGCCGAATGGTCTTGGGCCGCAACCAATACAGAATCGACCCCATCGGCGGAAAGAATCTGTTGTTCAAGGGGCCGAACCCGCACCCGAGTCCGACCACCTCGAACAACAACGTGTACAGCACAACCTTTTCGAAAACGATCGGTTCGGACCACCACGCATCGATGTTCGCGAACCCATCGATTCCCTTGGTGGACAATGCGATCAGCCAGCCGCCGAGGATATACAGGCATACCTTGCCGGCATAGAACAAATGCAGCGCGACTGGCGTCCCGAATCCGACCTCGGCCCAATGCCGAGCCATCGGCCGGATTCGCTCACTGCGAGTGCCCTTGCTCCACTCCGCCATATCGACCACGGGCAGGTCGGGTTCGAGAAACCCCATGAAGACTCTCCGATTCGCCGACACCGGAGCACCCAGCCGAATCACGGACCCCGATGTGCTCCGATACGTTGACAGCTCGACCGATTGCTGTCAATCACCGGTCCCGATGAAGGAGCGAGTTGTTCTCGCCGATCGACGGGCGAACTGTCCCCCGGATCAGACGGTCAGAGGTCGCTCGACACCGACTGCTGCCGATCGCCATGACCCTCTGCGGTCAGTCGTTCCGATCCGGCGATCTGCGAGAGTCGGACTGCGTCACAACGGACGAGACGGAGGCGCCATGCACTGGGACCAGATGACCGCAACGCCCGACGATCTCCGTGAGCGGGTGACGCGAGGGCGTCGAAGTGCCGGACAACTCGGGGTGCTCGGGGCGCTCATCGATGCGGCGGAAGGTCCGTGGCTCGGCGCGATGGATACCGATGGCCGAGGTGCGGCCGAGTTGCGGATGCACCTCGCCGGGCGTTTCCGCCTCACCGCGGTGGTGACGAGTGCCGGAAAGTTAGATCTCGCGCAGCTGACCGGACCGAGCGGCGATCGGGTGCTAACGGCGAAGCCGTCGGTGCGGCGCGGGTGGGATGCGGACCGGCGCATGCCCAAACAGCCGGACTGGCTGGATTACGTTGTGGGCTGGGTGATGTACGCCAGCGCGGAAGTCGACCGTCGCGCGATCGTCGAGTGGCGGCTCTCCGGTGCCGACCGGAAGCTGGCGGCAATGAACGATACAGTCAACAACCTCCGTACCGGCCTCCTGGAACGCGAACAGCTCCGGGACGAGCTGGCCGCCGAGGTCGCGGAATTGCGCGGTGAACTCGAATCCCTCAGCGGGAGTTCATGATCGTTCCGGTGGCGGATGACCGCCCGCCCCTCGACGATCGTCCGCCGGGCACCCACTGGTGTCCAGGGGGTGCTCGGCGCGTCGAATACCTTGTGCCGCAAGCAATTGCGGCACAAGGTCAACGGGTTACTGCGCGGTCGTCTGCCGCTTCGGCAGCTTCCAGCCCGGTCGCGGGAAGTGGCAGGTGTAGCCGTCCGGGTAGCGCAGCAGATAGTCCTGGTGCTCGGGTTCGGCCTCCCAGAACTCGCTCGCCGGGGTCACCTCGGTGACGACCTTGCCCGGCCACAGGCCCGAGTCCTCGACATCGACGATGGTCTCCAGCGCGACGTGCTTCTGCTCGTCGTCGAGATAGAAGATCGCCGAACGGTAGCTGGTACCGATGTCGTTGCCCTGGCGGTCCTTGGTCGTCGGATCGTGGATCTGGAAGAAGAACTCCAGCAGCGCACGGTAGTCGGTCTGCTTCGGGTCGTAGATGATCTCGACGGCCTCGGCATGGCCCGGGTGGTTGCGATAGGTGGGGCGATCGTTGCGTCCGCCGGTGTAGCCGACCCGCGTGGAAATGACCCCCGGCTGCCTACGGATCAAATCCTCCATGCCCCAGAAGCATCCGCCGGCCAGAATCGCCTTTCGCGTGTCACTCACGCGTCCTCCTCCGTGAACAGGGTCGTGTACCGACCGTAACCTTCCGCCTCGAGGTCATCGAGATGGATGAACCGCAGCGCCGCCGAGTTGATGCAGTACCGCAAGCCGCCCGCCACGCGCGGGCCATCGGTGAACACATGTCCGAGATGGCTGTCACCGTGCGCCGAGCGCACTTCTGTGCGGAGCATCAGATGGCTGAAATCCCGCTTTTCGACGACATTCTCGCCATCGATCGGCTTGGTGAAACTCGGCCATCCCGAACCGCTGTCGAACTTGTCGACCGAGGCGAACAACGGTTCACCGGACACCACATCCACGTAGATACCCGGCTCGTGATTGTCCCAGTATTCGCCCGTGAATGCCCGCTCGGTCCCGTTCTCCTGGGTGACGTGGTACTGCTCGGATGACAGCGCGTCCACCGCGGCGGGGTCCCGGTTGTATTCCTGTGTCACCTGACCTCCTCATATCGGCTCCACGTACAACCCGCGGTCCGATCCGGAAAGTCCCCGCCGAGCAGCGCGTCACACTTGGCGTCATTTTTGCCCGGCCAGGACCTCACGCAGGGTGTGTGCGAAGGCTTCGGGCTGGCCCGGGTACCCGTGTTCGCCGCCGAGGAAGCCGCCGTGATGGCTCGGGAATACGGTTGCCTGCTGGCCGAGCAGTTCGGCGGCGGCCACCGACGTGCGTGCGGTGAAGGTATTCGCGGACTCCTCGCCGACGGCGATCACGACCCGGGTCGGTGCGGCGGCCAGCGCGGCGACGTCCGGTTGATAGCTGCTGACCGCCCAGGACCGGTCGGACAGCAGCGGGTCGTCGCGGGAACCGTCGTCCTCACTCGGCATGCCGAACATGGCGGGATCGGCCGCGGGCTGGGCGAAGTAGTCGTCGGTGAACTCGCCCTGCCATGAGGTCATCGCGATGAAGGTCGCCATGCCCGCGCCGAAGCCCTTGGCCTGGTACGCGTCGCGAACCCCCGCACGGGCGCGCTCGGCGGCGGCCGCATCGGGCAGCACCGGAATGAGCGGCGGCTCATGGGCCACCACCGTGACGACATCGTTCGGATGGGCCGCCACCAGCGCGAGCGCGGTGACCGCGCCGCCGCTGCTCCCGAACAACTCGACCGGCCCGGCACCGAGCGCCTGGATCACGGCGTGCACGTCCTCGGCTTGGGTTGTCGGCGCATTGTCGGTTCGGCCGTCCTTACGGGTGCTGCGACCGAGCCCGCGCGGATCGTAGGTGACCACCGTTCGATCCGGAAAGTACGAGGCCAGTGTGGCGAACCCAGTGGCATCCATGGGTTGTCCGATCATGACCAGCGGTGGGCGTCCCCCATCGGTGGGCAGCGGCCCGTGCACGTCGTACACGATGTCGGCCTCAGCGGTTGTCAGCGTATGTGTCGTCATATCGATAAGGACGTCGCCCACATCGAAAATTCATCGCAATGCGCGGAAGGCGTCGCGCAGCCACGGCGAGCGGCGGTGGTGCGGGCGGTCCCGGTCGGCCCACCGCGAGTTCGATTCGTCGCGGCGGTAGGCGGCGAGCTGGCCTGCCATCGCGAAGCGCAGGTGGGTGGCCTTGCCGATCACCTCACCATCGGTTGCCAGCGCCTCCGGCCTTGGCAAGTGCACCGACAGTTCGGGCAAGCGGCGCTCGCCGTAGACCTTGCTGTGGCCGATCGCGGCCAGTAGCAGTGCCACCAACGCACGGGTGCGCGACCAGCGCAGATCGGCCCGCAGCCAGCGGACATCCAGCAATCCGGCGTCGAGCCGGTCGCGGAAGGCGGGTACGGCGCCATGCGGATGGTAGGGGCCGTTGCCGACGAACAGGAACCACACCCGCTGCCAGCGATCGTCGAGCTGGATCTCGATCGGTTCGGCCCGGCGCAGCGTGATCACGAGCGCGGCCGCGAATGCGGGCCATTTGCCCCAGCGTGCCTGCCACTTCTCGCGTAGCCGCACCAGGTCCGGATAGGCGCCGACGCTGGCCGTATTGAGCAAATGCCTGGTGTGCGAACCGGTTTCGTCTCCGTACTCGACGCTGGCGATATCGACAGCGACCGCCTCACCCGCGCCGGTGGCATCGATTACCTCGCGCAGGTCGTAGACGCCGAGATCGCGGGCGAAATGGTTGAGGGTGCCGGTGGGGATGACGGCCAGCGGCAACGTGTGCCGCAGCGCCACTCCGGCCGCGGCGGCCACGGTGCCGTCGCCACCGGCGACGCCGATCGCCAGTACCGGCCCGGTGTGTTCGGCGAGCGCCTGCTCGAGTTGTTCGACGGCATCCAGGTCGGGTTCGGTGCGCAGCACGGTGGCGGCGGGCAGGGCCGCGATGATATCGGTGGTGGGATCGTAGTTCGGATCCCCGGAAACCGGATTCACCACCACCACAAGCCCTTTGCCCGCCACCAGCGCGGGCGCAAGGCGGACCGGCCTGGCTTGTGCCTCGTCCGATTCACGCACCGGCCACCAACGCCGGGTGGCCAGTGCGATACCGGAACCTACTGCGGCCCCGACGAGCACATCGGAGCTCCAGTGCACGCCGGTGTGTACCCGCGAGTAGGCGACGCCGGCGGCCAGCGGAGCAACAACCAGTGCGGTGCGCGGACTTTCGAGTGCGACCGCCGTGGCGAATGCCGCTGCGCAGGCGGCGTGCCCGGAGGGGAAGGAGGAGGATGTCGGGGCCGGTGTCAGCCGCCGGTAGGCAGGCAATAGTTCGGCAGCCGGTCGGCGCCGCGCAACGAGCGTCTTGAGTCCGAGATTGACAGCCAGGCTCGCGGCCCCGACCGAGACGACGCCGCGCATTGCGGCCCGTCGCGGTGTTCCCGTGCGGGTGGCCAGCAACGCCGCCGAGACCAGCCACAGCGCGCTGAAATCGGCGCTCTTGGTGAGCCGAAGCATGCCGCTGTCGACCATCGAGGCCGGCAACTCGGCCACCGCGCTGCCGACCGCCCGATCGAATCGTCCGACTCTGTGGAACTTTCGCCGCACCCAGCTACTCACCCGCTCGACACTACCGATCGCGGCGCACAGCCGGGTACCGCTGGAGCATTCAGCGCCATGGGAGGGCGATCGGGCATAGGGTTCACCTATGACGAGCAACCCGTTCTTCGAGTCCAGTGTGCTGCCGTATGAGCTTCCGCCGTTCGCCGAGATCGGTACGGAGCACTATGTGCCCGCGTTCGAGCGGGGGATGGCGGAGCAACTGGCCGAAGTTGCCGCCATCACCTCGGGCGATCAGGAGCCGAGTTTCGCGAATACCATTGCGGCGTTAGAGCGTTCGGGTGCGGTGCTGACTCGGGTCGCGAATGTGTTCTTCAATATCACGAGCTCC
Source organism: Nocardia sp. NPDC051990 (assembly GCF_040680755.1). Lineage (NCBI taxonomy): Bacteria > Bacillati > Actinomycetota > Actinomycetes > Mycobacteriales > Nocardiaceae > Nocardia > Nocardia sp. NPDC051990. The sequence goes on along the minus strand of NZ_JBFAXH010000009.1, from coordinate 79,861 downwards.
GATTCCAACGAGACCACCGACGCGATCGAGGCCGAGGTGTCACCGAAGTTGGCGGCACATCGGGACGCGATTTATTTGGATCCCGAACTGTTCGCGCGGGTCGAGGCGCTCTATGAGCGCCGGGAGGAATGGGGACTGGATCCCGAGGAAGCGCGGCTGCTGGAGCAATATCATATTCGGTTCGTACGGGCGGGGGCTCGGCTGGACGCGGCGGGGCAGGCGCGGTTGCGTGAGTTGAATGCGGAACTCGCCTCTGCGGCAACGGAATTCGGTCAGAATATTCTGGCGGCGACCAATGCTGCGACGGTCGTCGTCGAGTCGGCGGACGAATTGGCGGGACTGGGGCCGGCGGCCGTGGCTGCCGCCGCGGCGAACGCTCGGGAGTTGGGGCGCGAGGGCGCGTGGGCGCTTCGGCTGCAGAACGTTTCGAATCAGCCCGTGCTGGCGGAACTGGCCGATCGGGACGTGCGGCAGCGCGTGATGGCGGCGTCGCTGGGACGCGGGTTGGGTGACAACGGCGCGCTCGCCGTGCGGATCGCCGCGTTGCGTGCGGAACGGGCCGCGCTGCTCGGCTATTCGGATCATGCCGCGTATGCGGTCGAGGATCAGACCGCGAAAACCGCTGCGGCGGTCGAGGAAATGCTCGGGCGATTGGTCGCGCCCGCGGTGGCCAATGCGGAGGGTGAGGCGGCCGAGTTGGCACAAGCGATGGGTGGGCCGGAGCTGCGCTCGTGGGATTGGCAGTTCTGGTCGGAAAAGGTTCGGGCCGAGCGATTTTCGGTGGACGCGGAGGCATTGCGTCCGTATTTCGAGCTGGAGCGGGTGCTGCGCGACGGGGTGTTCTTTGCCGCCGAGCAGGTGTACGGGATCACCTTCCAAGAGCGCGCGGATCTGGTCGGGTATCACCCGGAAGTGCGGATTTTCGAGGTATTCGACGCGGACGGCAGTGCGCTCGGACTGTTCCTCGGTGACTTCTTCGCGCGGCCGTCGAAGCGTGGCGGGGCGTGGATGAACGAATTGGTCAGCCAGTCACGACTCCTGGGGAAGCGGCCCGTGGTGGTCAACAACCTCAATATCGTCAAGCCGCCCGTGGGCGAACCCGCACTGCTCACCTGGGACAATGTCCGCACACTTTTCCACGAGTTCGGGCACGCACTGCACGGACTGTTCTCGGATGTGACGTACCCGTTCTTCTCCGGCACCGAAGTACCACGGGATTTCGTCGAATTCCCGTCCCAGGTGAACGAGATGTGGATGTCGCGACCGGAGGTACTCGCCAACTACGCCAGGCATAACGAGACCGGCGAGCCGATGCCCACCGAACTGGTCGAGCGGATGGTGGCGGCCGAACGGTTCGGCACCGGCTTCAAGACCGTCGAATACCTCGGCGCGACACTGCTGGACTGGGCCTGGCATCGGGTGCCCACACCCGAGGCGCTCGCCGACACCGATGCCGAGGCCTTCGAGGCGGAGGCGCTGCGCAAGGCCGGTCTGGCTATCGACGCGATTCCGCCGCGCTACCGGACCGGCTATTTCGCCCACATCTTCGCCGGTGGCTACGCGGCGGGCTACTACGCCTACATCTGGAGCGAGGTGCTGGACGCGGATACCGTCGAGTGGTTCAACGAGGGCCACGCATCGATCCGGGAGAAGGGCGAGACATTTCGCCGTGAACTGCTCTCGCGCGGCGGTTCGGTCGACCCGCTCGCGGCCTTCGAATCCTTCCGCGGCCGTGCACCCGAAATCGAACCGCTCCTGGTTCGGCGAGGTCTGCTGAACTGATCCGAGGCGCTGGAACCGGCTGTGGCCCAGCCGGTTCCAGCACAGGATGGTTATCCGAACAAGCCGCCGAGCACGCCGCCGCTTTGTCCGGCCTCCTGACCGCCGCCGGTACCGCCGATGAAACCGCCCGGCGGCAGTTCCGACGGCTGCACGATGACGAAGCCGCGTCCGGAGAACGACAGCGTCAGCCCCTCACCGGTGCTGCGGCCGATGAGGCGGCCTAGACCGAAGGAGTCGTTGCGTTTGATGCTGGTGGACAGACTCGACGACCAGGCCACCGCGGCCTGCGGATCGGCATAGGTGGGCTGGTCGACATTGAGGACGACGGGGTGGCCATCGGTGGTGATCGCGATACGGCCGCGGCCGGTGAACACGCAGTTGAAGAAGCCGGCGTTACTGGCGAAACCGGCCGCGCCGTGGACTCTTTGGATGTTGTAGGACAGGGACGGATCGAAGGCAAGCACATTCGCGCCGTTGATAGTGAGTCCGTCGGTGCCGTCGAGATCGACGATGTGCACGTCAGCGGCAGCATTGGCGAGGAACAGGTCACCGCGGCCGGACACTTGCATCAGCGGCACACCCTCGCCAGTGAGCCGATGCTGGATCGCACGGCCGATACCGCCCGAACCGAGTGCCTTGAAGTGCAGGTCACCCTGGTAGGCGACCATCGAGCCGGCCCGCGCCATGGTCTCGCCATTGACGGCGACCTTGATCATCTTGCCGCCCTGCTTCTGGATGCCGATGCCGTTGACCTCGGCGTGGCTCGGATTGAACAGTTCGCTCTGCATCGGCAGCGCTCCTTGCTGGGATGACATCGGTGGCGGCGGCGGTACGGCGCTGGACGGGGGATAGGCAGGCGGAACCGGCGCCTGCGGCTGGGCTGGATATTGCGGCGGGGCCGAAGCGGGCGGCGGCGGCGCCTCGGGTTCGTCGTCGATATTCACCCCGAATGCCGTTGCGATTCCGGCCAACCCGTTGTCATAGCCCTGCCCGACCGCGCGCACCTTCCACGCACCGCCGCGCCGGTAGATCTCCACGCACACCACGGCCGTCTCGGTACTGAGCCCGGTCATCGGGAAGGTCAGCGTTCCGGTATCGGATCCGATCGTCGCGGTCAGCGAACTCGCGCCCGCGAAGGTAGGCGGGCCGCTGCCGTCGAGGCTGGCGGTGACCACGACCTTGTCCACCTCGGCGGGCAGCGCCGAGGTGTGTACGTCCACCATGTCGCCCGTGCCGCGGCCGTGCCGATAGGTGACACCGGGGCCGACCGGCTGATTGAAGAAGACGAAGTCGGCATCGGACCGAACCCGCCCGTCGGCCCCGAGCAACAGCGCCGACACATCGACCGACGCCGCGCACGTGACGGTCACGGTCATCCGGTCGCCGGGGGCGGGGCGGTTTTCCCCGCGTGCGAGTGCGGTCACGGCCGACCGCCCCGGTCGATACGTCCGAGTGGCATGTGATTCACGGCATCAAGTGTGTCGCGTCCGGCCCGAAGCCACTACCCGCGAAAGATCCGGCCACGGTGGCCTGCGCAGTATCGCGAGCGTGGCGATGACCGAGGTCACCAGACCGATCAATTCACCCATCAGCGCGATCCGGGTCGCATCGACCGCGGGCGTCCAACTGACCTGGCCGTCGTGGACCACGAACGCACCCACCGGACGAGCGCTGTTCAGCAGGCCGCCTGTCTTGGTGACGGTGATGACCGTGGTGCCATCGGAAGTTTCGTACGGTTGCCCGTAGGCGAGCGAATCATCCACTGTTCGTAATGGATTCAATGGGTTACAAAGCACGCATTCCTCCCCTCGTCGCGGGACCGGCGGCAGCGCGGCCCCCTTGGAGTATCGGCGGCACCACCAAATGTGGCAAGGGTTCCTGCCGTGGTGTGTGGTACCAAGTTGCGGGATTTGCTGGTGAGAGGGGAGTGGGTTGTCGGCGAGGCTTTTGCGGTGGTTGGTACCGGTAGCGGTCGCGGCGGCGCTGATCACCGTGCCCGGGGCGCAGGTCGATCCGGCGTTTCGGTTCTATCACCAGCGACTGCACTGGCACGCTTGCGGTATCGAGGATTTGGACAAGGCCGAGGCCGAATGTGCGGAGGTGCTGGTGCCGCTGGATTATCTGCGGCCCTACGATCGCACGCTGAAGATCGCGATATCCCGAGTCCGGGCCACCGATCCGGATCAGCGCCATGGTGTGCTGCTGGCCAATCCGGGCGGCCCCGGCGCATCGGGTTTGGACACCGTGGATCTGCTCGGTGACGTGCTCACCCCGCAGGTGCGGGCTCGTTTCGACTTGATCGGCATGGATCCGCGCGGTGTCGGCGATTCCGGGCGGACGCCTCGCTGTGGCTGGCCGGTCGGCGAAATGATCCATTCGGCAGGGCTGGATTCGCCGGGCTTCGCGCGGGAAACCGCACTGGCGACGGATATGGCCGCCGGCTGCCTGGCCGATGATCCGGTGAAGGTGCGTCAGCTCACCACCCGCAATACCGCGCGCGATATGGATGTCATCCGAGTGGCCTTGGGTGAGCCGAAGCTGAGCTACTACGGCGTCTCCTACGGCACGTACCTCGGTGCGGTATTCGCCCAGATGTTTCCCGAACGCAGCGACCGGATGGTGTTCGACAGCGCGATCGATCCGGACCGGTATTGGACCGGCCTCGTACAGGATTGGGGTCCCGCCGACGAGCGAGCGATCGACGAATGGTCGAATTGGGCTGCGGGACAGGATGATACATATCACTTCGGGGCAAGTCCGGGCGATGTGCGCACAACGTTGACGGAGCTGATGGCCGCAGCGGCACGCCAACCGATCGTGATCGACGACTTCCCGATCGACGATCACTGGCTCCCATTCCTCTTGCACAACATGGTGACCGATTTCCGACGCAACCAAGCGCTTGCCGAAATGCTCCGCGAGATTGCCGATGCGGCGGGCGGCCCACCCGTGGCGGCGCGGGCGCCACGGCTGAAGATCGTTGTGCAGTCCTTGCGATCCGAAGAGAACTCCACTCTGGCCCAAATCGCCTGCGGCGATGTCGCGGCACCGACGGATCCGGCGTGGTACGCCAGCAATATCGAAGCCAGCCGCGCCACGCAGCCGATATTCGGCTCGTTGGCCAACAATATCCAGCCCTGCGCATTCTGGCCCAGACCCATCGAATCCGCGACCACCGTGCGGAATTCGGTTCCCGCGCTCATTCTGCAGGCGACCGGCGATGCCCGAACGCCGTACACCCACGGTGCCCGGCTACATCAGCACCTATCCGCATCCCGCATGGTCACATTGCAGGACATCCGCATCCATATGACCTTCCGGCCCGACCTGAGCGCATGTGTCAACAATGCGATCAATACCTATTACGCCGACGGCACCCTGCCTGCCGCCGACGTCACCTGCCTTGCGGACCAGTAGGAATCAACCGGGCACGACCGCCAACGAGTGATACTGCGAGGCCGCATTCCGGATGAGAAGCTGTTCGTTCCCGTCGGGCAGTATGATCGACCCACGGCCACTGATTGTCGGCGATCCGCTCGGCCGCTGAGGCATTGGATATCGGATGATCCGACCAGGCCGTTTCGCCCTGGGCGGCCGTATGTATATTAGCGAGCGCAACTAGTTACAGGGGATCGGCGTGGGGGCAGATCGCTTGTGGCGCAGTGTGTCAATTGCTCGACCGGCTCGACTCAGGTTTCGCGAGCACTTCCACCACGGATAGCCGATCAGAACTAGGGCTCATCATGACGAATTCGACCACCCAGGCCCCGGCAACGCCGCCGGACCTGAATGCCGGTGAGGGTACGTCACTGTCGCACCGGCAGATCCTCACCATCTTGTCCGGATTGCTGCTCGGCATGTTCCTCGCCGCGCTGGATCAGAACATCGTGAGCGTCGCGATTGTGCGGATCGCCAACAGCCTGGATGGATTCGACGAACAGGCCTGGGCGACCACGGCATATCTGATCACCGCCACGATCACCACGCCGCTGTACGGCAAGCTGGCCGACATTTATGGTCGAAAGCCGTTCTACCTCACCGCGATCGGGCTGTTCGTCATCGGTTCGGTCGCCTGCACCTTCGCCACCTCGATGTATGAACTCGCCGGATTCCGCGCTTTCCAGGGCCTGGGTGCGGGCGGGTTGATGTCGTTGGCGTTCACCATCATCGGCGATATCGTGCCGGCCCGGGAGCGGGTGCGCTACCAGGGCTATTTCATGATGGTCTTCGGTTCGGCGACCGTGCTCGGTCCGGTGCTCGGCGGATTCTTCTCGAACTACGACCAGCTATGGGGTCTCGAGGGTTGGCGCTGGGTGTTCCTGGTCAATGTGCCGATCGGTGTGCTCGCGCTCGGTGTGGTCGCCAAGGTGCTCAATGTGCCGCATCAGCGCCAGGATCACCGCATCGACTGGTTCGGCGCGGTGGCATTGACCACCTGCGTGGTGCCGCTGTTGATCGTCGCCGAACAGGGCCGGGATTGGGGCTGGACTTCGCAGCACGCGCTCATCTGCTACGGGATCGGCGCGGGCGGGCTGCTGCTGTTCGTGCTCGTCGAATTCCTGATGAAGGACGCGGCGCTGATTCCGATGCGGCTGTTCAAGAATTCGACCTTCAGCGTGACCATTGCGGGTGGGTTCATCGTCGGTATCGCGATGTTCGGTGCGATTGTCATGGTGCCGCAGTACTTCCAAGTGGTGCGCGGATATTCGCCGACCAAATCGGGTCTGCTGATGCTGCCGCTGGTGTTGGGGATGATGTTCGGTTCGCAGCTGGCCGGTGTGACCACTAAATTGACCGGGCGCTACAAGATTCTGCCGGTGATCGGGACATTCATCATTGCGGTCGGCGCGGCGCTCTACGGGCAGGTGCATTACGACAGCCCGCTGTGGCAGCCGCTGGTCTACGGCGGTGTCACCGGCTTCGGGCTCGGTTGCTGCATGCAGACCCTGATCATTGCGGCGCAGAATGCCGGTCCGCGTTCGGATATGGGTGTTTCGACCGCATCGGCGACCTTCTTCCGGCAGATGGGCGGCACCCTCGGTGTCGCGATATTCCTGACGATTCTGTTCAATCTCTTGCCGCACCGGATCATCGACGCATTCGGTGGTGCGCTGCCCGCCGGCTTCGACGCCGCGCAGTTGAGCACGATGCAGAGCAACACCAGTGGGATCGCGGCGCTGCCGGACGAGCTGAAGGTGCCCATTCTGATCGGGTTCACCGATTCGATGCACGGCGTCTTCTATGTTGCCGCGGGGGTTGCGCTGCTGGCCTGCCTGGTGCTGATGTTCATGAAAGAGATTCCGCTGCAGGACGATCCGGTTCCCGCGCCGGAGCCGGTAATTTCGGAGGTCGAATCCAGCTGGGCCGAGGCACCGCTCGGCGAGGGTGCCGCCGAGGTGCTCTCCGAACCCGAACCGGTGCTGGCGGGTGCCGTCGGCCGAGTCTCGGTGGAACACGACGGCAATGGCGTATATGTGGCGGCCGTTGTGCCGCAGTCGCATTCGGGTCTCGACTACGAAGGCGGATCGATCGGCGGGCGCATCGGCCGTGAGGACGGCCGACCGGTGCCCGGCGCGGTGCTGACCTTGATCGACCATCGGGGGCACCAGGTTTCGCGCGCGACTGGGGGGACCGGCGGCGGCTACCGCATCGAGGCGCCCGCCGCGGGCAATTATGTCTTGATCGCGTCGGCGACCGGACATCGACCGGAGGCCGTCAGCGTGGCCATCGGACAGCGGCCACAGTCGCTGGACCTGACCCTCACCGGGTCCGGCGAGTTGTCCGGTGTGGTCCGCTCGGCCGGGCGCGGCACCCCGCTGGCGGGTGCCACCGTCACACTGACCGATATTCACGGTGAGGTCGTCGGCGCCGCGATTACCGCAGGCGATGGCGCGTACGTCTGCCACGGCGTCGTCTCGGGTACCTACACCCTGGTGGCCGTCGCCGAACATATGCGTCCCAGTGCGACCACGCTCACCATCTCCGACAGCGGTCTGCTGCGGCACGACATCGAGATGGCATCCATGGCCGTACTGGTCGGATCCGCCTGGGCCGACGGTGATCGAGTCGTCCCGGATATCCAGATCACCGTTCTGGACGCGTCCGGCGACCTCACCGCCACCACCCACACCGACGCCGACGGCCGCTACCTGGTAACCGACCTCCCCGAAGGCCACTACACCGTCATAGCCCGCGGTTACCCACCGGTCACCACTCGAGTCACGGTCTCCGGCGGCGAGGTCACCCACGACGTCCGCCTCGGCTACGAACCCGCCGAAGCCCCCGAACCGCGCTGACCGCGGCTGGAGGATTTCGCCGCCAGCTAGCCCTTGTGCTGTCATTGCCGAGCGGTGCGCCGCGTTACCGCACCCGATCAGTCGACGTACGGCAGCACTTCCACGGCAGTGCGTTCCATTTGGGCGGCAACATCGAACAGCGGGTTGATCAGGATCATTTCCGCCCCGGCGGCGGCCACTTCGCGTAAGCCCTCGATGCATTCTTTCGGTGTGCCGTGCACGGCGACGGGCAGCAGGGTTCTGCCGAATTCGCCGTAGAAGTCGATCAGGGCGGCGGCCATGTGCTCTTCGGCCCGCGCCGGATCGTCGTCGACCGCGATGTAGACGCGCTTGGCAATGCGGAAATCCGATGGGGCACCGGAGTTTTCGGCCAAAGTCTCGCGCACGAACCGGACCTGCTCGGCGAATGCGGCCGTCGTAGTCGAACCGGCGCCGAAGAATCCGTTGCCGTGCCGGACCGCCCGCCGCAATGCCGCGGGTGTGCCGCCGCCGAACCACAGTGGCGGATAAGGCTTCTGGAATGGCTTCGGCTCCATGGTGGCGCCGGTCAGCTGCCAGAACTCGCCCTCGATATCGATCCGCGGCTGGGTCCACAGAGCCTTCATGACGCGCAGGCCCTCATTGAAGCGGGTCACCAGATTGTCGGCGGGATCGACATCGAAGGCCGAGAACATCCGGTTGCGGCCACCGATCCCGACGCCGATCTCGACCCGGCCGCGGCTGAGCTGATCCAGCGTGCTGATGCGCTTGGCGAGATGCACAGGATTGTGCAGTGGCGTCACGAACACCGCGCATCCGAAGCGCAGCCGCTCATTGCATGCGGCCGCGAAGGTCAACAACTCGATCGGACTCAGATTGGGCGCGGATCCGAGCAACTGCTCGGTTGTCCAAGCGCTCTCGAAGCCGAGCGCCTCGGCTCTATCCAGGTAGGCCCGCAGATCTTCCGGTTGAAACGATCCGTCGGGCATGAGCTGCGGAACCGAAATGGCGTATCGCATCATCCGAGCCTAGCTCGCGTCGACTCGATGTTCGGGCCGATCTCGAGCCGGACCTCGACACGCCGGCAACTCGACTGTAACCGCCCGCCGAGCCGATCCGATGTCCGCAGGGATAGATTATCCGAAAGCCGTTATCCCAGAGAGGAAATCACCCACGTGGGGCCGTTCTGCAGAGCCGTTTTCCTGGACGCCGACCACAAGCTGATCGGGTATCTGGAACCCAAGGTCCGATTCCTGAGACGCGCCTGGATCGGCGACGACTTCGTCCAGGGGGTGGAACGCCTCCTGACTGTGCCGACCCGTGTGGTGTGGGCCGGACCGCGGGTCGGGGAGCAGACCAGCCTCTACGACAAGGCCGCCTCCGTCGCCCCGCTGGTCGCGCCCCAGCACGGCTTCATCGGCCGCTACATCCTCAATCACGACAAACGCACATATGTGGACAAGGCGACGGTCCGCCACGGCGACCATCGGCAGCGCGTCCATCCGCTGCCGATGCTCACCGCGGAACCGGATTGCGCCGACGGCGATTTCACGCTGGTCGGCACTTGGGCCGGGGATCGCATCTCGATGAGCGCCACCGTGCCCACCGGCTTCGAGCCACTGAAGTACGACATCGTGCCGAACTAGCCTCGCTACCAACGCAAGTCACCCTGCGCTGAGGTGCGCGTAGACTCGCGCTGGAACTCTCGGCGTTCGAATGGCCTCGCCGTCTGGTGGGGCCAACCCACTGCGGGGAAACCGTGGTCGCGACAGCCAGATTCGGTGCCATCTCGCTGGACAGCAAGAACCCGCGCGAACTCGGGCAGTTCTATCGGCAACTGCTCGAGTTCGAGATCAAATACCCGCTTGGGCCGGAAGATCGCTTCGGGGCCGTCATGGAAACACCGCCTCTTTCGCCGAAGTTATTGAGTTTTGGATTACCCGCGGACGCATATTTCCGATCGTGTCGTATTTGTCCGGTTCATGTGAAAAATATCGAATGTCCTCGAATCCGGTGTGACTTCGCCAATGCCTTGTGCGCGCTATTGCGGAGTAGGACCATCTGAAGAAGAGCCTGTACTGGCTCGAGTTTCAACAGCCGCTCAACGAAGGGACATCAGCAATGTATGCAAAATTTGCTGCGGCTTTCGCTGCGATTGCCATCGCTCTGTCCGTCGTTACTCTCGCGCCGACGGCGTCGGCCGCCCCGGAAACGCCCGCCCAGCCTGCTGTCGGTTCGGTGGCACTGTGCTTGACTATTCCGTTGGGCCTGGTTGCTTTCAGCATCTGTATCTGAGGCTGTCGAATTCGGAGAGGAAAGCCGACGCATCGCCGATTCCGGTCATATCAATCGAAACGTACTTCCCAGCGCTTGATTCCGTTGAGCCATCCGGAGCGCAGGAACTCGGGCTCGGTGACCTGGCTGAGCTCGGGCATGGTATCGGCGATCGCGTTGAACATCAGGTCGATCTCGAGGCGGGCCAAGTTCGCGCCGAGACAGTAGTGCGTGCCCGCACCGCCGAATCCGACGTGCGGATTGGGGTCGCGCAGGATATCGAAGTCGAAGGGATTCGCGAAGGCGTCCTCGTCGAAGTTGGCCGAGCTGTAGAACAGCCCGACGCGCTGCCCCTTGCGGATCAACTGCCCGCCGAGTTCGACATCACGGGTCGCGGTCCGCTGGAATGCCGAGACGGGTGTCGCCCAGCGGACGATCTCGTCGGGTGCCGTGCGCGGGCGTAGCTGCTTGTAGAGCTCCCATTGGTCCGGATGGTCGACGAACGCCTTCATGCCGTGCGTGATCGAGTTGCGAGTGGTTTCGTTTCCCGCCACCGACAGCAGAATCACGAAGAAGGCGAACTCGTCCGACCCCAGGTGTTCGCCATCGACATCGGCGTTCACCAACTGCGTCACGATATCGTCGGCCGGGCAGACCCGCCGCTGCTCGGCCATGGCCCATGCGTATCCGCTCATTTCGAGCTGGGCGGTCGGCGCATCGGTGGCGTACTCCGGGTCATCGGCGCCGATCATCTCATTGGACCAGGCGAACAGCTTCTTGCGGTCCTGCTGCGGCACCCCGAGCAGTTCGGCGATGGCCTGCAACGGCAGTTCGCAGGCGACCTGCTCCACGAAATCACCGCTGCCGGACTTCTTGGCCTCGTGCACGATCAGGGCCGCGCGCTCGGCGAGCGCGGCCCGCAGACCCTCCACCGCGCGTGGTGTGAAGCCCTTCGACACGATGCGTCGATTTTGGGTGTGAGTCGGCGGATCCATATTGAGCAGAATCAGCCGCTGCATATCGATCTGTTCGCGGGTGATGGTGGACTGGTAGCGGATGATCGCGCCGTTCTCGGTCGAGGAGAAGATCTCCGGATGTTTCGAGATCTCCTTGATGTCTTCGAGTTTCGTGACCGCCCAGTAGCCACCGTCATCGAAGCCGCTGGACCGGTCGGGCTGGGCGCACCACCAGACCGGTGCCGTTCGGCGCAGCTCCGCGAATTCCTCGATGGGTTTGCGTTTCGCCCACAGGTCCGGATCGGTGAAATCGAATCCGGCCGGAATCGACGGCGTGGCCATGGCCACCTCCCAGAGCTAGAACGCGTTCTACAGACGATTGAAGCACAGTGTCCCGCTTCGAAATAGCGAAATTGGCGGCAGCCCAGCCGCTCACAGTGGCGATCCTGGCCGCGCTGGTTCTGCACGAGAGCCCATCGGCTTGGCAGATCGGCTGGGGTGCGATGTGGGTCATCGGCGTCGGTCTGGTGGTAATCGGGCCGAAGGTCAGGACAGCTCGTCGATCGAGCCGATCTTGACGATTCACGTTGCACTGCTTGCCAATTCGGCGTCCAGAGTGATCGGTGTGCGGTTGGGTCGATGCGACGTACCCGGCGTCGTAGGCCGAGCGGCCGTAACGGTCTAGTAGGAATCGCCTCCGTGCGCGGAGACGAGGATGTCAAGCGAAGTGCCAACGCAAGGGCCGACGAGGAATATCCGGTGGTCTCGGTGAGCCACCTCGAACGGACTATGCGACGAGGCTGAGTGCGCCTTCGATCTGGTCGACGCTGCTGGCCCGAGTCATCAGGCGAGCAATGGCGTCGGTGACCTCCATCGGCCGCTCGAGGATCACCGAGTGGCCTGCGCCGTCGACCAGGACGAAATCCGCGGACGCGACGGCGGCGGCCATCGCGATCGAACGCGACGGCGGCGTCAACAGGTCGGCGGTACCGCACAGCACCAACGTCGGGATCTTCGACAGAACCGTGAGGGCATCGGTCTGGTCGTAGTCCATAAAGGCGCTCAGGAAACCCGCCATTGTCACGATCGGCGTCTCGTTGTGCATCGCGTTGGCGAGGGCGAGCACCCGCGGGCTCACCTTGCGATCGCCGAATTCGGCGGAATGGATGATCGGGGCAAAGACCTTGCAGGCCATGAGCTTCGCATGGTGCATGATGCCGGGAGCGCGTCGAACGGCCGCCTGGAATGCGGAAACGGCCGGGCGGCGCAGCAGGCGGCCGAAGCCGCCGTCGGCGAGTCCATTCGCGGCGGTCGCGAGGAGTGCTACGCCGGCAATCCGCGTGCCGATCTCGTGCGGATTCCGGCTGAGGTAGGTCAGCACCGTCATGCCGCCCATGGAGTGGCCGACGAGGACCACCGGTCCGGTGGGGGCGACCGCGCCTAGCACGTTGCGCAGGTCGTTGCCGAGCTGCTCGAGGTTGTAGGTCCGCGGCGATGCCGTGGCGGAATCGCCGTGGCCGCGGTGGTCATAGCAGACGATCCGCGCCCCCGGGTACCGGCGCACCAGCGCGTTGCGGACGTAGGTCCACGACGCGGTGCGCAGGCAGTGTCCGTGCAGCAGGACGACGGTGAGGTCGGCATCACGCGGGCCGTATTCGCGAACCGCGAGTGCCACACCGTCCTCGGTCGAGACCGTGGCACGACGTTCCGCCGAGGTGGCGATGGTGCTGGTGGTCGACATCGATGGCTCCGGTTCGGTTACGGTGACTTGCTCGACTGTCCGCCGCATGGCCCGCCGATATCAGGTCCCCGAGTGCTGGTGTCGGGCCCCCAAGGTGGACCGGATCACCACCAAGGTGTCACCGGCCGGCGCGCCACCAGGCCGGTCGCCCGTCCGATCTCGGTGGCCTGAGGTTCGTGGTAGCGCAATTTCCTGGCGATTCGGTGCCCATTGTTGGTGGCCCCCAATCGACCAAGGAGCCGAACGAATCCAAGGCCAACGCACCGGCTCTCACGCCGAAACTCTGGTACGGCATGCCTGCCTATGCCAAGGACGGCAAGGTCGTATGCTTCTTCCGGACCGGCGAGTTATTCGAGTCGCGGCACGCGACGTTCGGCTCCAACGACATCGCGACCCCTCGACGACGGCACCATATTGCCGACCGCCTTTGCCTGAAGTTGACCGCCAACGATGAGGAACGGCTCGGCGCACTCGTGCGGATGGCGGTCGGCTGAGGCGAGAGCCATCGCCACGCAAAACTATGATGGTCTTTTCGATCCGGGCCGCACAGGGAAGCGGCTCGGCGCAAGCGACGTCCGAATTCGGGTCTCCTCGGTTACCTTCCGGGGAAGAAGGTGGAGGTGTGCGGAGTGGGTGCGACAGGACGGTTCGGAAACCAGCGGGGATGGCAGCGCAAAACCGGCGTTGTTCTGGCAACAGCTGTTCTGCTGTCGTCGATCGGTGCGGCGGTGGCCACCGCCGCACCAAAACTGCGCTCCCCCGGAGGGGGTTATCAGGAACTCTCCGTGCCGTCGAGCATGGGGCCGATCGAGGTCCAGGTGCAATGGGCGGCCCACGGCGGGAGCGCGGCCCTCTACGTGCTCGACGGTCTGCGCGCACCCACCGATCACAGTCAGTGGACGAGCGATACCGACGCGCTGCGCCAATTCGCAGGCGACAATGTCACTTTGGTATTCCCGGTCGGCGGTCGCTCCAGCTTCTACACCGACTGGTATCGACCCAGTAGTACCAATCAGCAGCCGACGACGTATAAATGGGAAACCTTCCTCACCAAGGAGTTGCCCGAATACCTGGCACGGTATGGCGTTTCGCGAACCAACGACGCGATCGTCGGTGCCTCCATGGGCGGCAACGCGGCCCTGATCCTGGCCGGCCACCATCGCGACCAGTTCAAGTTCGCGGGATCATTTTCCGGCTTCGTGCACCCGACATTTCCGCTCTGGAACGAGGCGATGCGCGCTGCCATGTGGGACGAGGGCAACTTCAATGTGGACGATATGTGGGGTCCGGTCGGCGATCCCGCCTGGAGCCGCAATGATGCCACCGAGCAGGCGGAGTTGTTGCGCGGGCTGCCGATCTACCTTTCTACTGGCAATGGCCAGCCCGGTCCGCTCGATGTGCCGTACGGAATCGGCAACACGATGAACGGGATGGCCCTCGAGGCGATGACATTGGCGTCGGCTCAGATGTTCCGTGACCGAGTCGCGGAGCTCGGCATCGACGCGCGCATCGACATCTTCGACGGAACGCACACCTGGCCCTATTGGCAACAGGCGCTCGCGGCGGCGCGTCCGATGATCCTCGATGCGCTAGGCGCGCACTGAAATTCAGGATTGGAAGATCGCCGACGTGACGGCCACATCAGCGTAGCTGAAGTACCACCCGTTCCAGGTATCGGCGACAATCACCTGGATCGCATGGCCACTTGCGGGACCGTCGGTAATCAACCACAGGCCATTGCCGTACCCGGTCGCCGCGCTGATGCTGCCATCCGACCATGCGAACTGGGCCGAACTGGGCGCACCGGGTGCGTTCCAGGGAATGGTCACCTCGAACTGTCCGGAGTCGATACCCGGCAGCAACGAGCTGACGCACTCCCGCAGTGTGGCCGCACGCCGGATGTTCAGCCCCGCGCTGCCTGTGCCGGGCACCAACCGGCCGGTCATCACACTGCCCTGCCGACATCCATCACTGCCCTCACTGGGTGGGTACGCCTGCACCTGCGGCGCGCCCAGCACCGGTAGGGCGCACAGCACCGCCGCCACCAGCACGCTTCGACGAACAGACACCGCACCACCTCCGTGCGAGAGGACAGCGATTCACCCGGTCGGTCGAGCTGGACGCCGATGAATAGGTAGCGAACCACTGCCGACCAGGTGAGCAGTCTAGCGGTCGGCAGCGCGTACTCGATCAGCTTCGAGAGCGAGAATCAGTGCACCAGGGCAGCTCGGGATTGCGCGTAGGCGATGACATCTTCCGCGTACGCCGATGCATCTCGCTCGGCGAAACACTTTCGGAGCTGGTCGAATGCGTCGTAGAGCTGTGGTCCCGGCCCCCGATCGGCGAGCAGGACGACGATCGCCTCCCAGGTACCGATGTGCGGGTCGGGGTGGGTGAGCAGCTCGTCGAGGTACCGATCCGGCTCCACCAGCCGTAATGCGCGGCGCGCGTGGACGTGTACACGTCGGGGTAGTTCGGTGCGGACGGCGTCGATATCGGTTTGCAGTAGCTGGCCGGGTTGCGCCGGGTCGAGCCGCAACGACCACAATGCGGTCATCTCGTCGGGCAGGGTGTGGGCGTTGAGCAGGTCCGGGCCGGAAGCCTCTTCGAGTGGCGTCGGCGATAGGCCCAGCTGTGTGTTGCGCCAGTTGCGGTATTCCCACCAGGCTGTTGGTGTCGCGCTCAGCTCCAGGCCGAATCCGATCACCTGCTGCCCGCTGGTCCAGGTGCGCGAGACTCGGGTGCGGCCGACGGATGCGACTCCACCCGCCTCGACCCGGATCCATCTGGGGTCGGAGCCGTGAAACCCATACGGTTGCAACAGTTTTCCTGTTTCACGCAGCAGGCGGCGCACTGCCGACTCGGGACTGACCATGCCCGCAGATTAACGACGGGTCCCGACAGATTGTCGCGAAGGGGGCACTGCGCCGCCCCTTGATGAACCGCCAAGTCCGCAACATTCGCCGATGCCGCCGCGACGATGTGGGAACCGCCCTCGGTCGAAATCCCTGACGCACGTGACGTTTTGGTCGATCTCAGCCGAACTGCGCTGCTGAACCATCGGTCAGCCGGCCCGGCGATCTGCGGCCTTCGGGGGTGCTGGATGCAACTCCGGAAATGAGTATGTGAGTGCGAGTCGCCCGGTGACCAGAGCGAAGGCACCGGGGTAGTGACCGTGACGGTTCGGCGCTGAGAAGATGCCAGTGGTCGGCGCGGTGATGACCATTGACCTGGGCAGGGTCGAGGTCGTGGCCGCCGCCCTGTATTTCACCAATCATGTTCGCGGGCAATGACATCGACATATGGTTCCGGGTATGACGAAGATCAACGGGGGCTTCGAGCCCGTCTTCTGCACCATCGTGCCTCCGCATATCCTCGACAAGTTGTCTCAGCAAGACGACCCCGCACTCGCCGCGGCGGCGCGCAAGACGCTCGAGCGCGATGCCTACGAGCGCACCCATCGCCGTCTGACCACAGTTATCGGCGCCCCATCCGGCGCCCTGCCCGCCGCAGCGGCGACCGGCCAGCCGCACCGCGCCATCTACGACGCCGGCCACCGGACGGAGCTGCCCGGCAAGCAGGTCCGTGCCGAGGGCTCGGACCCGGGCAACGACGCCACCGTGAACCGTGCCTACGCGGGCCTCGGCGCCACCTTCGAGTTCTATCTGAAGGCGTACGGGCGCTTCTCCATCGACGGCAACGGCCTGCCGCTGGACGCGACCGTTCATTACGACCGGAACTACAACAACGCCTTCTGGAACGGCGAGCAGATGGTGTTCGGTGACGGTGACGGCAAGATCTTCCTCGATTTCACTATCCCGACCGAGGTCATCGCCCACGAGCTCACCCACGGTGTCACGCAGTACACGGCCAACCTCACCTACTTCGGCCAGCCCGGCGCCCTCAACGAGTCGCTGTCCGACGTCTTCGGCTCGCTGATCAAGCAGTACACGCTCGGCCAGACCGCCGCTGAGGCCGACTGGCTGATCGGTGCGGGCCTGTTCACCTCGCGCGTTACCGGCAAGGCGCTGCGCTCCATGAAGGAGCCGGGCACGGCCTACGACGACGACATCCTCGGCAAGGACCCGCAGTCGGCGACCATGGACGACTTCGTGCAGACCGACCGCGACAACGGCGGCGTCCACATCAACTCCGGCATCCCCAACCACGCCTTCTATCTGGCCGCCACGGCCCTCGGTGGTCACGCCTGGGAGAAGGCGGGGCAGGTCTGGTATGACGTCCTGACCGGCGGCGAGCTGAAGAAGGATGCTCAGTTCGAGGACTTTGCGAAGCTCACGGTCGCGGCGGCCAAGGCTCGTTTCAACGAGGGCGAGGAGCTGAAGGCCGTGCTGAATGCGTGGGAGAAGGTCGGAGTGCAAACGTCGTAGTTCTGTACTAGACACGGACCCATGCGTATTCGAGTGAGTCGCGCGGGTGGATTCGCGGGCATCGAGCGGCACGCCGAGGTCGACACCTCCGGGCGGCCCGATGCGAGCGAGTGGCACGCCCTGGCCGAGCAGGCCGCGGCCGAGGGGCACAGCAAGCCGCCCCTCGGGGTTCCGGACGGGTTCAGCTACGAGATCACCGTGGACGACAGGACGTTCTACGCGGCGGATCCCCGGCTCACCGGGGAGCAGCGGATGCTGATCTCCAGGGTGCTCGAGGAAGGAGCCTAAGGCGGTAACAGGTCGCCCATGTCTTGGACCAGTTGCTACACAACGGAATTGGTATCTTCGGGGAATGCCCGAGCTGATCGCGCCCACCACACGCCTGCACGCCGCATGGCTCGAGGCGCGCGACGACTGGGGGCCCGGTGTCCACGAGGACGGTTTCGGACTGCGGCCATCCGACGACGTCGACTCGCCGGCCGGGTTCGCAGCCTGGGTGGCGCGGCTGGTTGAGCACTCCGATCCGACAAACGCGACTGAGACCGGCCGGATCCGCTGCACCTACCGATGGATCACCGACGCCGACCGAGTGCTCGGCGGGATCGCGCTGCGACATGAGTTCAGCGAGCTCGGCCACATCGGTTACGGCCTCCGGCCGTCCGCACGGCGACGCGGGCTTGCAACCTGGGCTCTGGGCCAGATGCTCGACGAAGCGCGAACACTTGGCCTGAAACAAGTACTGATCGTTTGCGCGAGCGACAACATCGCCTCGGCGAAAACGATCGAACGCAACGGCGGCGTTTTCGAAGACATTCGCGACACCGAACACGGCCCAGCGCAACGGTATTGGATCAACATTCCAGAGCCGAACCCGTGATATCGCGGGCATACATAACCGCACGCTGTCGAAACACCTGCAATTGGATGCATACCTGAAACAGGTTCTGCCGCACAAGATTTAGAGGTTGCGCAGATAGGGCTCGGTTCGGGAGTGGAAAGTGGTCGCGCGGTCACCGTGTGTCTCGGCTGGCGGGTAATCGGCGTGATGGGGCTTGGCATATGCTGAGCCGATGTCGGACGACGGCGAACAGCCAAGTATCTCGGGCATTGGTGTGGACCTGCCTGCAACGCTGCGTATCGCCGGGCTTGCATTGAAACGGACGGAGAGCCCTCCGTCTTTGGCCTGCTGGACCGGCTGCTTCCCGGAGCCGGCAGGCGGCAACGCGGCGGTTATCAGTCTGGTGATTGAGCCGGCCGCGCCGCCTGAAGAGGTCACCCTCCAACTCGCTCACGACGTTGTGAGCCGTTTCGACGTCTTCGTCGACCGAGCCGTGGGGTACTGCCGGACCCGGCTCCGGGAGCGGCACTTTGAACTCACATCCGAGGAACTGAGCTGGCTGGATCTTCCAGAGTTGCCGTTGGCAGTTCCCGAAGCAGTGGTGTGGGCCGACCAGACCTGGGCAATCCGGTTCACAGAGAGCAGGTTCCGGCTGGCGGACCCCTACGGAATCCTGGTGACCTTCAACGGCACGCAGCCTGTCGACGTTCAGGGCCTCGAGGACGAGCAATGAGCCCCTTGTTGTGGCATCGCGACTCTGGAGGCCGCGCAGATCGTCAGCAGGCGGGGCCAGTTGGCAGACGGCACAGGCACAGATCCGTGATCATGGAGTTGCGACGCTCGGTGATCACTGAGGACACCTGTGCCTGTACTGCCATCATGGCTGGCTGAACCGCTCTGGGACCAATTTGCCGGCCTGTTGCCGCAGCGGCCCGAGTTTGATCAGAGCCACCCGTTGGGCTGCCACCGGCGCCGGATCGGCGACCGGCTCGTCTTCGACAAGCTGCTCCAGGTCCTCCGGTTCGGCTGCTCTTACGAAGCGATCGCGGACTCCACCTGCTCGGCCACCACGATCCGCAACCGCCGCGACGAGTGGATAAACATGGGCGTGTTCACGCAGTTGAAGCAGATCGCGCTCGGTGTTTATGACCGGCTTGCGCGCTGCTACGAACGCCGGACCAGCGTCATCGAGGCGTTCTTCGATCTCGCCGACACGATCATCACCGTCCGTAGCGTGATCCGCCAAGCCTGGACCACCCATCGCTGGGCAGCCCGCCCCCAACGCCGCCCCTGACCATTCGCCTATCTGCGCGACCTCTTAGTTCAGAGAACGAGTGGGTTCGTGGGCGCACGGGGTGGCGTAGGGCGGAAGCGGTCGCTGAGTTCGGCGCGGCGCAGCAGGAAGGGCTGTTCGAACTCGGTCCATTCGCCAGGTGTGACGTCGCGGAATTATCGTCGGCGCGCGTGCGTTCGCCTAGCGCTCGAGGGGTTTGTCCGTCACTGCGGATCAGATATGGAAGGAAACTCCCTTCCATATTCAACTTATAGCGCACCCGGGGGCTTGCGGCAAGACCCCGGCCGTGCCGCAGAATCACTGGCCGAAGCCAGAACCTGCGGAAATGGGGGTTAGGAAATGCGTGTGTTGCTGTCGACGTATGGGTCGCGCGGAGATGTGGAGCCGATGATGGCGCTCGCGGTGCGGCTGCGGGAGCTCGGCGCGCAGGTACGGGTGTGTGCGCCACCGGATGAGGATTTCACGCGGCGGCTGGCCGAGGTCGGCGTGCCGATGGTGCCGGTTGGTCAGTCGGTGCGGGCGGCGGGGTGCGATGTGCTGGTTGCGACCGAGGAGGGACATTTTGACTACCCAGGGGCATGAAGACGAACTGCGGTCCGAGCGGGATTATGTGGCCGGGCTCTATGCGCGGCTCGATGCCGAACGCGCGCGAGTGCAGGGGCGGTACAGCGCGGCGTTGCGGGGAAATGGCGGGTCGCCGATGGAACGGGATGTCGAGGTGCGGGCGCTGGCAAAGGAGGCGAAGCGGCTGGACGTGGCGGACAACGGTCTGTGTTTCGGTCGGTTGGATACCGTGTCGGGCGAACATTCCTACATAGGCCGGATCGGCATTGTGGATGAGGACAACGAGTACGAACCGTTGTTGCTGGATTGGCGGGCGCCCGCCTCGCGCGCGTTCTACATCGCCACCGCCGCGACCCCGGAGAACATGCATCGGCGCCGCCAGTTCCACACTCGCGGGCGTCACATTGTCGATTTCACCGATGAGGTTCTCGGCCGCCCGAGTGCCGGTGAGCGAGGGGACGCGGCGCTGCTCGCCGCGGTGAACGCACCGCGCGGTGCCGGGATGCGCGACATCGTGGCGACGATCCAGGCCGAACAGGACCAGATCATCCGGCTCGATCATCCGGGTGTGCTGGTGATCGAGGGTGGTCCAGGCACCGGCAAGACCGTGGTGGCGTTACACCGCGTCGCGTACCTGCTCTACACCCAGCGGGAGCGGATGGAACGGCACGGGGTGCTCGTAGTCGGGCCCAATCCGGCTTTCCTCGATCACATCGACCGCGTTCTGCCATCGCTGGGCGAGACGAATGTTGTATTCATGACCACCGGCGACCTCGTGCCCGGTCTGCGTGTCACCGCCGAGGACACCCCGGAAGCCATGCGGCACAAGGGTTCGCTGCGGATCCTGGACGTGCTCGCGGCGGCGATCGCCGATCGCCAGCGGCTGCCGGAGCAGCCGGTGCGCATCGAACTGACCGATGTCACCATGCGGATAGACGCCGAGACAGCGGAGTGGGCCAGGGAAGAGGCGCGCGCGAGCGGGTTGCCGCACAACGAGGCCCGCGCGGTGTTCAGCGAGATCGTCACCTACGTGCTCACCGAACGAGCGATAGCCCGGATCGGCCGCGGCTGGCTGAACCGGAAGGATCGCGAAGCCTGGGAGAACCTGCGGACGGATCTGCTCGCCGAACTCGCCGACAACGACCAGTTCACCGCCGCGCTCGACGAACTCTGGCCGATAATGACGCCGGAAACACTACTGGCACAGCTGTATTCATCCCCGGAGCGGTTGCGTGCGGCCGGCGCCGACCAGTCGCTGTGGCGTGCCGAGGGTGCGGCGTGGACGGTGCCGGATGTGCCGCTGCTCGACGAACTGATCGACCTGCTCGGCCGCGACAAGGCAGCCGACGAGGCCGCCGCACGTGCCGCCGAGCGGGAACGCAAGGCCGAGGCCGAGTACGCCGCCGGTGTGTTCGACACCCTCATCAAGCGCGAGGACCTGAACGACGACATCGGTCTGCTCGCGCAGGACATGCTCTACGCCGAGGACCTTGCCGAGCGCTTCCTCGAACGCGACACCCGTGAACTCGTGGAACGCGCTGCCGCGGACCGTGATTGGACCTACCGGCATGTCGTGGTCGACGAGGCTCAGGAACTATCCGAAATGGACTGGCGGGTATTGATGCGGCGCTGTCCTGGCCGATCCTTCACCGTGGTCGGCGATCTCGCCCAACGCCGGTCGGTGGCCGGGGCGACATCGTGGGACGCGATCTTCGAGCCGTACGTGCCCGGACGCTGGGTCTACCGGCCGATGTCGGTGAACTACCGCACCCCAGCGGAGATCATGACCGTCGCCGCCGCGGTGCTCGCTGAGTTCGCACCGGGAGTCCAGCCACCGGAGTCGGTCCGTGCGTGCGGTGTCCAGCCGTGGTCCAGGCGGGTGACCGAGGACGAATTATCCACTGCTATAGCGGAATTCGTACGTGACGAGGCGGTTCGCGACGGCACCAGCGTCGTGATCGGGCCACCGGGTGTGTCGGGTACGGTGCCGGCAGCGGAGACGAAGGGGCTGGAATTCGACGCCGTCCTGGTCGTGGAACCGGAGTGGATCCGCGCCGACGGTCCACGCGGCGCGGCCGAACTCTACGTCGCCCTTACCCGCGCCACCCAACGCCTCGGCGTCTTGCACAAGGGCCCCTTGCCGCAGGCCCTCACCGGACTTACCGAAATCCGCCCACCCGCCGACGCCGGGAGTCAACAGTTGGCATAGCGATTCGCGTGGGCCAGTATCCGCGCAAGCTCACACTCGGTCAGGTCGAGAGTTCTGATAACGGGGCCAGTACCGCCGTGTCCATCGGTCGCC
This sequence comes from Nocardia sp. NPDC051990, assembly GCF_040680755.1. Taxonomy (NCBI): domain Bacteria; kingdom Bacillati; phylum Actinomycetota; class Actinomycetes; order Mycobacteriales; family Nocardiaceae; genus Nocardia; species Nocardia sp. NPDC051990. Next base: position 57,447 of record NZ_JBFAXH010000009.1, on the reverse strand, counting down.
GGTGCGGTGGTGGAGACGGGATGACTCCATCGCACCACAAACGGGTCACCGACTCGTCCTCCGAAATGATGACGTACGCCGGGCCTTTCGGCCGACGAATGGCACCCGTACTGGCGGCAGGATTACAGCATGCAGATACGACTCGCGACCATCTTCGGGGTACTGCTCGTTGTCGCTGGGGCAGCATTGTGGCTTTTCGCGCGAGACACCGAATTCTTCTGGTTCCGGGGCGGGCCACTCGGGGTCGTGCTCGTAGTGGTCGGGGTGATCGACATCGTAAACGCGCGCAGGACGGACCGGCGGCGGCTTTGACGCGGATGTGCTTCTTGATCGCGGCAGTGGCAACCGGGAAGGCTCCGCACGTCGGCCCGGCGGGCAACTGCGAGATTGAAATTATGGTGCGTTCGAACCGCTTTGATCGTGCTCAGGTGCTTGTGTGTCGAATGCCTGGGCGACGGCGAGGCTGTCCTCGTAGACGTGATGACGGGTAATGAGGCCGTTTTCGATGGTGAGGTGTAGCGCGAAACGGGAACGATAGGCGCGTCCGGTGGCGCGGGCGGTCTGGCGGATTTCGCCCAGTACCACCGCATCCGGGCCGTCGACCAGGATGCGTTCGATCACGGTGCCGACGTGTTCGGGCAGGTGGTGGCGAGCGATTTCGCGGTAGTGTTCGGCCGCGTCGGCGCGCGTGGCACGGTGCCTGATCCATGGGGTGGCTTGGCGGTTGTGCTCGTTGTCCGGCCAATTCAATTTCCAGTCGCTGACCGGGGCGTAGAGCGCGGCGGTGGCGTCCGGATCGCCCGCACCGATCCGGCGCAGCAACTCCTCGACGGCGGTGCGGGTGGTTGTCGTCCCGAGATTGTTCATACCTGCCACCGTGCCAGCGCCGATGTGCCCCGTCGATTACCTCTGACGTAATATCTCAGCGACGCTTCTCGGGTGTGAGATCGCGACGATTCCTGAAAAGCGGTAGGAGGTAAGCGAATTCATCAAAACCAGTTCCGAACGAACTGGCTGCTGGCCTCGAGCCCAACAGGGCGATACCGAGGGGGACCACCTTCACCTGCCCCGTTGCAGGGATCTCGGCCGACGGGTTGTGGGTGGCAGGGCGGGCGGCCCGGGCATCATCGTGTGGCCGGGTGGATCCGATGACGACTGCGATCATCAAGATGAAGGCGAGCAGTGCGCAGCCGGTCCGGGTGAAATGGAATAGTTCCCAACGCCGCAGGATTTCGGCATAGTCGCTGGGCGGGGTGCTCACGGCCCAGCGCTTGATCTGCTGGTTGATCGGTACATTCCCGAAGCGGGTCACCAGGAACGAGAGGAATGTCAGCGCTGAGGCACTTGCCGCGATCCAGCGGGGCCAGCACTTCGACCGCGTCGCCAGGATCAGTGTGCTCAGGACGGCGAGCCCCATCAGCGCCTGCATCACCGGGCCGTTGACCCGCATCAGCGCGGTATGGAAGGTGAATCGAACATCAAGGGGCACTTTGCGAAACGCGTACAACGTGCAGTCTTGTCGCATGGATCAGCAGCCCGTCCGGCCGGGCGGTCCTCGCTGTCATGCTGGCCAATGCCATCGGACAGTCGGCGCCACCCGCCTCAACCCGCCATGCTTTCCGCGACCGCATCCGCAAGGCGCTGCCGGTCGTGCCGCGCGCGGTCGAACGCGGTGAGCTTCCTGCTGGCACAAACCCCGCCGAGCTGATCAAAACCCTTGTGGCACCGATTTATTTTCGCGCGCTGATCACCCGTGAGTCGGTGGACGACAGCACCGCCGACGCGGCCGCGGCAGTGGCGATGGCGGCGGCGCACGCCGGTGTGTTCGGCTGAGTCCGGTTGGATTAATCGGTTGTCGGAATCAGCGCGGCCGAGCAGGATGTCGCGCATGGTCGCGTCGCGTTCCGCTCTGCTGCGCTGGCAGTTCGAACTGGTCTGGTCGTTGTTCGAATTTCATCTCGAGCGACTGGAGCCGGGCGACTTCTTGTGGGAGCCAGCAGGTTCGACATGGACAGTGCGCCAGGACGAGACCGGTGTCTGGGTGCCGGACTGGGCGGACTCCGAGCCCGATCCGATCCCCGTGCCCACCATCGGTTGGATCAGCTGGCATATCGGATGGTGGTGGAGCGTCACCATCGACCACCTGCGGGGCCGCACTCCACCGGACCGCACCGCGATCACCTGGCCAGGACCCGGGTCAGCGACCATCGACTGGCTGCGTGGCCTGCACAAGGACTGGTTGCAGATCCTGGACCAGAATGCCGATCTCGATGCGCCAACCGTGTTTCCATGGCAGAACGACCCCGACAAATCCATCGCCCACACCATCGCGTGGGTGAATGCCGAACTGATGAAGAACGCCACCGAGATCGGCCAGTTGCGGCTACTGCGGGCAGCCCGTCATGCCTAATGAACGTCGGTCGCCGAGCTCTCGGTTGGGTGATCGCCCCGCACGTGTCGAATGGTTCATGTCGGGCGTTCCCGATCAGGTGACGGGCAGATCGCGGATCAGTACGTCGAAAGTTGCTGCGTCCGACCAACTCGGTGTGGTTATCCCGACGCGGGTCCAGCAGTTTTCGATCTGCTCGTCCAGCCTCATTCGCTGAATGATGCCGACTCGCCATCCACGAAGCCACGGATGCCGGCAGCGGGGGACTCGATGACGTCGTCGGGCAGTGGTTGATCGAAAACCGTTCCCAGCCTGCGCCGAAGGCGTCGGAGATCGCGGAGCGGCTGATGCGCGGACCAGCGCTCCGCCCGCCCGGAGGAACCAGCGATCCGCCACCAGCACCTGTCCGCCGCGCCAGTGCTACACGACGACGTCATAGTCGTTCACCGCGACGCGCTCCAGCGCACCCCCGCCGTCATACACCACATCGACCGCCATCGCATGCCGCCGTAGCCCATCGGCTATCGCGTGCCAGCAACCGCTCGTCTTCGAGCACCAGTACCCGCTCGTCTTCGAGCACCAGTACCCGCACCCGACCATCGTGCCCGTTGTCGCTGTCAGGGCTCTGTTCGTGCGACACTCGCGTCGAGTCGGCGATTTCTGCGCATGTCGCGATGGGGAGTGATTCAATCTGCTCGGTGTGTGCTCTGTAGTAACTGATTGCAGTGAAAGGAGTTCAGATGACGATGTCGGTCGCCGACCGCATATTCCTTCGCGTCAACCGATTCCATACCGAACGGATCGCGGTCGCCTGGGGCGGACGGCATATTCTGCACGGTCGCCAACCGAGGTCGGGTGACATCGTGCTGACCAGTAACGACCATCTCGCGCTCGCCCGCGAGCCGTATATCATCGGTGCGATGTGCGCGGCGTTGCAGAACGCGAGCGGGGGAGCGCCGCCGTCGGGCCTCTTCCTGCACGGGCCGGACCATCCGCAGATCGCGCTGGAGCGGACGCTTGCCGAACATATGCGGGCGGCGGCCGGAATTCTGTGTCAGTCGGGCTGGGATGCGAATGCCGGATTGCTCCAGTCGATCGCCGACGCGCATACGCCGGTCTATGTCGATCATATTGCCCATATGTCGTTCTGGCACGGCGCGAAAACCGCTGGTGCGCCGGTATATTCGTTCCGGCACAATTTTCCGGGCCATCTGCGCGAAGAGATTCGTCGACACGGCCCCGGCATCATCGCGGTGGATTCGATCTATGGCGCCAACGGGAGCCGCTGTCCGCTGACCCAGATCTGCGATGTCGCCGACGAAACCGGCAGTGTGCTGGTGGTCGACGAATCGCATTCGCTCGGCACCGACGGGCCGTACGGCGCGGGCATGGTGGTCGCGCTCGGCCTCACCGACCGCGTGCCATTCCGAATCGCCAGCCTTGCAACGGCTTTCGCGGGACGTGCCGGATTCATCGCCGCGAACAGTATCGACTTCGTCGACTATTTCAAGATGGAATCCGATCCCGCGGTCTTCTCCGCGACGCTGCTGCCGCACGATATCGCCGGTCTGGCCGCGACGCTCGAGGTGGTTCGCGTCGACGATTGGCGGCGGGTCCGGTTGCGCGAGATCTCCGCTGTTGTGCGCCGTGCGCTGATGGCATTGGAATTCGACCTGGAGGGTTCGGCCAGTCATATCGTCGCGCTGCAGACCGGTCCGGATGAGCGCACGATCGCGATACGCGACTTTCTGGAGGCCCGCGGCGTTTTCGGTTCGGTCCTCTGCTGGCCGGTCACCGCGCCCGAACGCGCGCTCATCCGCTTCTCGTTGCATGCCGGTCTCACCGATATGCAGGTGGATCGACTCATCCAGGTGTGCGCCGAGGTTCGCGACATCTTCGGCGCGATGGCACCGCTGTGGCACGAAAAGCCCAGGCCCGAATCGCCTCCGGCGCAACTCATGTCGACTCGGTGATTGGCTGTGAGCCGTCGGTCAGCTATCCGGCTCCGGATGGAAAATGCGTTTGGCTGCCTGAATCAGGGTCTCGCGGCTGTCCGGATTCTCGACATAGAGTGCGAAGGCCAACTCGCCGGTATTTGCCAGCAGCCAGCCCTGCCCGCCCGTGGTGGTGATATATCCGCCACCGCCGATCAGGCCACGGAGCTGGTCGACCGCCTTGGCGGGCAAGGGTGTCGACGCGGCGGAAGTCGTTGCCGGGCGACCGACCTCGATCATCGGTGGGGTTATGCGCCCATTGGCAATGGCGGCGGTGAAGATCGCCATGCCGTACGGACTGGCCTGGATGTCATTTGTCCGCCCGCCGCCTCGGACCTCATCGGTGCCCGGCGCCGGGATCCGTGAACTCACCTTGTCCAGACCATTCAGCTCGAAATCGACGCCGAGACCGAACATGCGGGCGGCCTGAGTGATCTCATCGAGGGATACGTTCTGCGGCGGTTTGTGCGCGATGTTCGCCGCGGCCGTGCGCAGTAGTTCGGACGTGCCGCCGATCGGGGCGAGTCCGGCGAAGGCCATCGATTCGTTCGCGCTGGCCGCATTGTTCTCGGCGGCGGCGACTACGGCTCCGGTCGCGGGGCGGATGACGACCACGGCCGTTGGATTCCCGACGTAGTTGACCGCATCCTGGGCTGCGCGTTGCCAGTGCGGATCCAGGGTTGCGGACACATCCGGTGCCGGTGCGCCCAGTTGTCCGGCGAGGTTGGCTATCGGATGCCCGTCGAGTCCCGAGAGTTGCACCGCCCAGCCCGCGGTCCGGTCCCGGTTCTCCTGCCACGCCGTGCGCAGCGCGTCGAGCATGGGTGATTGGATGCGCCGGTCGGCGGCGATCAGCCGTGGCTGCGCCTGCGTCACCACCCCCGGAATCGGCGCGATATCCGGTTCGAGAACCGCGAAGTCGTCCTGCCGCAGATTCACCGCGACCACTGGCTTACCCTGGGCGGCGGCGAGTTGCGCGCGCAGGGATTCCCCCGTGATCACCGGCGCGATCGGTTCGATGGCCTTGGCCAGCGCGTCGGTGGTGGCGACCGGATTGGTGATGCGGGTGGGATCGAGCCGGACCACATCGATGATCTGCTCGGTCATCAATGTTTGTCCGAGGCCGTCCTTCACCACGGGTGTCGGCGGCGCGTAGGCCTTTACCAAGTGGACCGTGCGGCTGTTATCCAATTTCGGCACCACGATGGTCGGGTCCCAGGAGATGCGCCAGCCGGTCGCCAGCTTTCGCACCGTGCCCTGCGCATCGTATGTCCAGTTTCGATCGGGTCCGAATTTCCAACCGCCCTGTAGGGCGAAGATTCCCTCCCCTTTGCCCAATGGGATGAATTGGGTCAAACGGAAGTCCGGAGCACCCTTGCGCAGTCCGTCGAATACCTGCCGTAGCGCTATCACGGCACTGCCCGGTTGGGCGGTCAACTTCGCGGCGTTATCCGCGTCCCGCTTGTTCAGCAGCTCGGTGAACCGTTCGACGGCCACCCTGGCGTCCTCCGGATACTCGTCGAACGTACCGGCGCATCCGCCGAGTGCCAGTGCGAGGATTACGGCCCCCAGGGCCGCCGAGCAACGTGCGCGGATCATATGAAGTCCGGCGCGATGACCAGGGAAATACTCATCGGGATCCTCGATTCTCGAGTTCAACCGTGATTGATGGTCGTCAGCATCCGATAGCGCAGCGCACCGGACTTCGAGGCTAGCCCGCGCATTCGGCAGCAATCCACTCGATAAATCGGATAGCTGCCGAATTGCGATGGAGTCGAAATATGGCCTTATGTTGGCTTCCCGCAACATGTTCGAGCCGAGCGAGGGATCCCGGCGAGTGGCCGAGGTCCCGTCGGATCACGACTGCGGCGGCGGGCAGAAGACGCCGAAGTTGTTGCCGGAGGCGTCGAGGATGTGCGCGAAAACGAGGCCGTCCTTGCCGGTGATCGTTGCGCCCAGTCGTTCAGCCTCGCGACCGTGGCCGCGCGGCATCCTGGACGAGTACGAAGAGGCCGCGCGATCGGCCGACGCGTCGGTGGTGCGCGAGATGTCGCCGCTGGGTGATTCGCTCGCGGGATGGCTGACCAGGTCGTAGGTGTCGGCATTCCGGTCGACGGCGAAACTCCAGCCGAACAGGGTCGCGGAGAACTTCTCGACCTCTTGCGGCTTATCGCTGCCGACCTGGAACCACGGATCGGGTCTCGCATATCCAGTGAGTGCCTCGCACGCTATAACCTGTCCGAGGCACTCATTGGATATGCGATTGCTTCGATCAGCGGCGGGGGGAGGCCAGCATCGGTTCGTGTAGGTCGAAGAATTCGACTTCGCCCATGAGTTCGCTTTCCTCGTCGAACAGGGCGCGTAGATCATCTGGGATCTCTAGCTTTTCGTGGGCGCGGGCCTCGGCCTCGGAGGTGAAGTAGACGGCCTCTACGTAACCGTCGCTGCCATAAGTCGCCAAGGTGCCGCCGAGAATTTCGGGGCGCAGTTCGTGGATGCGCTCGGTGCCTTCGGCGAGCAGTTCGCGCATGCGGCGCGGATTGCGGGTGTGGCCCTCCATGACCTGGACGAACCCGGCCTGATCCGAGCCACCGCCCAGCCACTGCGTGACCTCGGGGCAGTCCATGAATGTCACCGGTCCGTCGAAGCACTGCTCGGTCTCGGCCCACCACGCGCCCTGCTCCGGACGATCGCTATTGCGCCGTGCCGCCTCCTCGGATTCGAACCTCGTCAATGCGATGAACGTCCCGTCATTGCATAAGCCGCTCGTCATCCCGAGATAGCCGGTGGCTCCCGGCTGCAATTCCTTGGTCCACCGATCCATGCAGCGACGCAGCCGATCGGCGTCGGCAACCTTTCCTTGAATAACTTGGATGAACATCGAGTCCTCCTAGTGCGGAGAGAACTCCGCTGTGTCGCGAGGCTGACGCGTCGTGGTCCACCGAGGGCGCCTGGACCGCACGGCCCGCGAACGCGGCCACCGCATAGCTAATAGTTCGCCGCCGGGTGGATGAACGCAAGCGTGGCGACTCGCCGAATCCAATGGCCAGTTCTCGGCGTGTCTTCCGATGATCGGCACCGCGCGGTCCGGAATCGATCGGACCTGTTCCATTGATTCAATCAATGATTGAAATACCGATTGGGATGTGGTTGGCTACCTTCATGACAGAGAAGCTTTCGTCGGATACGCGGGGCCGTCTGCTCGCCGCGGCCGAGCGGTTGCTGCTGACCGAGCGCTACGACGAAGTTTCCGTGCGGGCGATCTGTGCCGCGGCCGGGGCCAACCCGGCCGCGGTGCACTATCACTTCGGGTCAAAGGAGGCGCTGGTCACGGCGATGCTCGAGGACCGACTCGGGCCGCTGTGGGCCGACCGGTTGTCGGTGGTGACGGGTGCGCGCGGTTCGGTCGCCGAGGTGGTGGACGTGGTGCTGGAACCGTTCGTCACGTTGGCCGACGATCCAGTGGGCCGCTTGCACTTACGGCTGCTGGCGCAGTTCGTCCTCGGCGGGCATCCGATGCTGTGGAATCAGCGGTGGTTCCGCATGGCGTCCTGGGTGGAATTGCTACCCGAGCTGACCGAGGCCGAAAGCCGTCGGCGCTGGGCCCTGGCCTTCGATCTGATCATCATGCGATTCGGCGGAACCGGATCGCAGGACCAGGGGATGTCGCAGGCGGCGATCGCCGCATTGCGGGAGTTCGTGGTGGCCGGTCTGACCGCCCCGTCGAAAGAACAGAAATGACAGACATATTCACACCGGCCCGGCTCGGGCCGATCACTCTGCGCAATCGCGTGATCAAGGCGGCGACATTCGAGGGGCGCACGCCGGACGCGCTGGTCACCGATGACTTGATCGCCTTCCACCGCGAAGTGGCGGCCGGCGGCGTCGGCATGACGACCGTCGCCTACTGTGCGGTGGCGCCCGGCGGGCGTACCGACCGGCATCAGATCTGGATGCGCCAGGAGGCTGTCCCGGGTCTGCGGCGGCTGACCGCTGCCGTACACGCCGAGGGCGCGGCGGTCAGCGCGCAGATCGGACATGCGGGTCCGGTCGCCAACGCGGCCTCCAACCGTTACCCCGCCCTCGCGCCGAGCCGGATGTTCAGTCCGCTGGGCATGAAACCGATGAAGGTGCCCAAAGAGCACGAGATCGGCGAACTCGTGGCAGCACATGCCACGTCCGCGCGACTGGCCGAGGAATCGGGGTTCGATGCGGTCGAGATCCACTTCGGGCACAACTATTTGACGAGTTCGTTCCTCAGCCCACTGCTCAACCGGCGCACCGATCGCTACGGTGGTTCGGCCGAGAACCGGGCGCGGTTGGCACGCGAAATCGCCCTTGCCGTCAAGGAAGCCGTGGGTGACCGGCTGGCGGTGACCGCGAAACTGAACATGGAGGACGGCGTCCGGGGCGGTTTGACGGTCGCGGAATCGCTGCGAGTGGCCGCTTGGCTGGAAGCCGACGGCGCACTGGACGCTCTCGAATTGACCGCGGGCAGTTCGCTATTGAATCCGATGCTGCTGTTCCACGGCACCGCGCCGCGCAAATCGTTCGCGAAAGTGCTTCCGGCACCGGCACGTTGGGGCTTTCGCATGGTCGGCCGCTCGTTCCTGAAGGAGTACCCGTATCAGGAGGCATACCTCTTGGAGCGGGCCCGCCACTTCCGGCGGGAGTTGTCGATGCCGCTGATCCTGTTGGGTGGCATTACGAATCTGGACACCATGCGGCTCGCCAGGACCGAGGGCTTCGAATTCGTCGCCATGGGCCGTGCGCTACTGCGTGAACCGAATCTGTTGCACCGCATCGAATCCGAGGCAGCCACCCGGTCCGCGTGTATCCACTGCAACGAATGCATGCCGACCATTTACACCGGAACCAAGTGCCTGTACCGGCTCGACAGCCCGGTGATCGCCGAAACACCGCCGGTCGTCGCCACCGCGCCGGAGGTGCGGGCATGAGCGTCGTCAGCGGTGGTGCGCGCGCGAGCCCTGCGCGGGCAATCCCGAGTCAGCGCGCTTCGGCGCGGTCGGTCAAGAAGGTTTCGACCAGTTGGTTGACGACATCGGGTACTTCGGCGGCGGCGAGGTGTGCGGCATTCTCGATAACCGTTAGCTCCGCGCCGGGAATGCTGCGCGCCATGGACTCGAGTTCGGGTACCGGAAAGGTGCGATCCTCGCGACCGCCGACGACCAGAGTGGGGCAGGTGATCGCGGCGAAGCGGTCGCGTTGGTCCTGGCGCTCGATGACCACGGATCTGACCGCGTGCACGACCGATTTCGGGTCGTTGCGGCGGGCGGTATCGACGACCCGGCGCACGACATCGGGACGCGTGCGTTCGGTTGTCGGTCCAAGAAAGGCGCGCACCACCGATCGGGTGAGCGGTGGGCGGATGCCGCGCAGAATACCGATAATGCCCAGCAGTGCCATGTACTGCAATTTCTGACCGGTCGGGGCCGGTGAGGCCGTGCCGTTCATCAGGATGGCGGATCGGACGCGGTCCGGAAATGCAGCGGCGAAGGTCCCACCGATCATGGCGCCCCAGGAGTTTCCGATGAAGTGGGTCCGCGGTAGTTCGAGGTGGTCGAGGATGTCGACCACACAGCCCGCGCAGTCGTCGAAGGTGAAGCCGTGGGTGAGTGCACTGGATTTTCCGTGGCCGGGTGGGTCCACCGCGATGGTCAGGTAGTTCTCCGCGAAGTGGGTGACCTGAGCGTCCCAGAGACCGGCGTCCATGAGCAGGCTCGGCCACAGCACAACCGGATCGCCGTGCCCGGTTGTGACGACGTGCAAGGTACCGAGCCGAGTCGGGATGTAGCGATCCGTAGTGTCCATGGGTTCCTTCAGCGTAGGGCGAGGGCGAGGAAGAAGTCGACCCGGTCTTCGAGGCGGGACAGATCGCGACCGGTGAGTTCTTCGATGCGTTGGATGCGGTAGCGCAAGGTATTCACGTGAACGTGAAGTAGCTCAGCGCATTTGGTCCACGAGCCGGACACCTGAAGGAAGGTTTCCAAGGTGTGCACGAGGTCGGCGCGATTTTCCTGGTCGTAGCTGCTCAACGGGTCGAGCAGGCGCAGCCGGAACATGCGCCGGACTTCGTCGGGAACACTGGCCAGCAGGAGCATATGGGTGGCGAGTTCGTCGTGGCCGACGACGCTGGTCGGGGTGGGGCGATCGGCGGCCAGGCGGCGGGCGTAACGGGCTTCTTCCACGGCACCGCGCAGACCTTCGCCGTCGACGATGCCGCTGATCCCGATCGAGAGGTGAGCGCCCCGCAGGCCGGGCTCCAAAGCGGTTACGGCGCGGTGGATTTCGCTGATTATCGAGTCCTCGGCGGGAATCAATGCGATGGCTTCGTCGTCGAAAACACCCGCGGCCGGCCTTTTGCCGTACAGGATTTCGCGCAGGAGGACGCGTAATTCGCCGGGGCGCAAGGCGTCTGCACCGGCGGCCACGGCGATATAGGTTTCGGCCGGGCCGAGGCCGGTCAGTTCGAGACGGGAAGTGATTTCGGCGGGTTTGGCTTCGGAGACGATCAGTTGGATGAGTTCCTGGGCGAGGCGGCCTTCGGCGCTCTGGCGATCGCCGAGGCGGGCGCGTTCCAGGGAGACGACGGCGGCGAGCTCGCCGGTCAGGGCGCGGCGTTCTTCCGGCCAGTCCTTGCAGTCGCCTTCGAAGACCAGGAACCAGTCGGCGGCGGGGGAGGTGCTGTGCTCGTCGACGGCGAATAGCGAGTAGCGGGCCTTGTCTTGGATCAGTACGTGCGGGAGGCGGCGAGCATTCAGGAATGCGGCCGTGACCTCGACCGGTGGTGGTGCGGCGGGTCCGGCAACGACGCGCCCGGTGGACGCGACTACCCAGCAGCGCATCCCAAGATCACGTTCGATCAGCTCCAGCACCGAGCCCGGACCGGTACCCGAAACGAGCTGGCGGTGGCGGTCGAGGATGGCGGTCAGATCGGCGGTGCGCCCGGTGGATAGATTGCGGGTCAAGGTCTCGGTGACCTGTGCGAACGTGACATCCTCACGGACGCGGAACAGCGGTATCCGATGACGGTCACAGGCCTCGACGACATCGGGCGGCGCGCCGCCGTAGCGGGCGTAGCCCGCGGCGAGTCCCGCGACTCCGGCCTGGGCCAGCGCCCGCACGAACGTCTCGCTGTCCTCGGGGGTACGCCGCCATTGCAGTCCGGTCAGCACCAGCTCACCGCCGGAGAGATAGCGACTCGGATCGAGCATGTCGGTGGTCACTACCCAGCGCACGAAGCGGTCGAGCTCTTCCTCGCCGGTGACGAGCTCGAGACCGAGATCCATGGTGAGAAGTGATCTAAGTCGCACAGCTGCCGAGGCTAGCAGCGGCGTGGCCCGGTTGCGGGTGCGCGGTGAGATCGATCCGAAGGCCTTGGTCGGCAACATGGTCGCTTGGCTCGCAGCCCTGCCCGAAGCACACGCACTGCAGGTGCGCACCACCGATGGTGGGCTGTCCCGTGCGGCAGCGCGAAAGCTGCTCGCGGAACGCCCCTTTGCGAGCCCCGCCACCGTGCCGTCGGCCGTGCTCGACGCGCTGCTCGTGGCGTAGTCGCCAGTCGGACCGGCAATCGGAGTCGCCACCTTTGTCCGTTCGGCCGGTGCCGCGGCGTAAAAACCGCTGGCGCTGGTCGACCGGCTGATCTAGGTTCGGCCCATGGTGCGGGCGAATGGGTCGGTCGAGCGGCAAGCGATTGCCGCGGCCGCGGTGACAGTGGTCTTGTGGGCTTCGGCATTCGTCTTCATTCGCAGTGCGGGACACGATTTTTCGCCAGGTGCGCTGGCGCTCGGGCGATTGCTCGCCGCATCGATCACACTGGTGACGGTCCTGGTCGTCCGCGGTGAGGGTGTGCCGCCGCGGGCCGCGTGGCCGGGCATCATCATCTCCGGGGTGCTGTGGTTCGGCGTCTATATGGTGGCCTTGAACTGGGGTGAGCGGAACGTCGACGCCGGTACCGCGGCGATGGTCGTCGGCATCGGCCCGGTGCTGATCGCGGTGCTCGCCGGATTGGTCCTGCGGGAAGGATTTCCGGCCCGGCTGATGGTCGGACTGGTCGTATCGTTCGCCGGAACCATGGTCGTCGGACTGTCGACCTCCGATGGCGGCGGCGCTGCGGTGCTCGGTGTCGCGCTGTGCCTGCTGGCGGCCATCGTCTGGGCCGCATCGACCATCGCACAGAAACCGGCGCTCGCGAGCGCATCCGCATTGCAGGTGGTCACCTTCGGCTCGGTCATCGGTACCGTCGCGTGCCTGCCGTTCTCTTGGCAACTGGTCACCGAGGCGGCCGACGCACCGCTGTCGTCGACGCTAAGTCTGGTGTACCTGGGCGTCTTTCCCACCGCTTTGGCATTCACCACCTGGGCGTACGCACTCGCCCGCACGACGGCCGGAAAGATGGGCGTGACCACCTACGCGGTCCCGGCCCTCGTCGTGCTGATGTCGTGGATCGCACTGAACGAGGTGCCCGGCGCGCTCACCATCCTCGGCGGTGTCCTGTGCCTGGCCGGTGTCGCGATCACTCGGTTCCGGTCACGCGTCACCGCTTCCGTCGATCCCGAGGCCGCCGAATCCGCTGCACGCTGAGTACCAGCGCTGACTGCACGTCGTCGTTGGCCCCCGCCTCGAGCAGGTGGGTGCATCGGCACTGTTCCGGAACCCGGCGGTGTCGAAGCATCCCAGCAAAACCCCGAGGTGCGGCGAAGGTCGCAGAATGTGCTGGTCATTTGGCTGACGAGATGCAAGGCTTAACCGGTGACACATCCTCCGGATACCACGTCGGTCACAGCGGACCCCGCGACCGACAAGCTCGACATCGCGGTTTTCAAGGTGGCAGGTGTGGTCGTGCTCGGCGCGATCATGTCGATCCTTGATATCACCGTCGTAACCGTCGCGATCCCGAAATTCCAGAACGAGTTCCACACCACCACCGCGATCGCGGCCTGGTCGATGACCGGCTACACCCTCGCGCTGGCCAGCGTCATCCCGCTGACCGGTTGGGCGGCGGACCGATTCGGCACCAAACGGTTGTACATGCTCGCGCTGACGCTGTTCGTGCTCGGATCGGTGCTGTGCAGCCAGGCATGGGGCATGGAGTCGCTCATCGCCTTCCGTGTCATCCAGGGTCTCGGCGGCGGCATGTTGATGCCGCTGGGCATGACGATCATGACCCATGCGGCGGGCCCGCAACGCGTCGGGCGGGTGATGGCGGTGCTCGGGGTGCCGATGCTGCTCGGTCCGATCGCCGGTCCGATCCTGGGCGGTTGGCTGATCGACAGTTACGGCTGGAAGTGGATCTTCCTGATCAATGTTCCGGTTGGGATCGTCGCGCTCATCTTCGCCTTCATCGTGTTCCCCGCGGATAAGCCGGAGCCATCGGAATCCTTCGACTTCCTCGGCATGCTGCTGGCCTCGCCGGGTCTGGCGCTGTTCCTGTTCGGCGTCTCCTCGATTCCGGGTGAGGGTACGGTCATGGCGCCCAAGGTGCTCATATCCGCCGCCATCGGCCTGGTGCTCATCGCCCTGTTCGTCGTGCACGCGCTGCGCATCGAGCATCCGCTGATCGATCTGCATCTGTTCCGCAACCGGTCGCTGACCTTCGCGGTGTTGACCATGGTGCTGTTCGCGACCGCGTTCTTCGGTGCGGGTCTGCTGCTACCGACTTATCTGCAGCAGGTACGCGGCGAGACGGCCATGGCGGCCGGTCTGCTGCTGGCGCCGCAGGGCCTCGGCGCGATGGTGACGATGCCGATAGCAGGCCGGTTCGTCGACAAGATCGGTCCGGGCAAAATCGTGCTGACCGGTATTTCGCTGATCTCGCTCGGCACCGTGTTCTTCGTGCAGTTGAAGGCGGATACGCCGTATCCGTACATGTTGGGCGCGTTGTTCGTGATGGGCCTCGGCATGGGCTGCACCATGATGCCGACCATGACCGCGGCGATGCAGACGCTGACCCACCAGCAGGTCGCGCGCGGCACGACGCTGATGAACATCGTCAACCAGTCCGCCGGGTCGATCGGCACCGCGACGATGTCGGTGGTGCTCAGCAGCCTGCTGAACCGGCATCCATTCGCCAAGCCCGCGATCGCGTCGAACTACGATCCCTCGATTGCGGCGCAGCTGCCGCCCGGTGCGGTCGAGACCGGATTGAACCAGGCCGCGACGGCATTCAGCCACACCTACATTGTGGCGCTGGCGCTCATCGTGCTGACCTTGGTGCCCGCGGCGTTCCTGCCGCGCACCAAGACGCGGACGGCCGAGGTAGGGGAAACACCGGTGCTGGTTCATTAGCCCGCTGGGGCCGAGTTCGCCTGTGCACCAGGCGAACTCGGACTACGGACGGTTCGCGTCCAGGAACTCCAGCACGAGCGGGCTTGCGGTGCTTCGGAATTCGTCGAAATAGGCGTGCCGGGCGCCCGGGATCCACGCCAGCCGCGCACGCGGAATCCGTTCCGCGAGCAACGGCGCGTTGGCGGCGGGATTGAATCGGTCCTCAGTCCCGTGCACGATCAGCGTCGGAACCGTGATATCCGCGAGCACCTCCCACGCGTCGTGTTTATTGCTCGCGTAGAGATGTCTGCGCTTCGCGTAGGCGGGCATGCCCGGATCGCCGAGGGTATCGAACGGACCCGACGTGCTCGCCAGATACCCCGGGGTGTACATCAGCTCCAACAGCGCCTGTCGCGCCGCCACCGGGTCGGGCTGAGCCAGCGACTTGCGCACCTCGGCATCCCGCTCGACAGCGTAGCGACCACCCGGCGAGGTGCAGCCGAGCACCAGCGTATGCACCCGATCCGGGAACCGCGCGGCCAGCCACTGCGCGACCCGACCGCCCATCGAGGTGCCGTACACCGCGCTCTTCTCGAAGCCGAGATCGTCGAGCACCGCGATGGCGTCCTCGGCGAATCCGAGGGTGCTGTACGGGATGTCCGGCTTATCGCTGTCACCGGTCCCGCGATAGTCCAGCGAGACGGTGCGATACGCGGTCTCGAAGTCGGCACGCACCCCATCCCACCAGTGGTGGTTATTGGCCTGCCCAGTGAGCAGCAGCAGCGGCAGGCCGTTGCCGCCGGTCTGATAGGCGATCCGGGTGCCATCCGTGGCCTTGGCATACGGCACGTTCGAACTCCGATCAGCCGTAGAGCGCGACGAAACGCTCCAACGAGCGCTCGATATCGCCCTTCAGCGCCCGCGCGACACCGGAACCGATCGGGCCGAACAGGGGCGCGCCACCCAGATCGATCTCGACGGTGACTTCCGAGCCCGCACCCTTGGCGGCGACGAGCAGTTCGAGCTTGAATTTGGTGCCGCCCTTGCCCTGGCCACTCAAGGCCAGCCGCCGCGGCGGTTCAGCGGCCTTGACGGTCCAAGTGACTCGATTGCGCAGTCCCTTGACCGATGCGACACCGACCAGTTGGGTACCGACGGTGAGTTCGGCGGGCACCTCGTCGCGCCACGCCTCGTGCATGAGGAGCCATTTGTCGAGTTCGGTCAGGTTGGCTGTGTGCGACCAGGCCTCCTGCGGGGAAATCGGCACGTCGACGGACACCTTCAGCTTTGCCATTCGCGCATAGTATCCGGTACTCGTGGTTCGCTTTTGTGGCATTCGGACATAGCGGCCGGCTACTGAACCGGTTTCGACTGGGTGCCGCCGGAGCGAAATTCCCGCAGGCCGAATCGAACCGATCGGGCGATGCGCGAAATGCGTGGAGGCGCTGGCGGTTCGAGGAATCGGAATGTGGCCTCGGATCGAGAGAGACTTCCGGGCGATGCTGCTACTGTGGGCGGGTCGTCGGGTGCCGAGCTACTGATCGGCTCGATCCGCGCGGTGGGCGATTCCTTCGAATCGCTTGCCCTGCGGGCACTCTGGGGTTGGTGCCAGTGTCTAGGTGGCCGCATTCGACGAATGTAGATCCTGGTCGGCGTCGCGAGGAAGGCGAGACAACGCGCAGTGACACCGGCTGTCGCAACGACGAGAGAGCTGATGAATCAAGATATCGCCGTGGTGCTTTCATGGATCCTCGCCCCCGCTCTCATTATTGCCGTGGCGGCGGCGTTGTATGTAGCGCAGTATGCGAAACAACAGAAGCTCCGCGCCGACACGCTCAATAAAGCGAATCGGGCGCAGGAGGAAACCCTCGAGCACTTCGCCAGCCAGATACTGCCGGCGATGACTGATGCGGTGCGCCGCTTCGAGGCACCGGTTTCGGCCATCGAGGTACCGACGGGTCAGGAGAATTCCCGGTTCGTCCAGTGCCTGCAATGGGTTTCCGAGCGGTACGCCGACGATCTGCGCATGGTGCAGTCGGAGGCACACGAGCACGCTGTGCACGAGGCCGAGGAAAACGCGCAGGAAGCGATCAAGGCGACCGAGGACGGCACTCGCGTCGAGATCGAATCCGCCTCGCGGGCCGCGACCAGTGCGGCGGTGCGTTCCTTCGGCACTTCCGTGGTCAGCCTCGGCGCGGATGTCAGTCAGGTGGTGAGCGCCGCGCTGCGCGAGCACCGCGACGACGAGGTGTACGCCACCCTCACCCGCATCGATCACACCGTGCAGCAGATGCTGCGTCAGGCGCAGTCGTATGTGATCGTGTGTGGTGGTCTGCCGGGTCGGCGCTGGCCCGCGCAGTCGCTCACCGATGTGGTCGGCGGCTCGATCGGCCGCGTCCGCGACTACCTGCGGGTGCGTGCCAACCAACTCGACCGCATCGTCATCAGCCGCGCGGTGGAACCGCTCGTGCACACCCTGGCCACCCTGCTGGACAACGCGCTGCGCTACTCGCCGCCGACGTCCTATGTGGATGTGAGTTTCCAGGAGGGCCACCACGGCGTCACGGTCATCATCGACGATGCCGGTGTGCGGATGAACGCGGAGCAGATGGAGGAGGCCAGGCAGGTGCTCGCCAACGAGCGCCCGATCGACATCCATCAGCTCGGCCCGTCCCCGCGCGTCGGTTTCCCCGGCATCGCGGCACTGGCCCGGCGCTACGGCTTCACCGTCTACATCGATGGCCCGAACGTCTACGGCGGTATGCGGGCGATGGTCTACATCCCGGAGGCACTGCTCGTCACCGCGGTGACGAACGGAGAGTCGGCCGCACCCGCCGTCACCCCGGCCCCGGAACCTGTGCCGACCGCGGTCACCGAGGATAAGCCCTTCGAGTTATCCCCGGTTCCGGTCTTGGCCGGGGTGGGCGAACAACCCGCCGAGAACGAGGACTTCGCTGTGCACGAGATCACCAGTGGTGGCTTACCCAAGCGCCGCCGTCGGGCGGTGTCTGCGGTGCCCGCTCAGGCCGGCACCGAATCCGAAGCGGGACCGGCTCGTCCCGAAATCGCCTCCGCCTGGCAGACGGGTTCCAAGAGCGGCCGTGAGGCTGCTGCCTCCGATAACAGCGAAGGGATATCATCCTGATGAGCACACCGGTGACCGACAGCAAAAATAGGCTGGGTTGGCTACTCGAGGATCTCAGCAACGTTCCCGGCGTCCGGTTCGCGGTACTACTGTCCGACGACGGACTGCGGATCGCGCACTCCGACGGTGTCAACAAGGATGATGCCGAGCGTTTCGCCGCAGCCGCCTCGGGTCTGCGCTCACTAGGTAAAGCGCTCGGCGAATTCTGTGGTGGCCTCGGCAATGGCGTGCGTCAGAACATGACCGAATACGACCAGGGCATGATCCTCATCACCGCGGCGGGTGACGGTGCGCTGCTCGGTGTTTCGACGACGCCCGAGACCGATATCGGTCTGGTCGCACACCGCATGAACGAACTCGCCGGGCGGGTCGGGCACGAGTTAGGCGCCCAGCCGCGTGGGAGGGTTGAGGGCGGCTTGACGTCATGACGAGGTCCCGGCGAGACCCCGACTTGGTCCGGGCCTATGTGCGCACCGGGGGGCGGATCCGTCCCAGTCGTGACTTGGACCTGGTCACCTTAGTCGTCGCCGCCAAGGATCCTGCACCTGGTGCGACACCCGATGCGCGCCAGGTGCTGAACCTGTGCAGCCGTCGCAGCGCGTTGTCCATCGCCGAGATTGCCGCCTATCTCGACTTGCCGCCGTCCGTGGTGAAGATCGTCGTCGCCGATCTGCTGGACAGCGAACATCTGGCCACTCCGACCCCGGCCGAAGTCATGCCGGAGATCACTCTGCTCGAGGAGGTACTCAATGGGCTCCGCGCTCTCCCGGCCTGACCGCACTGTCGACTATGTGCCGGAGACCGTGACCCGGTCGGTAAAGCTCTTGGTGGCAGGCAATTTCGGTGTCGGCAAAACGACATTTGTGAACAGCGTTTCGGAGATCCGGCCGCTGCGCACGGAGGAGACGATCACCGAGGCCAGTGTCGGCATCGACGATATGGCCGGGCTACCCGGCAAGTCGCAGACGACCGTGGCGATGGATTTCGGCCGCATCACGCTGAATCCCACACTCGCGCTGTATCTCTTCGGGACGCCGGGGCAGCGGCGCTTCGTCCCGCTGTGGGAGGAATTGGCGCGCGGCGCGCTCGGCGCCCTGGTCCTGGTGGACACCCGGCGCATCGAGAAGGCGGACGAGGTGCTCTCCGTGCTCGAGGAGCGTGGGGTGGCGTACTCGGTCGCGGTCAATCAGTTCGAAGGCGCCCAGCGCTATCCGCTCGAAGAGATCCGTGACGCACTGGATCTCGCACCGGACACTCCGCTGACATCGCTCGACGCCCGGCAGCGCAACACTTGTCTGATGTCGCTGATCACGCTCGTCGAGTTCCTGTTCCATCGTCAGGAGTCTCGGAAGTAACGATCCGTCGCACGACAATGCACCGAAGTCCGGCCCTGGCGTTGGGGTCGCCGATCGATACCGCCGGCCCGCGTATCTCGCTCTATTCCGAGGAGTTCGCGGCAGAGCCGCACCGTGCCTACCGTGATATGCGCCGCCAGTGGCGGGGAGAGTAATCCACCTGAAAAGCCGGGCCCCCTTCCGATGTCGATCGGGAGGGGGTTCGTGTCTTTACGGGCCGTCAGTCCAATGCGTCGATGCGTCCCTGTTTCCGGGCTTGGGCCAGGCCGCGACGGGCCATCAATCCGTTGGCCAGCAACAGCAGTGTCTTGTTCGGGGGTACGTGGAAGCCGGACTGGGTGTGCGGTGCGTAGGTCGCGGTCACTGTGGCCACGACGGGAGTCCTGCCCGAACGGCTTGTGGTCGCGCACTAGACCTGCGCTTCAGCGACTCATCGCAATGCGTCGGTGGGCTTATGGCAGTTCGTCGACGAAACGAGACGGCCACCCGGGTGAGTCGACGCGCGCCAGCGACTCGCGGGTTCGCGCTTCCGTCGGCATTGCTCGCTTATGAGAACAGTTCCGAGTGTTCGGCTATGTACTGCCCAACCGTGGACGGCGGCTGTCCCGTGATCTTCTCGACGTCGTCGGTGGCTCGGTCGTAGCGTCCAGCGCGGTGCAGCAGCGCCATGGTGGTCAGGTGCTGCTCGACGTGTGCGGGCAGACGTTGGGGCCGGAGAACCTCCTCGACCCAGGTGTCGTGCGGAAGGTCGGTGCCACGAATCCGCCGGTGCAGTCCCAGGGAATATTCGGCGGCCAGGCCATCGATGTCCAAACGCGCCGGACCGGTCAATTCGTAGACGTTGCCGATGCGGTGGGCGGGAGCTACGAGCACTGCCGTAACCGTGCGGGCCACGTCGCTGGTAGCTATCGGTGACGTGCGACTCGTTCCGAAGGGCAGGGCCAACACGTTTCGCTCACGCAGCGACGGTGCCGCGAGTCCGGTGAATATCGGATTGTCCAGAAACACCGTCGGCCTGATGTGCACGACCGGCACACCCGACCAGTTCAAGACCTGCTCGGCGAGGTAGTGCAGCCGATGTTGACGCGACTCTCCCACGCTGGTCAGCGTCATTTGCGAAACGGTCATCTGGGACATATTCACGACCACCTCGAGGTGGCCGTATGCCAACGCGGCGGCGCACACGACCACTGTTGCCCGCAGGTAGTCCGGCGAGACACCCATCGAAAAGAACATGCGATCGGTACCGGTGATCGCATCGACCACATCTCGTGGGTCGGTCAAGTCTCCGACTACGACTTCAGCGCCGAGTGCACGCAACGGCTCGGCGCGGGCATCGTCGCGGTGCACCAACGCGCGAACGCGATCCCCACGCTCCCGCAATCTCTCGATCACCTGCCGACTCACGCCACCGGTGCCACCACCCGCCCCAGTGATCAGGTACAAGGGTGTACTCATGTTCGCTCCTCACGGTGTGTTTCCCAATGCTTGGAAAAGGGGTGCTTCGGCGAACCTCTCGAGCAACGAGCGGGACAACAGCAGCACGAAGCTGCGTGGCCGGTGTTCAGCACGAGGCGCTGGACCTTTCCGGCGGCTACGTCGATGCCATGCCGCGCCTCCCATCGAATCCGGCACCAAGCAGGCTCGTCGACAAACGCCCACGATGTGTGACCCACGCCCATGCAACTGTATTGCCCGGCAGCCCCGGTTGTGGGGAATCTATGTGGGCAATCCGGTACGGCGCGCCCACTGACCCGACATCCGACACCCGAATAGTGTCGATGTTCGAAGTCGTGGTCAACGCTGATCTGCTGACTCGAGGGTGAGTGAATAGGACTTCGAACGTCGGCGTGTCTCGAACTCGTATGCAGTACGGTGCTTTTCGCTCGTACTCGTGTTCACGACGGTGAGGGTTGCCTAATGGCTGATGAGCCGGTGGCTGATCGTGGAGTACTGACTGCGGCCGAGCCGCGGTGGCGGGTGGCGGTGCGGCGGGCTGAGGTGATCAGCAAGCTCGCGCAGCAGATCGGATTGTGCTTGGCGCACATGGCGATCGATAAACGCACCTGGCTGGAGCGGATCGGGGTCCAGGCGGTGTGGCCGATGAGCGGCAAACCGACCCGGCTCTATGTCGACAACGCCTCGGAATTCAAGAGCGAGGCGTTGCGGCGCGGCTGCGAGCAGCACGGCATCGGCATCGATTACCGGCCACCGGGGCAACCACATTTCGGTGGGGTGATGGAACGGCTGATCGGCACCATGATGCGGATGCTGCACGAGCTGCCCGGTACGACCTTTTCCAGCGTTGCCGAGCGCGGGGACTACGACAGCGACGCGAAAGCCGTTCTGACACTGGAGGAATTGCAACGCTGGCTGACCCTATGCGTGGCCTGCTACCACGGCGAACCCCACGACGGGCTCGGCGGGCGCACTCCGGCGGGAGTGTGGGCGCAGCGGGTCGATGAGCAGGGCGCACCACCGACGGCGACGAACGCGACCGCGTTCCTGGTCGATTTCCTGCCGGTGATCCGGCGGGCGGTGACCCGCACCGGTTTCCAGGTCGATCATGTGCAGTACTACTGCGATGCGCTCAAGCCGTGGATCGCCCGCCGCGAGCAGCTGGGCCGGTTCGTGCTGCGCCGCGACCCGCGCGACATCTCCCGGGTCTGGGCGCTGGATCCCGATACCGGCAACTACCTCGAGGTGCCGTACCGGACATGGTCGCGCCCGGCGATCAGCGTGTGGGAGCAGACCGCGGCAGCGTGAGGTCTCCGGCCCGGTGGCCGCTGCATCCGCAGCCCGCAGCGCTGGAGTCGATGTCGTCGTGGCTCCAAGGCCTGGCCCGGTTGTACGGGATGAGGTTGGACGAGCTGCTGGGTCCGAGTCTGGGCGCGCTAGCCGGAGCTGGGAACACCCTGGACTACGACCCGCCACAGCAGCTTTTCCCGATCCTGGCCGAACGGACCGATGTCGAGATCGGCCGCCTGCGGTCGATGACGATGCTCGGGTGGGCGCCGTGGCTGTTCGAGGTCTACCCGCAACCCGCGCATCTGGCCGAGCGAGTGTTCGCCAACTACGTACGCCGTGACTCGGTGCTGCTCACCCCGGCCTGCGGCGCCGGACCGAGCGTGCTCAAACGGCCGTGGCACGGTCCGTGGCTGCCGGCCAAAGCGCTGCAACGCTGGTGCTCGCGCTGCGCCCAGGACGGGGTGCGGGGGCTGATGTGGGAACTTCCGCTCACCATCGGCTGCCCCGAGCACCACTGCCGACTGCAAGTGCGCGGCGAGCGGTCAGGCACACCGTTCGACCCGAACGCCGGTGCGCCCGAACCGATTCCGATATCGGAACCGCTG
This sequence comes from Nocardia sp. NPDC051990, assembly GCF_040680755.1. Lineage (NCBI taxonomy): Bacteria > Bacillati > Actinomycetota > Actinomycetes > Mycobacteriales > Nocardiaceae > Nocardia > Nocardia sp. NPDC051990. The sequence continues at coordinate 34,921 of NZ_JBFAXH010000009.1, read as the reverse complement.
GTGACCCTGGAGAGCTACACACACCAGGCCCTCACCGTGGGCCGAGTGCGCTTGCCCGCACGGACGGTGCACGCCGGGGTGTGGTTTCGGCTGCTGCGCCGCCTGCTCGACGAACTGAGCCTGTCGCTGACGACCTCGGCGCGCTCTTCAGCGGACACGTTGCGCCTGATCTGGGCCACCGCCGAACTGCCCGAACGTGCGGGCATCTCGGTGTGGCAGCCCTACGAGCATCTGCCCTGGCAGATCGAAGAACGCCTACTCACCGCCGCAGCGGTCGCGGTGCGGTTGATCGGCGACGGCACCATTCGTGCCCGGGGCACCCTGGCGTCGCTGCTGCGGGCGCCAGTCCATGAACGCGTCTATGACGGCGACGATCCCCACCGTCGGCCAACCACTGACCCCGAGTACGCCGACGCCGTTTCCATGACCCACGCGCAGTTCACCGCCGCGTTGTCGCGCTGGCTGGACCAGGCCCGCACACAACCCGAACCCGCCGCGCAGATCCTGCGACTGCTCATCGCCGCCGACCCGAGTCCAGCCGGTGTCATCCGCGCTCGCCGCGCTCTGGTCGCCGAGGGAATTCCCATGCAGTTTCTCGGCCTGTGACCGGCCCGCCGTGGTTCACGCCGCCCGCAGGTAGCTGTACACGGTCTCGCGGCTGACACCGAATTCGGCGGCCAGCGCGGTCTTGGATTCCCCGGCCGCGGCGCGGGCGCGCAGCTGGTCGGCCTGCTCAGCGGTCAGCGCTGGTTTACGGCCCCTGTAGACCCCGCGAGCCTTCGCCACCACGATGCCCTCACGCTGACGCTCCAGGATCAAGGCTCGCTCGAACTCGGCGAAGGCGCCCATTACCGATAGCAGCAGGTTCGCCATCGGCGAATCCTCACCGGTGAAGGTCAGTGCCTCCTTGACGAATTCGACCCGCACGCCCTTGCCGGTCAGCAACCGAACGAGGTGGCGCAGATCATCGAGATTGCGGGCAAGCCGATCCATCGAGTGCACGATCACCGTGTCGCCCTCACGGACGAATGCAATCAGCTCATCGAGCTTCGGTCGGACGGTGTTCTTCCCCGACGCCCAATCAGTGAAGGTCTTCTCGACATCGATGCCGTCGAGTTGACGATCAGTGTTCTGCTCGCCGGTGCTAACCCGGATATAGCCGACGCGCATCGCTGAAGATCCATCCCCACAGCCTCAATTGTCAGGTTGAACTCTAAGAACCCAGCAGACAACCGTCAAGAAACTCGGCAACCGACTCTATTCTGACGTCGGCGCGCCGGTCGAAGATGTGGTGTTGGGGTGTACCCCAAAACGACAGCCACGCATGCATTCAGCGAGGGTGATGCTGCTGGCCGGTGAGAGGGTCGTGCTGGCCGGTTCGGTCAGCGCGGTATGCGGCTATGAACGTGCATGGGGATCCGGTGGGTGGACGGCGTGATCGGCTCGAAGATGGTGGGCCGGTTGCTCTTTTGATGGGATCGCTGGCCGTTGGCGAGGGTGCTCATGGGCGAGTGGACGGTGATTGTGGTGTTGGTTCGGTGAGTGCGTGTCGCCAGTGGCGGACTCTCTCGGTCATGTCGTTGGTGAGCTGCTGGTGGAAGCGGCTCAGCGCGTGCAGACGGGCGCCGGCGGGTGTTGCGCGGCCGAGGAGGTCAGCTCCCCGGCGTGCGGCGTCGGCGAGCTGCTGGTTGCGCTGGGCACTGGCGAGGACGGCCTGGAACCACGCCTCGGTGTCGACGACGTACCGCTCGGCTCGACGGTGAGGGATTCGTTCGCGCCGGATCACCTCTTGCTCTTCGAGGTATCCGACGGCCTTGGACACCGACGCCGAGCTGATCTGCAGGTGCCGCCCCAGCTGCGCCGCGCTCATGGTCGCATCGTCGGCGGTGTAGAGGGCGGCGAGCACTCTGGCGGGCGTGCGGGAGAGCCCGGTGCCGATGAGGGTGTCGGCGAGCAGCTGTTCGACAGCGGTGAGGGTGTCCGGACCGTGACGGCGTGGACCTGCTGCGGATTCGGTTTCGTGTTTGCGATGGCGCACACGCCGTTTCGTGGCTCGGTGGGCCGTGGCGGGCTCATAACCGGTCCGGCCCCCGTTACGCGTGATCTCGCGGCTGATGGTGGAGGTCGGCCGAGCCAGCCTGCGGGCGATCTCGGCGTAACCGAGCCCGTCGGCCAGGCCGGTGGCGATGGCTCGGCGGTCGCGGCGAGTGAGTCGGGAACCGGGCATCACATACACCTCCGTGTTGCAATAGATCCATAATCAGCGCAACGATATTAGGCATTCTATCTGCGAGATCTTCGATATCGATCAGATTCCTGTCTTTCACGAATGAGTAACGTGCCGAATACGCTGCGGTCGATTTCACCTCATCGACTTCGAACCCTGGGGGTTTGGTATGAAGCTTCAGCAGCTACTCGATCGGATCGTGGTTGATGTCGGTATTCCGGGCATCATCGCCGAGGTTCGTGACGAGGACGGCAGCACATGGTTCGGCACGGCCGGAGTCGCCGATCTCGAGACCGGCAAGCCCCGCTGCCGTGAGGAGCACTTCCGCATCGGCAGCGCCACCAAGTCGTTCACCTCGGTCATCACGTTGCAGCTCGCGGCGGAAGGGCGGTTGAGCCTGGACGATTCGGTGGACACATGGCTTCCCGGCATGGTCCAGGGCCACGGTAACGACGGCCGTGTGATCACGGTCCGGCAGCTGCTGGCCCATACCAGTGGCCTGTATCTCTACTCGATGGACCCCGATATGCGGGCCACCGAGACCGGTCCGGCGTTTCTGGAGCATCGCTACGACCGGTACCGGCCCGAGGATCTCGTCACGATCGCTGTTTCTCGTCCGCCCGTGTTCGCGCCGGGGACGCAGTGGCGGTACGACAACACCGGCTACATCCTCGCCGGAATGATCGTCGAACGCATCACCGGGCACTCGTTCGCGGACGAGTTCCAGCAGCGCATCGCCGAGCCGCTCGGCCTGCACGACACCTACCTGCCCGTCGATGAGACCATTCGCGCGCCATATGCACGCCACTACACGACCGCTCAGCTGAGCGAGCCGGGCTGTCCCGTCTACGACGCCACGGAGCTGGACCCGTCCCGGGCCTGGTCCGCTGGTGGCATGGTGTCCTCGCTGGGCGACCTGAACCGCTTCTTCGGTCTGCTCTTCGGTGGCGAACTCCTGCCACCCGAACAGCAACACGAACTGCTGACGACCACCTCCACCGAGGGCGCTGGCTGGCTCCCGAACACCCGCTACGGGCTCGGTGTCTACACCGAAACCCTGCCCAACGGCGTCGACATCTGGGGCAACGGCGGTGCGATCACCGGCTCCTGGACCCTGTCGGTGGGCACCAGCGATGGCCGCCACCACCTCACCGCCAACCTCAACGGCGACTGGGGCAACCTACTCGGCGCCTTCGCCCAACTCATCGAAGCCGAGTTCGGCAGCTAGGCGACGAGCCTGCTGTCACCCGCGCCCCTCGTGAGCGCCAGTCGGGCAACCAGCACGACCACGCCACATGATCACCAATATCGTGCGCTCGCTCGGGGACCGGGATGCGTAGGCGGACAACAGATCAGGGCGAACAGGCAAACGGTTCAGCGACGCCCCAGCGGCACTGACGACACAACTGGTCAGCGAACTGGCGCAACGGAAACGTTGCTGACCGATCATGATGTGGCCCTCTCCGGAGGGGAGCGAGGGCCACACCACGATCAGACAAGACAGGCACGGCGTTGATCGAAACGCACGACCGATTTTCCGCAGTAGCCGAACAAACTCCGCTCATACGCGAACATCCGCTCGTCGGCAATACCGGACGTCCTGCGGCGCAGTCGATCTCGCCTCCCCAACCGCCCGCGCAGCGGCATAGCGTACTACTGGGCGGTGCCTCCAATTGATCGGCGGTCTTGGAAACGCGGTTGCCGTTCTGCCGTGGCGTGGTCTATCGATGACGCATGGAATGGAACCCGATGGTGCCCGAACTGCTGGTCAGCGATCACCGAGCCAGTCGTGCCTTCTACACCGAGGTGCTGGGTTTCGCCGTCCTGTTCGAGCGCGCCGAGGATCGGTTCAGCTATCTCGCTCTCGGCGGTGCCCAGCTGATGATCGTGCAGGACCACCCTCGAGGCGTGGCAAACCGCAGACTTGCGCGCTCCCCGGGGACGCGGCCGCAATCTGCAGATCGAGGTAGATGACGCCACCTTCCTGCGTGAGCCGGAGTCCCGGTTGTCGGCGCCCGTCCCTATCGTTGGCGTATGACCGACATCGCGCCCCTCGCTTCCGCTGCTCGGGCGGTGTTCGGCGACCCAGGCGTGCATGCGGTCGTCCGCTCGGGTCGCACCGTGCATGCGGTCAGCCTCGGCCAGTGGGTCGAGGGCGAGGACGTTCCGGAGTTGTTGTGCCGCACCGGTGTCGCGGGCTGGTCTCCGACCGTGCTGGAGCCGGCGCGGGCGGAGGTCACCTGCGCTCGATGCTTACGCAGACTCGGCGGGCCCTCCACATCGCGGCAGCTTCCGTTGTTCGGCGACGACCCCAACTACGGGTAGCGACTGCCCGCACCTGCCCATACACGGGTAAACACGGGTGTCTACTCGTTCGAGGGGTATTCGAGGACCTCGAGCCAGGGCACGTACTCCCAGGCGTAGCGCCCAGGCTGCCACCACACCACAACCCAGTTGCCGGAGTCGTCGGGTGGAGGCCCTCGGGGTCCAGTTAGCCGAAGAGTCGCGGTAAGCGCTGTTCCTGAGCGTGCTCGACTTAAGATGCTCGCATCAGATGCAAGATTCCTTCATCTGATGACGTGGGTTCCCCGGCTACCACAGATAATTCGCAGAGCCGGCCCACGCCATCAGCTACATCCGCCCAGCTCACACAAGCAGTTACCGCAGATAATGTGCAGTTATCTGCGGTAACCGCCTTAGCGCGACTTTTCCCGGGTTTGGACCCCGCATGCCAGTAACTAACGGGATGGTCAGTCCGCCTTCGACTTGGCGCGGGCGTAGGCGCGGGCTGCGCGAGCGCGGTCGCCGCAACGCGTTGAGCACCAGTGACGGCGGCCGTGGCGGATCAGGTACCGATTGCACGGGACGGAGTCGCAGGTGGCCAGGAAATCGGCATCGGACCCGGTGAGCAGGTCGGCCGCATCTGAGGCCAGCGTCGCGAGCGCGCGGTCGAGGATCTCGTTGGGTGGACACATCGCGGCACGGTAGGGGCCATTCGTCTCATCCCATTGCAGCAGGGCGGCCGTTGAGGTCCGGCTCAGCGCGTCGTTGACGGCGGACAGCGCTGCGGGCAATACCGGCTGCCGCGCGACGCGGGCGGCGAACAATGCCCTGATGTGTTCGCGCAGCACGCGCAGCTGCGTCGCGCACATCTCCTGCACTCTGACATCGGCAGGCGCGAGGCCGCGTTCGACGAGCCACCGATTCGTCGATTCGACGGTTCCGAGCAGATCGATGAAGTGTCCACCGGGCAGCACATAAGCGCTGTCGGCGAAGTCGAGAGCGAGGTGCTGTTCCGCCCCCGGTGCGGGCGGCAACGCGGGCTCGTCGGTCAAGGTCTCTCGCACGACTCTCACAACTCTCATGTTACGACTTGCTTTTACCCGTGAGAACGACCTACCGTATCTCACGGACATATGGAGTTTAATCCGTGAGGAGATTGTTCGTGGCTTCCGTAGGCACAACCGATCAGCAGGTCTGCGTCCGCGTCTTGGGTGGCCCGACCGCCCTCTTCGAATACGGCGGGCTGAGGTTCCTCACCGACCCGACCTTCGATGCGCCCCGCGACTACCAGCAGTCCGGCGGCCTGCTGACCAAGACCGCGCCGGCCGCCGCGGCGCCGGCCGACCTCGGCCGCGTCGACGTGGTTCTGCTCTCGCACGATGAGCACCCCGACAACCTCGATGACTCCGGCCGTGCCCTGCTCGCCGACGTGTCGCTCACCCTCACCACGCCGGGTGGCGGGCAACGCCTCGGGAACGGGGCCAAAGGCCTGGTCGACTGGGAGTCGATCGAGCTGGATCGCCCCGGTGGCGGCACGATCACCGTGACGGGCGTGCCCGCGATCCACGGGCCGGGCGCGCGCGAGGAGGTCGAACCGATCACCGGCCAGGTTGTCGGATTCGTACTGACCGGGCAAGGCCTGCCCACTGTCTATGTCAGCGGCGACAACGCCTCACTCACTGCGGTCCAGGAGATCGCCGAGCGTTTCGCGCCGGTGGACACCGCCATCCTCTTCGCCGGAGCGCCCCGCTTCTCCGTTCTCTTCGACGGTGCGCCGATCGTCCTCGACAGTAACCAAACCGCCGAGGCCGCCGAACTCCTCGGCGCGCGTCGGGTAGTTCCCGTTCATTACGAGGGTTGGGCCCACTTTACCGAAGGCCGTGCCGAATTGGTCGCGGCTTTCACCGCTGCCGGACTCCGCGACCGCCTTGACCTGGGCGAGCTGGGCTGACTCTTTCATGGCGAGTTCAATACCTGCCCGGATCGATGATCTCCCCGGTTCCGGGTCGCAGCGCCGCACCCTGTTCGTCTTGGTCGCCGCTCAGGCGCTGAGCGGTGCGGGGCTGGCGGCGGGCGTGGCCGTCGGTGCACTGCTCGCGCAGGACATGCTCAGCTCAACCAGCCTTGCCGGTCTGCCCAGTGCGCTCGGCACCGCAGGCTCCGCGCTGGCGGCCGTCGCAGTCGGACGAATTTCGCAAGCCCGCGGCCGCCGCCCCGGCCTGGTCGCCGGGTATCTGACCGGTGCCATCGGCAGCGTCGGAGTCATCGCGGCCGCTGTCGCGGACAATCCGATCCTGCTGTTCGTCGCACTCTTCGTCTACGGCGCTGGCACCTCAACCAATCTGCAAGCCCGGTATGCCGGAGCCGATTTGGCCGGCCCGGCGCACCGCGCCCGTGCCGTGTCCACCGTGCTGGTCGCCACCACACTCGGCGGCGTGGTCGGCCCAAACCTCACCGCGCCGACCAGCGACCTCGCACACGCAATTGGCATCCCCCACCTGGCCGGTCCGTTCCTGCTCGCCGGCACCGCATACGCGTTGGCAGCCGTGGTGCTGGCCATCTGGCTGCGCCCCGACCCGCTACTGCTTGCCCGCACGCTCGAGGCCGAACGCATCGCCGCGCAGCCCGATAATGCCGACGGCCTGCCGCGCCATCCGGTCGAAAGACGCAACTCCGGCGTGCTGGTCGGTGCGATGGTTATGGTGCTCACCCAGTTCGTGATGGTCGCGATCATGACCATGACGCCCGTCCACATGCACGACCACGGCCACAGCACCGCAGCCGCCGGCCTCGTCATCGCCATCCACATCGGCGCGATGTACTTGCCATCACCGCTGACCGGCTGGCTCGTAGACCGCTACGGCCGCTTCACCATCGCCGCCATCTCCGGGCTGACCCTGCTCGGCGCCGGAATCGTCGCCACCTATACCCTCGGCGACTCCGTCACCCTGTTGGCGGCAGCACTCACGCTACTCGGTCTCGGCTGGAACTTCGGCCTCGTCGCAGGAACCGCGATCATCACCGACGCCGTACCGCTTGCTACCCGTGCCAAAACCCAAGGCATGGTCGATGTCACCATCGCCATCGCGGGCGCCACCGGCGGCATGGCCTCAGGGTTGGTCGTCGCCGCTGCCGGCTACTCCATACTGGCCATCGGCGGCGGCATTCTGGCACTGGCCATCGTGCCCGCCGTCGCCGTCGCCGCACGCAAATCCCCACGACCGGGCGGTGTTTCATAAGCAGTGAGGATGTCGGCCCGCCCTCACCCGTGTAGTAGCCATTGCGATCACCACGCCACGCGGGCGGTACTGCTGGCAATGGCGACCCATGCCACCGACAGCGCACGACCGGCAGTAGCCGATTCCCGAGGATGCCAGCACTGATACATCAACGAAAGTGCAGTGAACAGGACTTCGAAAAGCTGTGAAGGCGAGTTCGACAACTGACAGAACCCGGTGAGACTTTTGAACAGTTTCGTCTCAAAAATAGTCTCATAATTTGCTCGACTGCTTGCCCAAGTGTCGGTACAGCGTGGCGCGTGAGACGTCGAACTCGGTGGCGATTTCGTCGATGGTGCCGCCGGAATCTCGCATGCGGCGGGCGGATTCGAGCATTTCCGGGGTCATTGCGCCAGGGCGGCCGCGGCGGGTCGGGCGGGTGGCGGGGGTCTCGGTGGGCGGTAGATGGGCGGGGTCGGCTCGCGTGGCCGACGGTTGCGGATCGGTAGCCCTGTTCGGCGATTCGATCCGGGCCCTCGATGCGGATGACGACGGCGTCACCGTTACCTTCGAACACGCGTCGCAACAGCGATTCGACCTGGTCATCGGCGCGGATGGCCTGCACTCCACCGTGCGGCGCCTGGCCTTCGGCCCGGAATCGAAGTACGCCCGCCACCTGGACCACTACTTCGCCTTCGGCGACGCCGATGCCGCGCTCGGGCCCGACCGCTGGGTGACCGTCTACAACACGCCGGGCACGATGGCGGGTATCTACCGTTCCGGCAATCACGCACAAGCCAAGGCGTACTTCGTCTTCCGCAGCCCACTGCTCGGCCTCGATCCGCGGGATACCACCGCGGCCCGCGCGCTGCTGACCGACCGGTTCGGCACCGAATCCGCATGGCACGTGGCACAACTGCTCGACGGCGCACTCGCCGACCCGGACTTGTATTTCGACTCCCTCGGCCAAGTCCACTTGGATTCCTGGTCGACCGGTCGCATCGCCCTCGTCGGCGACGCGGCATATTGCGCCTCACCCGTATCCGGCGCTGGTGCCGAACTGGCTCTCGTCGGTGCGTACCGCCTCGCCGGTGCGCTCGCCGCCGCGAACGGCGACCACCACACCGGCTTTCGCCATTACGAGCAGAGTCACCGTGCGCTGGTCGACCGCAAACAGCAGATCGGCCCGAATATTCGGTTGTTGGTGCCGAAAACCCGCTCGGGCATGGCGATTCGGAACACCCTCACGCGCCTCCCCGTACTGGAGTCCATGGCCGGTATGGAACGCATCATGTCCCCCCAGAGCAACGAGCCTCTGCCCGAATACCCCGAGGTTCCACTTGCGGCCAACGCCTGCGGCCAGTAGCACTGTCCCACATACTGATTCGCACGTCACGCACGAATGCGCGGGCAATAACGAGCGCGGCGCGCGAATCGGTGCGCGGTAGCAGCACCGGGCGTGCGGTCAGCGGTGGAGGAATTCGAGGGTGGCGCGTTCGAAGGCGGTCTTGGCTTCGATCATGACCCAGTTGGGTAGTGCACCTTGTGCAGCATCCCTTCTCCGCTGCGGTCGGTCGCGGGACCTTCCGATGCCCAACGAGACCGGCTGCGCTGGCCTACGTCTATGACGACACGATCCTCGAGCCGGTCCTGCGGGTGTTCGGCTTGCCCAGGGCCGAACCGCAGTTGGTCACCGCCAGCCTGGACCACGCGATGTGGTTTCACCGCCCCGGGCCTGTCGACGACTGGCTGTTGTATGTCAAGGAAGTGGTATCCGTCGAATCCGGTCGCGGCCTCGGCTCGGACCGCTTCTTCACCCGCGACCACCTGCACCTGGCGACCGTGGTTCAGGAGGGAATTATTCCGCCTCCTGCCCTGAGCCGACCGCGGGGATCGTCGGGGCCGCAAGGTGGTGCCGTCCCTGTGGAAGCGCCGTAGACTTGCGACAGCTTCGGCGAACCCCGAACCGCCCTCCGTGGCCTGGTACGTGGCTCGCGCGAATAGGCGATGGATCGTGAGTCGACAGACCTATGACCGGGACAGAACCCGACGGTACGCAACCCGTACTGCGGAACCATTCGGTGGAGAACGAACTCGACGGCGAAGGGCTGGAGCGCGCCGAGGAGATCGGGCGCGGCGGTTTCGGAACCGTATTCCGATGCTTCCAGTCGGCGTTGGGTCGAACGGTCGCGGTCAAGGTTCTCTCATCCGACTTCGACTCCGACAGTGGTGCGCGCTTCTTGCGCGAACAACATGCCCTGGCCCAGCTGTCGGGACACCCCCACGTCGTCGAGGTACTCCACGCCGATGTCACGCCGAGCGGCCGGCCCTACATTGTCATGCCCTATCACTCCCGCGGGTCGCTCGCGGATCATCTGCAACGCCATGGTCCGATCCCCTGGCCGGAGGCGGTCGAGATCGGTGTCAAACTTGCCGGTGCGCTGGAATCCGGTCATCGGCTCGGGATTCTGCACCGCGACGTGAAACCCGGAAATGTCCTGATCACCGATTACGGGGAGCCGCAGCTGTGCGATTTCGGCATCGCACGAGTGGCTGGAGCATTCGAGACAGCCTCCGGCCCGATCTTCGGCTCGCCCGCGTACACGGCCCCGGAAATCCTCAGCGGAGCGCCACCTGGCGTGGCATCGGACCTGTACGGCCTCGGCGCCACCCTGTTCTGCCTCGTCACCGGGCACGCAGCGGTCGAACGCCGCGAGGGCGAGGAGGTCATCGCGCATTTCCTCCGAGTCGCGTCCGCACCGGTTCCGGATCTCGACCAGCGGTTCCCACGAGAACTCACCGAAGTCATCCAGCGCGCGATGGCGATCTCGCCGGAGAACCGCCCCGCGACCGCGGCAGAGCTCGGCGAGCAGCTTCGTGATCTGCAGCGCCGGCATGGGCACCAGGTCACCGATATGGCGCTCGTATCCGCCGAACGACCTCCCCTGATCGACAGCCGACCGACGACTCGTGGTGGATCGTGGCGACGCTCCGCTGCAATATCACCGCGCACCGGTGCGCCGCCGCCCAGCGTCGCGACCAAGTTCCGGCCGCCTCTTGCCGCGCACGCGCTCGTGCGACGAGAGCGACTGATCGAACGCATGTGGGCTGCGGGGCGCAAGCGTCTCGTCGTCATTCACGCTCCAGCCGGGTTCGGCAAGAGCACCCTGGCCATGCAGTGGCGTGAGCGCCTCCAGGCGGAGGGCGTCTCGGTGGCTTGGTTGAACATCGACCCGGACGACAACACCCTTGCTTGGTTCCTCGAACACCTCATCGAGGCGATTCGGCAGGTGCGCCCGAATCTGGCGATCGAGTTGCGCCAGGCATTGGAGGAGCACGGCGACGAAGCCGAACGATATGTCCTCACGTCGCTCATCAACGAGATCCATCAGACTCGCGAACCTTTCGCCGTCGTGATCGACGACTGGCATCGCGTCACCAATCCGGTGACTGTCGCGGCGCTCGATTTTCTGCTGGACAAGGGGGGCCATCATTTGCAGATCATCGTGACCAGCAGGTCGCGACAGGGACTTCCGTTGAGCCGCATGCGGGTCGAGGATGAGCTGATCGAAATAGTCTCCGAAGACCTGCGTTTCGACATCGATGAGTCGCGCGAGTTCCTTATCGATCTCGGCGGGCTGCCACTTGTCGAACAAGACGTCGCAAATCTGTGTGCCTCGACCGACGGTTGGGTTGCCGCGCTGCAGTTGGCGTCGCTTTCGCTGCGCAATCACCAGGATCCGGCCGAGTTCATCAGTCACCTGTCCGGTCGACATCACGCCATCGCCGAGTATCTCGCCGACAACGTGCTCGGCACGCTCGATCCCGCGCTGCTCGATTTCATGCTCGACACATCGGTGCCCGAACGCGTCTGCGCGGAGCTGGCTTCGACGTTGTCGCAGCGCGACCAGTGCCAAGCGCTGCTGGAGCAGGTGGAACAGCGGGACCTGTTCCTTCGGGCCCTGGACGATGAGCGGGTGTGGTTCCGCTACCACCACCTGTTCGCCGATTTTCTGCGTCGCCGCCTCGAACGCGACCACCCGGGCCGGCTGCCGACGCTGCACCGTGCGGCTTCCCAATGGTTCTCGGAACGGAGAATGCTCAGCGAGGCGGTCGACCACGCACTGGCGGCCGGAGATCCGGACCGAGCGGCGGACCTCGTCGAGCGGGATGGGATGGCCCTTGTGGAACGCTCGCAGATGTCGACGCTGCTCGGTCTGATCGCGAAACTGCCGACGGAGCTAGTGGCGGACCGTCCCCGATTGCAGATCGCACTCGGATGGGCTCATATCCTGTTGCACCACCCACCGGAACCGACTCACAACGCCTTGGAAAAGACGAAATCCACGCTGTCGACGATGGCGCGGTCGGGCGCCGACGTCCGCGACGACCTGCTCGAGGCGAGCTTGATCCAATCCATCGGAGACTTGTTCGCGGACCGAACCGGCAACCTGCTCGAGGCCGCGTCGCAATGCCTGGATCGGCCGGATACATTGCGCCCCTTCGTCGTTGCGTCGGCGGCGAATGTCGCCTCGTTCGAAGCCCTTCACCGGTTCGACTTCGCATCGGCCCGCCGATGGGTCGAATGGTCGATGCCCTACCATCAGCGGACCAGTGGGGCGTTCGCCGCCGTCTACGGACTCCTGTTCGCCGCGATGGCCGCGCACGAACTACTCGACATCACCGCGGCCGAATCGTTGGTTCGGCGAGCCCAGACATTGGCCTTCCAGTTGGGCGGCAGACATTCGTATTCGGCCCGGCTCGCCGGCGCTGTCCTGGGCGAGCTGCTCTACGAGCGCGGCCGCGCGGCCGAGGCCGAACCACTGCTCGACGACAGCCATCAGCTGGGTTCCGAGGGCGGCGTGGTCGACTTCATGCTGATCACCTACGGCACCGGAGCACGTATCAAAGCCGCACGCGGACAACGCGACGCCGCCGCGCAGCGCCTCGACGAGGGCGAACGAATCGCCGCCCAGTTGTCCGTGCCAAGGCTTGCCGCGCGGATCGAGAACGAGCGGCAGCGCCGCGATCTGCACCTCGGCGACATTTCGCGAACGCCGACACCGACAACACCGGCCGGACCCATCGACGGTATCGCACTCGTCACGCAGGAATTGGTCGAGGATTCGCGCATCCGCATACTGCTGCACGGCTCGCCGCTCGACATAACCACCGCCTGCACCGAGGCCGAAGCACGCATGAATCGCATCACCGCGGCCGACCGGCCCCGCGCGCACCTGCAGGCACGACTGCTGCACAGCGCGTGCCTGCAGGCCGCGGGTCGAGTTGGCGATGCCCTCGAGGCGGCTGCTCCCGCCGTGGCACAATGCGCCGAACTCGACCTGCCGCAATTTCTGCTGGACGGCGGACCGCAGATCGCCGCACTTGTCGGCATGTTCATCGACGACAAGGAGCGCGACTCCTCCCTATGGCCGCAGGTGCGCCGGTCTTTTCTCGATGAAGTGTTGCAGATCGCTTGACGACGACGGCAGGCCCGCGGAGCACGAGGACGGAACGCGCGGGGTGCGGGTCAACGTCGTCCGCTCCGGACCCACCCGCACCGAGGGCCTCAGCAATGGGCGAGGCGCTCGATGCGCTGGCAGCAGCCATTGGTGTGCGGTCAGCGGTGGAGGAATTCGAGGGTGGCGCGTTCGAAGGCGACCTTGGCTTCGATCATGACCCAGTGGCCGCTGTTCGGGAATACGTGCAGTTCGGCGTGGGGGATCTGGCGCATCGGTATCAGTGCCATGTCCGGGGGGCTGACCCGGTCGTCGAGACCCCAGGTGAGCAGGGTTGGGCACGATATCTTGTGCAGCATCGACCAGTACGGCGGTGTCTTCGAGTTCGCCAGGAATTTCTGCTGCATATCCCAGGCGGCCGAGCCATACATCATGGCGGCGGTCTTCTGGGTGTCCGGATGTTGCGCGGCTGCCCAGCGTTCCTCGATGATTTCATCGGTGATCACCGCGGGGTCGTAGACCATGGCCCGCAACCAGCGCAGCAGTTTGTCACGATCGGGTTTGTCGGCGAATTCCTGCAGCAGCCGGATCCCTTCGCTCGGACTGGAGCTGAAGATATTCGGACCGATCCCGCCGATGGTGATCAGCTTGCGCACCCGTTGCGGATGCTGAATCGCGAGATTCGCCGCGACGACACCACCCATCGAATTGCCGACCATGGCCGCGGATTCGATGCCCAGCCCATCCATGAATCGCAGCACCGCCGCGCCCGCGGTCAGTACGGGATGACCGTCGACCGGGTCGCTCACGCCGAAGCCGGGAAATTCCAGGATGTAGCAGTGGAAGTGCTCGGCGAAGACCGCGAGATTTCCGCGATAGTTACGCCACCCGTTCACGCCGATCCCGGAGCCGTGCAGCAGTAACAGCGGTGGCCCGTCGCCCGCCTCGTGATAGCGCAGCACGCCCTGATCGGTGGTCAGCTCGCGTTTCGTGCCTTCGTATGTCACGTCCATACCCAACACGTTAGAACACGTTCTAGCTCGGATCGCGAATGACCGCCGATGTCGGCTCGCAAAACCAACCGCCGGGTACACAATTGTGAAACGCTCGGGCGATCTCGGATGTAGCGGCCCCGGTGGGCCGCTATTTATCATCTCCGCTGGCAACTCGGCACCGCACCATGAGGACCGGATCATGAGCTACCGAACGATCACGACCGCGACTGTGCTCGGCACGGCGATCGCCGCCCTGGCTTGTACCGCGCCGACGGCAAACGCCGTGGTGACGCGGGTGGGTGTGCTGCCGGATTCGAATTACGGCCTCGCGACCAACTACGGCACCGATTGTCCGGCCACCGCCCAGGCATATGTCAGCAATGCGGCCGAACCGGTCGCCTTCTACGACAACGGCGTCCTGTTCGGAAAGGTCCGCCCGCTGGGCGGCATCGCCCTGCTGACCTGGATCCCGAAGACCACGGGCCCGCATATGCTCAGCGCCGTGCAGGCCCCAGACGTCACGCCCATCGCAACGGTGGACGTCCAAGTCGGCACCGGTGTGCCCGTCGGCTTCGCCTGCGTCGTGTTCGGCAGCTGAACTCAGCGGGCACCGTCGACTCCGCGCCGGGCCACCGAATCGATGGCAACCGCGACGGCCAGCACCGTGCCGGTGACCATGAACCGCACCGACGAATCGACATTCAACAGCAGCATGCCATTCGTAATCGATTGGATGACAAGGATTCCCAGCAGCGCCGCATACGCGCGCCCACGTCCGCCGAAGAGACTGGTGCCGCCGATAACCGCTGCCGCGATGGCATTGAGCAGAATATCGCTGCCGCCGGAACTCTGGTTCACCGCGACCAGCCGAGACGCCGCGAGTATCCCGCCGACCGTGGCGAGCGCGGAACATCCGACGAACGCCGCGATGCGCACCCACGTGACATTGATTCCGGCCCGCCGCGCGGCCTCTGCATTACCGCCGACGGCATAGACGCGCCGTCCGAAGACGGTGCGGCGCAACACCAGATCGACGGCGAGGACGAGCCCACCGAAGATCACCAGGGTCAGCGGAACCCCGCGATCGGAGTTCAGCACCAGCACCGTGGCGGCCAGCAGCAGCGCCAGCCCGCCGGAGCGGACCGCGATCCACGCCGGAGCCGAAACCGTCAGTTCGGCGCGAACTCGCTGCCGCCGGGTCAGCAGACTCGCGATCAGATGCCCACCCGCCAGCACCGCCACCAGTAGCCAGGCCAGCCACGGCAGCAACCAGGTATCGCTGATCTTGGCGATCCCGCGATCGAACGGTAGATTGACCGTGCCTTCCTTGCCGAGCAGATACAGCATCAAGCCCTGCCAGCCGATCAACCCGGCCAGCGTCACCACAAACGACGGCATATTCAGCTTCGTCCGCATCACCCCGTGGAGCAGCCCGATGGCCGCGCCGACGGCGAGCGCGGCGAATATCGCGAAGACCGGATTCCAGCCGTGGTGCACATACAGTTGTGTCATCACCACGGCCGTCAGCCCGCTCACCGATCCGGCCGACAGGTCGATCTCACCGAGTAGCAGCACCAGCACGATGCCGAGCGCGATGGTCCCGGTCGCGGCCATCTGCAAAGCCAGATTGGTGAGATTCTCCGCGGACAGGAAATGCGCGTTGAGTCGATCGAAGACCACCGCGATGATGACCAGCCCGACCGCCACTGGCATGGCGCCGACATCGCCGCGACGCAGTCGATCCGCGAGCGCATCGGTCAGCCCGCGCAGCGGATTTCCTTGCAGTGTGGGGTGTTTCATGGCGAGCTCACTCATCACACGGCTCCCGTGATCGCGGCGACAATCGCCTCCTGACTGGCCTGCGCCGTCTCGAATTCACCGGCGTTTCGGCCGAGACGTAGGACCACGATGCGATCGCTGACTGTCCGGACATCGACCAGATTGTGCGAAATCAACAGCACCGCGAGGCCGTGCTCGCGCAGGCGACCGATCAGCGCGAGCACTTGGGCGGTCTGCTCGACGCCGAGTGCGGCGGTCGGTTCGTCGAGGATCACCATCTTGGGCTGCCCGAGCAGTGCCCTGGCGATCGCGACGGACTGCCGCTGTCCGCCCGACAGCGCGGACACCGCTGCCCGCACATCCTTGATCTTCACGTCCAGTGACCGCAGTAGGTCCCGTGCGCTGCGCTCCATCGCGATCTCGGAGAGCACGCTCAATTTCCTTGTCTCCGTGCCGAGATGGAGATTGGCGACGACATCGAGGTTGTCGCACAGTGCGAGATCCTGGAACACCGTAGTGATCCCGAGTGCTTGCGCATCCTGCGGACGGCCGATCCGCACCGGCGCCCCGGCGAAGGTAATCTCCCCCTCATCGGCGACGATCGCCCCGGAGATCACCTTCACCAGCGTCGATTT
Source organism: Nocardia sp. NPDC051990 (assembly GCF_040680755.1). NCBI lineage: Bacteria > Bacillati > Actinomycetota > Actinomycetes > Mycobacteriales > Nocardiaceae > Nocardia > Nocardia sp. NPDC051990. The sequence continues at coordinate 18,325 of NZ_JBFAXH010000009.1, read as the reverse complement.
GCCCGCGCCGTTGTCACCGACGAGCGCGACCACCTCACCGGCCCGCACCTCGAGATCAGCACCGGCAAGTGCCTGTACCGCACCATACCGCTTGGTAATGCCGCGGGCGGCGAGAACGGTTGTCGCCGTCATCATTCGAGTCCCGCGGCCCGACATGCCGCCACGACATCCGGCGTGCAGATTTCGGTGACGGTGTAGAGGCCGTCTTTGACGATCGTGTCCTTCAGGTTGTCCTTGTGCACCGGGATCGCATCGAGCAGGAACGACGGAATTTTCGCCGAGCCGTTATCGGTTGTTGCAGGGGCAGTGGGCTTTTGGCCCTTGCCGACTGCGACAGCGAGTTCGGCTGCCTGTTCGGCCTGCGCCCGATAGTTCAGGTAGATGGTCATGGTCTGCTCGCCGGTCAGAATCCGTTGTACGGCGGTGAGTTCACCGTCCTGGCCGGTCAGCGGCGGCAGGTTCGCATAGCCCGCCCGCTTCAGCGCCGCGATGATTCCGCTGGCCATACCATCGTTGGCCGAGTAGACGCCGACGATCGAATCCTTGCCGAGTGCGGTGATCGCCTGCTCCATCTCCTGCTGTGCCTTATCCGGTGACCAGTCGGGAGTGTCGAATTCCCTGGCGACCTTGACCTTTCCGTCGAGTGCCTGGTGCGCGCCGGTCTTGTAATCGCCGGCACTCGGATCGGTGGGCGCACCGTTGATCATCACCACCTGGCCTTTATCGACGGCGCCGCGCTTGTTCAGCTCGGCCAACAGCGCCTCGCCCTGCACCCTGCCGACCTTCACATTGTCGAAGGAGACGTAGTACTCGTAGCCGATACCGGCGATCAGCCGGTCGTAGGCGATTACCGGGATCTTCTTCTGCTTGGCCTGATTGACCTGCGGCGCAACGGCATCGGCATTGACCGCGTCGAGCACGATGACATCGGCGCCCTGGGTGAGTGCGGATTCGAACTGACTCTGCTGTTTGGCCGCATCCTGATCGGCATTGAAGTAGAGCACCCGGCAATTGGCGCACAGCTGCTTGGTCTTCGCTTCGAACAGCGGTCGGTCGAATGCCTCGTAGCGGGTGGTCTTGGACTCCGGGAGCAGCAGCGCGATGGTTGGGTTGTCACCGCCCGATGTGGAATCGCTGGAGCCCGAGCTACAGCCCGCTGTCAGGACGAATGCGGCTGCCGCCGCGGTGATGAGCAGAATTCGACGCATGAGAATCACCGTGCCGAGAGGGATCAGAAGGTGCGCCCGGTTGAGCGTTGATAAGAAAGGTAGTTTACTAACAGCGGGGTGTCCAGTGGTTACGCGGAGGAGGATCGGTGAGTAGGATCGGCAATCCCCAACTGCTGCGCACGATGAACGAGCGACTGCTGCTCGACCGGCTCCGGGTGCACGGGCCGTCCTCGCGTGGGGAGCTGGCCAAGGCCAGCGGCCTGTCCAAACCGACCGTCTCGGCGGCGCTTTCGGGCCTGGAGGAAGCCGGCTTGGTGCGGCTGGTCGGCTCGCTGAGCGGGCGGCCGGGACCGACAACGGCGATCTATGACGTCAATGTGCGCGCCGGTGTGGTGGCGGGAGTCGATATCGGCAGGCACTGGGTCCGTCTCGCCATTGCGGATCTGCGCGGTGACTTCATCGCCCGCAGCGATATCCGCAATTCGGCCCGCTCGGCCGTCGACCTGGTGCGCCGAGTCCGCACACTGGCGCACCGTGTCGCGGCCGATGCCGAAATAGATTGGACGGCGGTGCATTACGCGGTAATCGGCAGTCCCGGTGTCCTCAATTCGGCCACCGGTCGGCTCGATTACGCCCCGAATCTGCCCGGTTGGGGCCGGGCGGGACTGGTCGGACAGTTGCGTGACGCGCTGGAAGTCGAGTCGGCGATCGAGAACGACATCAATCTCGCCGCCGTTGGGGAACTCACCTCCGGTGCGGGCGTTGGTGTGCGCAACTTCGTATTGGTCTCGATCGGCACCGGCGTCGGCATGGGCATCGTGATCAACGGTGAACTCTACGTCGGCAGTACCGGTGCCGCCGGTGAGGTTTCCTTTCTACCCGCCGCCGAGGTCGACGCGCCGCCCGATGACGCGCGCCAGCGCGGTATGACCGAAACCGTTGCCGCGGCGGGCGGTGTCACCCGGAATGCGCGGCAGGCCGGGATGAGCCCGGCCTCGGCGAAGGAGATCTTCGCCGCGGCCGTGGCCGGTGATGCGCGGGCGCGTTCGGTAGTCGAGGCCGAGGGCCGTCGCATCGGCGCCCTCATCACCGCGGTGGCGGCCATTCTGGATCCGGAACTCGTGGTCCTCGGCGGCGGTATCGGCCACAATGTCGACCTGCTCGGCGACTCCATTGCCCGGCGCATGGCCGAACTCGGGCCGCTGCGTCCGCGGATTGTCGCCAGCACGCTTGGCGATGACGGCGTGCTCACCGGTGCGGTATCGCGTGCGCTCGGGGTGGCGCGCGATCGGCTCTTCGATCGGCGCACGCCGAGTGCGTGAGGTGGGATTCGGCCCCGGGGGCTCACAGCACCGCGATGGCCTTGAGTAGTAGCAGGGTCAAACCGGTGGTACCCGCGAAGGCGACGCCGCTATCGCGGATCACGATGCCCGCGGGAGAGCCGCTGACCTTGGAGAGGATTCCGGAAATCACCGCGACGATGATGCCGACGAGCACGGCGACGACAACGAACAAGACCCGAACGGTAGTGGACACTCGACGCTCCCTCGACGTGGATCGTCGCAGTGTAAAGGGTGTGATGGCTACCGGGTAGCAAAGTTGCCGATGCGGCGCGGCCAGGTCGGTTTGGTGGCCGCCAATCCGTACTACAACAGGAGGAACGGCTCCGTCGGTGGGAGCCGGAACCGACCGTTGTCGGTGCGGGTCACGCGAGACCACGGCAACATCTCGGTTTCGGTGAGATCGGTAATGTGCGGTCCGGCGCCGATCAGGGCATTGATCACCGCGTTGAGCCATCGTATTTCGGGAACCGAGACCCCATGGCGGAGGCGCCGAGGATTCACAGAGTTTCCTTGGGTAATTTTGGCACGGTACACGGAAAATCAAGGTTCACTGGAATTACAGAGTTGTGCGGATCGGCAGCGTTGGGGCAGGTCCAGCCCAAGGAGGTCAGACCTTGCAGACAACCGCTTCGATCGCCGTCGTCCGCCCCGAGCGGGTACGGCTCGGCGGCATAACACCCGGTGTGGTGAGCACCCGTGGTCGGCGCTCGCTCAATGCCGACGCCTTCGCCACCTACACCGACCCCACCATCGGGCGTACCGCGTTCGTCGTCGCCGACGGGATCGGCGACAACCTGCCCGCGGCCAGGGCGGCGCGGACCGCGGCTTCGGTCGCGGCGCGGATCGGGGCGTGTAACGGCGCACTGGTCGGTGTGGTCGCGGCCCAACAGGAGTTGCTGCGGCAGTTTCCGGAGCAGCAGGCCGACAGTGTGCTCGTGATCGCCGTGCTGCCCGCCGCCGATCAGCCCGATGGCCCGTGCGATATCGCCTGGGTCGGCGACTGTCGCGCCTATCGCTGGAACGGCCGGGTGCTGCATCAGATCACCACCGACCACACCGTCGCGGAGTTCATGCGCGCCAAGGGGGTTCGCCCGGAGCGCCGCATGGACCACCTCGTCACCACTTCCACCCGCACCGCCAGTCCGGAGGCCATCGGTCGCGCCGCCACCGGATCGAGCCGGGGCCGACTGCTGTTGAGCACCGACGGTGTGCACAAGCGGCTCGATATGGTCGCGATCAAATCGATACTGGTCGCGGGGCAAACCGCTGCCGGCACTGCGGAAACCTTGGTGGACAACGCATTACAGGCGGGTAGCACCGACAATGCGACCGCGCTCGTCGTGGACTGCCGGTAATCCCATTTCTACTAGAGCTATCTGGTCGGTGCGTCTAATGGAGTGTGGGGTTATGCGGGCGATTCAGATCAGTGGCGCACCGGTTGATGGACGGTCGCACCTCGACCGGCGAACTGGTGCTCACCGTCAACGGCTGAAATCATGTGTCGGCGAGCCAGTTTCCGTGGAATCCGTAGGGCACCCGAGCGGGTAGGTGAATGGTCGCCAGTGGTGGCGCGGCCAGCTCGGACGCGTCGACGATGACGAGATCGCTCCGGTCGCTGTCGGCGTTGTAGACGTAGGTCATGAGATAACCGTCGCCGCCGGGGCTGTCGTCCGCGGGTGCGAAGGCGGCCTCGGCCGGAATGCGGCCCGGACCGAATTCGTGTGCCGTGCTGGTGCCGGTGTGCAGGTCATAGCGCAGCAATGCGCCGCTGTCTCCGGTGACGGTGGCATGGCCGAAGCGGGAATCCAGACCAGCGAGCCGGTCGTCGATGCGCGGGAATTCGGCGTCGCGATCGTCGAGCTGATCCTCGGTGACGGCGCCGGTGACCAGATCGATGGTCCAGCGCCAGAGCGCGGCATGCTCGGGAATGTCCGAATCCTGCCGCCACAGACTGGGATAGCGGATTACGTGCAGCACGATCCGGCCGGGCTCGTCGTGGGCGTTGAGCGTGTGGAAGACGTAGCATGGATCGATCGGGAACCATCGGATCGCGCCGTGCGGGTCGTCCCGGCGCAGCACTCCGAGTCGGGCCGCGTAGTCGTCGCGCCACCGAAACGGCATGCCGCCACCGGATTTCGCGGTTTCGAGATCGAAAACCACCGGCAGATCCATGAATACGACATGCGCGGCGGTGAGATTGAAGTCGTGGTGCATGGTCGCGGCCGGTACCTCGATCGGGTGGCTGACCAGCAGATTGCCCGCGGCGTCCGCGCGATGGTAGGTCAGATAGGGCGCGGTGTAGGCGTAGCCGAAGAAGTGCAGTTCGCCGGTGGTCGGGCAGGTCTTGGGGTGCGCGGTCATGGCGGTGCGCAGCTTGCCGTCGAAGTCGTAGGGGCCGATGGTATCCAGCTCGCAGGTCAATTCGTACGGATACGACGATTCGACGAGTGCCAGGGTGCGTCCGGCGTGCCGGATGACGTGGGTATTGGCGAGTCCGGCGGTGAGATCGACGTTGCCGTCGGCACCGCGGAGCTGAGCACCATCGGTGAAGGTGGACGTGCGGATCCACCGGTTGCGGTACGAGACCGCGCGACCCTGTTCCAGCCGGACGCCGTGCACCATGCCGTCGCCGAGAAACCAGTGCGCAGAGGCTGCGGCGTGCGGATTCGGGCCGTTGCGCAGATACCAGCCGGTCAGTTCGGCCGGAATCACTCCAGTGACCGGTAATTCGTAGGCAGTGAGCTCTTCGGTGACCGGCGCGTAGTTGCCGGTGAGGTGCGGTACGGAGGTGGTCATGATGAGAACCGATCTGTTCAGGATGCGGACGGGTCGAGTGAGTTCGCCTTCGCCTGGATGTAGGCGACATAGCGGATGGTGAAGAGCACCGGAAGGGCGAAGGCGAGCATCTGCACGATGGTGCGCACACCCGACGCCGAGTGTGCGAGCGCGGCCAGCGTGACGCAGCCGATGACGAAACTCGCGGTCCACACCGAGGTGATGACATATGCCGTGCGGATGAAGACCGGGTGATCCCAAAGCTCCTGCGGCGTGGTCTGTTTGGCGATCGGCAACGTGAACGGCGTGCGCACGGCCAGCGAGACGCCCGCGACCACCGCGAGCACGCCGGAGGACAGCGCCGGGATGTAGGGGTGCAGGGCGCTGTTCGGATCGGCGAAGGCGAGTACGGTCAATGCCGCGAAGAAGACGACCGAGCCGATATCGATGGCCATCGCCTCCATGCGCTGACCGGCCCGGATCTGCTGGGCGATGCCGAGAACCGAGACGCCGAAGGCGGCGAGCGCGGCCCATTGCCAGTACTGCGACGGGATCACCGCGAAGACGATCCATGGGGCGAAAGTGCGCAGATACGACATGTCCGAGAACTCCTCGATATTCCATTTGTGACATGTCTAAGTTAGAGGCTGCTCTTTCGACATGTCAATAGTGGAAGGTAAGGTGGTGGCATGAGTCTGCGGTATGCCCTGCTCGGACTGCTGGCCGATCGTCCCGCCAGCGGCTATGACCTGCTGCAACGATTCAAGGTGTCGCTGGCCAATGTCTGGCCTGCGACCCAGAGTCAGATCTATACCGAACTCACCAAACTCGCCGACGCGGGCTCGATCGCGGTATCGGACGAGGGGCCCCGCGGGCGCAAGGAATACACGATCACCGATGCCGGCCTGGCGGATCTGCGGGAGTGGCTCACCACGACCAAGCCGAAACGCGTGGCACGCAACGAAATGCTGTTGCGCGTCTTCTTCCTCGGCGCGGTTTCCCGAGCGTATGCCCGTGACTACCTGTCCGATATCGAAACCGGATCCGCGAATGCCGCGGCCGAACTGGCCGCGCTCGAGGCGTCGATCGATTGGGGCGATGACGACCTGTCCGTCTACGGCCGCATCGCGATGGAGTGGGGTAGGCGCTTCTATGCGATGAATCAGGAGTGGGCCGAGTGGGCCATCGGCCAGATCCCGAAGCATTAGTCCCGGGCGTCGAATATGTTTCGGATCGGCAGTCCAGCAGATCCTCGAAAATGAATTTCGACATGCTCAACCGGCTATCTAGAGAACTATCTTCACCGATATGGAGCTGATCTTGCATTATCTTCATACTAACACTCAGGAGATCGAACGATCGCATATCGCTGATCCCGTCGGATCGACGTACAGGAGTGTTGATGAAGATCGGAATTCCCCGCGAGGTCAAGAACCATGAATACCGGGTCGCGTGTACCCCCGCGGGTGCGCACGAGCTGGTTTCGCGCGGACACGAGGTATACATCGAGGCCGGTGCCGGTCAGGGCTCGGCGTTCGAGGATATGGCGTACGCGGCCGTCGGGGCGCGGGTGCTGGATACCGCGGACGAGGTCTGGGGCACGGCGGAAATGGTGCTCAAGGTGAAAGAGCCTGTGGCCGAGGAGTATTCGCGCATGCGGACCGGGCAATTGCTGTTCACCTACCTGCATCTGGCGGCATCCAAGGAGTGCACCGATGCCCTGCTGAACTCCGGGATCACCTCGATCGCCTACGAGACCGTCACTGGGAAGGACGGATCGCTGCCGCTGCTCGCGCCGATGAGCGAGGTCGCGGGGCGGCTCGCGTCGCAGGCCGGTGCGTATCACCTGATGCGCAGCGGCGGTGGCCGCGGCGTGCTGATGGGCGGTGTGCCGGGTACGCGTCCGGCCAAGGTGGTCGTATTGGGCGGCGGTGTTTCGGGGAGCAACGCGATCGCCGTCGCGGTCGGCATGCACGCCGACGTGACAGTATTGGATCTGAATATCGCGCGCCTGCGTGCGCTGGACGAACAGTGCCGCGGTCAGGTACGGACCATCATCTCCAACAGCTTCGAGGTGGAGAGTCTGGTCCGAGAGGCGGATCTGGTGATCGGCGCGGTGCTGGTCCCCGGCGCGAAGGCGCCGACGCTGGTGTCCAATGACCTTGTCGCACAGATGAAGCCGGGTTCGGTGCTGGTCGATATCGCCATCGATCAGGGCGGTTGCTTCGCGGATTCGCGGCCGACCACGCACGCCGAGCCGATCTATCGGGTACACAATTCTGTCTTCTACTGCGTCGCCAATATGCCCGGCGCGGTACCGTACACCTCGACCGTGGCACTCACCAATGCCACACTGCCGTACGCGATTTCGATCGCCGAGCGCGGCTGGCGCGATGCGGTCGCAGCGGACCAGGGCCTGGCCGCCGGTCTGAGCACGCACCGTGGCCACCTGCTGTCCGAATCCGTTGCGGCCGCACACAATTACGCCGCCGAGACGCTTGCGGCCTAACGGGGTGGCAGCCGGCGGGGTGGGTGAGCTAAGCCATCGGGCTGGTTCTGGGGCGTACGTGCTCGAAGATGAGGATCGTCTCGGTGGAGGCGACCGCCCGATGTGCGCTCAGATGTTGCAGTACGAAGACCCGAAGTCCCTCGGTGTCTGCCGTGGCGACATGGATCAGATAGTCGTCGGCGCCAGCGATGAAATACACATTCAGCACCTCATCGAGCTCGGCCAATTGCTCGCCGAACTCGGCGAGGTGCGGACGTGCGTTGGCATGCACCCGAACCGCGATCATGGCCTGTAGATTCCGGCCGAGCGCCGCCGGATCGATATCGGCGTGGAATCCGCGAATCACACCGCGCTCCACCAGCGACCGCACCCGCCCCAGGCAGGTCGAAGGCGCGATACCTGCGACATCGGCGAGCGCGCTATTGGTCATCCGCCCGTCCCGTGCGAGCTGATCGAGCAGTATCCGGTCGATATCGTCCAGTTGCACCGCCGGACGCGGGGGCGTCCGCGCGGCACCGACCGCCGGTCCGATCGGTGAATCAATCTTCCTCACCGGCCCAACTCTATCGAAGATCATTCGATCCATGGCCGGTCGTTGCGCTAGGATCGTCGCGTGGATATCTACTGGCATGCTGTCACGCCGCCGCCGTGCGCCTGATCGGGCGCACCTGCTGAATTTCTGATTCGCGGTCCGGGCTGTTCTTGCAGGCAGTCTTGGGGTGATGTCGTGCGCCCGTTTCGAATCCCTATCGAATTCGATGACGGAAGTGCATGGCCTTGTCTGAGATCAAATCTGTTGTTGCGGTTGGGCACTCGGGTGTTCAGTGGTTCAGCGGTTCGGTTCCCATCCTGACCGCGGCGGTGCTGTGGGGGACCACCGGAACCACCAGTTCCTTGGCTCCCGCGGGTGCGCCCGCCGCGGCGATCGGATCCGCCGGGTTGGTGCTCGGTGGGTTGTTGTTGTTCTTGTCCACCGGTAAGCGGTTGCGGTGCACGCGCGGTGAGTGGTGGTTGGTTGTTGTCGGAGCACTGGCGGTGGCGGGATATCCGGTCACCTTCTATCCGGCCGTGGCGCGGACGGGGGTGGCCGTTGCCACGGTGATCGCGCTCGGCAGTGCGCCGGTTTTCGCCGGGCTATTGGCCTGGGTTGCCGGGGAGGGTAAGCCGACCCGGCGGTGGGTCGGCGCCACCGCGGCGGCGGTACTCGGCTGTGCGGTGCTTGTCCTCGGGCCCGAGGTGACGGGCGGGACTGCGCCGGTCGACCTGATCGGCATCGTGCTCGCCGCATTCGGTGGACTCACCTACGCCGTCTATTCGCTGATCGGCGGCCGGCTCATCGCGTACGGCCGTTCGTCGAATGCGGTGATGGGCACGATGTTCGGCATGGCCGGATTGCTCGTGCTGCCGGTTATGTTGTGCACCAACACATCCTGGCTGTACACCGGTCGTGGCATCGCGGTGGCGCTGCACTTGGCGGTGTTCACCACCTTCGTCGCCTACCGCCTGTTCGGTTACGGTCTGCGGCATACGACCGCGCAGGTGGCGACGACATTGACGCTCGCCGAACCCGCCGTAGCCGCGGTGCTCGGCGTGGTCGTGGTCGGTGAGCGGTTGCCGATCGTATCGTGGTGTGGGTTGGCCGTCCTTGCACTCGGTCTTGCCTTCCTGACACTCGGCCCGCGGGACCGCTGATCGCTGGGTGTGCGACGCCGTCGGCTACCGATTCCCTTGGGCCAGTGCGGATTCGGCGGCGTCGCGCACCTTGCCGTAGGAGCGCAGGGCGAGTTCGGCGAGCACGCAGGTGAACCAGGCGGCGGCGAAGGCAGGCGCGCTTCGCCGGCGGTGGTCCAGGTGACCCGCGTGTCGTCGTCGACCTCGGTGCAGATCAGTCGGCCGCCCTCGTCGTGCGTGCCGGAACGTTGCGCTCGACGAGGTAGTTGAAATCGTGCGGTGCGTCGTAGCCGGGAGATGGGCTGCCAGGGCTTACCGAATCGGCGCCGGCGCTTGAGCGCGCAATACCTCCAGGAAGGCGCGCATCCACTGCGGATGGTCCGGCCAGGCGCGACCTGTCACGATATTGCCGTCGACATATGCCGGACTGTCTTCCCACTGTGCGCCTACGGCATTCAGGTCCGGCGCCAACGCCGGATAGGCGCTCGACGACCGACCGTTCAGCGCGCCGACGGCAAGCAGAATCAACGGACCGTGGCACAGCGCCGCGATCGGTTTGTCCTCGTCGACGAAATGTTTGACGACCCTGCGGCACTGCGCATCGCCGCGCAGATACTCCGGGGCCCGTCCGCCGGGCAGGACCAACGCCGCGTACCGACTCGGATCGACATCGGCCAGCGCGATATCGGCGGGCCAGGTGTGTCCGGGTTTCTCGGTATAGGTATCGAAACCGTCGACGAAGTCGTGCACGACGAACTGCAGCTTCTTGGCGGTCGGGGCGGCCACCTGTACCTCGTACCCCTCCTCGAGCAGCCGCTGGTACGGGTACATGACCTCCAGATCTTCGGCCGCGTCTTCGGTGATCAGCAACACGCTTGTCACTCCCACATCACCTCCGGGCTGAATTTTATCGACAATGGCCCCGGAGGCAGGGGCTTTCCGGCTATGCGGGGCGAGGGTGCGGGCGGATCTGTTCGAGTTGGGCGGCGACGGACAGGATGGTGGTCTCGCCATTCGTCGGTGCGACCAGTTGGACCGCAAGCGGGAGCCCGTCGGCCGCGATGCCCGCGGGGAGCGAGGCGGCGGGATGTCCGGTCACATTCCAGAACAGGGTAAAGGCGATCATGGGGATCGAGGCGATTTGTGCGCGGATGGTATTCGCATTGTCGAGGACGCCGACCTGCGGCGGGCGGTGCGCGATGGTGGGGGTCAGCAGCAGATCGCAGTTGCCGAAGATGCGTTCGGCCTTGCGCGCCACGGTCGCACCGCGACGCATGGCCCATTCGACGACCGGCCGACGTGCCCAGGAGCCGAGCATGAGGGTTTGGCGAGTACGGTGTTCGAGCCGTTCCGGATGGTCGATGGACGGGATCTCCGCCCGCACACCGCCGTAGTACTGCGGATAGAAGGCGAAGGTGAAATCGGGATAGTGCGGATCGATCTCGAAGACCGTATGGCCCAGTTGGGCAAGGAGTTCGGCGGTGTCGTGCACCGCGCGCACATGTTCGGGCACCGCTTTCGCGAGCATCGTCTGTGATTTCGTGCTGTAGCCGATGCGCAGGCCGGTCGGCGCGCGCCGCGCTGCCTCCTCGAACGACTGCACCGGATCGGGGGCGTGGAAGCGGTCGACCGGGGTGGCGCCGCGGATGGCGTCGTACACGATCGCCGAATCCAGCACGCTTCGGGTGAGCGGGCCGATGACGCCCAACGACCACCACAGGTGTGCGTTCGGTGCGTTCGGCACCCGCCCGCGCTGGGGCTTCAGGCCGAAGAGTCCACAGCAGGCGGAGGGAATCCGGATCGAGCCGCCGCCGTCACCGCCGAGCGCGGCGGGCACCAGCCCCGCCGCGACCGCCGCGGCGGAACCACCGCTGGAGCCGCCGGTCGAGCGGGTCGGATCCCACGGATTGCGGGTCAGTCCGTAGGTTGTGGATTCGGTGTAGGGCCACTGCCCGAACTCCGGCATCGTGGTCTTGCCGACGATGACCGCACCCGCCGCCCGCAGCCGCCGCACCACCTCGGCATCGGCGATCGCCGGGGTGAGGTTGGCGCGGGTGCCGAAGGTGGTCGGGACGCCCGCCACGTCGATCTCGTCCTTCACCGCGATCGGGACGCCGTGCAGCGGTCCGCGCTCCGTGACGTCCTGCCGATCCCGTTCGATGGCTTCGGCGATGGCTTGGTCGTGCAGTACGCGAGTGAAGGCATTGAGCTCGCCGGCCTGTTCGATCCCGTCGAGCGTGGCCTGGATCAGTTCACGGGCCGTCAGCACCCCTTGGCCCAGTAACTGCCGCTGCTCCCACACACCCGCGGATACGACCTCGCGAAGATCCATCTCTACCGCTCCTCCCGACCCACCTGCTGTGTTGTTTCGCGCGAGCTGCGAGCAGTCACCAAGCTGGCGTGACCTGTGGAATCAGTCATAATCCGAGCACCAGGACAGTGGTTAGTCAACTGACCATTCCGGCAAACGATACGGGCCGCGCGTGCGCTGGGTTCAATATCGCAGATAACCAATATTTCCGACGCTACAACCAAGGCACTCTGGCCCGCAGCAACACATTGGCATACGGCCGGGCTTCACCGGTGCGCACCACGAACCGGCAGGCCCCGATGCGCTGTTTGAAGTCGTCGTGGTCGATCAACTCCGCGTTCAGGCGGCGGCTGAGCAAGGCCGCGGCCTCCGGATTCTGCTCCGCGACGGCGCGGCTGCCCCAGGCCGCTTCGACGGTGACTTCCTCGAGGATCAGGTCGAGGATCGGCTCGAACCGAGGGAATCCGTAGCTGATGCCCAGGTCGATGACCGGCACGCCGACGGGTGTCGGCAGACCGGAGTCGCTGACGGCGAAGAGGTCGGTATGGCGCAGCGCCGTGAGCGCCGCGAGTAATTCGGCGTGAATGAGTCCGCTGGTACGCACAGTGCGTTTCCTTCTCGAAGAGGGGTCAGTCGAGTGGCCGGGCGGCGGGGATGGCCGCGAACGCGGCGACGATCTGGTCCCCGGTGGGGTAGGAGGCGTGGGTTCCCGGTGTCTGGACGGCGAGCGCCCCGGCCGCGGTGGCGTAGGCCACGGCGGCGCCGAGTGGCATACCGTCGGCGAGTGCGGCGGCCAGCGCACCGACGAAGGCATCGCCCGCGCCGGTAGAATCCACCGAATTCACTTGTGGTGCAGCCTGATACCCACCAGAAACGGGCGCGGGCGCATCGCAGCGGTGCGCCCAGACCGACCCGGCGGCACCCAAGGTGGCCACGACGGATTCCACCCCGCGCAGGCACAGCGAACGGGCCAGGTGGAATGCCTGCTCGGGTGTCCGCGCGGTGTTCCCGGTCAATGCCGACAGCTCGGATTCGTTGACGATCAGCGGGTGGCAGCGGCGCAGCAGCGCATCCGGCAGCGCCGTCGCCGGAGCCGCGTTGAGGACGAACCTGCGCGCCCGCCGTGCGGCCCATTCGACCACGTTCGGCGGCACTTCCAACTGTGCGACAACGACTTCCGCTGAGCGCAGCAAGTCGGCCTCGGTCATGGTGTCGAGTTCGGGTTCGGGCTCCCAGCGGAAGTTGGCGCCGGGATCGACCACGATCTGGTTCTCACCGTCGGCGACAGTGATGTAGGCCGTGCCGGTCCGCGCATCCGGCACCTCGCGCAGCGCGGTGAGCTCGACACCATACCCGCGCAACGATTTCCGCAGTCCGGGATCGGCATCCCGGCCGATTCTGCCGATGAATTCGACCCGGCCGCCCGCCCGCGCCGCCGCGACGGCCTGATTGGAACCCTTGCCGCCCAGATTGGTTCGTGAGCGCAGTGCCAGCACCGTTTCGCCGGGCCGCGGCAGCTGTTCCACTTCACAGACGATGTCCTGGTTGACCGAGCCGAGGACGACAACGGTCACGACTCCACCTCGCTGACGCTCGGCTCCGTCGCGACCGGAGGTGCTGCGTCGATGATTCGCTCGCCCAGGTCGGCTCCGGTCGTGGTGACCTCCAGATTGCCAGGCGCCGCACCGGTGATGAGTGCGACCAGCCGGTCGCCGTTCACCTCGTCGATCCGATGTGCCGCAACGGATCTGCCGCGCCGCAACACCACCACATTGTCACAGACCCGCATGACCTGCGCCAGATCATGGCTGATGATCAACCGCGAGGGCGCCGTCGCGCAATGCCGCCCAGTAGGGGTTGGTGAAGTTCCGGGTGACGATCGCGATCTTGAAATCGCCGTCGCTCCCGTCCTGTCCACCGCGGCCGCAGGCAGCGGCAGCGAGCGCGCCGATGAGGACAAGCGGCGCCATTGCACGCCTGAAACGAGCATTCATCGTGAGTTCGACCTATCTCTAATATCAACTCGTGTTGATCAACGCGAGTTGATGAGTAGTGTGTGACCGGAGTCACCGGCTGTCAAGTGCTTGTGCGGAGTGCTTGGATGGACGGTCGGAGCAAGGAGAGATTTCGGATGGCAGTCACACGAGCCGACGTGGCGCGGCTGGCCGGCACCTCGCCGGCGCTGGTGAGCTATGTGCTCAACGGCGGGCCGCGGCAGGTCGCGCCCGCGACCAAGGCGCGGATCGAGGCCGCTATCGCCGAGCTCGGTTACCGGCCCAATATGTCGGCGCGCAGCCTGCGCATGAACCGTGGACATGCGCTGGGTCTGGTGATTCCGGACGGCGCGAACCCGTTCTTCGCCGAGCTGTCCGCGGTTATCGAGGCGGCCGCTTTCGCGCGGGGGTATCCGCTGTTCGTCGGTAATGCCGCCGGTGACGAGGAACGCGAACGCGCCTATGTGCGCAGCTTCATTGATCGCAGAGTTGAAGGGCTGCTCGCGATTTCGTCGTCCTGGGAGACCGGCATCGCCGATGCGTGCGAGGAGGCGGGCATGGTGCTGGTGGCGGTGGACCGCGTCATCGATCCGGCGCGTTGCGCACATGTCATGTGCGATTCGGTCGCGGGCGCGGAGCGGGCCGTCGCCCATCTCATCGAACACGGGCACCGCGAAATCGCCTGCCTCAGCGGCCCGCACGTGTCCACCGCAGAGGACCGCGTGCAGGGTTACCGAAATGCGTTGGCGGCCGCCGGACTTGCCGAAGGGCACATCGTGCGAACCGATTTCGGCGGCGCAGCGGGCTACCGCGCACTTGCCGATATAATGGCCGAATCCTGCCGCCCCACAGCGGTTTTCGTGACCAGCGACCTGCAGGCGATGGGTATGCTGCGCGCCGCCTACGATGCTGGGCTGCGGGTACCCGACGATCTCGCTGTGGTCGCCTTCGATGGCATCGAGTACTCCCGCTACACCCGCCCCGGGCTGACCACCGTGGTCCAGCCCACCCGCCGCATGGGCCAAACCGCGGTCGATCTGCTGCTACAACAACTCGACGACCACACGCCCCGTCCCGGAGTGGTGAATCTCGAAGCGGTACTGCACACCAGAGGTTCGTGCGGTTGTCCCGACGAATTCTGAAGGCCCGCAGCGTCGTGATGCATCGCGCCGTCTCGAGATTCTGAAGGAATTCCCCGAAATTCCTGTGCGACACGAGTTGGAGCATTCGTCGACATAGTGGTCATCCCACCCACGGCGGCCGTCGAATCGGCGTCCGCCTGCGTGGTGGCCGAATATCCTGCAACCGTGGCAGTACCTCAGTGTCGTCATCCTTTCGTGGCCAGTACGCCGGTTTTGATTCGCCTGGCCCCTCCTCGACCCTGACCGCTAGTACTGACGCTGAACACATTGGTGGCCAGTCCGTATCCTCCTCCCGGACGTAGCCGCCGTCATCGTTACCGCGATGGCTCCCTCGCGTGAACGTATTCTGACGAATTCCACTCCACCACAATCCAATTCGGATGCTCAGTGCCGCCGTGGACAATATCGAGGAAGGCCACAGGATCAGGATTAGGCATCGGGGCATGTCGGTCAGGAGTCATCCTCGCAGAGCAATAGAAGGAATGTCGCCTCCAGGGTCCGATGACGATCGGGCAGCTGAGTCAGGCGGTGGGTCAGGACGTGTCGACGCTGAACCGGCGGACCGCGGCCATGGTGCGCGACGGCGTGGTGGAACGCATCCCGGATCCGGATGGCGGCATGGCCCGCAAATTCCGCATTACCGCCGAAGGCGAACGGCAACTCGATCGCGAACACGGCGAATCGATCGAACCTTGGCGGCGATTCTGGCGGACTGGTCACCGCAGGACGCGGCCGCCTTCGCCGATTACCTGCAGCGATTCAATGTCGATATCGAGCGTTGTCTCGGTCGTCCCTGGCCGCGCCCGTAGTTCGAACCTGGATTGCGGCAATCCATGTTGGAGCGTGGCCTGCGCGCGTGATGTGCGTGGCACGGGTGTGCGGTAGCTCGCCGCGTGCCGTGGGATCGGCGAGTACGGTCTTCAGCATGAGCAAGGCGATAGTTGAGCTGTCTCATCCGATCTCGGCCGGCATGCTCACCTATCCCGGGCTGCCCGGACCGCGAGTCACCACACATATTGCGCGTGACCGGTCGGCGCTGGTCGATATGACCTACGAGATTGCGCGCGTGGATACCGTCGGCAACACGGGGACATTCATCGACGCGCCCCGCCACTTCCATGCCGATGGCGCCGATATCGCCGAGCTGCCGTTGGAACGGCTGCTCAATGTGCCGATCATCATGATCCGTGCGGTGGGAATCCGCGCCGTGGGACCGGATGTGCTCGGCGACCCGGCGCGGCTATGGGGCAAGGCGGTGCTCATGCACACCGGATGGTCGGCGCGGTGGGGTTCGTCGGCGTATCGGGACCCCGAGCATCCGTACTTGGTCGGTGAGGTCGCGGACGCGCTGGTCGCCGCCAATGTGGCGCTGGTCGGCATCGACTCGCTCGATATCGATGACACGTCCTTGCCGACGCGGCCGTGTCATCACACACTGCTGGGTGCGGGAATCCCGATCATCGAGCAGATGACGAACCTGGACGCGGTTCCCGACGTCGGCGCCAGACTGGTGGCACTGCCGGCGCCGGTGCGCGGAATGGGTTCATTTCCGCTACGCGCTGTTGCCTGGACCGATCACTCGGTATTGCGGTGAGCTCTGCGGCTGGTTTCGCCGAGACCGCAAGCGCCGCTGTCGGTTTAGATCTGACGACAAGGGCTCGTGCTGCGGCCGGGCCTGGCCTCGAACAATCGCGCACAATCGTTTGGTGGACAACCACATCGACCGTCCGCGAGCTGTCCGAGACCGTCTCGATCGCCTACTGCGCCAGTGTGACGTTCCCGCCGCGCTCCAGCTTGGAATGCATCCGCGAGTATCCGAAATACACGGCGAGGCCGATCACCAGCCATACCGCGAAGCGCAGCCAGGTCTCCCACGGCAGCGACCAGATCAGGTAGATCGAGAAGCCGATGCCTACCAGTGGCACCACCGGCATGAGCGGCAACTTGAATGCGCGTGGCTCATCGGGGCGGGTCCGGCGCAGCACCATTACCGCGACGGAGACCACGATGAAGGCCATCAGGATGCCGATATTCGTCAGCTCCGCGACCACGGTGATATCCAGCAGACCCGCCATGATTGCGGATCCGATGCCGACGATCCAGGTGACCCGGGTCGGCACCTTGCGGACCGGATGGGTCTTGGCGAACCACTCCGGCAGCAGTCCGTCGCGGCTCATCGCGAACCACACGCGGGTCACACCGAGCATGAAGGTGAGCACCACGGTGACAATGCCGACGATGGCGCCGATCGCGATGATATTCGCGACGCCCGGCATGCCGACCGATTCGAAGGCGGTGGAGAAACCGCTGGTCGGGCTGATCTCGGTGTATTTCTGCATACCGGTCAGCACCAGCGTGGCCAGCACGTACAGCACCATGGCGATGGCCAGCGAGTAGATGATGGCCTTGGGGAGATGTTTCTTGCCGTCGATGGATTCCTCGGCGGCGGTGCTCATCGCGTCATAGCCGAAGACCGCGAAGAAGACTGTTGCCGCACCGGTCCACACCGCGCCCACACCGAACGGGAAGTACGGGGTGTAGTTGGAGCTGTCGATATGGAAGACGCCGAGCACGATGATCAGCACGACCAATGCGACCTTGATGCCGACGGCGACCGTCTCGAAGCGGCCGACGCTCTTGATGCCCCGCGAGAGCAACCACGCGGTGCCCAGACAGAACAGCACCGCGAACACGTCGATCACGCGACCGTTTCCGGTGCCGTACGCGCCCATCATCCAATCCGGCAGCGTGATATCGACTTGGCCCAGGAGGAACTTGAAGTATCCGGAGACACCGATCGCGACCACCGCTGCCACCGCGATGTACTCGAGCAGCAGATCCCAGCCGATGAACCAGCCCACGATCTCGCCCAGCGAGACATAGCCGTAGGTGTACGCGGATCCTGCTTTCGGAACCATCCCGGCGAATTCCGCGTAGCACAGCGCCGCGCAGGCGCTTGCGACACCGGCGATCAGGAACGAGATGAGCACCGACGGGCCCGTGACGGAATGTGCGACCGAACCGGCCAGGGCGAAAATGCCCGCACCGATGATGCCGCCGACACCGATCGCCGTGAGCTGCCACAGTCCGAGTGACCGCTTCAGTTGCTCGTCTGCGGGCCCGGTCTCCTCCTCGATCTGCTCGAGGGGTTTGCGGCGCAACATCTGGCTGCGCAACTCCGCGAGGGACATGGGTCTTCCCTAAGTTTGTAGGTGTCTGGGGTTGGTGCCCTGGATGCCCAGAGCGGTGGGGTGTAGCTGATGGGTTTTTGCTTCGGTCGAGGCTCGAGAGGACTGGCTGCCCCGCCGCGCTGGATGCTCCGGCTGCTGATTGAGAGCTTGTTGCGGATAGTCGCTGTTTAGGGATCTGTCGGCGGGGTTGTCCACGGGCGCAACGACTTTGGAGTCAGGA